>CAZJQS010000065.1:0-1502 GCA_964548175.1 uncultured Saprospiraceae bacterium
CCTAAATAAAATAATAGAGGGCGGCGAATAACGACGAAGGAGTTATGAGACGCCCTCGAAGTCTGGTATTACTCCATTTTTTTTGCCTCTTCGTACAAATTCTTCAAGTTGGCAGGCGCTTCGCCATCAAAAAGAGCAATCGCTTTTTCCAAATACTTGATGGCATTACCTTTGTCTTTTTTTGAAAAGGCGTACCAACCAGCGCCCCAGTAACCGTCCGGTATGTCTGGAAACATTTCCATGACCATTTCCGGAATTTTGGCGGCCTCTTCCGTACGTCCCATACGATTGAGCATTCGGCTGGCCAACCTCAGGTGAGTGGTCACATTAGCATCACTGTCTTCACTTTGAATAGGAGAGGTAACGACATGTATGATCTTCCACTGGCCATTACTTTTTACCAGGCTGCGCACTTGATAAGTAGTGCTTGAATATAGCTCGTCATTATTCTTTGCTTTAAATTCAGGAGTCATGGTCTGCTTAAAGGTCACGAAAGCATGGTCCCCCTGAATGCTAAACATATAATCGCCATTACTGAAATCAGCATTATCCGCTTCCGGATTATTTTTAAAATACCCCTTCATTGACGTACTAACGGCTTCCCAGCCCTTTTGAACTGTACCGGTGCCTGCGACCGAATGAGTGGCATTTTCAGATTGATCCCAGTGGATTGCCATAGCATCGAAGTCGCGATCCAGAAAGGCCTGAGTCTCGGCTACTAATACCTCTTTTATGGCTGCTTCGTCTTTTTGGGCAAAAATTAAAGTTGGAGCAATAAAAAGAAAGGAGAAAAATAGGATGACATTTTTCATGTTTAGAGTTTTAGTGTGATAAAATGGAAATATTTACTTTTCCTTAATGTACCTTATGTAATATAAGGCCATTTTTCGGCATTTTGGCAATCAAAACACCTTCAAGTCATACATTTTTTCCAAAGAGCGCCGCATGGCTGCCTCCGGCGTCCATCTCATCATAAGTTTGAACAACTGCTGACCGAGCGGCCAGTGCGCCAGCTGCCCGATCCGCCAGGACGTATTTACCACAAAATCTACTTTTTTGCGGCGATCTTTTTCGAAGCGTTTGAAAGCTTCTTCGTAATGAGCGCTGCGGGCTAATATGTTACTCAGATAGTAAGCATCTTCCACGCCCTGTCCACCCCCCTGGCCCATATTAGGGGTCGTCGCATGAGCCGCATCGCCGATCAGGCATACTCGTCCTTGATGCCAGGATGGTAATCTTTTCAGATCGATAATGTCGTTTCTGATGATCTTTTCTTCCGGCGTGGCTGCAATGATCTCTTTAATGGTGGAGGCAAATCCCCCGTACATCTGCAGCAGTTTTTCCTTCACTTCTCCCGCTTGGTCTTTCTGACCTCGCGGTGCTTTGGCCACAGCAAACCAGTAGACCTCTTTATCGGAAATCCCCGCAAAGCCGAATCGTATGCTTTTGCCCCAGGCCTCGGCCCCTACATTAGCAAAGGAGGGCGGCAACTTTATCGTTGA
>CAZJQS010000065.1:1602-31506 GCA_964548175.1 uncultured Saprospiraceae bacterium
TGACCGGCTTCGCGGATTTGATCGCCAATACCGAGCCAGTCCAGGACTTTCATGGCATTAGGCTGCATCCAGATGCCAGCGCCGACGGCGTTGATTTCCGGTGTGCTTTCAAAGACCCGGCAGGGAAAGCCGAGCTTGTTCAGGGCAAGTGCAGTCGTGAGGCCGGTGATGCCTCCTCCTGTTATTGTAATGTCCATTTATTAATTTTTGATTGTCATAACCAGAATTACGTATGATACAAAAGATCAATTTTTTCGACGCAGAAGGACTCAAGTTTGAGCGAATTTATGCTGTTACCAGCGCCATCACCTAAACGCTTACTCTTCCTGTTCTTCTTTCTCTTCCTCCTCCTTTTCCCCAAACAACTCCTGGTAGTTGAGCGCTTCCAGATTTTCATATCCCAATTGTTTTAGTTGCCTCCGATTGTTTTTCACTCCTACGCTACTGACAATACCGCTTAGCAAAGCCCTGGACCAATAATGGAAGATCGCCCGGTTGGGATTGCGTTCAAAATAGATGACGCCTTCTCTTTTTCTTAAAAAACTGGGATTGTTAGATTTGACCAGACGGTTGGCCCAGAAGGTCAGCAGAGAGTTGCCCAGACTGGTATGGTGGATGTCGTCCTTGTCGACAATGCGGAATTTGAGTTTGTTGTAACGGAAGAACATATCTCCGATCGCCACATCTTTATTGGCCGAAATATCGAAAGTGATCTCCTTATTTTTTCCCTTTCGGATAAAGATCCGGGCAGTAGGCAACAAAATGTTATTCATGAGTTCGATATCCATCCGACCGACCTTGCCGCTCATCAAAAAACTGTTCATAGGATCCGCCATATCGAATTCGACGCTGGCGTTGAAGGCGACCCGGTCATATATTTTCCCGGAAGCATCCAGCAACATGGGGCGGTCCCAGAGGCTATCCTGATTGGTAATGTGAATGAGGTTACCTTTCAGGTCATTGAAGCTGATCACTCCCGCCAGAGAGGTATTTTCGGGCAAAATGGAAAAGTGAATGTCTGTACTGACCTTCAAGGTGTCGAGTACAAAGGGAAACGGAATTCTTTTAACCTGCTCCTGCACCAGGTCCTGATGATCATTCGGATGCACCGGATTCTGGTCCCTGAAAATATCCAGCTTCATTCCCACAATCTCAGCCTTTGGCCAGCGAAGAGGCTGACGGAAAAGGTTGCTCCAGCGAAAACCATGGATCTTTACGGAATCCACCTCAAGATCGAACAAGTCCTCCTGGTGGGGGATAATAGCTGAAAACTGAGTTTTAGTGTATTTGGGCGTCAGGTCCAGATCCGTAATAAGGAGTTGCCGATCACGACTATTGAAATGAAGGACCTGTGAAAGATCATACTCATCATACTTACCAAGCGTGTAGGCCATATGGCGAAGGCCAAAATCCAGATACTGGTAATATTTTTCCAGCTTTTCGCCTTCGACAATGGAATCGGTCCGGATGCCCTCGGCGATCAAGTGGATGCGCCCCAAAGTGAGTGGGGTATGCTCCTGTAAATTCAGATAGGCCTCATCCATGCGCAATTGTCCGATCCGAACGGCATTAAAGGGGAGTTTAATGCAGGCAGGGGCTCCCAGTGTCCAGGCCGGTTTTCTTTTAGTGGCCTGCAGCAGCCTCATCTTCGTTGAACCAATTACCATGTTATCCAGAACCAGTTCATTTTTTTTGAGCAATTGATCCAGTCGCAGGCGGTTTACGCTCAGGCGGCTGATCTCGGTTTCTTGTGGCAGCGCGGTTTTCTCGGATCTGATGTTTAGATTCAGCCATTCCAGATCGTTATATTGACCACCCTTCCAGGAAAAGACATCCGCCCGGACTTGCCATTCCGGGGCAAAAAACTGCCCGCCTTCTAAAGCCTGTAAATGTATTGTCTGATAAAGATCCGTCAAACCTGAAGATGCCATCAGCCGTTTTTTGGTATTGAGTTTGTACACTTTAAGGTCGAACAGGGGAAGGTCAAGCCTTAGTGAATCCCCAAGACCAATATTTAGCTGTGCATTATCTATTTCCAAAGAATCCAGCAAAATAAGAGGCCAGGAAGGGTCCGTTCCTTTTTTGAAAAAAGAATATGAAAACCGTTCTTTTTCCAAGGTGAATATGGGACGCAAGAGTTTTATTTTTTCAAACACCCATTCGCCGGAAGTGGCATAGCGACTGCGGTTCCATTTTTTAATGTGTACTTCCGGAAAAATCATCGGGTGCCTAACTGTTTGAGTGCTGTCTTTAGGCAGGACAGACACTCCTAATAAACGAAAGGAGGGCTCATCTCTCAATTTAGCCACCTCTCCTGCCGATAGGTGGTGATCTGCTTTTTGTGAAAAAAAGTGAAAATTGGCCAACTTCATCTCCTTCCAGTCCAGCACCGAATCTACCGCCAGATGTGCCTGCAGATCAGAAAAAGTCAATTCATCTCCATTCGGCAGTTCCAGATTCAAAGCAGCATTGGTCAATAATAAATTAGGGGAATAAAGTGGAAATTTCAGTGTAAAAGGATCTTGCCCTGTCTTTTTTTCTACCGCTTTCAGCTTTACAAAAGCCCGCAGGCGATCCATTTTCAACGTATCAAACCGAAAACGCTGATGAAGCAAGCTGTCCAGGTCCGAATCCCCGATCTGCAAACGGCCGAGTGAAATATCCACAGAATCCTCCGGGGAGGTCGAACGATAGCGAATACCCTTAAAATCATGGGCAATGCTATTGGTGGAAAAGTCTGCAATACTCAGCTGTTGCCCTTCCAGCCTTAACTCCACATTTCCGGCATTCAGAGAGAGCGTATCAGCCAGCCCTTTCCAGGAACGTATCTTTTTGTCCACGCGAAAACCACGAGCTGAAAGATCATAATCGCCCACTGTCAGCCAATCATCTACCTGCCAGCGCCCCCGCTCGACCCGCAGAGCAGCAGCAGTAATTCTTTTCATAAAGGAGCCCGTAATAGACGCTCTTATACTGTCGATATCCGGTACGGCAGAGGGACGTTCCTGTTCTTTTAAAGGCGTCAGTAAACGCGTGTAAGGGGCCTTTATATATAACCGTTTAATGTCCAGTGGATCACCAAACAGAAAACCAAGATAATCAATGCCTTCAATAGACATATAGGGAAATTGCTGGTAGACCTTCGTCTGCGTTGAATGAGGGTGCTCATCATAAGGGAATATGCTAAAGTCTCTGAGGTATATTCCGGCCGCCAGGCTCGGAATATCTACCTGCTCCACTTCCAGCACATGCATTTCATCCGGCAGGCGCTCCCTGTAGTTGGTCAGCTTGAAATTGAATTCCTGGAAAGGAGCCCTCCCCTTGGTATATGCCATATCCTCCGGATCGATAAAACACCGGAAGAGGTTGAGGTGGTCTACTTCGAAACTAAAATCACGGCCCAGGCTCTGCTGAAAGTCAAGCGCAACCTTAGCATCCTCCAGTTGGATACGCTCCACCTGAATACTCGGCGCCAGTTGGGAGAGGACATCCAGTAAAGCATTTTGTTTTGCATCTCTCCCGGAAATGGCTTTTTCCCGGCCTCCTTTAACTACTATCTCGGGTCGAAATAACAGCACGTGATCGATGCGGAGATCTTTGTTCAAATATGACTGATGATAATCTACCCCTTTTAAATTAACCTCAGGAATGTACAGTTGATAACGAGTGTCCATCGTATCCGGGATATCGACGCGAGGTTCCAGGACTACATTACTAAAGCTCAGAACGGAATCACGGGTAGACAACCGAAAACGGTCAAAGGAAAAACGGTGCAGGTCATCAGAAAGATAAAAGAGTTGTTTGTTGATGATCAGTTCGACCGATTCCGCATTGAGGAAGTTCCGCCGCGTCAGGGTGGAATCTACGGCAAACTCCTGGACCCTGAAAAAGATCTCTCGTAAAGAAAGCGCGCCTTTCTTTCCGTGCCCTTCTTTTTTATATTGTAAACCGGCGTTTTTCACTTCCAGGGCGCTCACCCGGAATAAGCTCAGGTATTGCCGGATCAGTTCGAACAAGCTCAGAGATTCTGTCGAGGCGGTGAGGACTTTATCCCTTGAAAAGTCGCGGATGGCAAATTGAGGATCCACAATGGTAACCCCCTCGACAAGGAGTTGTTGATCAAACAAAATCGCATCCAACGATTTCAGCCGGATGTCAAAATGGGGAATATGCACTTCAAAAGCGCGTTCTACTCCGGACGCTTGTATGGTGGAATCAGGAGTGAATAATAAGTTAATAATCGTCAGTTCTTTATCCAGCAGGCTGAATTCCAACAGTTCATAGGATAGGTTGTAAAAAGGGGGTAACTCCTGCTCGATAAGATCATCCAGCGCCTTCCTGGCCAGCGTTTTGCCGATGCCGTTGATCAGCAAAAAAAGATTGATCAACACAAACAAAAGGATCCATGGGATGGCATGGAGTCGACTTATGGAATGTGTTTTCTCTTTCATTTTGTATAACGACTTAACGGCCAGTCAGGATAATTTTTTGGAAAGGCTTTTACATTTAAACGTAATCTACACCAAAAATGGTTGATTTGTAAATAGAATGTTTGGTATTTTAATGGAAAAACAGCATCATGACAATCACTAACCAACTTTTCAGACTCACTCTCGCAATTATTACCTTTATATTTTTAACCATGTCTTTATCCGCCCAGCAGGAAGCCTCTGTTTACGTAGATGAGGATGGCGTCATGCGCCGGCAGGACAGCAAGGAAGAAATACATGGTTTCGGCGTCAACTACTCGGCTCCATTTGCTCATGCTTTTCGCACGGCCAGGCGGAGGAATGTTCCCATCACCGAAGCCATCGATCAGGATGTCTATCATTTTGCCCGATTGGGTTTTGACGCCTACCGCATACACGTGTGGGATACCGAGATCAGCGATACCCTGGGTAATTTACTGGAAAATGAACATCTTCGATTGTTTGATTATCTGCTGTACAAAGCCCAGGAACGAGGCATTAAAATGCTCATCACGCCCATCGCCTACTGGGGCAACGGCTGGCCGGAAAGGGACGAACCCACCCCTGGTTTTTCCGCCAAATACGGCAAAGGCGATTGCCTGACTAACCCGGAGGCCATCAAAGCTCAGGAAAACTACCTGTATCAGTTTCTCAACCACATTAACGTCTATACCGGCATAGCATACAAAGATGACCCCAACATCGTCGCCTTCGAAGTAAGTAACGAACCTCACCACCGGGGGTCTGCGGATCGCGTCAAAGACTTCATCAATCGTATGGTGGCCGCCATGCGAAAGACAGGCTGCCGGAAGCCGATCTTTTACAACATGAGCCATGCCGTACAAATGGCCGACGCCTATCTGGAGGCTGATACTCAGGGCGGCACCTTTCAGTGGTATCCCACAGGATTGGTCTCACCGGAAGAACTCAAGGGTAATTTCATGCCAAATGTAGATCACTATGCCATCCCCTATTCCAGTGACCCTCGTTTTGATAAAATGGCCAAAATCGTCTACGAATTCGATGCAGCGGATATCGGGCGGTCTTACATCTACCCGGCTATGGCCCGCAGCTTTCGGACGGCAGGCATTCAATGGGCGACTCATTTTGCTTATGACCCTACTTACATGGCCGACGTCAACACCGAGTACGGCACCCATTATATGAATCTGGCTTATACTCCGCAAAAAGCCTTGAGCCTCAAGATCAGCTCGGAAGTCTTCCATCGCATCCCCAGATATGCTGATTATGGTAACTATCCGGAAAACGTCGACTTCGGGGATTTCCGCCTGAGCTATGAAAAGGATCTGGCTGAAATGCTGTCGGAAGATACTTACATCTACACCAATCATACCGCCCGTCCCATCGACCGGCCGGAACAGTTAAAAAGTATAGCCGGCTGGGGAAATTCTAAAGTGGTGCAATACGAGGGCGCCGGTGCTTATTTTCTGGACCAGTTGGAGGATGGCGTCTGGCGACTGGAAGTAATGCCCGACGCCATTTGGATCAATGATCCTTTTGGCGATACTACACCTAAACGCAAGGTGGGTGTCATCAAATGGAACGAATGGCCCATGACGGTAAAACTGCCCAATCTGGGCAGCCGGTTTGTTATTCGGGCGATCAATTCGGGTAATGCTTACAGGCCGAAAGTAGAGGGCGCCACCTTCAGCATTCGTCCCGGAACTTACCTGCTCACCCGCTCAGGTATCCAGCCTGTCATCCAACCTAATGATCAATGGAAGAACATTACCGTCAATGAATTTTCCGCCCCCGAAGAAAATATCGACCAGACCTACCTCCTGCATCGTCCGCTTCCTGAGGTCCAGGCCGGACAGCCCCATAAAATACAAGCTACCGTTGTCACTTCGGAAGCAGCACCCCAAGCCGTCGAGCTATTCTATCAGGGGCACGGCTACTGGCGGCAGCGCATGCAAATGGAACGCACCGGCCCCTATCAATACGAAGCCACTATTCCGGACAGCCTGATGAATACCGGTTTTCTCAGCTATCATATCGTGGTTCGGGAAAAAGAACGCGCTTTAACCTTTCCCGAGCGAATTCCCTCCTATCCGTGGGACTGGGATTTTTACGGCAATGAACCTTATCAAACGAGCGTTGTCCTTTCCTCCAATCCGATCTATCTGTTCAACGCCATGGAGGATGCCGACCTGCTGAACAGGAGGTGGATCAGGGGCTCCGGCTTTCTTATCCCGGGGGATGAGCCCAACCAGGCTGCCCTTGAAGTCAATGTAGATCAGCTTTTCAGGGTGGATCCTGAAAACCCGGAAGCACAGCCCGTTTATGATTATTCCATGCGCTTCACTTTTAAAGAAAAGATCCAGGCCAGGAGAAAGGAGTTGGCCAATAAGGACAAGCTTATTTTCCGTGGAAATAGCCTGAACAATAAGCCCTGCAAGTTCCAGATCGCTCTGGTCGATCACCAGGGAGTAGCGCATGGCGCCGTCATAGAAGTTCAGCCTGATCGGTATGAGTATGAAGTCGAACTCGATCAACTCAAAAAGGTGAAACTGGTGACATTGCCGCGTCCCTACCCTACTTTTTTATCTTATTATTTTGAGGAAGGAAAAACGGCGCCGTTCAAGATCGAAAACATTGAATCCTTGCAGTTGTCGATTGGGCCTGGTATCCCGGAAAAGGAATTAAAAGATCAGCATGGCGTGTTGATAGAAAGTATTAAGATAGAATAAAACGCATTAGAGTGGCTGGGGCGCCGAGAGCGCCCCAGCCACCTTAAAATTTCTCATTTAAAATAGCCACCATTGTTTTTATCCCATCAACATAATTTCCCAATCTCAAATTCTCATTCGGGCTGTGCTGATTATTATCCATATTAACGGTAGGCACAATAACTGCAGGGACGTCCAGCGTCACTACAAAAGGAGAGATAGGAATGGAGCCCCCGCTGGTGCGAATGCGAATGGGTATTTCCCCATGTGCTTTTTCCAGGGCGCCCGACAACCAACGGCCTACCTCAGAATCAAAGGAGGTTCGGAAAGCCTGATAATTAATGACCGAGCGGAAAAAGATCAGCTTGTTGTATTTTTGCCTTTCTTCATCGGTAGGCGCTCTGTCCAGAATATGGTACCCTTCTTTTTGAATGTGCTCCCGGATCAACCGGATCAGGCGTTCGGGATCGCATTCCTTGACGAGTCTGACATCTATTTCCGCAGTCGCCGTAGCCGGAACGATGGTTCGGGACTTGCTGCCGACCCAGCCGGAAAGCATGCCTCTAACATTCAGCGAAGGATACTGTAATGCTTCCTGATAGTTGTTGCCTACCCCATCCGGTTCGGCAATGCCGATCTGACTTTGGATAAAGGCTTCGTCATCCGGGACGGCCGCCAGTATTTCGCGGGTTGCCTTATCGATCTTTATCCCATCATAAAAACCGGGAATGGTCACCCTTCCGCGATCATCTTTCATAGAAGCGATCAATTGGGAAAGGCGAACGGCCGGATTCGGAGCATAATTTCCGTAATGCCCGCTGTGTTGAGGCGCACGAGGCCCATAGACGGTTAAGGTAACGGTGGCGATACCCCGGGCGCCGAACTTCAAGGTAGGCTCTCCGGAAATATGCAGTGGCCCGTCGAATATGATCAACATATCTGCCGCCAGTTCTTCACTATACTGTTCAACAGCAGCCGGCAGACGAGGGGATCCCATTTCTTCTTCAAAATCCATGATGATCTTCATGCTGTAAGAAGGCTGGATGCCGAGTTCCTTTGCAGCATCCAGTGCAGCCAGAAACATGGCCACCGGGCCTTTCGCATCGGAAGCGGAACGGGCAAAAACGCGCCAGTCGGGATCGAAGTTGTCGTTGATGCGACCCCAGTCTATTGCGATCCAATTGCCATCGGCATCTTGCTTTTTCAAGGTCGGCTTCCAGGGGCTTTCCTGCTCCCATTTGCTGAAATCGACAGGCTGACCATCTATTTGCAGATAGATCAAAACGGTTTTCTGAGGATTGGGAACTGTTCTTTCCGCCAGCAAAAGGGGTACAGTGGAAGTCGGCAGTCTTTTTGTGCTGAAACCACGCTCCTGGAAAGCCGATTCGCACCATTCCACATTTTTCATGATGTCATCCGTATTGTTGGCGTCATTGGGAATGCTGAGCAGCTCGTAAAAAGTTTGGAAAGAAGCGTAGGCATATTTTTCAGCTATCTGATCGAGTTGTTCTGGTGATAGTTTGGGCTGGGCAGCGAGTTGTATGCCCAGGCAAAAAAGGAAAAGGGTCAGTAATACTCTCATCTTTTTTTTACAATATAGGAATAGACATTTGATTGTGTAAAAAGACCGGCGGTCTTTTTACACAATCAAATGTCCCCAAAAAAAAAGTGCAGCTTAAAAAAGCCGCACCAAACCAAAAGTAATGTATGAAACTTATATGCTTGACTGGTTCCAGGCCAGTGACTTTATCATGCAGGACAGCAAACTGATCAATGCCCTTTCGCTAAGGGAGCAGATGAAAAAAAATCAAAAAGGGTTGGTTAGAAAGGTTAGTGGCCTAAAAACATGTTTTACAATGCCTATTACGCAAAAATGTTCAAAATGATTCCTGGAAATGTCATTAAAAAGTATGATTTTAGATAAAAAAAAGGAGCTTCCTTTTGATTGCAGGAAGCTCCTGGTCAGGAGGGCTTGATGTAAAAAGTCAGCAGTCTTTTCGGGCTGCTATATTTTTCGCAGATAAACATTATTGTATTTCGCTTGCATCTTCAGTTCAGGACCACCGCCGTTGATCCTTCCCACCACTTTATTGAAGAAAGCCTTTTCTTCGCTGGCCGACTTATCCACGTCGATGTCCAGGTCGGTGAAAAGAGAGCCGTAGCTGGTGTTCAATTCCACATCGACCTTGGCGCTTGCAGGAATGCTGACATCCACGAAGCTGTAGGTGGAACTTAGCCTGGCGTCTTTCATACCTGTGTTTTTGGAAAAAACGACCTCGATGGGGCCATAGGTGTTTTGTATGTCCATGATGTTGCTGCAATTAGTCAACTTGACAGCCCCATAGGTGGACTCAAGTCGCAACGCCACTTTTGCAGGCACTTTGATCGTCAGTTTTATTTCCTGGGCAACGCCGGTGGAGTAAGAGCGCAATTCGTCGACACCCAGATCTTTTCTCAGTTGTTCGATCTGTTCTTTATAATCCCCTTCTTTTTTGAAGAAATATTTTTTCCCTTCGTGCATTACAGTGATTATTTTCGGCAGTTGGTCCATTCCCTTGATATCGGTAACTATACTCAGTGTATTACCCGACTGCTCAGCCTCCAGCTGGAAAGCGTCGTCATTTTCGCCGTCATTGATGGACACCTGTGCGACCACTTCTATGCGATTTCCCTCCCAGCCGGTAATTTCCACATCCGCCCAGGTAAAATCACCATTTAATTCGCTTACTCCGGAAGCATTGAAAGATTTTTCGATGATCGACTGTGCTTCCAGGCCAAGTGCCCAGAAGAAGGTGATCAGCAAGATATAATAGGTTTTCATCCATTATTTTTTTTAGTGAAGAAAAAAGGAGGTCTACTTTTTCCGAAGATAGATATTGCTGTAAGTAGCTTTGATGGAAAAATCGACGCCTCCACCGTTCAGCTTGCCGTTAATTTTACTGCTGGAGATTGATCTTAGACCGCCTTCTCCCTTTTCCACATCCAGATCCAGGTCGGTAAAGATCTTCCCGTAAGACGAGCTGAGTTTAAAGCTGGCTTTGGTATTTGTTGGAATGGTTACGTCGACGTGATCATAAACAGAATGCAGCATAATGGCATTTTCCTGATTTACCCTCGAAAAATTAGCATCGATGTGACCATAAACGGTGTTGATGGCCATTGGTCCGGTTACATTCTCTAATTCAACGGAATTATAGTTGGCCGATACTTCGATCTCACTTTCCAGGTTGCGAATACGCAAGGTTTTACCCTCCCAGGAAGAATGTTCATAATAAACGGATACGCCTTTAGGCACTTTGATGACATATCTTCGGTCGGAATTTCGTCCAATTTGCCGGACCGTCAACTCGTTTCCGCTTTTTTCCGTAGCCAGGCCGATGCCGGTATTATCTGAAAGACCCATAGCGCTGATTTCTTTTAGGCCGGAGGATCTTTCATCTTCCTCTTGATCTTTGGCTTCAGTAGAAAAAACGATCTGCGTTCCGCTTACACCTTCGATCTCCACCCGATCCACCTCAGTGATGATCAGCTTTCCTGAGCTCATATCCACGGTGTATTCCTGGGCGTGCAGATTGATGCCGGCCAGCAAAGCCAATCCGACAGTTAATAGCATTCTTATTTTTTTCATTCTTGTAATTTTTTGATTATTGTTTTTATAATGATTAAGTCCTATGACAGCTTAAACTTGCCCAAACGAGCTTCATCCTTAACTTTATCAAAAGTTTCTTCATTTTCGATCAGTTCATTCAACAAGGGAACAGCATCTTCGGCCTTTACGCGAACCAGGGCGTGGATCAGAGCGATCTGTACGACCGGTTTATTTTCCGTTCTGAGGGCGCTGGTCAAAGCTTGTTGGATTTCATGCCCCTGAGTAAGCTGGAGTAAAGCTTCGATCGCTGCCAGCCGGACGTTGGTACTTTCGTCCTTATGCAGCAATTCGATCAGTTGGTCGATCATTTCCTGATCGGCTTTTGGCGCCTCAAGGGACATATTAACGGCCTGTATCCGTTTGGCAGTGCTGTTGGTGGCCAGTAAACGATTCATTTGCTGGCGGGTAGCCTCCAGTTCCGCCTGTATGGCCGCCATCTGTTTCTGATGGATACGGCTTGTTTGGATTTGCAGACCTAGAAATATCCCTAACGCCAGGATGGCTGCGGCGCCGGCTATTGCTGCGGACCAATTTCTGAGGTTGACGACCCTGGTCCGGCCGGATTCTTTTTCAAGGAGCAGGTCAAAACGTTGACGCATGCTGGAGGAGGGTTGATGTTCCTCCAGGGACTGTATCTCCGCAATCAGTTGCCTGAGGGCTTCCAGTTGCCGGCGCAGATCGGCAGACTTTTTCAGGGCATTTTCTACGGCCCTTTGCTGATCAGCATTCAACTCTCCTGCCAGATAATCGATTAATGATGCTTCTCCTATTTTCATAGATATGAAGATTTATTGTAGTGGTTTCTTAATTGTTTAATAGCTCTGTGCATTCGCACTTTTACATTGGACACACTGATGCCCATGATCTCACCCACCTCAGCATAGCTCATTTTTTCAAACCAACCCAACCAGAGGACTTCGCGGTATTCAGGTTTGAGCTGGAGGATAGCTTGTTCCAGTTCCTGCTCTTCTTCTTCTTTTTCCATTACTTCCTGATGGGTGCCGGTAGCGAGGCCGAGACTCACTGGTTTTACCGAATCATTGATCTTCACTTTATTAAGGCGGTAATGGTCTGAGCGCACATTCCGGGCGATTTGGTACATCCAGGCCCGGAAGGTTGCCTCCCCGCGATAAGAACGTCGGTACTTAATGATCCTTTCGAATACATTTTGAACCAGGTCCTCGCTTAACGCCCCATCATGGGTCAGTCGAAGAAAAAAGTTGTACAGCTTCACATGGTGTCGTTCAAAAAGGTCAGACAGGGCTTCCATCTTTCCTTTTTTCACCATAGCCATTAATTGTTCATCACTCATAAGAAGGTTTCGCATCAATATTTTGAAGCCTGAGGGTTAAGTGGCTGTTGTAATTTTCTATTCCTTTCACTTTGATTACTCAAGCAAATACTGAATGGTTACAAGCTAATTTATTTTTCTTGGAAAAAGGCCGGAGAGTAAAATACCTGGAGGGCAAAAAATCAAGGGGGCTAAGAAGCCCCCTCATCTTTAGTTAATAGATTTTTAGTGTTGTTCCTACCAGTTGTAAGGCTGGATATTAAGGATTAGGTATTGTGTTTTTTACTTAAGCCGGTTAAATATACGCAGGCTTTGGAATATCGCAAAACTTTTATTGTAGTATTCAATACTTTGCTTGCTTCCCATCGGGACACCCGCCCGGGGGTTTTGAGACCGCATCAGCTTCCTCACCTTAGAATATAAACTTTTGAAATACTGATGCGTCCGTCGCCATAGAGAATGCGCAAGTTATACAAACCCTCCGGCAGCGGCGTAACGTTCATTCGAAGCTGTTCTACCCCTGGAGCTATCTGCCGGGATAATGAAATATTACCAAAAGCATCGATCAACTGAACGGAAATATCCTTTTGATCGAGATACTTTGGCAAGACCACGGTCAGTTCTTCGCTTACCGGATTCGGAAAGGTTACCGGGCTTAAAACGATTTCCTCTTCGCAAGGCGCTACGTCAAAATCGGCCCCTTCCAGATCAAGGGCGGCGCAAATATCACCACCACCCTGTTTAAGGAAGGAGTGCAGAACGGAAAGTGGAGTAAGCCCGAATTGTATCCAGTTCAACGGCAGGCTCCCCGGGTTATACACCAAATGATGAATGGCATAGCGGCCGGTATCTGCTACTTCAAAGTAAGGTTCGTTAGTGGTTTGTTCGATAATTTGCTCCTCTCCTGAGGTAAGAATAAAAATCTGCTTGTAGTCTTCCGGCACAACACCTGCCACCGTGAGCGTAGCTTCCAGCGCAGCGCCGTTTTCATCCAGACAAACGTCGGAAGGATCCAGCAATCCAACTTCCGCCAAACATGGGCACTCCTGAAGCTCGATCACAGCGCCGACCGTATCCAGGGCGCCGCAAAAAGCCCCCTCTTCCTGTTCAAGCAGCGCAAGCAACCGGTCTAATAGAGTGGCTCCGAGCTTAATAGAATCGATGCTGTAAGCTGCCGTATCAAAAACGAAAGTGTGGATCGAAAAGGCGCCCTCTCCTTCCAGAATGAAGAAAGGTTCTCCGCTTATCCCCCGAATTAATTCCTCCCCTTCGGCAGTTAACAGGTAGGTTTTGGAAAAACCTTCCGGCACAAAGGGCTCTTCAACGTGGATGGCATTTACGCGTTTGGTTCCATCAGACAGGCAAGATTGCTCTCCTGATGTCAGCGTACCCGCGTCAGCCTGGCAAACCGGCGCACAGCTAACCAGTTTAAAAGTGGCGCCTTCCGGATCAAGTGATGCACAAAATGCATCTCCGGCTCCCTGCAGCAAGGTATCAAGCATAGGTATGGTTGTTTTCCCCAGCTGTATGATTTCGAAGTCAAAAGTAGTGCTGTCATAGACAAAACTGTGAATGCTGTAGCTTCCGGCCTGTTGAAGAACAAAATCAGCCGAATCACTTACCGTATGAATCAGAGCTGTATCTCCGGAAGCCAGCAGAAAAGCTTGTACAAAACCTTCCGGAATAAGTGCAGGTGTAAGAACAGCAGCCCTTACCCGGTTGCTCGTGTCCGATAAACAGACTTCGAAATCGACGGTCAGGCTTCCTGCTACTGCTCCACATGCCGCGCCCGATCCATGGATGTTTACAGAAGTCCCTTCCAGATCAAGCCCGGCGCACCAGGAACCTCCTCCCTGGAGGAGCAGGGTGTCTAAAGCCGCAATACTTGTTTTTCCAAATTTAATTTTGGAAAAATCAAAGGTGGTGAGATCGAAAACGAAAGAATGGATCGTGAAAACCCCTGTTCCCTGGATTTCAAAACCAGGCATCGTACTCAAATACTGAATGATCTTCTCCTGACCGGTACTCAGCAGGTACCAATGGAAAAAGCCCTCCGGAACGTTAGCCGGTTCTGTCAGCTCGGCCTGTATAAAAAGATCATTGCCATATGAAGAAAGTTGAATCTCTCCTAATGTTCCGGCAGTAGCCTCACATTGAGCAAAGGTGTTTTTTGAAAAAAGAAAGAAAAGCATAAAAGCGAGGTACCCCATCATTTTAAAGACTACATCGACTCTTTTACGCATAATGCGTTGATTTGGGATCATAATTAATTGATTTTATAAAAAATAGAGGTACAGGAACGGCCAGGTAATTTGACCTGGACGCCATGCCATTATTGTTTTCACCGGCTTGGGGTGATTGTCCGAGTTTTCACACAGTAGTGCATAGCCTCGTCAATCGCTATGGCATTTTCGGTGGGAAGTAAAATTTATTTGATCGTCAATTCCAGCGGACGGCTATTTCAATTGATGATCTTTTTTTACAACTCTAAGATAAGGAAAAGATTACAATTTTGGAGAAAAATAAAGAGCGTCCTTCTGCAAGCAGAAAGACGCTCTTCATAAAACCGGAAAAAACAGAGGGTCCGGTTTGGTATGGAAAGAAACCTGGGCTTTGCAAAAGCACAGACCAGCTTTTTGCGCAGCCCAGGTTTTTTCAATTAAAATTTAGAAAATAGTTCTCTTTTGATCTGTCCCTCGCCATAGTGGAAACGAACCACGTACATGCCGTTTGCCCAGGTAGAAACATCGAAATCCATCTGGGTCGTTCCCAGTTCAGCTTTTCGGGTCAACATCAACTGACCGTTAGCATTGAGGACCTCAATAGTGATATTCTTATCCGTCAGTTCCTGAGGAATACGAATATTAATGGTTTCCTTTACCGGGTTCGGGTACATGGCCGGTGTTTTCAGGCTTGGGTTGGCGCAATAATCCACATTGAACAAAGCGCCTTTCACGTCCAGTGAACCACAGAGTTGTCCACCGCCTTGCTGCAACAATCCTACCACATCGAAACCAGTTGTCTTACCAAACTGGATCACACCCAGGTCGATGTCGTTGAAATTGTAAACAAAAGAGTGGATTCTATATTTTCCTTTTTCGCTAACTTCAAACTTTGGCTTGTCATTTACAGCTTCGATGACTAACCCATCTCCCTTGGTCAGCACATAAAGCACGGCATAGTACTGAGATGGCAATTTAGCGAACCTATCTACTTCCGCCTCGATGGTGGCAGTCAGACCGTTGCTCAGACATTCCTGGCTCTTTACTCTCATGGTGCCGGCTTCTGCCTGACAAGGACAGTACATGATGTGGGCAGAGATACCTTCCACATCCAGAGCTGCACAAATATCACCTCCGCCCTGAATCAACAGGCTGTTGACATCAAAGCCGGTAGTCTTGCCAAATTCTACAATACCCAGATCGAGCGTAGATGGATCATAAACCAACGTATGGATAGTATAGAAATCAGCGCTGGTCACAGTAAACTCGGGCTCATTGTTCACAGCCCGGATGACCAGATCTTTGCCCTGAGTAAGTACGTACAATACCTGATAACCTTCAGGTACTACCGGTGCGTTCGTTACCCGGCCGCGGAACAAGGCATGACCATTCTCAATACAACCTACATTCGTTTTTCTCAATGAGCCGAAGTCCGCTTCACAAGTCACGCCGGTGCTGCATTCTTCTACATCAAATGGCGCTCCTGCTACATCCAAAGAGGCGCAAATCTCATTTTCAGTGACCAGATTTAATACATCTCCACCAGTAGTGACACCGAATTCTACAACACCCAGATCAAGAGTTGAGTCATTGAAAACAAGGGTATGAATAGTAAAGCGACCCGTTGAAGTCACCGTGAATTCTGGGTTTTCATTAACTGCTTCGATGACGAGGTCTTCGCCGCTGGTCAGTACGTAAAGCACAGAAAAGCCTTCCGGTACAGTCGGCGCATCATTAACCGTAGCGGTTAATGTCGCTTCGCCGGCTTCCAGACAAGCTTCGCCGGCTGTCAGTGTACCAGCATCAGCTTCGCAGGTGGGTCCAGCGGTACATTCTTCGATGGTAAACGCGGCGCCGGTCACATCCAAAGAAGCACAGATATCATTATCCGTCACCAGGTTGACAACATCCACGCCGGTAGTAACGCCGAACTCAACGATACCCAGGTCAAGCGTAGTGGAATCATAAACCAGCGTATGAATGGTAAATAAACCGGTAGTATCTACATTAAACATTGGTGCGCTATTCACCTGTTCGATCACCAGCCCTTCGCCGCTGGTCAGCACATAAAGCACAGAATAACCTTCCGGTACAGTAGGTGCTGTTACTTCTGCAGCTTCCAGCATGGCTACCCCCTCTTCCAGACAAGGATCATTGGCGGCTTCCAAGGTACCTGCATCAGCATCACAATCAACCACTCCGGGGCACAGTTCCACGTCAAATGGAGCGCCGGCGGCATCAAGTGAAGCACAAATATCATTATCTGCAATGAGGTTTAATACATCTACTCCAGTAGTGACGCCAAATTCAACCACGCCCAGGTCAAGTGTAGCTGTGTCATAAACCAGTGTGTGGATGGTAAAGCGACCGGTAGTGTCTACATCAAACTGAGGAGCCGTATTCACGGCCTGTATGGTCAGCTCTTCGCCGCTGGTCAGCACGTAAATAACAGAATATCCGTCCGGCACGATAGGCTCAGTCCCTACAGAAGCTGTGAGGGTAAGAGAGCCGTCCAGACAAGCGGTACTGTCAGCGACCAGTGTACCGGCATCGGCCTCACATGGGCATTCCTCTACGTCAAATGAAGCGCCGGCGGCATCAAGTGAAGCACAAATATCATTATCTGCAATGAGGTTTAATACATCTACACCAGTAGTGACACCAAATTCAACCACGCCCAGATCAAGTGTAGCTGTGTCATAAACCAATGTGTGGATGGTAAAACGTCCGGTAGTGTCTACTTCAAACTCAGGAGAGTTGGCAACGGCCTGAATGGTTAATGCTTCGCCGCTGGTCAGCACATACAAAACGGAATAGCCTGCTGGTACGGTTGGGGCTGTACCTTCACTGGCAGTAAGTTTCAATGTACCATCTAAACAAGCAGTGCTGTCGGCAACCAAGGTACCGGCATCGGCCTCACATGGGCATTCTTCTACATCGAAAGGAGCACCAGCTACATCTAAAGCAGCACAAATGTCATTTTCGGTAACGAGATTCAGTACGTCTACACCAGTAGTGACGCCAAATTCAACCACGCCAAGATCAAGTGTAGCTGTGTCATAAACCAATGTGTGGATGGTAAAGCGACCGATAGAATCTACTGTAAATTCAGGTGAAGTATTAACGGCCTGAATAGTCAACTCTTCGCCGCTGGTCAGTACGTAAATAACGGAATAGCCATCCGGCACATTAGGAGCAGTATCGATAGTAGCCGTCAGGTCTACACTACCATCCAGGCATCCAATACTGTCGGCGACCAGGGTGCCAGCTTCTGCCTCACATGGACATTCTCCGATGTTTACAGGAGCACCTGCTGCATCCAGGTCAGCGCAAATTTCGTTGTCAGCGATCAGGTTCAATACATCCACGCCGGTGGTCACGCCAAACTCAACCACGCCGAGATCCAGCGTTGCGGTATCATAAACCAGTGTATGAATGGTAAAACGACCGCTGGTGTCAACAGTGAATTCAGGAGTGGTGTTAACAGCCTGAATGGTCAGTTCTTCGCCACTGGTCAATACATAAATGACGGAAAAACCTTCCGGCACGAGGGGGGGTGCTACATGTTCAGCAGCAATATCGCGGGCGGTGTCAGGTAAACAGTCGTCAGTGGTCAGTGCCAGTGTTCCGGCAAAAGCGCCGCAAACTTGCAGGCAGTTTTCGAAAGCAAACTTAGCGCCGGTAACATCCAGGGAAGCACAAATTTCTCCCCCTCCTTGTTGTAATAAACCATTGACGTCAAATCCGGTAGTCGTTCCAAACTCAACGATGCCCAGATCGAGGGTTGCGGGGTCAAAAACCAGGGTATGGATGGTGTAAGAACCACTGGGATCCACATTGAAAGCAGCCTGCGGGCTCACTGCTTCAATCACCAGACCATCACCGCTAGTCAGTACGTAAAGTGTCAAATAACCTTCAGGCACAACAGCATCGCCGTTCGGGGCAGCCTGAATAACCGTTCCGTCAGCAGCACACAGCTGTGCACTACCGAGTGTTCCTGCATCAGCCTCGCATTGAGCCTGAGCAGTTGTAGCATTAAACGCAGTAAAAAAAACAAGTAAGAAACCTAATAGGGTAGTTTTGGCCCAACTACCAAAGGCATTAGAGTAGGGATTCGCGATCATATAAATATGATTTGGTTAGATAATATAACCTCTAAACCCCAAAGCCTTATGAATTGTTAAAAAAAACCAAATAAAAATATTTTTTTGTATACTAACATAAATTACACGTAGCTGATAGTATTAAATAGTGGGTGGTAAATATGTTTAAGGTACAGACCCCTGGATCAAATTATTTTTTTCCTTATGCTGCTGGATAAAAGCCTTTACAACAGGCATTAAACCATCTACCCCTTCCACCAGAGGGCGGATGACAGGAATACCCAACTTTCGGGATAGCTCTTTCTTCTGGTTTTCCATAAAATCATCCTCCGCATTTTCTTCATTCAGCGCCAGGCCGATCACTTCAGCCCCGTAGTGGCGATACAACCCGATCTCACTTTCGACGCTGGGCAGCGGTCGATTGGTGTGGTCGTACATTTTTCGGGTAGGTGCATGTAAAAGGATGACCCCTTTGGCGTCACCGGAAAGGAGGTATTCGCTTCCACAGGGACCGGAAGGGTTACGCAGCCCGGATTGTCCTTCAAGGAAGATCACATCCGGCTGTAAAGCTTTGTCACAATCGACGATCGCTTTTTCCAGTTCGCCGCTGACGAAATCATTGACCGTAGAATCGAATATAAAACCGAATGGATAGCCCTGCAGCCAGCCTGTTTGTCCGGTGTAGATCATTTCTGCTTTCAGTCCTTGTTCTCTGCATTTTTCCATTAAAAAACGAGCGGTGGTGCGCTTACCCAAAGCACAATCCATTCCTAAAACCGCAATTCGGGCTGCTTTAACGTTATAAATATCGCCCTTCCAGAAATGCAGCTCTTCAAATTTTTTAGGTTTGCGGATGTCAATTAAGCGAAGTCCTTTCGGTAAAGCCTTTTGCGCCAGTTCCGGAATATCGCTAATGAAAGTATGGAGCCCGGACACCAGTGACATATTGTAATCCAGCGCCACTTTGAGTTGTTCTATCACCGGCTGTGGCAGCACCCCTCCGGGGAAAGCCACGCCCACCAGGCAGTAATCGATCTTTTCATCCGGATAGGCTTCAAAAAAAGCGGAGATAGACTCCAGAATGGGAATACCCAATTCATAGCCATCCAACAACACTCCGGCATCCTGGCCGGCAAACTTGTGGTCGATAACGGCTTTGATATCGAAGCGCTCTGTTCCTCTCAACAAGCCATGAGCGGATTTGGCATAGATCTTATCAAAGATGCCGTTGGTCAAAACGATCGCGCTACCATTTACATTCATCATAGTTCGGCAATTTTTCTAATCCACTATTTTGACGCCTAATCCGGGCTGATCGCTTATCGACAAATAACCGTCTTTTAAGACAAAGCCACCACTAGCTACATCCCTGGCCAGGTCCAGGCTTCCATCCAAATCGAGATACCTGGTTGATGGACAGGCCAGCGCCGCATGCAGCGCCGCCGTTATGCTGATGAGGCTTTCATCATTACAGCCCCACATGAGGTCGATCTGACGGCGGCGGGCGATCTCGGCTATGTGGAGAGCGGGTTGAATACCGCCACACTTCATGAGTTTGATGTTAAAAATGCCATAAGGTCGTTCGGGAACGGCCAGATCAACGGCATTAGTTACGCTGATCAGATCCTCGTCGGCGGCGGACAGGTTTCTCAACTCCAGCGGCAAAAGTTTCATCCGCTCGATCTCGCCCGGGGGAAAAGGTTGTTCATAAAACTCCACCTTATGGTCATGGGTGGCTTTAGCGAAAGCCGCCAGATCATCCGGACCATACCCCTGATTGGCATCCACACGGATAAGGATTTCCGGACCGACTTCTTCGCGGAGCCTTCTGAAAGTCTCGATATCTTCCTCCAGGCTTTTCCCGATTTTCAGTTTAATGATTTTAAACCCTTTGCCGACAAACTCGCGGGCGTCTTCCAGGGTGCCCTTCAAATCCTGAATGCCAATGGTAATGGAGGTTGGGAGGGCGGTATGCACCTGCCCCAGGTAATGAGCGAGGGGAACATCCAGAAAATTGGCGAACAAGGCGTGCAGGGCAATATCCAGTGCGGCCCTTGCCGCCGGGAAAGACTCCATGGCGGCCGCGGTGCGATGCAATGTACGGTGGAAGTGCCGTAAGTCCTGTCCTTTGATGTTCTCCTCTGCTACCTGTTCGAGTATGCGAAGGGTATCGGAAATCTCTTCTCCGGTCACAAAAGGCGCCGGCGAGGCCGATCCGATGCCGGCAAGTCCATTTTCTGTTTGCAGGCTAATAAAAACATTTTCTACAGCATCGATGGTTTTGTAGGCGATGGAATAAGGACGCGCCAGTTCCAGGTTTTCCTTCCATACCCTTACGGCGGTAATTTTGGTAGCGGTATTGCTCATGTACAGGATCTATGCCTTTTGGTTGAAAAAACGGCAAGGAAGATAGAAAAGATTTTTGTGGAGTGATAGCATTTTACCGGGAAAAATAAGGAATTGGCCTCTTTCCGCTTTGGAGTCTGCTACAAAAACGCAGCAGGACAGAAGCGGACAGGATTACGAGGTCTGTGATTTTTTTAACATTATTTAAAATTATGACGGTCAGCTTATTGCGGAGGTTTATTTGAGAAAATGTGGAAAAGTGGAAAATTTAGACCTCAGAGGTCTTAAAGACCTCTGAGGTCTAAGGGACGATTTAAGGAAAGATAAGAAACATCCCCTTGTCCATAAAAAAAATTAATGTTATTTTCCTCCGCCGAAATTGGATCTATAAAAATTTAAAATACCAACTATGCAAAAGTCACTGAATGTTATAACCCGATGCAGCTTGCTGCTTATGGGTTTACTGTGCATCGGCCTTGGGGCATTGGCCCAGGAATCAAATCACGGCAATAAATTCGAGCAGCTGGGCACCATTTTGCCCCAGGGCAATCAATACCGGGGCATGGACGGCGCTCCAGGCCCGGAATACTGGCAACAACGCGCCGATTACGAGATCGAATGCCGGCTGGATGTCGAAAAGCTCCAGCTGCACGGCCAGGAAATGATCACTTATTACAACCAGTCCCCTAATACCCTCACTTATCTCTGGATTCAACTGGACGAAAATGAACACTCCGCCGAGGCGGATAACAACTACTTCGATCCCAGCACCATCCAGCCGTTTATGAGGGAATCAGAACTCGAACAACTCAACAAAAAAGAGGCCCTAGAAAAATACGGCCACAACATCCTCCACGTCAAAGACGGCAACGGAAACGACTTATCCTACATCATCAATCAAACCATGATGCGGGTGGACCTGCCAAAACCGCTGAAACCTGGTGAGAACTTCGTTATGGACATCAAGTGGTACTACAACATCATCGATCGGGTAGGCGGTCCCGACGGTGGCAGGGGCGGATATGAATATTTTGAAGACCATGACAATTACCTTTTCACCATCGCTCAATGGTTCCCTCGTATGTGCGTATACAGCGATTTCGAAGGCTGGCAAAACAAACAATTCACCGGTCGCGGTGAATTTGCGCTGACTTTCGGGGATTATGTCGTCAAAATGGACGTACCTGCGGATTATGTGGTCGGCTCCACCGGAGAATGCCTGAACTACAAGTCCGTGCTTTCACCAGAACATTACGAGCGCTGGCAGCAAGCTCAAAACGCCACTGAACCTCTGGAGATCATTACCATTAATGAAGCTAAGAAAAACGAAAAGAGAAAACGTTCCAAAGAGCGCAAGACCTGGATATACAAGGCGGAAAATGTACGCGACTTCGCCTGGACGGCCAGCCCGAAGTTCGTCTGGGACGCCATGCCGCACATTACTGAAGAAGGCAAAAAAGTCATGTGCATGAGCTACTACGCCAAGGAGGCTTATCCCATTTACCGCAGATATTCCACCAAGGCCGTTGCGCATACTCTGGAGACCTACTCCAAATACTCCATCCCCTACCCTTACCCGGTAGCCATTTCCGTGGAAGCCGCCAATGGAATGGAATATCCGATGATCTGCTTCAATCCAGGCCGTGCTGAAGAAGACGGCACCTATACCGAAAATGCAAAAAAACGGGCTATTTCCGTCATCATCCATGAAGTGGGACACAACTATTTTCCCATGATCATCAATTCTGACGAGCGGCAGTGGACCTGGATGGATGAAGGGATTAATTCCTTCGTGCAATATCTGGCCGAACAGGAATTTGACAACAACTACGTCTCCCGTAGGGGCCCTGCTTTCTCGGCCACCAATTACATGTCTCAGCATCCTGATCGCCTGGAGCCGATCATGACCAACAGCGAAAACATCGTTGAATTTGGTAATAATGCTTACATGAAACCCGCCGTAGGTCTGAATATCTTGCGCGAAACCATCATGGGCCGGGAGCTATTTGATTACGCCTTTAAAGAATATAGTCGCCGCTGGGCGTTTAAGCATCCAACTCCGGCCGATTTTTTCCGCACCATGGAAGATGCCAGTGGCGTGGACCTCGACTGGTTCTGGCGCGGCTGGTTCTACAGTATCGAGCCGGTGGATATTTCCCTGGATAGCGTGGCTTATTTTCAGGTGGATATGGAAAATGATCCCCAGCCGATGGAGCGCACTTTTACGCAAAAGCTCGAAGAGCCATTTCACGACATCACCAGAAAGAGAAACCGCGAATCGGGCATGGAATTTAAGGTGGAACAGGATTCCAGTCTCGTCGATTTTTACACCAACTACAAGCCCTGGGAGACGGAAGATTCTATTCAAAGCATGACTATGGTCTATTTTGACAAAACCTTCACCCAGGAAGAGAAAGAGGAGCGGTTCGCCGGAAAGCACTATTATCAATTGTTCTTCAGCAATAAAGGAGGCCTCCCCATGCCAATTATCATCGAATGGGAGTATGAGGATGGCACGAAAGAAATAGAGCGCATACCGGTGGAAATCTGGCGGAAAAATGAAAATGAGGTCAGAAAAGCCTTCGTGAAGGATAAAAAGGTCATCAATGTAAAATTAGATCCTTACCGTGAAACGGCCGATGTAGACGAAAGCAACAATGCCTGGCCGGAGGTGCCTGAGAGGCCAACCCGTTTCCAGATTTTTAAAGAACACAAAATGAAGGAGCAGTTGAATCCGATGCAGAAGGCGCAAGGAAAGAAGATTAAGCCTTAAATTGTTAGCCGGCAGTTAGCACGCAGATGTTGCAAATTAGGTAATTTTTAAAAATCATTATCTGCGAGATCTGCGTGCCAAAAAATCTGCGCCATCTGCGAAATCTTTAACTCAGCCATTCCTTCCATTTACCCACTTCTCGTCCATCGAGCTTTAATTCTTTTTTTCTAAAATCATAAAACGGTTCCAGTTGCCAATCTTCTGTTCCGATACAACCGATATTGGACCAGCGGTTCATGAAATCCACGAAGTTCTTACCCAGAGGATAGCCATGAAGATCGCTCTGTTCGTGGCTCAAATAGACAACAGGATGGCCCTCATCCGTAGCCTCGCCGAATGCGATCATGTCGCCGTTTAGCACATTGATAAAGGGGATTTTTTTCAACCAGGTTGGATCAGCCTCTTTTTGCTGCTGGGCAAAAACAGCGTCCATCCACCCCAGATAGTAATCATAAAGATCCTTCAGCCGGTCAAAATCCCATAGGTAGCCCCGGCCGCCGCCGCTGAAGATCTCGCGGTAAATGCCTCCCGGATTATCTTCTCCCATATGCCATTGCAAGGTTACCCCCCCGGCAAAATGGACAAGCACCTCTTTAAAGTCGGGCGGAAATTGAATACCTAATTCTACTTCAAGGGCAGTTACATCTGTTGCCGGAATCGTCGGTAAGATTCCCAGTGGTTCATAATCCCAATGCCGGCGTTTGGCTACATTCAATATCCAGGTAAAATTGTTGAGCCAGTTGTTCCAAATGTCTTGATTCATGTCGTTAAGCGTTTCCAATGCAAAAGCCCTGCCAGGGCCTGTGCGCAAACTTCTAATCGTTTTTATTTCCGGAAATTTGATTTGAAAAATCAACTTGTAAGCTAATCAATTTATTGTTTCTAATCTGTTTGGGAAAAACATTTATTTGCGGCAAAAGGCAGGCCAGCTATGGATTTTGAGTGGCTCCGATCATTTTTCATTAAGCTACTGGCTTTTTGAGCCTTATATAATGTTAAAAAAATCACAGACCTCGTAGTGGGTGTCCGCTTTTGTCCTGTGGAAAACTTAACCAACCTCAGAGGTCTTAAAGACCTCTGAGGTCTGAAATTGCGAGTTTTCCACATTTTTGCAAATTTACCCTTATAAAAAATTGGAAATAAACAACTTATATAGTGTTAAAAAAATCACAGACCTCGTAATAGGTGTCCGCTTTTGTCCTGTGGAAAACTTCCCACACCTCAGAGGTCTTAAAGACCTCTGAGGTCTAATTACGAAAAAAATCGTACTAAAAATTTGCTATTACGAGAATAATCGTACATCTTTGCTACGAGAACAATCGTAATAAACGCTTTTATGAAAAATAAAGACCACGCTAATCCCACACCGTCCGAGCTGGCCATCCTCCAAATCCTTTGGAACGATGGGCCCTCGACGGTGAAGCAGATACACGAAAAACTTTCTGAAGAAAAGGATGTCGTGTATACCACCATTTTGAAGACCATGCAGGTCATGTGCGACAAAGGTATGCTCAGGCGAACCGCCAAAGGACGGAAACACATCTACCAGGCAACCGTCGATCAGGAGGAAACCCAGAACGCATTGCTGGACCGCTTTCTCGACAAAACTTTCGGCGGCTCCGCTTCCAAGCTGGTGATGCGCGCCCTGGGCAACTACAATGCAAGCAAGGAAGAACTCGAGCAAATCAAAAAATTCATCGAAAACAAAAAAAATAAATAACCCATATGAATCCGATCACCCATTTTTTTTCCGATCATGACCTTCAGGCGCTGGGGTGGACGCTCCTGCATTCCCTCTGGCAAGGCGCCGTATTCGCTATTTTTCTGGCGCTTATGCTGATCCTCATGCGCCGCTTTACGGCTCAGACGCGCTACCTGGTGGCGGTGATCCTGCTGGGGTTGTTTTTGCGACGACCCTCACCACTTTTTATTGGTACGCTAAAAAGGACCGGGTAGAAATGACTTTCGAAGCCCCTGCAATGCAAAGTGAAGGAGAAATGGAAGTAGACAACATAGAAGGACTGGCTTTTTTTACGGAAGAAGACGAAAGTACAGAAGAATGGACTTTTGAAGAGAAGAATGAAAAAGAAGGCTTTACCGCTGTTTTGACTTACTTTTCCGACTATTTTCAACAAAACATCCCGCTCATTGTCACGCTCTGGCTGGTGGGGGTATTGGTCTTACTGCTCAAATTTCTGGGTGGACTGGCCTTCGTACAACGCATTAAATATTATAAATCCGACCTGCTGCCCGACTACTGGCGCGAAAAAGCCGAGCAGCTAAGCGAAAAAATGAATATCCGCCAAAAAGTGATTTATCTGCGCTCGCGCATCGCCCTGAGTCCCATGGTCATCGGCTTTTTCCGCCCGGCTGTGATCGTTCCCGCCCGGGTGCTGACCGGACTGACCGAGGAGCAGATCGAAGCCATCCTTGTCCATGAGCTGGCCCACATTAAACGCCACGATTATCCGGTTAACATCCTGCAGTCTTTGGTGGAAATCCTGTTTTTCTTCAACCCTGCCGTCTGGTGGATGTCTAATACCATTCGTCAGGAAAGGGAAAGCTGCTGCGATGACATCGCCTTATCGATGACCGGAGAGGCTTATGACTATGCCAGCGCCCTGATCCAGCTGGAAGAACAACGTTTGAAGAACACAGCCGCTACAGCCCTGGCTTTCAACGGCACCCCTCAGAATTTTTCCCAACGCATCAAACGCCTGTTCAATCAACCCAATTTATTTGCCGATTTCAAGGAAGGTTTTGTGACAGCTCTTGTGTTACTTGGCGGAATGTTTCTGATGACACTCTATATATTCGACGCGCCTATGACCTTTGCACAACAGCAAGTTAAGGAGAAAAAGGCCATGGAGGTGTTTTTTGAAAAAGGCCTGTCGCTAGAAGCGGACGGCCTGGAAACCGACGATTTTGAGGTGGATGAATTAAAGGGATTGGCTATTGAAACACTCTTTCAAAGAAACCCGATCGGTAAGATCGACAATGACGACCTCAAAGTCCTGCTCAATGCCATCCAAAATGGCAGTTATGAGACGGTCAAGTTCATCGTGGACAAAGGCGTTGATGTCAATGCCCAAACCGAGCACGGCTGGACACCGCTGATGGAAGCCATTGACGAAGGACGTATGGATATCGTTAAATTGTTAGTCGACAAGGGCGCCGATATTAATCTGACCAATACCCATGGCTGGTCGCCCCTGATGGAAGCAGCTGACGAAGGGCAACTCGAAATTGCCGAGTACCTCGTCAGCAAAGGCGCCGATATCAATCAGAAAAGCAAAGAAGGACGCACTTTGTTAATAGAAGCCATCGATGAAGGCCAGCTTGAATTCGTCAAAATGCTCGTCGACAAAGGCGCAGACGTCAATCAAAGCACGAAACAAGGCTGGACGCCCCTGATGGAGGCCGCCGACGAAGGGCAGGTGGAAATCGCTGAGTACCTCGTCAGCAAAGGCGCCGATATCAATCAGAAAAGCAAAGAAGGACGCACTTTGTTAATAGAAGCCATCGATGAAGGCCAGCTTGAATTCGTCAAAATGTTAGTGGACAAAGGGGCTGATGTCAACCAAGCGACCAAGAACGGCTGGTCGCCCCTGATGGAAGCCACCGATGAAGGCCGGCTCGACATCGCCGAATACCTCATCAGCAAAGGCGCCGACCTGAACCAAACCGGTCAGGGTGGACGGACCCTCTTAATGGAAGCCGTCGATGAAGGACATGAGGATTTCGTCAGAATGCTGCTGGACAAAGGCGCCGATGTCAATCAGGCCAATGACCAGGGCTGGACGCCACTGATGGAAGCCGTGGAAGAGGGCCATATGGACATTATGAAGCTCCTCATTGATAAGGGCGCCGACATGTCAGTCACCCTTAAATCCGGCAGAGGTTTACTGGCAGAAGCGGTGGATGAGGGACACATGGAAATCGTCGAAATGTTACTGGATAAGGGCGCCGATGTCAATGAAGGAAAAGACGGCATGACGCCTTTAATGGAGGCGGCCGATGAAAACCACCTGGAGATCGCCCGACTGTTAATTCAAAAAGGCGCTGATGTGAATAAAGTAACCGAAAGTGGCTCCACCGCCCTCATGGAAGCTGCCGACGAAGGCAATGAAGAAATCGTCCGACTGTTGCTCAATAAGGGGGCTGATCCCAATGGTGGCGACAACAACAACACGGCCCTGATCAATGCCGCCGACGGAGGTAATCTTACCATTGTCCGCATGCTACTTGACAGAGGCGCCAGGGTCAATGCTCGCACTAAGCGCAACTGGACTTCCATCTACGACCTCTCCAATAAGGTCATCATCATGGAAAAAGAATGGAACGCTTTGATGGAAGCCATTTCCGAGGATGAAGTCGAGATTGCCCAGCTGCTCATCGAAAGGGGCGCTAAGGTCAACGATACTTTCACTCGTACCATCACCAACATCAAACAAAAGAGCACGGAGTACCAGACCCACTGGACGCCGCTGATGGAGGCCGTAGAGAAAGAGTCGGAAGACATGATCAGCCTGCTGATCAGCAAGGGCGCGAACGTGAATGCAAAAACAAAAGAAGGCTTGTCGGTCCTGGATGTGGCTATTAAGACGGAGAATCCGGAGATTATTGAGTTGATCAGGGCGAAATCAGGCAACTAGCACAAAAGAAAACATATCGAACCACAGACTTCCAGTCTTTTTGGAGATTGGCTTTCAAGCCGATCTCCATTTTTTTGCCTTGACAAGAACCATGAAGTCCCCGACATATGCAACACTTATCCATCTAAAAACCAACCACTTACCCATTGCACAACCTTCCCGTGCAACAATATTCCAAGCTCATTTTCCCTCCTGACCCTATACCACAAACATCCGCACAAATACTCCAAGGCTTTTTTGAAAAGGACCTGCATCTTTGAATCGACCATTGATTGAAAAACAAAAACAATAACATCATGAAATTCAAAAATGCATTCATCCTGATCCTGTTAGAAATTGGTTTAACTACCCTAACCAACCTGATAATTCTTTAATTTTATAACACCTAAAAAATAAGCCTTATGTACAACCTTTCTAAAAAACTAAACCTGGGCGTTGGACTCCTTATTTTATTTCATCTTCAGATAGGATGGGGGCAGGTGGATTTGAAGGCGACGCCGGTAGAAATTCAAGGACTAATTCAGGAGTCAACTGGAGTGCGATTTGTAAAAAAGGATAGCAAGGGACAGTTATATACTACTCTTCGTGATAAAGGATTATATCAATCAAATATTTCCAAGTTAGCCATTCAACATATTGAGCACCCTGAAATAAAAAATGGAAACATCCCCTCAGTTTTTCAAACTCAAAATCAAAAAGTATGGGTCTGGGATAATATTAATCGATATGAAGTTTTCAATCCTGTAGAAGAAGGCCAGTTGGTTTTTGATTTATCCAAACAATTAGGAGACAGAAGAATTTTTAATATTATTCAGGCTCAAAATGGCACATTTTGGATATCTGCTTCTGATCCTGGCGAGGCTTTTGAGACCGGCAAGTTTTATAAGTATTCCAATGGAATGCTGACCGACCTCACAAACCAAATAGAAACAACTTCTCGAATTCAAGATATTGGCATTGATAAATTTGGAAGAGTATGGTTAGGGAAATATGAAGGAGCTTTTGGAAATAAATTTTTTATCGAGATATATGATCCCAAATCGAAACAGAGCGAAATAAAAAAATTTGAAGCGCCTGATGGTGTTTTAAAGAATTTTTTTTACAGAATATTCAAGGATCGATTAGGAAATATGTGGTTAGGGACCAGTGCTGGATTATATGCTTATGATTATCAAAATGATTCTTTCAAAAACTATAATTCTACGAATACTCCGGGGCAATTAATTTCAAATTTTGTATTCAATATTTATCAAACAAAAGATAATCGAATTTGGCTTGGCACTGAAGATGGCTTAGCCTATTTCGATCCTTATTCTGGAAAAGAATTAGAATTCAAATATTTCACCGAAGAAAATGGCCTGCCAGATAACTTCGTTCGGGGTTTAATTGAAGATGAAAACAATAACCTGTGGATTGGTACTTTGAATGGCCTTGCATGCTTGGATCTTAAAGACCATAGCTTTCGGACTTACTCAAAGGAAGATGGCTTTTTGTCTAATATTTTTACTCATGATTTCAAGTATGATGAAAAAAACAACTTGCTATTCCTCCGCTCCCGCAACGGCCTCAACATCTTCCACCCCAACAGCCTTCGAAAAAACACCTACATCCCGCCCGTCCAATTCACCCATTTTGAATATTTCTATAACGACGGACAAAACACTCAGTCGCACGAGATCAAAGGGATTGCCTACAAGGAACAGGTG
>CAZJQS010000066.1:0-31421 GCA_964548175.1 uncultured Saprospiraceae bacterium
ACCTCGGCCTGATTTCTAATGTAGACATGGTTTTGGTATTTCCTGCCTAATTTAAAGGGAAAAACTAAAATTTAATAGTGAATGCTGATAGAATGTCATCCGGTCTAGGAAGAGCGCTAAAGTCGAGCTTTAGTATATTTACGAAAATCGTATATTAACGTGAGTTCGGAGATTTCCCTTTTTTCTACCAACATTCGGCCCCTCTGGGCCTTGGGAATCTCCGAACTCATGTTATATTAGTACAATCTGTAAGAGTAATTCGATTTCTATTTGCTAACGAAGCCCCTTTCCGATGAAAAAATTGAAAGTATTTGTAAGTTACACCAGGTCGGATTACCCTGTCGCGAAGAAGGTTGTGAAAGTTTTTGAGAAAGCGTTCAGGGGCAGGATAGAAACTTTTTTGGATAAAGAAAAGATAAGAGCCGGTGATCTTTGGAAGGATGCCTTGATCAGTAATCTCAAAAAAAGTGATGCGTTGATCTTTATTCTTTCTAAGGATTCTATCCAACAGGTTTGGCCCTTCATAGAGTGGAGTCATTTCTGGATGAATAAAAAGCCCATTTTTACTATTATTTTAGAAGAAGAGGTCATAGGAATCTTAAAAAACAGATTTGAGAACTTTCCGATTTTAGATGTCCAATACCTGCAATTGACGGATAAGTCCGATTTACAGAAAGACAGGCATGCCATTGAAGGTTTTTTTGAAGTCATTAATGAACATATCGAATACGAAGACTTCAAATATGGAACTGTTGATGATTTTATTAAAGAAATAGAGCAGGCTTTTGTCCAAAAAGAGGATAAAAAATTTTCCATTTACGAGGATAAAAATAAGGGGTTGCCGGCTAGTGATTTTGACAAAAAAGAGATCGCTCAATATTTTTTGGAAAGGAGGAAAATCGTCCCGCTGACAAGATTGGTTTCAGGAATTGTAGACGACAGCATTAAATACGATACTGCCCGAAAGATACTGCTGCAGAGTAAGTTTGAACATTCCGAGGAGCTTCAATTTTTTCATGAGGTTTCTAAAACCATTGACCGGCCCGTTTACCTGGAATATATGGCCAAAGACCTGATAGAGATCGGGGATATATCCACAGATGTTTTACAGGATATATTGGAACGCCTGGCTTCTCGGGATCAGAGCGGCCTTAGAAATATCGCCGAATATTTATATCGTGAAAATTTAAAGGATTCGGAGTTGTTCTTCAACACCTGTTCACTGATCACCAATGATGGGACGCTCGCAAAACTGATCCGCTTTTTTATTTCAAAAAATGAAGACAACAGCCCTCAGTTTAGCTTACTGATAAATAAGTGTGACAGCAACTTCCATCTAAAAAATATTGCCATTGAGCTATTTGCAGAAAACAAGCTGGACAGCAAAGCACTTTTGCTTGTCCTCTCGAAAATAAACAGTATCCGCAATCTTACCGAGATTACTATTTTTATGATAGAGAACAATCTATATCAGTCCAAAGCTTTTTCTGAAACCCTGAATCGAGTAACGACTTCCTCAGAACTGCAAAAGATCCTCAAAGCACTGCATAATAACAACCTACACAGAGATCCGCTTTTCGACAGTGTCTACATCAAGGCTGCTGATACTACCAGCACCACAGCTGTTAAAGTGGTTAAAGAAATAATGGAAACGGACCCTGCTTTTGCTAAAGAAATTACTGCTAAATTTGCCGACAAATATCCAAAGTTGGCAAAGCTAAAATAACATTCACTTTATGAAGATATTCGGCCTGTGTACTTCTACAACCCGCATCTCCAACCTAAGCTTTGAAAAAAAGGCCCTTGTCCGGGAAGGTCAAAAAATATTTGATGAGGTATTACTCATCGACACCAGGAATATGGCTTATCAATTTCTGAGAGGATCGGACCGCCCCATCATCCAATTAGGGGAAAGAGACATCAGTGATCTATCAGCCCTTTACGTAGGGTCCACCAAAAACAGAGAGGCTTCTACCGCCATCCTGGTGCATACTTTGAGCCACAACGGCTGCCGGATAAACGATCCGGTTTCGAGGTTCTCCGTTGGGTTTGCTTCTAAATTGCTTTCAACTTTCCGTCGTTTCGAACGAGGATCGGGTAGCAGTTCTTTCCTGGCATTCAATAAAAGAAATGCCGAACGATTACTGCAGCAAATCGATGAAAAAAAATACTTTCCACTCATTCACAAACCCATTCGAGGCAGCAAAGGAAAGGGAGTCCATAGAATCAATTCCCTGGGAGAAGCTCAGGATTTCTGTGAAGCTTTTTTTCAGAAAAGATCCAATCCGGATATCCCCTTGTTCCTCCAAACATTCGTAAATTTCACCAGGGAATTCCGGGTAATGGTCTACGACTATGAGGTGATCGGCATGGTGGAAAAAATCAAAGCCGAAGGCGCCGTCGCAGCCAATGCCGCACAGGGTGGAGCCTTTAAGGCAGTACACGACGAAAGGCTGAAAAAGTTTGTCATTGACCAAACGCGAAGTAAAGGTCTTTTTGGCTTTGATGTGGCCATCGATGAAGAGGAACAATTTCACGTAATTGAATCCAATCGTGCGCCTTTGTGGGAAACTTTTCAGGAAGCCACCGGCATCAATGTGGCCGGAGAGATATTGACCAGAATGTTTTGACCGACTTTATCTTTCTTTACAAACTGGCACTGTAAATAATGCAATACGCTTTTCCACGCTTGAAGAGCTAGAATACCTATTAAATCAATAGCCATGATGAATTTCTCCAATATTTACCAGGATGCCAAACGAGCGGAAGCTTACGCCAAACTCGAATTCCCCGGCACTTACTATTTGGCTTACCGCGATTTGCCTGAGATCATCAGAAAGCATGCTAAAGGGCAAAAGGCTCTGGACTTTGGCTGTGGCGCCGGCCGCTCGACACGATTTGTCCGGCAACTAGGTTACGAGGTCACAGGCGTTGACATATCCAGCGATATGATCCAACAGGCCAGAAAGCTTGATCCACCAGGGAGTTATCATTTGATGAAAAATGGTGATTTCAGTATTTTTGAGCAAAACTCCTTTGACCTAATCACCTCCATCTTCACATTTGACAATATCCCCGATGCAGATAACAGACTACAAATTATGAAAGGTCTGGCTAACCTGATCCACGAAAAGGGAACCATCATCTTACTGGATTCTACACCTGAAATCTATTACCATGAATGGGCTTCCTTCAGCACCAAAGATTTTCCTGAGAACAAACAGGCCCAAAGCGGACAAATCGTTCAGATCATTATGACCGACGTGGAGGATCAGCGGCCGGTGGAAGATGTTATTTGGTTTCATGAGGATTATCTAAGTCTTCTCCAGGGGGCCGGCCTGCAACTGACCGGTTCTTATCTTCCCCTGGGAAATAGTGCAGAGCCTTTTGCCTGGAAAAGTGAAATGGAGGTGGCGCCATGGGTGATCTATGTGGTTAATAAAAACGGAACACCCCTAATTGATGAGCCCTTCCAGTAAATCTCCTACAAAATAGGAAACAGCAGCTGCAATCGCCCCTAAAACCAAAGTCTCCAAAATGCCCTTCCACCTCGTCGTCTCCGTCACATAGGTTTTCAAAAAACCTATGATCGTAAACGCCACTCCTGTAAGGATACAGGTAACCAAAAATCGATTACCTTCAAAGCCCATGATGTAATCCCAAACGTAAATCACGAGCGGCACCAGGCCCACCAGTACAAAAGCCATATAAGTCACTGCTCCCATCGCAAAGGGCGATTTGTTTTCCGGTATCATCTCTAACTCCTCCTTCATCATTACATCCACCCAGCGATCCTTATCAGCAGTGATGACCTCTACAACCTGCTCGAGCAGTTCTCCCTCGAAACCCTTGGCGGCGTAAATGTCTCGAATCTCCTGCTTCTCTACCTCCGGTAGGTTATCTACCTCCCAGTATTCCACCGCTTTGTGCTTCTCGTAATTATCTCTTTGCGATTTCGTAGACAAATAGGCGCCGACAGACATCGCAAAACCGTCCGCCAATAAATTCGCAAAGCCCAAAATGATGATCACAGAGCTGTCCAAACTGGCGCCGACCGAGCCGGCTACCACCGCAAAAGTCGTTACACTGCCATCAATACCGCCATATACGAATTCTCCAAGATAGGCCTGGTAACGATTGAGGAAAGTGAGCTTGCTTCCGTGGAGTTGTTGTTCGTCGTGTGTTGTTGTCATTTGTCGGTTGTCGGTTATTAGTTGTCGGTTATTGGTTAAGTAAGCAAACCCCTCACTCCTCCCCTTCCATCGCATTCAAATAATAGGCGCCTTTAACAACGACCAGCTTCCCGGCTTCAGCATCCGGAATAAACACCTCTGCATACTGACCGTCTGTTCTACCCACCGCTATCTCTATCTTTTCAAAACCGCCGTTTTCTTTGACAAAAATAAAGGATTTTTCGCCTTCCCTGACGATGCCCGTCAATGGCAAGGCCGTTACTTTTTGTTCTTCCACAAAAACCTTGGCTTGAAGGTAGGTGCCTGGAAAAATATCCACGGGGTCATCATCAAAATGCCCATGCACCAGCGCCGTTTTTTTCTCCATATCGATCATACGACCAATCCGGTGAACCTCTCCCGTAAAAGTATTAGCCGTACCAGGCACTACTGCTTCTATGCGTTGCCCTTCTTTTACCTTTTCCAGGTCTTTGGCGAAAATACGCAACTCCATATGCATATGCTCTACGTCGACCATTTCATACAAAACATCTTCTTCATTAACCAACTTGCCAGGATTAATCCCTATGCTGTGAATATAACCGCTTATGGGCGCGTAGATGTTCAAACTAGACTGGACCTGCCCTTCTTCTAACTTTTTAATGGAAAATCCCAACAGTTCCAACTCCACCTTTAAGCCATTATAATGAGCCATTACCCTCTGGTACTCGGCTTCCGCCTGCTCGAACGCCTTCTGAGAGGCGGCGTCCTGAGCGGCCAGCTCCTTTTTGCGCGTAAAATCTTTTTCCAGCGCCGCCAGTTGGGTTTTGGTTTCTAAAAATTCTCTTTGCAATTTGACCAGGCCAGGATGTGAGATGGTCGTCAGCACCGTTCCTTTTCGGACGTAGTCGCCAATAATTTGTCTGACACTTCCTACAAAACCCTTGGTTTTGCTATGAATGGAATGCAAATTGCTGGGGGGGATTTCCGCTACTCCGTTACATTGCAGGTAGCCTCCCATCAGGTACTCCTGAGGATAACCAGTTTCGATATCCGCCATGGCCATCTGCTCCTCCGTTAAGGACACTTGCTGAGCTTGAGCCGTTTCAGAAGGAGTATCGGCCTCCTGCTGATCCTTAGCCGGCTGGTTATTGCAGGAGAAAAAGAATAGTATACTGAAAATTAGAATGCTGTTATGTTTCATTTTATAATTATTCGTTATTCATTAATTGAGACTATCGGACCTCACTATTGCCCCAGGTATTGCAACTCAATAATTGCCTGATTGTATTGACGAACGGCATCCAGATATTCCAATTCATTTTGGAGCGCAACGTCGACGCTTTGGAGGTATTGAAAAAAGTCGATCTCTCCTTGTTGAAGTTGGAGGGAAGCCAGGTTACGCAGATTACGAGCCTCCTCTAGCAGATCGGCAGCCGGTCCTCTCAGGTAGTCATTGTAAGTAATAGCTGTTTGTTCCATTTTTTCCAGTTCCCAATCCAGCTCTTGCTGAAACTGTTCGTATTGCTGCTCCGCCAGAAGCTTACGCACGCGATTCTCTTCGATCTTGGCTTTCCCTGCCTTCTGATACAGCGGCAGCGCTGTGCCGAAAGTGACGCCCTGAAGCGGAAAATCAGGTCGTAAGCTCTGGACAAAGTAGCCAAAGTTCCATTGCGGCGCCAGCTCTTTTTCACTAACTTCAATTTGAGCGTCCGCAATCACCTGCTGCTGTTCAATTGGGCGAAGCAATTGCTGATTGGGTTCTAATGCAGCCGGGAAAGGCAAAATGATGACGCTGGTGTCAATAACGATATTCCTGTTTGTAAGCCAGGCCGCCGTAGCCAGGTCGTTTTTGGCGGTCTCCTGTTCCACCTGCGCCTGATTCAGTTGGCGCGTAATTTGCATGACCTTACTTTCCGCGACGGATAGCTGCAGGCGATCGATCTCTCCCTGATCAAATTGCAGTTGTGCTTTTTCCAGTAGTGATGCATAAAGCCCTTGCTGACGGCTGAGCAATCGAAGTCTTGCAGCGTGATAGGACCAGATAAACCAGCGCTGCTGCACATTATTGGCAACCTGCAGAGCCATGACAATCCTCTCCTGGTTAGCCAGTACAATTTGTTGCAAAGCCACTTTCTTCCGCTTCCTGTCGGCGCCGATCTGCCCCAGGCTTTGGTTGATGGATAAATTAAAATCCCAGAGGTCTCCATCGAGTTGTCCCAGCGTAAGCGAAAGGGAGGTGGGCGGTATTTGCCGGGCCTGATCAAATCGCTGTTCGACCAGGTTGAACTGAAGGTCGGCTCTTTTTAATTCCGGATGGTTGGACATGGCGGCGTTCACGGCTTCCTGAGGCCCCAATTCACCCTGAGCCCGCATCACAGCGCCGGTCATCATCAACAGGAATATTAAGGTTAACGATCTGAGTGTTGCGTCCATTATTGGCTTCTTTCGGTTAAACAGGAAATATAAAATAGGCATGACCAGTAAGGTTAATAAGGTAGCGGTAATTAAGCCTCCGATGACAACGGTAGCCAATGGCTTTTGAACTTCGGCGCCGTTGGAAGTAGACAAAGCCATGGGTAAAAACCCAAGAGCAGCCACTGTAGCAGTCATCAGAACCGGACGCAGGCGGTCAAGACTACCCTTGATCACCACATCCCTCAGCTCCAGTCCATTATCTTCTTCACGCAAACGATTGAAATAACTGATCAAAACAATGCCGTTCAATACGGCTACCCCAAACAGCGCGATGAACCCTACTCCTCCTGAAATACTGAAGGGCATGCCTCGTAAAGCAAGAGCCGAAACGCCGCCAATAGCAGAAAGTGGAACAGCCGTAAAGATCATCAGTGCATATTTTAGCTGACCGAAGGTAAAGTACAACAGAATAAAGATCAGCCCCAGCGCTACAGGTACAGCCAAACTCAATCGGGCCTGTGCTTTTTCCAGATTCTCAAACTGACCACCATAACGAATGGCGTATCCGGCCGGCATATTCAGCCCAGTTTCCAGTTTTTGTCGAATTTCATCGACTAAGCTGGCCACATCCCTGTTGCGCACGTTGACACCAATATTAATCCGGCGGCGGGTATCTTCCCGGGAAATCTGCATGGGGCCTTCAGTGTATCTCACATCCGCCACCTCACTTAGCGGAACAGAGCGGCCTCCTTTCAAAGGCACAAAAAGACGACTAAGGTCCACTTCCTCCCGATAAATAGAATCCAGCCGTACGACAAGATCGAACTTGCGTTCATTTTCAAATACAATACCGGCTTTTTCTCCCGCATAAGCTGTTCGTACTACCGTATTCAGTTGTTTTATATCCAGACCGTACTCCGCTATTTTTTGTCGGTTGAAATCGATCTTCAACTGTGGAAGCCCTTCTGTTTGGTCTACTTTCACATCCCCCGCTCCCTGAATATCCTGAATGATCAAAGCGACTCGGTCGGCGATATCCTTAAGTGTTTCAGTATTTTCCCCAAATACTTTTACCGCGATATCGGTTTTGGCGCCCGTCATCAATTCATTGAAGCGAAGTTGTATAGGCTGAGTGAATTCGAAGGAAGCACCGACCATGACCTGCAGCTTTTCCTTCATTTTTTCCACCAATTCTTCCCTGGTGTCGGCACTGGTCCATTCTTCCTTTTCCTTTAAAATGATCATTATGTCGGCATCTTCTATAGCCATTGGATCGGTAGGTACTTCAGCAGTACCTATCTTTGAAACTACATGCTCCACTTCAGGAAAATGTTCCAGCAGTATCTTCTCCGCTTTGGTGGCAGAACGAACACTTTCTTCCAGTGAACTTCCCGGCTGTATGGTCATCTGCATGGCCAAATCGCCCTCTTCCAAAGTTGGAATGAATTCAGCCCCCATAGAACGGAAAAGTAAAAGAGCGCCTATAAAGAAGGCTACTGCCAATGCCAAAACCAAAGCAGGCAGACGAAGTGCTCCTTTTAAAACAGGCTTATAAGCCCTTTTAATGCCGTTCATAATTCGGTCTGCAAAGGAGTTTTCCTCACTGATTTTTTTAGGTAAAATGAGTGCAGAAATTGCCGGCACATATGTCAGGGAAAGGATTAAAGCTCCCAGCACTACAAAGCTAAAAGTGAAGGCCATCGGACGGAACATTTTCCCCTCAATCCCGGTGAGCGTCATAATGGGAATGAACACTACCAAAATGATAAATACCCCAAATATTGCTGACCGGAACAGATTTGACGAGGCGTCGATGATCTCTCGATCCATTTCTTCCTGACTGAGTTTCTGACCAACATATTTAGTGGTTAGCGTAAACAGCACTCCTTCAACAATAATAACAGCCCCGTCCACTACTATACCAAAGTCAATGGCGCCTAAAGACATCAGGTTGGCGGAGACGCCCAGGAACCTCATCAAGATAATGGCAAAAAGCATGGATAGTGGTATGATGGAAGCCACAATAACCCCTGCCCGCCAATTACCCAGTAGCAAAATCAAGACCAGAATGACAATTGCCCCTCCTTCGATCAAATTATGTTGAACGGTTGAAATGGTGGACCCCACCAGGTCTCCCCGATCTAAATAGGGATACAATTTAACCCCCTCCGGGAGCGATTTTTTGACCAGCTCCACCCGTTCTCTCACATTGGCGATGGCTTCTGAGGAATTAGCACCTTTTAACATTAACGTAATACCGCCAACGGCTTCTCCTTTTCCATCCATCGTCATAGCGCCGAATCTTTTCGGACTGCCCAGGTGAACTTTGGCGACATCTCTTATGAAAACGGGGATGCCGTCGCGCCTGGCCAATACAATGTTACCAATATCTTCTTCATTATTAACCATCCCTTCTGTTCGGATATAATAGGCATTGGTTGTTTTTTCGATATAGCTGCCTCCGCTATTTTGATTATTGCGGGCCAGCCCTTCGAATACATCCCGCATAGACAGGCTATAGCTTTGCAGCATGAAGGGGTCGATGGCCACTTCATACTGTTTAAGATAACCTCCAAAGCTGCTCACCTCGATGATGCCTTTAATCCCGGCCAGCTGGCGTTTGACGATCCAGTCCTGGATGGTTCGGAGTTTCATGGCGTCATATTGATGCTCATATCCCGGTTCAACTTGTAAAACGTATTGATAAATTTCTCCCAATCCTGTGGTTATGGGCATCAGTTCGGGGCGTCCCAGGTCGGCTGGTATCTCCTGCTCAGCAATACCGATTTGTTCCTTCACGAACTGCCGGGCCTCCAAGATCGGTACGAAATCTTCAAAGACAATGGTGACGACTGACAAGCCGAACCTGGAAATGGAGCGAATCTCAATGACGTTGGGAATATTGGCCATCGCCACTTCCACCGGATAGGTAATGAACTGTTCGACCTCCTGGGGAGCTAAAGACTGCGATACAGTAACCACCTGAACCTGGTTGTTGGTGATGTCAGGCACCGCATCAATGGGCAGCTGTCTTAAGGACCAAATGCCAAACCCGATCAAGCCCAGCACCAGAAGGAATATGATGAGCTTTTGCCTGACGGCAAAGCGAATGAGTGATTCAATCATTTTTCATTAGTATTGAATAATGAGTAATGAGTATTGGGTATTGGGAAAATTTCGGATAGGATATACAGCTAAAAAGAATAGCCTGACATATGAGATTGCCGCAGCACTGCGGAGGATTCCCATACCCAAAAAATAAATGCCCTATCCTGGAAAGGCAACAGGAGGCTGGAAAAAAGAGGCGTAATAATTGAATCGATAATTCAGTATGTAAAAAAACTCCGTTTTATAGCGTATTTCTGAAAAAGGCGCCCAGTCCAAGCTAAAAACTTCAAGCAACAGCACCGGAGCGTTATGGCTGATAGAATTAAAAGGAAGGTTGTCATGCTCGTGCTCCCCCTGGTGATCAGCAGGAGAAAGGAAGTGAAAGCGGAGGAAATCCAGAAAGCCGACATTTTCTCCATTTTCCGTGGCCATCTCTCGATGTTCAAGGTAATGACTCCACATATTTGGAACTTTCACCAACTGGGAAAAGTCAGTGGCCGGGAAGAAACTTCCCAATGTGAAGTAAGCAGCCATGAAAAATGATATCGCCTTCAAAGTTTAAGCTTTAGCTAAATCTAAAATTAAAAAACAATTTCAAATATCGACATGAAAGGGGAGACAAAAAAGACAATTGCCCTTTTTGCCTCCCATAACAAACTATTCTGACCTAAATATTTTTTTTCACAAGATAAAAGTCCACTTTTTCATCATAAGTTCCCTCCAGTCGCTCATTCATTTCTTCCAGGTTTTTTGGAGGCGGAACGATCGCTTTGTCGCCCTTGGTCCAGTTGATCGGAAGAGCCACCTTTTTCTCATCGGCTGTCTGAAGAGCTACCAGAATACGCTTGATCTCTTCCATATTCCGGCCAATATTCAGCGGATAATAAAGGATCAACCTGATAACGCCTTCAGGATCAATAAAGAACACTGCACGAACGGCGGCCGTGGTAGCCTCGCCCGGATGGATCATGCCATATTTCTTACTAACACTCATATCAAGGTCGGCGATGATCGGAAAGTCCATATATACGCCTGTCTTCTCGCGAACGTTGTTCACCCAGGCCAGATGAGAGTGAATGCTATCAATAGAAAGGCCGATTAACTTGGTATTGTGTTGGGTAAAAAACGCCTTCTCATTAGCGAAGGCTGACAATTCCGTGGTGCAAACCGGCGTAAAATCGGCAGGATGAGAGAATAAGATCACCCAGCTGCCCTTATTGTATTCAGAGAATTTCAATGGCCCTGCTGTCGTCAATGTTTCAAAATCCGGTGCTTTTTCTCCGATTCTCGGCATTGGCGTCAAAGTTGGCTGTTCTGTTTTTTCCATATTGCTTTTAATTTTTTTGTAATTGGATCGACTTTCACTTTTTAGTGATTTCGGTAGCAAAGATATTATGGCTTACTTTTAAAAACTGTAATCCGAATCACACTAAATTGAAAGCCTTTTTCATCTCCTACAGTGTTCTATTTAAGTTTTTTCCAATAGAATTTGCGGTGCTTTTTATGCTTTGAAAGGCATTTTTCAGTCTTCTTGGAGAATCCTTTCTAAAAGCACTCCTTCCCTTGTCGGATTTTTGAAGAACTTTGCCGAGTAAAATAGAGCAAAGCACATTAGAATGACATATTGAATGTGTTCAAAAAAATCAAATCACCACTACAAAAAATATTAATTTGTGATGGAAATGTTATTCGTTCTTTTCATGCTGCTTATTGGGCTGGGTTGTGTAGTTTTGTGGTTTTATTGCCTGATAGACGTCATTAAAGCAGAATTCAAAGGAGAAAGCGACAAAGTCATTTGGCTGGTGCTCATCGTCATGCTACCGATGATCGGTTCGATCCTGTACCTAACCATCGGTATGAACCAAAAGAAAGTGAGCTCAGAGGATATGGTCTAATGGGGAATGGCTGATTACTATTGTTTACCTCAAATTATGCGCAAATGCAAGAGTTGATCCAGGTTGCTTTTTCGCCGGTTAACCTGTTCTTTACTATTCTTCTGCTGCTGGTCATGCTCTATTGGCTTTCAGTTATCCTCGGCGCCGTAGATCTGAGTTCATTCGATCTGGATCTGGAAATAGATGCCGACCTGGATGCCGATGCTGACCTGGATGCGGAAACAGGAACCACCACCGGTTGGATGGCCGGAGCTTTGCACTTTTTCAATTTCGGAAAAATGCCCTTCATGGTCATCATGACCTTCGTGATCATGACCGGCTGGCTCCTATCGGTTTTAAGCAATCACTACCTGGGACAGGGCAGCCCTTTATTTGCCATAGCCTTGTTCATTCCCATTTTATTTGCAGGCCTCTTAGTGGCTAAAATCGTTACCACCCCCCTGATCCCATTATTTAAACGGCTGGATACGAATGCCGAGGCGATCGAATATGTGGGAATGGTCTGCCGGCTCAAACTGCCGGCCAGCGCCTCTAAATTCGGACAGGCCGAAGTCCTGATCGACGGCGCCCCTAACCTGATCTACGTCAAAACCAGAAGCGATGATGACTTGATCAATAACGGGGAGGAGGCCGTAATCATCGGCAAAACAGAAGATGAACGGTATTTTTTGATTGAAAGAAAAAAGGAATGGTAGCAGGGTCTGTCTGCGGTTAAGGAAAAAGGACGAAGGACTTTTACACAGCCCCAAATGGCAGACCCAAAAAATTCTATAACATAGTTCTAACACCATATAACAAAACAACAGTCATGATACTATTAGCAATCGGCCAGTCAGCGGTGATCGCCATCGTTGTCATAGGCGTCCTGTTTTTATTCGGCTTTCTGATAGCCATCGCCCGCTGGTACAAAAAAGTACCACAGGGAAAGGCCCTTATCGCAACCGGGTTTCGGGGCACCCGGGTGGCCTTCGAAAACGGCTTGATGGTCATTCCCGTTCTGGAAATGTACGAGCAAATGGATCTTTCGGTAAAAACCATCGAGATCGTGCGAATGAAGGAAGACGGCCTGATCTGTAAAGACAACATCCGTGCGGACATCAAAGTCGTCTTTTTCGTCCGCATCAATAAAGATGCCAATGACATCAAAAAGGTGGCGCAGGCCATCGGTTGTCAGCGGGGTTCCGATCTCAATACGCTCCGCGAATTATTCGAGGCTAAGTTCTCCGAAGCCATTAAAACCGTGGGCAAGCGATTCGATTTCGTCGAACTGTACGATAATCGCGAAAAATTCAATTCCGAAATTCAGAATACCATCGGGGAATACCTCAATGGCTATAAGCTGGACGATTGCTCCATAGACTATCTGGAACAAACCGACCTGAATTATCTGAAAGAAAGCAATATCCTGGATGCAGAAGGTATCAAAAAGATCACGGAATTAACAGCTCAGCAAAAAGTCAAAGCCAATTTCATCCGCCGTGAAGAGGAAAAGACCCTGAAAGAACAAGATGTAGAAGCCAGAGAAGCTATCCTGGAATTCGAACGCCAGCTGGCGGAAAAAGAAGAACGTCAAAAAAGAGAAATCGCCAACATCAAAGCCCGGGAAAATGCGGAGATCGCCAAAATCAATGAAGAAGAAAGATTGCGCTCCGAATCCGTACGCATAAAAACCGAAGAGGAGCTCTCCATCCTGGAGGAGAACAAACTACGCCAGATCCTCGTGGCAGCCAAAAACAAGGAACGTACGGAAGCCATTGAGAACGAACGGGTAGAAAAAGACCGCGCCCTGGAACAAACCGAACGTGAGAAGATCGTCGCCCTGGCAGAGATCGAAAAACAACGCGCCATCGAAGAAGAGAAAAAGAATATCCAGGACGTGATCAGGGATCGCATCATGGTAGAGAAAAAGGTGGTGGAAGAAGAAGAGCGCATCAAAGACACCCGGGTAATTGCAGAGGCGGAGCGTTTAAGACAAAAAACAGTGATCGAATCCACCGCTACAGGTGAAGCCACTGTCATTGAGCAGGAAAAATCTGCTGAAGCGGAGAGACTGGCCGCCGAGATAAAAGCCAAAACCTTGGTGATAGAAGCAGAAGCACAAAGAAATGCAGCAGAAAAAGAAGCAGAGGCCCGCAAGATATCCGCCGAAGCCAAAGCTGCCGAAGAAGCGACCATCGGCCTGTCTGAAGCCCAGGTCATAGAAGCCAAAGCCAAAGCCAAAGAACTGGAAGGCAACCTGGAAGCTAATGTATTGGAGAAAAAAGCAGCCGCCGAAGCCAAAGGCATCCAGGTTAAAGCCGAAGCCATCGAAAAGCAGGGACTGATAGAAGCCAAAGTGATGGAAGAAAAATTCGCCGCCGAAGCCAAAGGAGTCGAACTCAAAGCGCTGGCCATGCAAAAACTGGACGGTGTCGGCAAAGAGCATGAAGAGTTCAAACTGCGCCTGCAGAAAGAAAAAGAGATCGAACTGGCCCACATCAACGTGCAAAAACACGTGGCGGAGGCTCAGGCAACCGTGCTGGCCGAAGCCCTTAAAAATGCCAATATCGATATCGTGGGCGGCGAAATGCAGTTTGTCAACAGCATCCTGAATGCCGTCAACCGTGGAAAAACCATCGACGGCCTTATCGGAAGCAGCAGCCAGCTGATGGAAATCAAACAGGCCCTGTTGAACGGCAATAACGAAAATGGCGACGGAGGCCTGCTTAGTCGATTGCGCAACCTGATCCGTCAAATGGGGCTTTCTGCTGAGGACATCAAAAACCTCTCCATTTCCGCCTTATTGCTCCGCCTAAGCGAACGCGCCAATGAAAAGCAGTTATCTACTATCGATAACCTAAAAGCCATGGTCAAATCGCTGGGCATCGGAGACCAGCAAGTTCAGGAAATACTTTAGTTGAGGGGATAGCCGGCGCTCCCGCCGGCTATCCCCCCCCAAAAAGTTCGTCATGTCAAATCAGTCATCCCAACCACCCAAACCTGCCTTGGAAAGCGGTACGTACGAAATCATTCGCAATCGCCTGAATGCACAGTCCGGCGAGCTGCGTAGCCGACTGCAGCAGCTCAACCATGCCCGAAAGGAAGTCTTCGGTGCAATAGAAACACAGCTGATCGCCACTGACCGCATCACCACAGATAACTATTGCATGGCCAGAGATATCGTGGCCATACGCAAACAATGCATCTTCGGATATAATGTACAGGTAGGCCTTCGCTCTGGTATCGAGCTGAAAGACGTGTTCAGCGTCTATGAGTTTATAGATCGGAAGTTTGTAAAAAAGGACCTGAATCTGATCCGTAATGAAAAATTTCAACAAGACTTCAAAAACCTGTACCGCTATTACAAAGACGCCTACTTCGCTCGTTTCTTCCAAAAAGGCGCCTATCTGTATATGGTTTTCTACTTAACCGACAAGGGAGAGGACTTTAAAACCTTCAAATGGCTGGTCACCGACGAAGACCTGCAGTACGTCGACAATCGTTCCGATCATGAAGTCCGCTTTCCCGAACAACACGAATTCAGATGGAAAAGACTGGGCCGGGATGACCATCGAAAAGGGCGCCATCCGCACGTTTCCGTCATGGACCGCGTTTTTGTCGAAACCGTAGGCGGCGACCTTACCATTAAAGTCGAAGACAATACCGAAGACGGCAAAGGCATCTACCAGGAGCCGGTCGACCACGGCGATCAAACCCTGGACGACGCCGAATACCTTTATGCCGACCTTGGCAACTTGATCGCCCTGAAAATCCGACCCTATCAGGAAGCCTATCGCTATTTCATTTTTAACGAAAAAATGCAGGAAGCTCAGCGCATCGATTCGCTGGAAGATGCCGGAGTATTGCTCCCGGACGAACACGGATTAATCTTCGCCAATGGTTATTACCTCAAAACGGGGGAATACAAGATCTTCGATCCGGACATGCGGGACAAACTGTTCAAAAAACGTATCGCTTCGCCAAATGGGGAAGATTACCTCTACGTTTTTTACGATAAAAAGAAAGGACTTTACGTGCTGCTGTACTACAACATCATCGAGCAAAAGGTAGCCAGTCCGATTCTCTGCAACGGATTTACCGTTTTCCCTAATGGAGAACTTTGTTATTTCCGTTCGGAAGAAAATCCTACAAAGCACCACGTTTTACAAATCTGGCAGACCCCTTTCGTAGCCGGCGAGTCCATTCCTTCTGAACATACCGATTCGTACCTCTTTAAGATCGGTAATAAAGACATCGTAAGCGCCATGGCGGAATGCGCCGAGATACTGATCCTGTGCGGAAAAGATGACAATTACGAAGGCCTGTATGACGAACTGGTCAGGAAATGTACCGACGTTCTGGATTCCTATTATTGGATCAGCGACTCCTCCACTTTCCAGCTCAGCGAACCCCTGCAAGGCATTCGCGAAACGGCTAATGCCGCCATAGATGCTTATGAGAAAAAGGTCAGAACGCGAAAAGAAACCCAGGAAACCATACAAAAGGTTCAAATCCAATCGCAAAACCTTTTTGATCAGATCCGCCGTCAAACCTTCGACTCCATCGATTTATTTGTCACAGCTCTGGCGAAACTGCGGCAACTCAGAGGAGAGATCATCTCGCTAAAAGAACTGCCCTATGCTGATGAGCAAATAATCAATCAACTGGAAGAAGAAACAGGGCTAAACACTCAAAAACTATCCGAAGGCTGCATCTTTTATTTATTGCAAGACGAGGCCCTTGCGCCTTATAGTGAAAAAATTGAAGCACAGGAAAAAAGGATCGAAGGGCTAAAAACGGCAAAGCAAGCTACAGGGCTGGATGAGGCCGTCGCTCAAATCGGCTCTGAACTGGAATTGCTGATCCAAATCGTCAGCAACCTGAAAATCGATGACGCTACTCAAAGCACCCGTATCATCGACAATATTTCTGTGTTGTTCACCCGACTCAACCAGGTAAAGGCATCTGTCAAACGCCGGAAAGACCGGCTGGCCAAGGCCGAGGCAGGAGCCGAGTTCAATGCACAACTCCGATTACTGGATCAAAGCATCATCAACTACCTGGAAGTATCCGACTCTCCTCAGAAATGCGACGAATACCTTTCCAAGCTTATGGTTCAGCTGGAAGAATTGGAAAGTCGTTTTGTGGAAATTCGAGAATTTTCTGCCCAACTTACCGACAAAAGGGAGGAAATCTACAATGCCTTCGAATCGCACCGCAACAAACTTGTTGAGGAGCGCAATAACCGCACCGCCGCCCTTCAAAGCGCCGCAGAACGCATCCTGGACGGCATCCGTAAACGTTCTTCGGCTTTTAAGGAGGTTAACGACATAAACAGTTTTTTCGCCTCCGACCTGATGGTAGATAAGGTTAGAGACATCATTCGCAAGCTCAACGAGCAGAAAGACAGCAATAAAGCCGACAGCATACAGACACGCTTGAAGACGCTCAAAGAAGAAGCCATCCGGCAATTGCGCGACCGCCAGGAGCTCTTCGTCGGTGGTGATAATATCATCAAACTGGGCAAGCACCAATTTTCGGTTAATACGCAACCGCTGGAGCTCACCGTCGTTCGGGACAATGGAGAGATGAGCTTTCACCTGACGGGCACCGATTTTTACGAGCCCATCCAGGATACTCGTTTTTTGAATTCCAAAGCTGTCTGGAATCAAAGCCTGATCTCGGAAAATGAGCAGGTCTACCGGGCGGAATACCTGGCCTTTCAGGTCTATCAGGCTGAAGGCCGGAAGAAGCTGCCGGACCAGAAGGATGACCTCCTGCCCCTTGTCCAGCAGTTTGCCGCCACGCGCTACCAGGAAGGATATACTAAAGGTATTCACGACGAAGACGCCGCCCAGATCCTTGAACAATTGATCGAGTGGTCCGGCAAACTAAATCTGCTCGTATTTACGCCCAGGGTAAGAGCCTGCAGTAAATTATTCTGGTATTATTTTATCGATGAAGACCGGAAACAGTTACTGAATCATCAGCTGAAAAGCGCCGGCATTATTCTACAGGTTTTTCCCAACACCCATGAATTTGACTATTTAATTGAAGAGCTAAAAAGGGATATCGGCACTTTTTTATCCGAAACTGAACTTTATCCGGCGGTACTAGCGGAAAAAGCTGCCAACTACCTGTTCCGGGAAATCGCCCACTCTGAGCATTTCCTAGCGAGTTCTACTGCTGTAGCCGTAACAAAAGATTTTCGTAGTTTTTTGAAAAAGAAAAAAGCCCTTGCCGTTTTCAAAAACTCTATAAAAGAACTGCATGGGAAAGCCAAACCTCAATTTAACCTCATTCGACGATGGTTGCAGGCTTATTTGGAAGAGCGCGAAGAAGACCACCTCTGGGCTTATCTCGACGAAGCCTCTATGCTGATCATGGCCGAAGATGAGCAAGAAAGTCCTATGATAGAAAGCCCCTCTCCTCTGACCCTGGAAGGCTTTCACGGCGATCATCCGGTTTTGGACAATGGAACGTATCGTTTTGATTTTCATCAATACATGGACAAGCTGGAGCACTTTACCACCGAAGTGGTCCCTCAGTTCGAAGAGTATACCCGGATCAAAAAAGAATTGACGACCACCTTCCGGCAAAAATTGCAGCTGAGCGAATTTCAGCCCAGGGTGCTGAGTTCTTTTGTCCGCAATCAATTGATTGACAAAGTTTACCTCCCGCTGTTCGGCGACAATTTTGCCAAACAGCTCGGCACGGTCGGTGAAGATACCCGTACTGACCGCATGGGCTTGCTGTTGCTGATCTCTCCTCCGGGCTATGGCAAAACCACCTTAATGGAATACCTGGCCAATCGCCTGGGCCTGATCTTCGTAAAAATTAACGGCCCGGCCATCGGCCATGACGTCACTTCCCTGGCGCCGGAAGACGCCCCCAGCATGGCCGCCAGAAAGGAACTGAATAAGCTAAATCTTTCCTTGGAAATGGGCGACAATATCATGCTTTACCTGGATGACATTCAGCATTGCAATCCGGAGTTTTTGCAAAAATTCATTTCCCTCTGTGATGCCCAAAGAAAGATCGAAGGAGTATACAACGGCGTCGGCCGGACGTACGACCTGCGCGGCAAACGCTTCTGCATCGTCATGGCCGGTAACCCCTACACCGAGAGCGGCGCCAAATTCCGCATCCCCGATATGCTGGCCAATCGCGCCGATATTTACAACCTGGGGGATATCATCGGAGAAACGGAAGACGCCTTCAAGATGAGCTATATTGAAAATGCTCTGACCTCCAATCCCAGCCTGAATAAACTGGCCGGCAAAAGCATTCAGGATGTGTATACCTTCATCAAAATAGCCACCACCGGAACCAGAGAAGGCGCCGAATTCGAAAGACAATACGATGCTGAGGATATGAATGAGTATCTTTCGGTATTGAAGAAGTTGCTACAGATACGGGACGTAATCCTGAAAGTTAATCAGGCGTACATCCGCTCCGCCGCCATGTCTGATGACTATCGCACCGAACCCGCTTTCAAGCTGCAGGGATCTTATCGGGATATGAACAAACTGGCTGAGAAAGTCGCCCCGATCATGAACGAAGAAGAACTGCGTCAACTGATCCTCGATCATTACGAAAGCGAAGCGCAAACCCTTACGGCCGATGCAGAAGCCAATCTGCTGAAGCTCAAAGAAATGCTCGGCTGGATCGCTGAGGAAGAATCAGCCAGATGGGCTGAGATCAAAAAGACCTTTAATAAAAACAAGGTCTTCAAAGGGATAGACGGCCAGGATCCCATGAGCAAAGTCATTGCTCAGATGAATGCATTCACAGATGGTGTTGAAGGGATTCGCGAGGTACTGGAGCGCAATGCGAGGAAAGAGGGAAGTTAGTTTAAAAGAACCAAGTACAAGTAGTTATGAATAAGCGTTTTCTCATTTTTACACTTTTACTTTTTAGCGCTCCTATCCTTTTTAGTCAAAAAGGCATCAGCGGGCTGATTTTAGACGCTGTTACCCAACAGCCCATCCCCTTTGTCAACATCGGAATAAAAAAGCTTTCCACCGGCACCGTCACTGATGAGGAAGGACGGTTCACCCTACAAGCTGCTCAGGCAGGCTCCACTGACCTGGTCACCATATCTGCTATAGGATACGCTAATCAGGAAGTATCCTGGGCGGAACTTATGAAAAAACAAACCATTTATTTGAAGCCTCGCCCTTATGATCTTCAGGGAGTGGAGCTTTCGGCTAAGAAGTTGCTGAAAAAGGATATGATCATTGGGAATAATCAACAAAAGCGAGACCATAACGTGGGCTTTGGAAGCAGCCAGTTGGGAACCGAAATTGCCGCCCTTCTACCCATAGAAAAAGAAACCTGGATCAAAAGCGCTCATTTTGTAATTAATCGAACCAGCGGCGCCCAACTCCTTTTCCGACTGAATATCTATCAAGTCGAAGAGGACACCATCGGCGCTCCTCTTTTAAAAGAAAACCTATTGATCGAGGCACCTGGTGAAAAAGGCGTTTTGGATATTGACCTATCCAAATACAACCTCTATGTCCGTGGAGATATCTTACTTTCCCTTCAATGGGTGAAGGATTATGACGGCAATGGAGAGGTGTTAATTTCCTTCAACGCCAATAAAGCAGGACAAAGGAATAATCTGTTTATGAAAACGACTAGCGTTTCCGATTTTGTAAAAGTGAGTGATTCCCTTAAAGGGGCTCCAAAGTACGCCGTTTGTTTTTACATTACCGGCCGACAGGTGGAATAGATGAACTTTTTGGTCGCTTCATTTATTAATCCCTAAAACGATCGATGAATACAGTTGACAAATTCAAACTTTTTATACGCGTCAGAAGGCTCATCTCTATTTTTGGTTTGCTCATGTACCCGGCCGGGCTTTGGCTTTTCCGACCTGCTTATACCGGCAATCATCCTGTTATGCTGGTGCTCTGGGGTTCTATGCCGCATTTTTTGGCCGGCATCCTGCTGCCCGTTTCTACCCTCAAACCTGAGCTGATCGTTAAATATCCACGTCAGTTCACTACCTTTTTTATGATCATCTGTGCCTTGATCTTCGGCTGGCTGGTGATGGAGGAGTTCTACCCGGTTTTTAGTCCGACTGCGGTTTTTGACCCTTTTGATGTGCTTTTTGGATTGATAGGGATCGGAGCGGCTTTTGCCTTGTATTGGTTTTTCTTTAGGAAACTGCTGTTGGATTGACAAAAGTGCTTTCATAACAACAGTCTTTTTGGCCGCCGGCGAACCTTTAGGTTTGTAAAAAGGGAACAGCTATGATCAGCGTTCACCAGCGGCCAAATGCCTGAGCCTACGCTAAAACTGTATCCTGTACATAAAATCCGGGAAAAACCCGATCTGGTTCACCTCGTTGACCTGGTTGGTCACGCGGTTATACCTCCTCACGAAAACGTTTTCATTGTTGGTGACGTTCTGGATGTCCAGATAAAACTGATGAGACAATTTTGCCTTTTTGCTATTCAACTGGATGCCCATTTTCAGGTCCCAGCGGAAGTAAGCATCATACCTCTCGGTAAAGGCCTGATCTTCAAAAAGGATTTCCATACCTACCTCCCTGGAAGCTTCCAGGTTAACAGGGGTGAACGGACGACCTCCTGCAAAAGTAACCTTGGTGTCCAAAGTAAAGGCATTTCGGCGATCCTTGCCGACCTTGAATTCTTTTCCAGCCAGGACGTTCATCACGTACTGATTATCAAAGACCGTGCTTCTTTCGATACCGTCACTTCCTTCATATTTGGATTCAAAAACCGAAGCCGTCAGTAAGCTGTAATATCCTCTGCTGAAGAACTTTTCCAGGGTCAGTTCCACCCCGCGGTTAAAGCCTGTCCCTTCGTTAACCAGGCCAAAGCGGTCATCCGGAAAGACGAAATCGGCCCCAGCATTCAGTAAAGAAAAACTACTGGGCGTTGCTTCGACCGGTGCGTTTTCAATTCGCTGGTAATAAGTCTCTAGTTTGGCTCGCCAATCCTTCGCAAATTTCCAGTCGTAGCCCAGTACAAAATGATGGCTGCGTGTGAAGCTTAGGTTTTCATTAGTCCGTTGAAAAACGCCCGGAGTAACCTCCTCTTCGAGCAAAAGTACAGGCAGCGGCTGTTCCTGGTGGTGCAAGCCATAACCCAGATTAAGCGACTGGCTGGGGCTAAAGTTCCAGTTAAGCGCCGCCCGTGGTTCGAGTGCAAAAGTATTGTTTAAGGTAAGGTACTGGGCGTGCAGGCCAGTGTTGAGCACCCATTCCCTGCTGATTTTGTATTGGCCTTGTGCATAAGCCTGCAGCATGGTGGAGCCGTCGTCAAAATTTCCGGTGGCCACCCAGTCTGCAATGCCGTCATCATCGATATCAGGACGATCTTCACGATCTCTGGTTTGCAGGTCAAACTGAAAATATTCGGCTAAAACCCCCGCCCTTGCGGTAAAGCGGGCATTGAATTTTTTGTTGATGTAAGAATTCACGGAATACCGCAAAACAGTATTATCCGCTTCAATAACGCGCAGCTTGGATTCTTCGGGTTGTCCCAGATTAAAGTACCGGTCTTCATCGTATTCGTTTCCGGAGACGGAAGCGGAAATAATGGTCCTGGCGTAAGTATTATCATTGATCAGAAAGTTATGCTTCAAGCCGACCACGCCAAACAGCGATCTGGCAAAGGCATCCTCATCCTCGAAAGCAAAGAGGTCTCCCTCTTCGACTTCTTCTCCAATAAAGTCAATATTACTTCTCCCGGCCATACCAAAGAGCGTGAATTGCCCGGCCGGCCCTCTGCCAAAATCTATCTTAAAACCGATATCCTGATAGTCCGGCGCCGCATTAGTACCGATCGGCAACCCCATATCTGCTGCAATCGACACAAAGGAATAACGTCCGGCCACCAGAAAAGAGCCCTTGTGGTTTTTATTCAACGGCCCCTCCGCCATAAATTCCAGTCCACTTACGGCGCCCATCTGAGCCATGAATTCGTATTTGTCTTTGTTGCCGCTGCGGAAATTGAGGTCGAAAACGCCGGCCAGAGCGTTGCCGTATTCCGCCGGGAAAGCACTGGTAAGAAAGTCAGAATTGCGCAATAAGTTGGGATTCACTGCACTAACCGGGCCACCTGTGGTTCCGAGGGTGGAAAAGTGATTGGGGTTGGGGATGGGGATGCCCTCCAGTCGCCAGAGCACACCAGTAGGAGAATTGCCCCGGATCACGATATCGTTCCGGGAGTCGTCAGCTGTTGAAACGCCCGCGAAATTGCCGGCCAGGCGAGCCACGTCACTCCGACCGCCCGAAAAGCGGTTGACCTCCTCCATGGAAAAGGTCCGAGCGGAAATGGTGGCCATCTCATTCTGCGCCTTGTCCTTGCCTACCGTTTGACTGGCCTTTACCACTACTTCATTTAACTGTTCAATGGCCTCTTCGAGCGAGACATTAAGAATAACCTCTTTGCCTGCAGTGACAACAATATTGGGAATAGTGACCGGGTCATAACCGACATAGGTTACCCGGATCGTTCGACGCCCAAGCTGAACCTTTTCAAGGCGGAAAGTTCCGTCGATATCCGTAGTAGTGCCCTGGCCTTCTTCGCCTAGCAATTCGATGGTGGCGCCGATGAGCGGCGTTTCCGCCTGCTTATCCAGGACGGTTCCCTTGATGACCTGGACCTGGGCCTCCAGGTTGGAAAAAAAAGCAAAGCATAACAGCAAAAAAGTGAGCACTAAGTTTTTCATGATAATTCATTTTTTTTTTGAAATGATGGATGACTCGAATGTTATGCCTGCAAGATTTTATTTTTCAACCTACACTGCCAGCTGAATTTCCTGAGTCGTAATATTTGAAGGATGAATTGTAAAAAGTGGTATGTAAAAAAAGAGTTATCCCGGAATTTTGGGATACCTCTTGTTTTACTTCTCAGATAAAATCATCCAATGAGGTGAAGGAAACCAAACAAAAGGCCTGTAATCTTAAGATTAATTAAAATTTTAAATCCTCAAAAAATCAAAACAATGAAATTAATACTCTTAGCTTTAAGCTTCATGTCCTTTTCTCTTTTTCAACCTAATGTGAAACTGGAAAATACTTCAAAACCAGAACTCATCTGTGTAGATGTGGTCATCTGCCTGTCCAATGGAGAGTGTGGAATTCTCGAAGTTTGTGCCGAAGTAGAAGACCTTAAAGACTATAGCAAATACCTGGGAGGCGCACTAGGAGATGAAATTTCTACCCTTAAAGTTACCGGCCTTTCCTCTTTTTCAAAGGGAAGTTCCCTGCTCATAAAGCCCGGAATAACCTTTAGGGCAAAAGGTAAAAAATCTCAATTGACAGGCCGATCAGTGGTGCCCGGCAAGTACAAAGTAGTCAACGGCGGCGTATCGTTGAAATTAGGTGACAAAGGAAAATAGTGGTCCTTAGACCTCAGAGGTCTTAAAGACCTCTGAGGTCTAAGTGTATTTTCCACAGGACAAAAGCGGACACCTATTACGAGGTCTGTATCTTTTTTAACACTATGTAAAATATTGGTTATTAAACGCTTATCAGGGGTTGCTGGGTCAAAATGTGGAAAAGTGGAAAACTTCAACCTCAGAGGTCTTTAAGACCTCTGAGGTCTAAGCAAGTTTTCCACAGAAAAAAGCGGATCGGCAGCACCGGTTCGCTTTTTTGTCTCCATCACCACTAGCATTAAATCATAATTATACATAACTTACTCTCGATTTTCAAAGGAAGATGATTTTCAGCCTTTAACAGCTTGAAACAAGCTTGTTATCAGAGTTTAAAAGTTTTTGGTAAAAAGCTTGTCGAATATTTTTGACGCGGCAAGTTTCAGTGAAAATTTATTATTGCATTCCTGAAATTTCTGGTTTGGAACCTTAAAACTTTCCGATTGCTTTTTCAGAACAGTATTAAGTTTGAGTAGTCTTTCCAGGGACTTATCTGAGACAAGAGGCCGATCAAAAGAGGTTCACCTGCTGATAGGGATTCCGAAGAGGCGCCTTTGAATGCTGGCAGCGGCACTTTTTTTTTAATTATTTATTCTTATAAGATGAACATTTTTGTAGCAAAGCTAGATTTTGGCACGAACGAAATGGATCTCCGCGATCTGTTCGAACAGTACGGGGCAGTAGACTCCGTAAAAATCATCATGGACCGGGAAACTGGTAAGTCTAAAGGTTATGGTTTTGTTGAAATGCCCGATGACAACGAAGCCAACCAAGCCATTGAAGAATTGAATGAAGCAGAATTCCAGGGCCGTTACATTGTAGTTAAGAAAGCACGTCCTAAAGAAGATAATCGCGGCGGCGGTTTCAATCGTGGGAACAGAGGTGGTGGCTATAACCGCGGTGGCGGAGGTGGTGGTTACCGCAATAACAACAACAACAATTGGTAATAAGGACCAACTACCGACCATAAGAAAAAGGACGCTTGCGCTGGTTGCACAAACGTCCTTTTCTTTTAGAGTTTGGAAAACTGGGCAGGCTTTCTCGTTTTTAATACCTTTTTCTATGAAAAGACTATTCACTTATGCCTTTCTTTTGTTGGCCGGATGTTCATCCCCCGTGCCGGGGAACCAACAAGACGACTTCGGTGGGCTGGTTTCTGCAGCCTCTCCTGAAGCGGCGGCGGCAGGCGCCGAGGTCTTAGCACAGGAAGGCAATGCTATAGATGCCGCCGTAGCCGTTTCCTTTGCCCTGGGCGTTACCGAACCGGCCATGTCCGGACTGGGTGGAGGATCTCAGGTGCTGCTCGCTCCGGCAGGTCAGGCGCCTATTGCAATTAATGGAACCACTTTTTCTCCCGCTGCTACGCCAATTGATGCTACCGAAGAAGATCTGAAGTATCATACGCGCAGTACCATCCCCTCCACTGTAAAAGTTATGGCGTACATCTGGAAAAAATACGGCAGCGGCAACCTCAGCTGGGCAGCCCTCCTCGCCCCCGCTATCCGTTATGCAGAAGAAGGTTTTGAGGTAGGCTATTTCCGGCATCTGGTCTACAAAAAGTACGAATCCGCTTTGCAAAAAAGTCCCCACCAAACCCATTTTTTCCTTTTACCCGACGGCAGCATACCTGCGCCGGGAGACAGCCTGAAGCAGCCCGTCCTGGCTCAAACGCTCCGACAACTGGCGGAAAAAGGCGCCGCCGATTTTTATGAGGGCGCCATCGCCGCGCAAATTGCTGAGGATATGAGTCAAAATGGAGGATGGATCACCCTGGAAGACTTGCGATCATTTCCCGAACCTACAGAACTAGAGCCGCTCAAAATTGATTTCAGGGATCACGAGGTTTATTCACAACCTCCTCCTTGCGGAGGTTGGACCGCCTTGCTTATTCTGAAAATCCTGGAGCAAAATAAGCCTGAAGACCTTCAAGCAGGTACTCCGGAGCGCTTTCTCAAATTGACGGAAGCCCTGGCGCTGGCTCACAACGACAGAAAAGAACGCCCCGTAACCGACCTTATCGATTACCCGGCAGCCGTTAAAGAAAAACTATCTCCTGACTACGCCCGATCTTTAATAATGCCAGCCAATGAAATTAACTCCGGTAAAAATCCTGAGGGAGAAACCACTCACTTCTCTGTAGTGGATAAACAAGGAAATGCCGTAGCTGTAACCGCCAGCATTAACGCTTATTTCGGAGCAAAAGCAGCTTCCGAAAAACTCGGCTTTCTCTATAATACCTATATGGATGACTTTTTCCTCGGACAACCCGACCATCCCTTCGCGATCCGCCCCGGCGCAATGGCCTACTCCTCCATGAGCCCAACCATCGTCCGAAAAGGAGGTGAAAATGTATTAGTGATCGGCAGCCCCGGTTCCGCCCGCATCATTTCCGCAGTAGCGCAGCTGACCCAACTTTGGATCGACAGCGACCTTGGAATTGAGGAAATAGTGGCCGCCCCCAGAATACATAGCGTTAATGGACAAGCCTATATCGAAAATATCCAGGAAACCCCTCGTGCCTGGATCATGCAATTGAGAAATAAAGGTTTCGAATTAGCCTATCCTGCTTATGATCTAACTATGGGCGAACATAATGCCTATTTCGGCGGAATCCATGCTTTGGCAAAGGAAAAGGGCATCTGGAAAGGCGCAGCCGATCCGAGAAGGGACGGCCAGGTAAAAAGAAGTACCCTAAGCGGTACAGATAACTAAATAAATTGCTTTCAAATACAAATTTTTACATTTACATTTACGATGATGAGTAAATAAGCCATTTTTAATATAAGTCTGGCGCTGTTGGCGCCAAGTTATATCTAAATCCCTGATCACTAATACGATTTTCCATACACCCTTTTTTCCACAACAGACTAAACGATAATCCAGAAAGGCTCAGCATTCTTTCAGCAGTATTGAATCGCGCCTTTTCTTAAATGCTATTGCTTTTTTGCAATTGGGTTTTTCTGACTATTTTATTTTCTAAACAATCTACAACCTTTTAAACCATGGAAAATCCCGAATCCAAGTCCAACAGAAGAGCGTTTCTAAGCAATACCGGTAAGGTATTCGGCGGAGGCGCGCTAGCTTTTGGCTTAATGGGCATGAAAATGAATGACATGCCCGAGGAAGCTACCACCACTCCAATTGTTGAACTACTCAACCTTTCACCTGCACAGATGAGAGGAATGAGCGAGGCGGCCAAAAAAGTATCTCCAGCCGACCTGAGGTTCATCGTCGACCCTTACAATGCAGAGCAAAAAATGAATCGCAGACCGCCTTCGAATGTCATGGACCTTACCTTTGATGACCTGAGCGACCTCGCCGGAGCCGTCAGCGAAGCTGCCGGAGCCATGGGCGCCAAGGGCCTCAAAGTTGACTGTAAGAAGAGTTTCTGTTGCTGCTGCTGTTAATCCGAAATATCACCAGTGACCAAAGGCTGTGTAACCCTGCTGTACCCAGAATGGTTTACACAGCCTGTATTATTTTAACACATCATGACCACCAAATACTCACTCATTCCTTTTAACTTCTATTCTGATAGTCAGCGACTGCTGATCAAACGACTGGGCAAGACACTTTCCTTTCCCGATGAGAAAGCTCTGGTCGTCATGCATCTGCTCCAGCTAATGAACCAGATGGAAGCATTCGACCTGGAATCACTCAACGAACAAGCCGATGACTCCATTCCTGCCGAATTTATCCAAAACCTGATCGCGCTCCTGTATAACAACGGTTTTCTCAGAACAACCAATGAACCGCCTCCGGCCTCTCCTCTGGAAATCCCTTATCAAAACCTGAGTGACCTGGTCGGCGAGGAACATTTTATCCTTATCGGCATCAATAAGTTAAGTATCGGTATTTTAGAACTGCTGCAGGCCTATGCCCCTGACTTGTCTTTTGATTTGCTTTCTTATGACGGATTGGATTTTCCCCATACCTTGACAGAAAGACCTGAATGGGAAAAACAGATCCGATCTTTTGATGACTGGAAAGCAGATTATTCTTATCAGGATAATCATTTTATCATTGCCGCCACCGTATTTGGCAACAAAAAAGCGCTGCGCAGCTTCAACCAATTTGCCTACCAGCAAAAATTACAATACCTGCCCATTCTGCTGCTGGATTATCAGCTGGAGATCGGCCCAATTTTCATGCCGGGGATCACCCCTTGTTATGAATGTGTCTACAAAAGATTCTTAACCCATTTTTACGATACCGATCAGGTGGAAAGCTTCTACCGCATGATCGATCAGAATTCTCCCAATATGGTGCACTTCAGCGATGAGGTGCTCTACTCCGCCTGCTCCGGCGTCAGCACTTTACAAATACTCAACTACTTGTCCGGCAATCAGGTGCTATTGCAATCCGGCTATCAACTTGACTGGAACATCAGCAATAATACCTCCACTTCCCACAGGATATTAAAAAATCCACTCTGTAAGGTCTGCTCCAACAAGCAAAACATCAATTCCACCAATTACCTCTTAAACATGATCCGACTCGATGAAAACGACCGACATTGACCTGATTTTCGATCCCAAATACGGACTCGTGCAAACGCACTTTAACCTGGGCCGACAATACGGTGCACCCAATTTTTTTTATGAGTATGCTGTCTCCATCGACAGCATCAAACTCGGCAATGTCATTCCCAACGAGCGAACAGCAGGCGGCGCCAGCCCCAATGGCGCTTTCGGCGCCAAAGTCAAGACCACCGGTGAGCTCATCGAGCGCTATTGCAGCGGCATGTTTCATTACGACCAGTTTCTGTGGGAAAGTTACCGGCAAAATCCGGATCAGAAGGTGCATCCGGACCTGTTCTCTTTTTACGCGAAGAGTCAGGCTGCACAGGAAGGGTTTTATTATGATTTTTTTGAAGAAGATGCTACGATTCACTGGGCCAGGACCTATGATGTTTTTGAAGAAAAAACGGCATGGATTCCCGCCAGTACTGTTTTTGTTCCTTATGAATTCAAAGGGGAAGCTAAGATCAACCAGTCTATTTCCACAGGACTGGCCTGTCATTCTGATTTTTTTAAATGCTACAACAAATGCATTTTCGAGATACTGGAAAGGGGCAGCTACTGCATTTACTGGCAACTAGGACTGGAGCCGGCGGTTATTGACAAGGGAAGTCTGCCGGAGAACTTCCGCAAAATGGTCGCTGATTTTGAAGCCTACGACTGCCATATTCAGCTTTATTATCTGGAATCTGACCTGGGCATTCCGGTCATTCAGGCTACTCTGATCAATGACCATCCCAAAAGAGCACCTTATGCATTGGCAACCACCTGTCACCTCGATGTCAATCACGCGATACAGGGCGCGTTGGAAGAGTTGGCCCATACGTATATGTACCTGGAAAATTTATACGCCAGCGACTTTTGGGAAATGACCACTGCGAAAGAAGTTACCCTTAGTTTGCACCATCTGATCTACTGGAGCAATCGAAAACATTTTCCGAAAATGGATCACATTCTACATTCCCGGAAGTCGGTTTCTTTCGACCAGCTTCCAGCAGTCAGTTATTTCGACGAAAAAGACCTTAACCGGCAGGTGTTAGATATTTTAAGAAAAAAAGACATTCACCTCTATTTGAATGATTTGACCACCGAAGACATCCGTTCTTTAGGTTTTTGGGTGCTTCGGGTAGTGATACCGGAATGCCAGCCCCTCTCGATGGGACATAAATATCGTTACCTGAAGTGCGAACGGATGTGGAAACGGGCCGAAGAAGAAGGCTTATACGAAAAGAAAAAATTAAAAAAATACACCGACATAAACTTACCACATGGATTTCCGTGATGTTGATCACCTATGGCTTTTTTACTATGAGAACTCCAAGCTGACGGAGTTTTCCAATATCCCCATGTCAAATGAAGAGGTTATCCAGATCTCTCAGAACTCTGCCCCTGCACTCAACATACAAGGCCGGCGATTTGCACTCAGCCCCAGGGCATCATTAAAGGCAGACCTCTATTCCGTTATTCAGATGCGCAGCTCTCAGCCCAGTTCTGCGCTGATGAGCATCACTTTTGAGGATTTATCGGATTTGTTGTTTTGCACCAGCGGTTCCAAAAAAGAGACTGCCGAGAAGTCGGCGCTGATTAAGCGCAATGTGCCCTCTGCAGGTGGCTTGTATCCACTGGAGCTGTTCTTTTTTGCGCAAGCAGTTGAGGGGATACCTGAGGGTTTATACTATTTCGATGCTCATCAAAATGAAATTGTTTTAGTGAACGATCAGGTCGACTACGAAAAAGTAGCGGCCTGTTATGTGAGTGACGATCCCATCCGGCATAAGAACCTGATCGTTTTTTTCTGCCCTGTTTTCAACAAAACCATTTTCAAGTACCATAACCGCGGTTTTCGCTTCGTCTTCATGGAAGCCGACCATCAGGCTCAAAATATGTTGCTGGTGGCCACGGCTTTGAGTTTGCGCTCCATTCCGGTGTGCGGCTATTTTGAATACAAGCTGGACGAGTTGTTGAAGTTGGATGGGTATGCGTTGTCGTGTGTGTATACGGTGGGGGTGGGGAAGTAGGTTATTTGGTTATTGGTTATTTGGTTATTTGGTTATTGGTTGCTTTTATGCTGTTAGGTCGGGGGTTGTGTAAAAAGGCAGCTACTTCTCCCACCTCACGGCCGACAGGTTTGCTAGGCTTAAATGATTCTATTTTTTGAGTGTTTTGCCGAAGAAAATCTGTGATTTTCTTCGGCAAAACACTCAAAAAAGAATTTTATTAGCTGCGCAAACCTGCCGGCCGTCAGGCGGGAAGAGTACAATACTTTTTACACAACCCCAGGCTACCGGACAACTAGCTTCAGCTTGCAGAATCTTGAGCAATTGCCCGTTAACATAGAAGGCCAGATCAAATGGCAAGCGATCTCCAACAGGCTATAAAACAACCCATTCCTTTTTTCAGGCTTCCAAAATGACCGCCTGCTCAGCGATATCTCCTTTGAGTTTAGTATCCCAAACACTAATTTATCACCAAAATAAGGACATCTTACCATTAAAGCAAGGAGCACACGTAACGTGTATAAAAAAAAGCCATAATCAACCTTTAGGCTGATGATGGCTTTACTTTGTAGCGGCGGCAGGACTTGAACCTACGACCTTCGGGTTATGAGCCCGACGAGCTACCAACTGCTCCACGCCGCGATTTCAATTGGATGGCAAATATAAATAATTTTACACTAAAAAACAAGATTTGCATTAAAATAAGCAGTCAAGCCCTGCCAACTTCCAAAGTTAGTATTCCACAAAGACCTATACTTCAATTTTTTACACCATGAAATTTTCAAAAAAAAGATACTGTAGCAATTGAGTCCACCCCAAAAAATCAATCAAAAAACAATTACTTTACTGACCTTTCGCCTGCGAAAGGTTTTGAATATTGACAAATAAATACTATGGCTATCCCAAAAGAGGGAT
>CAZJQS010000067.1:0-31337 GCA_964548175.1 uncultured Saprospiraceae bacterium
GCCTCAACTGGACATAAAATCCTGTTTTTTCGCTTCCAGCAGGAAACTTTAAACAGCTTCAACCCAATCAAGTGTTGTCCTTCTTTTTCTGTAAAAAAACGATGGCTATAAAAATAAAACCTACGCCTGTTAAAGCCGGAGGCAGCAGGCTCAGCCTGATGCCCAGAAATAGCATGACTACCGCAATAATGATTAGTACAATACCGGAAATTTGTTGAAATGTCATGATTATTCGTTGATAGTTAAAAATTAGTGCGTTCTGTATGCACGGCTTCTTTTTTCTCCAGCTTTTTAATATCGTAGTGCTTTTCAAAAAACTCATCGCACCACAGACAGACATTTTTCAACTCCCCGCAACGCTTGCGGGAATATTCTTCCGATACTCCGATCGACTCACCCATGCGGTAGGGGTCGCCTTTGTCGAGCATTTGGAAAATGGGGCTTTTGGATACTTTTTCCAGTATGTCGGATACCTTGTCGACCCGGGCGTCACCCATGGGTTCTTTAGTGCCTGGGCAGCAGGGGTTAATCTGCCAAAGCTGGATGGAAATCTCCTGTGGGATGCTGTCTCCACCATTCAAAAAACCGATGGCGCCGGAAAGGATGGCGCAGAAGTTGTGGTTGGGATCTTGCTTCCAGATGCCTTTTTGGAAGGCGCGGCCCCGAGCCCAGTTGCCGCCCAGCCACATATCTTCATTGGCGCCCCAATAACCCCAGCTAAGCGGATAACTGTGCAGGTAGTTTTCTTTGCGCACCAGAGGCTCTTTTTCTTCTCCATTGACGCCCCGCGACTCGAAAAGATTAGCCAACTCGATTAAGCGGCCTCCGGCGTGTTTGTGGTAGCGGTCGATGCTGGCAATGTCAAAGCGCGTGACGCCTTTTTCGATGAGCGTATCGAGGATCTCTGGTTTGAGCAGATCGCCATTGGTTTGGAGCATGATCTGAGTTTGATTGCCGTACTTTTCTTTGAGCTCGTCGAGGATCATGTAGAGCTTTTTTCTTTCCGCCAGCGGCTCGCCCCCGGAAAGGATGAGTCGATCTACGCGATCCGGCAGGTTTTCGATGATGGCCAGGCAGTCTTCTTCGCTAATGCGGCTGCCCTGGGGGCCGGAGAAATTGTAGCAGTGATCGCACTTGTCGTTACAAAGCTGGGTGAACACCCAGTATATGGATTCGATGTGATTAAAGTCTTGCATGATGTGTCGTTTATTTTATTGATTGATTTTTTTATAGTTTGTTTTAGGCTTTAGTGTAGGGTGTAGTATGTACGTATCGCTTGTTATGTTCGTTTGCCCTGACAGGGTGGTTTCAAGCTGAAGCTTGAAAGCCAGACAAAGTGAAGTTTGTGGTCCGGACAGACTAAAGTCTGTGGTCCGATAGGGTATACTTTTTCCAGAAACTGATCTCTTTATCCGCGCCTGACTCGGGGCTGCTGATGAATTCTTCCAGTGAAGCATAAACCTTTAGTCGGCCTTCCTGCATTTTAGCGATCCGGTCGGCCATGATCAGGGCTTCTTTGAGATCATGTGTCACGAAGAGTGCCGTAATGCTGAATTCCTTCCGAATATCCTGAAACAACTGCTGCATCTCTTCTCTGGTCTGAGCATCCAGACTGCCGAAGGGTTCGTCCAGCAACACGATCCTGGGATTGATGATCAGGGCCCGGCCGAAGCTGGCGCGTTGTTTTTGGCCACCGGACAACTGGTGGGGCTTTTTGTCTAAATGCGCGGATAACCCAATTTTTTCCGCCATCTCCCCTACCCTTTTGTCAACTTCCTTTTTTCCCACCTTCCTGATGGTCAGGCCGAAAGCCAGATTGTTCGCCACGCTTAAATGAGGGAATAACAAGGGTTCCTGACTTAAATAGACGACTCCTCTCTTTTGAGGAGGCAATGCAAACATATCCTTCTGGTCTACGGTAAAACTCCCTGCGTCGGGCGTTTCTAAGCCGGCCATGACTTTAAGCAATGTGCTTTTTCCGCAGCCCGACTTGCCCAATATACTCAGAGTGGCCTTTTCGGATAGCTCTAGGGCCAGTCCATTCAATACCTGCTCCTGGTCAAATGATTTCTGTAAATTTTTGATCTCGATCATGCGGGCCGTTTTTTCACAATTAATCTTTGATTGATCATCAGCAATAACAGTACCGGTAGTATCATCAGACAAGCTGCCAGGGCCGCCTGGTGCGGATTGGCTTCCCGCACAAAAAACATGGTCCTGATCGTTAACGTAGCTACCTTTCCTACGCCTATCAGCTGGGTAATGCCGTATTCGAACCACGATATCAAAAAACATTGAACCAGACAGAGTAATAACCAGGGCCTGGCCATAGGAAATAAAATCTCTTTGTTCACCAGTCGGTTCGAAGCGCCAAGACTGGCGGCCTGAAAAGCCAACTGTCGTATCCGTTCCGTCCAAAAGGTGGACATGATCAACACACTGTAAGGCAAAATGAACAATGCCTGAGCCAGCAGCACCCCTCCTAGTGTTCCTGTCAGTCCCCAGCGAACGAAGTAAAACTGTAACATGGCCCCAAACACCACCGGAGCGATCAGGTAGGGATAAAAAGCGAGTTGCACCAGGCCGTTTTGCTTGCTGTGAAACATCAATTCCTTGGATACAAAATAGCCGAAAACCGTCCCCGAAAGGGCAATGACACCAGAGATCAATAGGGACAACCCCAAACTATAGGTCAGCATATTCCCCTCTTCCAGTAAGCTTTCCCAATACATCAGGGTATAATTGGCCTGTAACAATTCCGGGAAGGACCAGGCGGCCACCACCGACAGGTAGGCAATCGCTAACAAGGGCGAGAGAACGAATAACAGGATGATATAGAAGACGGCTTTTTTCAAAATAAATTAATCGCTTTTTTTCTGACAAAAATACGGATTAATGCCAGCACCAACAGGCTGTACACCATCGCCATGGCATGGCCTACCGGAATGTCATTCAAATTGTATCGACTCATTTTTTCCGTAATAAAAATCGTCATGGTTCTGGGAGAGGATTGCCCTAATAAAAGAGGAACCTCATAAGTACCGAATAAAAATACTCCGTACAGCCAGATGACCGGCCTGGATTTCAGCAATAGCAGCGGCACAAATATCTTTCGCAAAAACTGAGATTTCTTACTCCCCAGGGTTAAGGCCATTTTAAACAAGTCCGGCATGCTTTCTTTTCGGGCTTGTTCAATGAAAAGAAGCGTGAATAGCGGGAAGACCAGGAAAACATGGGTGGTCAGAATACCGATACTCCATTGGTCGTTGACCAACCTTGGGAAAGCCTCGATCGCGTTAGTCACATTCAGATGGTAAGCGACCCTGGACAGAATCCCGGCGGGGCTTAAGAGGTAAAACCAGGCGAAAGCTGCAATCAGGGGCGGAAACAGCAAAGGTAAAAACAACGATTTGTACCAGATGCCGGAAGCTTGCCTGTGAATGTATTTCCAGGAAAGTAAGAGGGACAAACATAGCGTTAACAGTAGAGAAAAGATTGTCAGCCAAAAGGTATACCACAGTGTCCCAAGCGCATCGCTGCTGTTCCAGAGTCTGGCCCAGTGTTCAAGCGTAAAACCATCGTTCACCAGTCCGATCAGCCCGAAGCTGTACAGCAGGGAATACCCCAACCCCATGGCCAGCGGTCCTACGGTTATTACAGCATACAATCCTATGATGACCTTATTTCTCAAACTACTGTTATTTTTCCATGACTTCTTTTCTGAAATCTTCAAAAATCCGGATCATATATTCCGGGGCCGGCTCCATCAGGGCTTTGGATTCAATATTCGATCGCTCAGGGGCATATTTGCGCCCGGGAATGGCGGCGAATTTTTCCTGCCATTCCTTTGGCAGTTTCGAGGCAGATAAAATGGTCCCGTCTCCCCACACGGCCGGTTGCATTTTTTTCCACTGCGCTTCCGGAGAGATCAGGAAGTTGATCACCACCATAGCCGCCGCCTTGTGCGCTGCATGTTTAACTATGCCCATGTAGTGAGTATTCTGAATGGTACCTGAAGCCGGCACATAAGCCCTGCTGTTTTCGGGAAAAAGGCCCTGCAGGATCTTATTGTCCACCTCCCCGTCATTATTGCTCATAGTGAACCAAACCTCGCCATTGGCGAATAGTTGATGCATCTGTGCCAGTGTGGTGGGAAAACTCTGACCCTCATTCCACAAATACGGCTTAATCCGGTTGACATAGGCCCATAATTCAGCGCCGTATTGCTCATATTTTTGCTCATCGAAATTCCCTTTCAACCCCTCCTGCCCACCGGCAAGGTGGATGAGCCAAGACTTCAGCAGCGTCATTCCGGTAAATTCGTTGCTGATCGTGAATTTTCCCGGATGATCTTTCACCCACTGTTCCAGTTCTGCCAAATCAGCAGGGGGCTGGGTCACTTTATCGGAATTATAGATCAGGGCCAACTGCACATTGCCCCAGGGGCACTCATAGCCTTCCACGGGCTGTTGAAAATCGTAGGCGATGAATGGATTATCCCAGTTGATGTATCCATTATTGGGCAGTTTTTTCACAAAAGGACCATACAAGGCTTTGATCTGGCGAAGTTGAAAAAAGGTTTCTCCGTTGATCCACATCATATCGATTTCACTGACCTCCTTGCCGGCTTCGATTTCCGTCATGAGCGTACCGACGATTTCATTGCCTTGCCCGGGGACGATATTCAAGTCGATAGCATACCGTTTTTTGACTTCCGGGGCCACATAATCGCTCATGTATTTATTGATCAGGGGATCGCCCTGCCACATCATGAGAGTGACGGATTGCCCCTCGGCTTGTGCCTCGATCTGTTCCCAGCTAAGTCCTTCCAAGGATGGTTCTTCCGCTTTATCTGTGCAGGCAGCCAGCAGAAAACTAAGCATAAGTATAAAAAAATCTCTCTTCATAAAAAAAGAATTATTTCATCTCAACCGCTGCCGGCGGTTGAGATGAAAAGGTCACATCGTTTTTTTTTTAAAATAAAAATCTCGTAGAAAACTGAAACTGTCGTGGGGGCGCTGCATTTCTACGAACGATTCCTGAGCCGGCCGGGCCGGCTTGTATTTGATTACTTTGGGTTGCATTATTGGCGTATCCGCTCAGGTTGACGGCGTTGAAAACGTTAAAGACCTGGGCGCCTATCTCTATTTTGTTGTTGCCGACCGGAATATTGTAAAATAAATTCAAGTCGAAGGTGGTGGCCCAGGGTAACCGATCGCTGTTTCGATCTTCGCCGGGCTGGCGGTCGCTGTTGCCCACGTAAGCATCACCGAAAGCACGGCCGTCGCCGTTCAGGTCAGTGGTGCCGTAGATGGTGGCATCGGGAATGCGATTGATCGGCTGCCCGCTTTGTAACAAGGCGGCAACGGTAAAGGTTAAATTTTCAATAGGATAATAATTGACGATGCCGTTGATAAGATGTCTGCGATCGTTAATAGAAGGGCCCCATTCCGCTTCGAAGTCGTTGGAATCCATGGCGCGGAAGTTGATGTCCTCCGTGTTGTTTTCCAGGAACGACAAGGTATACATCAGACGGAAAGCAAATTTGTCGTCGCCTCTGTCTTTTTGTAAAGTAAAGTTCATGGCGTAATAATTGGAACGGCCGGACGTTTCCGTCATGATCACATTTCTGGCCACGCCCCTGAGGGTATCGCCCCCAACCAGAGCATAACTGCCCGTATTGTCCGTATAGACTGGGACGGGGCGCGTCAGATCAGCCTCCGCTGTGGTTCTAACCATCACATTATTAGGATCGACCGGATAAGGTTCCGGAGCATTCAGGTTTCTTACGCGAAAAAGATTGTAAGAACGATTATGCATAAGGTCGATGTAGAAAATCGTCCGGTCGTTCAATTTTTGCTGATAGCCCAGCATGAACTGATGGCTGTAGGGATTATCGTAGCCGTTGGGGTTCAGGATGCGTAATTCGTTCTGAAAAATATCCTCCCTTTGCCCCTGCAGCTGAGCGGCCGTGGGGCCTTGCAAGTAGGCGGCATTGGGATCATTGGCCACCAGGTTGCCTTCGTTGGTGACGGCGTCGATGTCGGTATCTTCGCTGAGGATGCCTAGGTTGATCAGCTGCTGTAGCTGACGCTGGTAATCGGCAGAATTGGAGTTAAACTGGAGGGCATCGCTGTAAACGGCATAGAGGATCTTGTCAAAGTAGATGCCGTAGCCGGCCCGGATGGAGGCATTTTCGTTGAGTTTGTAGTTGGCGCTGAGGCGTGGAGCGATGTTGTTGAAGTCCCCCTGATCGCCTCCTCCCATCGAGAGGTTATCATAATCGTAGCGCAGGCCCAGGTTTAAATTTAGCCGGGAGCTTACCGACCATTGATCTTCAATATAGAAGCTGAAGATATTTTGTCTTTTCTGGAACGAATTAGGACGCAATTCGACGCCATAGTTCAAAACCTGTGCCGAAGCCGGAATATCCTGAGGCCTCAGGCCGCTGCCAAGTGGATCTGAACGAAGTTGATCCAGTTGTTCCTGAGAGAGTTGTACGAGATAGCTCCCGTTAGGATTGCCGCCGCCAAAGAGTTCAAAGTTAGAGGTTTTGAATTGGAGCCCTGTTTTGATGCGGTGATTTTTTTTGTAAAAAGTAAGCTTCTGCTGAATGAGATGGGTATTTTCCAGGTCGTCAAAAACGAATCCGGGATGTCCCATAAAGGCGATGTTTTGTCCGGTGGGCCCCAGCACGGACACATCCGGGCTGTTGGAATTCACCGGCTGGGCGTAGTTCCAGCGGAAGCGGCCGTATAGGTAGTTGCCTTCGTAGGTGAAGTTTTCTCCAAGGAAAGTATTTTTCAAGGCGATATTGACGGAATTCCGATCTTGCTGATTACCGGCGGAGGGGAAGGTGCTTCCGCCTTCCAGTCCGCCACCCTGTCTTTCAATATTGACAATGCCGGTATTAATTCTTAATGAAGTACGTAACTTCTTAGACCAATGTTGGTCAATTTTTCCAGAAAAATAAGTGAAGTTGTTGGTCCCCGATACTGTTTCGTTGATGTTCAGCGGTTGTACGTTCAGGAGGTTATCCTTGAGGTCGGTGGTGTGCTCGACGTTAAGGAAATAGAAGGTTTGGTCTTTAACGATGGGACCGCCGATGGCCAATCCGCCCTGATGCCGTTGGAAGCCGTCTTTGACTTGGTTGCCGGACAGGTCGCGCTGGGCGAAGGCGGAAGGCGCGTCGAAGCCGGCGCCGGGCCGGGTGACGTAAAAGACTTCGCCGGTCGTTTCGTTGGTTCCCGATTTGGTGGTAATGTTGATGATGCCGTTGGAAGTCAGGCCGTGTTCGGCACTGAAATTATTGGTCAGGGCGGTGATGTTTTTGGTAAAACCGACGGGTATGGCGAAGCGCTGGCCGCCCAGGAAATTTTCGTTATTGTCCATCCCATCGATCTGATAATTGGTGTACAGGGCGTTAGCACCATTGATGGCCACATTAGGAGCTTCCGGAAAGAAGCCGGTGGCCTGAGTGATATTGGGCAGGCGGAAGAGGGCGCGGGTAATGTCCCGGCCTTCTACGGGCAGTTCTTCGATCTCATTGGACTTGAGTTCGGTGGCAACTTCTGCGTCTAAAGCGTTGATGGTTTGATATTCCCCGGCAGTGATTGTCACTACCTCGATGGAAATGGTTTTATCCTGAAGAACGAGCGTAACGGTTTTGGTTTTATCGGAAATGAGGGAAATACCGGTCAGGGTTTTACCCTGATAAAAGGCGCCTTCAACTACTTGAACGGTATATAAACCGGAGGTTGACAAGCCATCGAGCTGGATCTTACCTTTTTCGGAAGTTAGGGTTTGTTTTTCGTAGCCAATTTGTTCATTTATGATAGACACCGCCTGGAAGGTAATGGGATTTTGTTTTTTGTCGACCAAAACGATTTCCAAGGAGGCCTGGCTAAATGCCAGTTGGTAAAAGGCCACCATAAAGATTAGCAGTAAAAACTTTTTCATTTTTTCTGTTTAAGCATGATGTAACAAAAAGGATCAAATGGAGTTGATAAGTCCGGTAAAAGCACGTTCCCTTTTCAAGAAAAGGCTGCTTTTTTCTGACGCAGGGGGACGCCAATCAATCAGATTTTCGCGGATTGGTTGTTCTTTCCCCGGAGGTTACAACTCTAGATGTAAAAATATTCGTATGGTTAATGAAGCGGCGGCGCCCGGAGGGCCGGAGTAGATTGTTGGAGGAAATTAGGTAGGATTGTTATTTCGAGGGTGATGATCTGAACCGTTCGAAACAGCCATAGCAATAAGCATTTCATTACGGGAGTAAGGAAAAGGCTGTTTTTAAGCTGGAGCACATCATTAAGGGTATTGACATCTCGGAGTTCTTGGAGCAAATGGGGCTCGACATGATCTGAGGTGCAGAACTGCGATAAAGCCGGCAGGAGTCCTCGCGTTTGCCAGGGCAGTTGCTGGAATGTTTTGTTGGAAAAATGCCGGCGGGTGATGCCGATCAGGTAGGCGCCTCCGCGTAAAGAAGGACCGATGACGCATTGACCGCCCATCAGGATATCGACGACCGCCTGCCAATCCGTTTGGTGCAGTTCAGGGCTATCGTTACCGACAGAGATGACGGCCTCGTAGCCTTGTTCAAAGACTTCGGCATAAGCATTGGCCAGGCGCTCACCGAAAGTTTGGCCTTTTTGATTCCCCTCATGATAATGAAAGACCGGCAGCCCAGATTGATGTACGACCTGAGCCGACCGCATGATCAGGGAATTCGCCAATGCCCGGTTGCGTTTTGGCGAACGGCCGCGAAACCATTTTTTATGGCGGCTTTCAGCTTCGGCGCTCCGGCTGAAATAGATAAGGGCGATATGTGGATGATGCTTTGTCAATAGTACAAACTTAGTTAATCATGCTGCTTGGCAATGTCCGAATGTTGACAAAGATACGATAAGCGAAGAGTGTTTTATCACAATTCCTCAATTTCCCTTCTGCTCAGATTGGTATACCTCATTATTTTTTCAACAGGCTCTCCTTCTTCTTTCATGGTTTTGGCGATCTCTATATTCCTTTTATCGATTCCTTTTTCGATTCCTTTTTCGATTCCTTTTTCGATTCCCTCTAAAATCCCTTCTTCACGTGAGGTATCCACTACATTTTTTAGATCCCTGTAATACTTCAAACTTTCTTCATAGGCCTCTCTTTCTACCGGTGAAAACTTAGCTATTTCTGCAGCTGCGAATAGTTTTTGAAAAATTTTATCCTGTAGTTTTTTAGGACGCTCTTGTAAATCCGATAAATGTCTAAATACATATAGCCACTTATCAAAATGGCTTTCTAGCTCTTCTTCTTTTTTCTTAAATTTTGGAAGTTCTATATAAATGAATTTTAACTTGTCGTAAAAAACTTCACACCTTTGATTTTTCAATTCCACCATATGAAGTAATTCTTCTTCTGATTTATGATCGTCAAAAATAAAATCCAATATTCCAACTGTATAAACCGGCTCCAATTTAAAATCCCAGTCTCCTTTCTTTGCCTGTTCCTGGATCGGAAAAGAAGCATAGTAAATACTTCTATCTTTAAAGAAGTTTTGTTTTGCTTTTTGTATCTCTACTATAAATCTTTCCCCCGATTCTCCTGTGCAATAGAGGTCAAATATGGCTTTTCGATCTAATTCATTCCCCCCTAATTGCTCGTTCCTCGAATAGGTTAAATCTTTTATCCTGTGCTTTTCGGGCAATATTTGATTCAGAAAATCAATCAATAAGGCCTTATTTGGTTCAGTACCGAATAATTTTTTGAACCCGAAGTCAGTTAACGGATTGACATATCTATCTTTTAAAGCACTCATCTTCAACTCATTAAAACTGTATTTATTATCGAAAGATAATCATTTTTCAATTCTTAATCGATGTCATTTTTTTTATAGTACAAATGAAAGGGTAATATAGATTCTTAAGGTTCCATCTCCGGCGCCTTCTCCGGCAAAGGTCATCCACCAGCGAACGATGGCTCCGGGTTGTTCACTGTCGAACATGACCCATTCTGGGCCGTTTTCAGTCACTTCCTTTCGGAGGAAATTAGTCCTGTCCCCGTTGGCGTACCAGTTTTCTCCGTCCTTTTCTTTCGCCCGTCGGTCATAGCTGCTGAATTGTTTGGTTTTAAAATTCAGGGCGGGATATTGGGCGAGGGATTCGCGGGTGGTCATTTCTTCCAATAAAGTTCCGAGTGTAACTTCCTGGGCCTGGAGTTGGAAGGTACAGCTAAACAGCAGGATGAATACAATAAGTTGGACCGGGCTGGTCTTCGTTTTTTTCATAAAAATTGTATTTTATAGATTAAGGGAGTAACGTTAACTTTGGCCCATCCACTGCCTCAATTTTTCCTGTTTTTTTTCTTCTTCTTTCTTTTTTTCTTGTCTTTTTTATCCTCTTTTTTCTCTTCATCTTCTCCAAAAATTTTGGCCATCCCGAGTGTAAAAGGTTGATAAATATTGAAGTAAAATTCGGCCTCGTTACCCGCCTCGTCAACTACTTTCATCAGGTCATATGGCAGGCCGGTATCTTTATCATGGATCAGGTGCTGGCTATTGAGCCGATAGCCCATCTCCTGGAGGATCAGGTACTCGTCTGCCACGGAGCGGACGACAAAGGCGCTGTCTTTTTCCAATCCGTTACCACTGTAGAAAGGGATGGACAATAAGGCGCCGTATTTATCAAAATAACTCTGAGCCGCCAGCGAATCCCCTTGAAGGTGATAGGACACGCTCAGATTGTAATACATCTCTACGAAGCTTGGATTGTCATTTATGACGCCCAACCCCATTTCAACGGCCTCCTGGTATTTTTCCTGATCGATCAGTTCTTCTAAGGCTCTGTTAACGCTATTTTCTCCATATGGCGAGTAATCTTCAGTGTAGGCGCTTCCGTAATAAAGCAGCAGGTAATCCATGCCCTCCAAGGTCGGATCATTGGCTCTGAACCGGTCGCCCAATTCCAGGTATAAGCCCGGATTCGTCACTATGATTTCCTGGATGGTGTCGAGTGGAATATCATATACTTTCTGAGCCTGCAGACTTATGGCCAGCAAGCCTATCAGCGAAATTAGTATGATTTTTTTCATTGGTGGTATTTATGATAGAAGATGCTAAAATGCAAGCAGGTGGCGCGTCTATTTTTTTATAGTTCTTTTTCTCTCCACCGTTATTTCTGAGCCTTCCGCCAGCAGGACGGAATGAGGCATTTGGTTGTTTAAAAAAGCGAACTCCTTTCCATACATACCTGCGAAATCAACATCAAGTCGATAATTGAGCACTTGGTATTGTCTCCATTTCGGATGGGTCACCTCGTATTCATTGGTTTTATGATCGTTTACTTTGGCGTAGCCCCAGTAATGCTCGGTGATGAATTCGGTTTCGCTGCCCGGCTCGATTACTGAAGATTCCACTCGTGCATGGACGGTAAAATCATGCCATTTTCCTTTTTTCTTCCACTGATAACTAACGGTTCTTTGGCGATCGTTTTCTTCCCAAATGTGCTTCATGGGCAGGGTTTCGTAATGTTCTTTGTAAATGGTGTTGGCCACAAAGGACAAGGCAGGTTTGGGAACAATTTCCTTGATGAAGACCACGCCCCTTTTGAGGTTGTCGTTTTCCTGTCTTTTTACATAAAAACGCAGATTAACTTCTTCGAAGTTTACGTGGAAGGGAACTTTAACACCCAGTAGCCTGGTGTTGAGAAACATAAAGCCCACCAGGCTGATGTAACATTTATCTTGGTAAAAATCGAGTGTGGCGCCCGCCGGAACATATTTTTCCAGGATTTCCAGATCGATGATGTAGTTGGCCATGGCCAGTTTTCGCCATTCTGCTTTTAGGAAGCTCATTATTTGGTTGACTTAAGTTTTTTATTCAGCAATATACTTAACAATATACCGGAAATAATAATGACGATCCAATTGATGGAAATAGCGGCCACTTCAAAGCGATAACTCCGGTCGAGGCCAAATCGGATGGTATAAGCTACGAAAGCCATTACGATCAATGGGAAGGCTGATAACCACAGGAGTCGTATTGTTTTTTCTAAAGCCTTTTTTGTGGAAAAAGAAAAAGCTAAAAAAAAGAAAGAGATGCTCATGGTGATGTAACCCAGATCCTCCATAGCGATAAATATGCCATGGCCATTATATTGGGTAATTAAAGCAATGCCCTCTGTTTCTCCCTCCATCACGCTGATGGGAACCACGGAGAACTGAACGAAATACGTTATCAGCAGGACAACGGAAGCCATTGCAGCAAAGGCGGTGCTGATGAAGCTAAACAGTTTTCTTTCCACCGAAGCGATAAAATGATTGACGATAATAAAGATCAGGTAAGCAAAAACCTGAAATACTGCCAGATACATCCAATAGTAATCTCTTGGATAATAATCAAGCAGGTCTGAAAATGGGTAAGCCATACAATCACCAGGGCAGTAGGGGCCGGCAGGTGGTACTGCCATCATAGCCAATGTCCAGGTGATGAGGGTCAGAAGTACTAGTGCAATGGAGGAATAGATCCCGAATTTTAAGGTGTTCTTTTCTGTATACATTGTAATTCTTATTTCTCCTCTACTAACTGGATATTATTTCCGAATGTATCTTTAAAAACGGCCACTAGCACCGTTCCCATGTCTGTTGGTTGCATACTAAATTCGACACCCAATTTTGTTAATCTTTCAAATTATTCCTGAATAATATCAACATAGAGTTGAGTGAAGGGAATACCTGCTTTCATCAAAGCATCCTGAAAAACTTTTGAAGGCTCGAAATGCGTGGGGGCCGGTTCAAGCAATAATTCCGAACCTCAATCCATCGACCGGTTCAAAAAATCATCAAAGGGCTTCAACGCCTGGAACACACCGCCGCAATACTGTACAAAATCGTCAGCCAGCACCTGCTCATCCGGACAGTCATGCATGGCCAGAAAGCTCTTGTGGCGCAATAACTCGATCTCCGGATGATCATTGGGATAATCGCGTGGCGACGTCTTGAGCTTTTCCCCCTTTAATTCGCCGAAATATTGTTTGAAGTCCGGACGATTTAAAATCCCCTTAAATTCATCAGGGTTGTAAACGATCTCCTGCCGAATGGCTTTAAGCCAGGGGCCTGTCGGGCCGTAGGCGCCACCGGCAAGAAAAGAACCGCCAGGCTCCAGATGAACATAATAGCCCGCCCGGGTATGTACTTCCGACTTCTTTGCTGCTGAGGTAACGTGCGCGCCAAAATTTGTTTTATACGGCGATTTATCATTCGAAAACCGAATGTCCCGATAGATCCGGAAAATACAATCCTTCGCCTCATGATGGGCGATAGCGGGGTCAAAAGCTGCAATCTGCAACAGCAATTCCCTGGTAAAATCCAAAAAGTTCTCGCGTGCTTTTTTATATCTGGGTTTATTGTCGTTAAACCAGTCGCGATCGTTATTTTCTTTGAGCTCTTGTAAAAATTGAAAGGTGGATGGGTGAATCTTAGCCATGATGTTTATTTTTTCTAAAATTACGCTTTTTTACAAAAAAAATAAACATTTCGTTTTAAAAACAATTTACTGATGAAGCGTTCAGGAAAAGGAAAGCGCCACTCAGCGCCTCCTGCTTTACAATTGATTCCTTATCGCTATTATTGTTAGATGGGTTACATTCCATTTGCAGGAATATTGTTAAATTGTTATTTGTTTAAAATGGCAACAGAGGTGCTTGCAAGCATCCCCGTCGCCCATCAAAATGAAAGATTCTTTTTTTAACTTTTGTATACCAAATAGCTATGCTGAAAAGCTACTCTTATCTTTTTCTTCCAGGATTATTTTTTATCCTGATCACCCCCCATAGCTGGGCCACACACAACAGAGCCGGAGAAATCTCAGTCGAACAGGTGGGCGATTGCACCACCAGTCTGACCGTTAAAGCGACCATAGTCACCTACACCAAAGCCAGTAGTGTGCGGGCTGACCGAGACTCGCTTGAGATCTGCTGGGGAGACGGCACCTGCGACATGGTCGTCCGAAGGAATGGACCCGGAAATCCACCTCAAGGGGAAATCCTGGAAAACGATACCAAAAAGAACATTTACATCGCCTTCCATACTTTCCCGGCCCGGGGTACTTACGCGATCTCCATGACCGACCCTAACCGGAACGGCGGTATTCTTAACGTTAATTTTCCGAATTCCGAACAGATCAAATTCCATATCCAAACGACCTACACCATCCCGAATCCTCAGTTCCAGGGATGTAACGATACACCCGTACTCCTCCAGCCCCCAATCGATATCGGTTGTGTCGGTGAACGATTCACCCACAACCCTAACGCTTATGACAAGGACGGCGACAGCCTTTCTTACGAATTCATCCTACCCTTACAGGACGTAGGCCTTGATGTGGCCAACTATCAGTTTCCAAACATGATCAGCCCCAGTCCTAACAATAACCTGACCATCGATCCGGTGTCCGGCGACATTGTCTGGGACGCCCCTCAGCGAGCCGGAGAATACAACCTTGCCATGATCATTGTGGAACATCGCCAGGGCATACCCATTGACACGGTCATACGGGATATGCAGATCCTGGTGGTGGAATGCGAAAACACCCCTCCGACCGTGGAAGTTCCCTTTGAAGAAATATGCGTGATTGCCGGAGACACCCTCAGCTTCGACGTGATCGCCGGCGCACCTGAATTTGAAACCGAGCAGCAAGTCAAGCTAACAGCCCTGGGCGGTCCCTTCGAGGTGGCAGTCAGCCCAGCTACTTTTTTACCCCGCAGAGATGGTTTTGAGGACGACCCGCTCATCAAGCGCTTCACCTGGGTGACAGCCTGCGAGCACATTTCGAATCAATACTATTCCGTAGTTTTCAGGGGTGTGGACAATGCCCTCAGAGATACTTCGGGTCTGGCTACCCTGAGAACCGTCCGGATAAAAGTAGTAGGACCACCGCCTGAAGACGTGCGGGCCAGCCCAGGAAAAGGTTTTGTGACGGTTAGCTGGGAAAAACCTTATTTCTGTGAGGACGCCGCCAATGATTTCTTCCGGGGCTTTACCGTCTGGAAAAGAATCGGCAGTAATAATTTCCCTGTCGACAGTTGTGAAACAGGCCTGGCGGGGCGCGGCTACGAACAGCTGACCACCATCCCGATCATGGATATGGAAGACGGCCGGTATGTTTACGTTGACGAAAACGTAGAACAGGGACGCACCTATTGTTACCGTATAGTGGCTAATTTTGCCAAAACCACGCCTGGCGGTTTATATACTTACAATCCCGTGGAAAGCTTGCCTTCTGAGGAAGCCTGTGTTCAATTAAGCAGGGACCTGCCCATCATTACGAAGGTGAATGTGCTGACGACCAGTACGGACAATGGACTCATAGAAGTATGCTGGACCAAACCCAGCCCTGAAGATCTGGATACCATCCTTAATGGGGGTCCTTATCGCTTTGAGATCCTCCGAGCAACAGGGCAGGTAACTGACCCTAATGTATTCCAGCCGACCGGCGTTTCTTTTGAAAGCGAATTCTTTGCAACAGCTAAGGATACCTGCTTCATCGATCAGGACCTCAACACGCAAGGCCAAAGTTACAGCTACCTCGTCCAGTTCTACGTCAATGGCGAAGACCTGATCGGCAGCACTAATCCGGCTTCTTCTGTTTTTTTAAGTACCGGCTCAACAGACCGGGCGGTCAACCTTAGCTGGCAGGCGGAAGTACCCTGGGATAATTTTGAATACATAGTTTACCGGAAAAATGACCAGGGCGGTTTTGATTCCCTGGCTACTGTAAATACTCCATCTTATCGGGACGGCAGACTGGTAAATGGCCAGGAATATTGTTATCGGATACTGGCGAAAGGGACTTACGGTATAGAAGGCTTAGTCTCGCCGCTCTTAAACTTCTCGCAGGAAGCCTGTGCAGTTCCTCAGGATGATGTTCCACCCTGCCCTCCCATACTGGAGGTCAGCAATATTTGTGATCAAAATATCGGTTGTACAGATGAAACCGTCTTGTTTAATACGCTCAATTGGGAAACCTGCCCCGAAGATAATGACATTGCTGCTTTTGCCATTTATTATACGCCTGTTGAAGACGGTGAGCTGACCAGGGTTGATTTCGTGGGCAATCCTAATTTATCCAGCATTCAACACCAGCCGGAATCCGGACTGGCTGGTTGTTACGGAATCACAGCTATAGATCAATTAGGCAATGAGAGCGAACTGAGCAATATCGTTTGCGTGGATAACTGCCCCAATTACAATCTGCCGAATGCCTTCACTCCTAATGGAGACGGCCAAAACGATCTTTTCGTTCCTTATCCCTATTGTTTTATCGAGGAAGTTGATTTTAAGGTCTTCAATCGCTGGGGGCAATTGATCTTTGAAACGCGCGATCCGGACCTCAACTGGGACGGGCTTAACCTCAACGGAGCCGAAGCCCCTGAAGGCACCTATTTTTACAAGTGTAAAGTATTCGAACAAAGAGTTACAGGCACCGTAGAGCGGGAAGAATTACTCAGCGGCTTCATCCAGTTGGTGAGAAGCGCCAATTAATACCCACAACCAATTGTGGATTTAAACGTTGAATTAAGCAAGCAACTTTATGCTCCAAGTCCGCAACTTGCTTAACAGTAATTAAATCAGCGTTATGTTTGAGCAATTATTTGAAAGTGCATCGGTTTTCGTATTAAGTGCCTTTAATTTATATTATGGTTTTGTGCTGAGTACTACTTATCAACAAAGCTGGTTTGAGCAATTCCTGTTGATGAGCGGAGGCTCCTGGTTTGGCATTCTGGCCTGTCTTCTGCTTGGAGCCCGCCTGATTGCCATCTGGAACAGCAAGATTGTTCGCAAATCTAATAAAGGCAAAGAGCAATCTAACAATCCCCCCTTTCTGATGCGTATCTGGAAAAAATACGGCATTTGGGGGCTCGCCTTTTGCACTGGTTTCATTGGCACGATTCCTACCGTTACCCTCTCTTTGATCTCAGGCATTAACAGAAATTATATTTTATGGTATCTGGGCGGCGCAAAGATCGTCTGGTCCATTATATTTGCCATCGTCGGTCAGGCCGCCGTCAAACAAATGATAGCGTTCCTTTTCTGAGAGCATCCGGTTGCTTTACAAAGTCAGTTATCACAGGCGCCGGCCGGCGCCCTACTGTTTTTTGATTAATTTGGATTACCGTGTACTCCATTAATTTCCATATTTATGTTTACAGGTATTATAGAATCATTAGGGCAAGTAAAATCCATTGAAAAAGAAGGCACAAACCTCCACTTTACCATCCAATCAGAGCTGGCGCCGGAGTTGAAAATCGACCAAAGTGTAGCTCACAACGGGGTTTGCTTGACGGTAGTGGCGCTATCTGATGGCAATTATACGGTTACAGCGGTTGAGGAAACGCTGAAAAAAAGCAATTTAGGACAGCTAAAGGAAGGTGAACTCATCAATCTGGAGCGTTCTATGAAGTCGGATGGGAGATTGGATGGGCATTTAGTACAAGGGCATGTTGATACCATGGGTGAGTGCACTGATATTCAGGTATTGGACGGAAGCTGGTATTTCAAATTCCGTTATCCCAAAGAAAGGCAGCATTTATTGGTCGACAAAGGCTCTATTTGTGTCAATGGCGTCAGCCTGACAGTAGTTGACCCAACTGAAGATCATTTTAGTGTAGCTATTATACCCTATACTTTTGAGCACACCAATTTCAAGCAACTCAAAATAGGAGATCCGATAAACTTAGAATTCGACATTATCGGGAAGTACCTGGCCAGATATGCAAGTTTGTATATCAAGTAAAAAAAGAGAGCCTGTCTCAAAATTATGCTGCGCGCGTTTAACTGCCTGTCGACAATAAGGCAGAGCATGCTTTTGAGACAGCCTCTTTATCTTTCTAATCTTCTTCAATTTCCTCAAATTCCTGAGCCCTTCTGGCTTCGCTCCTCTCGTAGTCGTCCTGGCTCATCACCAAGAGGTTTTCGTACTTCTTCATACCGGTGCCTGCAGGAATTTTCTTCCCTACGATTACATTTTCCTTCAAGCCGTTGAGGAAATCCTGTTTGGCGCCGATAGCTGCAGTACTGAGCACTTTGGTTGTTTCCTGGAAAGAAGCTGCTGAAATCCAGCTGGTGGTGCCCAGGGAAGATTTGGTAATCCCCTGTAGCAATGGACTGGAAGTAGCCGCCACCGCATCGCGGTATTGAACCAGTTCTTTGTCGTTTCTGCGCAGGAAGGAATTTTCTTCCCTCACCTGCCGCAGGGTAACCAGTTGGCCAGGTCTCAGCTTATTGGAATCGCCGGAATTGGTAACGATCTTTTTATCGAAGATCCAGTCGTTCTGCTCAAGGAAATCGTACTTCTCCACTGCTTCCCCTTCGAGGAAGCTGGTATCCCCGGCGTCTTCGATCTGCACGCGACGCATCATCTGGCGTACGATCACCTCGATATGTTTGTTGTTAATGGTAATACCCTGGGAACGATAAACCTCCTGGACGCCATTAACGAGGTATGATTGTACAGCGAACGGTCCTTTGATATTCAAAATATCTCTGGGCGCCACCGAGCCGTCGGATAGCGGCATACCTGCGCGAACAAAGTCGCCGTCCTGCACCAGAATATGCTTGGACAGACCAACGAGGTATTTGCGACGTTGTCCATCTTTAGCGGTAATGATCACCTCACGATTACCTCTTTTGATTTTGCCGAAAGAGATTACCCCGTCAATTTCCGCTACAGTAGCCGGGTTAGAAGGGTTACGTGCTTCGAATAGCTCTGTGACCCTGGGCAGACCACCGGTAATATCCTGGATTTTACCCAGTTTACGGGGGATCTTAGCAATTTTCTGACCACTTTCCACTTTTTCATTCTCATCTATGGAGATGTAAGAACCAACCGGCAGGTTATAGCTCTTAACCACCTCTCCGCTCTTATTGACGATATTGATGGTAGGTATCTTGCGCTTATTCTTGGGTTCCACGATCACTTTTTCGGCGTATCCCGTCTGATCATCCCGCTCGATGCGATAAGTAACGCCCTCTTCGATAGCGTCGAACTTAGCGATACCGCTGAATTCAGAGACGATGACCGCATTAAAAGGATCCCAGTCACAGATGACCTCACCTTTTTTAACGGTTTTGCCCTCTTTCACATGAAGGTTAGCGCCGTAAGGTATGTGATGGGAAACGTAGACTTTACCGCTCTCCGAATCTACAATTCTCACCTCTCCGGTACGAGACAGTACGATGCGAGTGCCTTCTTCTCCCTCTTCCACGCTTTCCGTGACCCTCAGACTATCAAACTCAACCTTGCCATTAAACTTAGAGACGATCTCTGACTCTGTTTTGGATAATGAGGCAATACCACCCACGTGGAAGGTCCGCAGAGTAAGCTGGGTTCCCGGTTCGCCAATCGACTGTGCAGCGATGATGCCCACCGCATCGCCATTTTCAGCAATACGGTTGGTAGCCAGGTTTTGACCGTAGCATTTAGAGCAAACGCCCCGCTTAGTCTCACAAGTCAACACTGAACGAATGGTTACCATTTCGACTTCTACATCCTCAATTTCTTTAGCTACCTGAGAATTGATAAACTCACCGGCTTTCAGGATCAACTCTTCCGTTACCGGGTGATAAATATCATGCAAGGTATAACGACCTTCGATGCGCTGAGAAAGTGGCTCGACGATTTTCTCGTTATCCTTTAAAGCAGTGGTTTCTATACCGCGCAGCGTATTACAATCTTCTTCAAGAATAACCACGTCCTGGGCGACATCCACGAGCCGGCGAGTCAGATATCCGGCGTCAGCAGTTTTCAGTGCGGTATCCGCCAGACCCTTACGGGCGCCGTGAGTAGAGATGAAGTATTCCAGAACGGACAAGCCGTCCACAAAATTGGCCAGGATGGGGTTTTCGATAACGGCCCCTCCGGTATCCCCGGATTTTCTGGGTTTGGCCATCAGGCCGCGAAGTCCGCAAAGCTGCTTGATCTGCTGTTTGGAACCCCGTGCACCCGAATGCAACATCATGTAAACCGAGTTAAAGCCTTGCTTATGCTCAGACAGTTCCTTCATCAGTGTTTCCGTAATCCGGTTATCTGCATAAGTCCATTTATCGATGATCTGGTTGTACCGCTCGTTATTGGTGATCAGGCCGAGGTTATAGTTTTCCCATACCTCTTCCACCTCTTCCCGTGCTTCTTCGAGGGTTCTCTGTTTTACGGTAGGTGTAATCAGATCACCAAGGTTGAAGGACAAACCTCCCTTGAAGGACCACAGGAAGCCCATGGATTTGATATCATCAAGGAACTTGGCAGTCACGGTAAAGTTAGTACGCTTGATCACATTACCGATAACCTTTTTGAGGTTCTTCTTGGTCAGTAACTCATTGATGTAGGGTACATTTTCAGGGACATACTCATTGAAAATAACCCGTCCGGTAGTTGTTTCAATTAATTTGTTGACCAACTTACCATCTTCATTTTCCACTCTCGCCTTTACTTTGATCACTGCGTGCAGGTCCAGTTTGCCTTCGTTGTAAGCGATGATGACCTCTTCAGGAGAGTAAAAGCGCATGCCCTCTCCTTTTACTTTGATGGTATCCGTGGATCTGCGCTCCTTAGTGATGTAGTAGAGTCCCAATACCATATCCTGAGAAGGAAGCGTAATGGGCGATCCGTTTTGCGGATTCAGCATATTATGAGCGGACAACATCAGCACCTGAGCTTCCAGGATGGCTGCCTGGCTTAAAGGAACGTGAACCGCCATCTGGTCACCGTCAAAGTCCGCGTTGAAAGCACCGCACACCAGCGGGTGAAGCTGTATGGCTTTTCCTTCTATCAACTTAGGCTGAAAAGCCTGTATAGAGAGCCGGTGGAGTGTTGGAGCGCGGTTCAGAAGAACAGGATGTCCTTTCAATATATTTTCCAGGATTTCCCAGATAACCGGATCCTTTCGGTCAACCAGTTTCTTAGCCGATTTCACGGTCTTCACAATACCCCGCTCAATCAGTTTCCGGATAACGAAAGGCTTAAACAATTCGGCAGCCATTCCTTTTGGAAGGCCGCATTCGTGCAGTTTGAGTGTCGGACCCACCACGATTACGGAACGACCGGAATAATCCACACGTTTACCCAGCAGGTTTTGGCGGAAACGACCTTGCTTACCTTTCAGGATATCAGAAAGGGATTTAAGCGCACGGCCTCCTTCCGCTTTTACGGCATTAGATTTGCGCGAATTGTCGAACAAGGAATCCACTGCCTCCTGAAGCATACGCTTCTCATTTCTGAGGATCACTTCCGGCGCTTTGATTTCCAGCAAACGCTTCAGTCGGTTATTGCGGATGATGACTCTTCTGTAAAGGTCGTTCAGGTCAGAACTGGCGAATCGACCACCATCCAGAGGCACCAGAGGGCGAAGTTCCGGAGGAACCACGGGCAAGTATTGGATAATCGACCATTCGGGGCGATTTTCCTGCCGCGTCAGTCCATCGCGAAATGCCTCTACAACCCTCAGTCTTTTCAAGGCTTCTGACTTACGCTGTTGCGATGTCTCATTAGCAGCCTGATGACGCAAGTCATAGGAAAGCTGGTCCAGATCAAGCCGCATAAGCAGATCCCTTACCGCATCGGCGCCCATTTTTGCAATAAATTTATTCGGATCGGTATCTTCCAGCATTTGGTTTTCCGGAGGCAAAGTCTCCAGAATTTCCAGGTATTCTTCTTCTGTAAGCAAGTCCATGCGGGACACGCCCTCATCCTCCTTAACCCCCGGCTGGATCACAGCATAGCGTTCATAATAGATGATGGACTCCAGCTTCTTGGAAGAAAGGCCGAGCATATAACCGATTTTATTTGGCAAGGATTTAAAAAACCAAATATGCACGACGGGCACCACCAGCTTGATGTGTCCCATCCGTTCCCGGCGTACTTTCTTCTCCGTAACTTCAACCCCGCAGCGATCACAAACGATGCCTTTGTAGCGAATACGCTTGTATTTGCCACAGTAACATTCATAATCCTTTACAGGACCAAAGATGCGCTCGCAGAAAAGGCCGTCACGTTCTGGTTTGTAAGAACGGTAATTGATGGTTTCCGGCTTCAGCACTTCCCCGAATGAACGCTCCAGGATGTCATCAGGAGAGGACAAACTGATGGTAATGCTGTCAAAATTCTGTTTTTGATGATTGTTACTTTTCTTCTTAAAAGGCATAAGCTTTGTTCTATTTTAAGCCGCCATGCACTCCTTAAGAGTACATGGCAACAACATAATGATTAATCGAATTTAACATCAAGGGCCAGCCCGCGAAGCTCGTGTACCAATACGTTGAACGATTCCGGGATATTCGGCTCGGGAAGGGTGTCCCCTTTAACGATGGCCTCATATGCTTTCGCGCGTCCGTTAATATCGTCTGACTTGATGGTGAGCAGTTCCTGCAGGATATTTGAAGCTCCGAAAGCTTCCAATGCCCATACCTCCATCTCTCCAAAGCGCTGGCCACCGAACTGAGCCTTACCACCCAAAGGTTGCTGTGTAATCAGCGAGTAAGGACCAATAGAACGGGCATGCATCTTATCATCCACCATGTGGGATAACTTCAGCATGTAAATCACTCCGACAGTAGCCTGCTGGTGGAAACGATCGCCCGTTTCACCATCATACAGATAAGTCTGCCCCAGGCTAGGTAAGCCTGCTTTCTGAATGAACTCATCGATTTCTTCCTTGCTGGCTCCATCGAAGATAGGCGTTGCAAACTTCAAACCAAGCTTTTCGCCTGCCCATCCCAATACAGTTTCAAAGATCTGTCCGAGGTTCATTCGCGATGGTACGCCAAGCGGATTCAGAACGATATCTACGGGTGTTCCGTCTTTCAGGAAGGGCATGTCTTCCAGGCGCACGATACGAGAAACAATACCTTTGTTCCCGTGGCGGCCGGCCAGCTTATCCCCTACTTTCAGCTTGCGCTTTTTAGCCATATAAACTTTGGCCAGTTTCAAAACGCCCGCCGGAAGTTCATCCCCGATGCTGATGTTAAACTTTTCTCTCTTGTATCTTCCGACCTCTTCATTATACTTAATGCTGTAGTTATGCAGCAACCTGGCGATTAAGCTGTTGGTCTCAGGATCATCGGTCCAGTTGCTGTAGTCGATGGTTGCATATTCAATATCTCTAAGCACCTCGGCGCTGAATTTAACGCCCTTAGGCACTAACTCCTCGTTGTATATGGAACGTACGCCGTTAGAGGTCTTATCTTTCAGCAGCACCATTATTTTGTCCACCAGTATGGTGAGCAACTCATTAATGGCGATTTTGTGTTGGTCCTCCAGCTTGGTCAGCAGTTCTTTTTCTTGTGCTTTCTGGACTTTATCTTTTTTCGCTCTGGCAAACAGTTGTTTGTCGATCACAATACCCTTAGTGGAGGGAGGTGCTTTCAGGGAAGCATCCTTTACGTCTCCGGCTTTATCACCGAAGATTGCACGCAGTAGTTTTTCCTCCGGTGTCGGGTCTGATTCTCCTTTAGGAGTGATCTTCCCGATCAGGATATCGCCTTCTTTTACCCAGGCCCCAACGCGGATGATTCCGTTTTCGTCCAGGTCTTTCGTCGCTTCTTCACTAACATTAGGAATATCATTGGTGAGTTCTTCTTCACCGAGTTTGGTATCCCGAACGTCCAGTTCGAAGTGTTCAATATGCAGCGAAGTAAAGATATCCTCTCTGACCACTCTCTCGGAAAGTACGATGGCGTCCTCGAAATTGTATCCTTTCCAGGGCATGAAGGCCACCTTCAGGTTCTGGCCGAGGGCCAGTTCGCCTTTTTCCGTAGCATAGCCATCGCAGAGGATCTGTCCTTTCACCACGCGTTCCCCTCTTCTGACGATGGGGCGCAGGTTGATGCAGGTTCCCTGGTTGGTTCTGCGGAACTTGATCAGTTCGTAGCGTTTTCTGGCATCCTCGAAAGAAACCAGCTGTTCTTCTTCGGTCCGATCATAGCGGATGATGACTTCCTTGGAATCGACATACTCTACGATGCCGTCGCCTTCGGCATTGATCAGCATACGAGAGTCGCGAGCTACTTTGCCTTCCAGGCCGGTGCCGACAATTGGAGAGGAAGGTCGAACCAAAGGAACGGCCTGCCGCTGCATGTTGGACCCCATCAGGGCGCGGTTAGCATCATCGTTTTCGAGGAAAGGGATCATGGAAGCGGACACGCCCACGATCTGGTTCGGCGCCACGTCCATGTACTCTATCTCTTCGGGGGTCAGCACCGGGAAATCGCCATGTTCGCGGCACTTAATGCGATCAAGCTGGAATGCTCCTGTTTCCAGATCGATGGGAGCGTTCGCCTGAGCGATCTTTTTATAATCTTCGCCTTCGGCCGACAGGTACTGCGGATCATTTTCCACCACTACTCTTCCTTCCTCCACCTTGCGGTAAGGGGTTTCGAGGAAACCCATCTTATTCACTTTTGCATGTACGCAAAGTGTGGAGATCAACCCGATGTTTGGCCCTTCCGGCGTCTCAATGGTGCACAAACGGCCATAGTGGGAGTAGTGAACGTCTCTTACCTCAAAGCCGGCCCGCTCTCTTGACAAACCGCCCGGCCCCAGTGCGGAAATACGGCGCTTGTGCGTAATTTCCGACAGCGGGTTGGTTTGATCCAGGAACTGTGATAGCTGGCTGGTTCCAAAGAAAGAATTGATTACGGAAGACAAGGTTCTTGCGTTGATCAGGTCGATCGGTGTAAAGACCTCATTATCCCTTACATTCATTCTTTCGCGAATGGTTCTCGCCATTCGGGCCAGGCCTACGCCGAATTGGGCGTATAACTGTTCCCCTACGGTTCTTACGCGGCGGTTGCTCAAGTGGTCGATATCATCGATCTCCGCCTTTTGATTCATCAATTTGACGAGATATTTGACGATAGCGATGATGTCTTCCTTAGTGAGCACCAATGTTTCCTTATCGGTGACCAGATTAAGCTTCCTATTAATCTTATAGCGCCCGACTTCACCAAGGTTGTAGCGTTTATCGGAGAAAAACAGCTTGTCGATGATGCCGCGAGCGGTTTCCTCATCGGGGGGATCGGTGCCTCTAAGCTGACGGTAGATGTATTGTACGGCCTCCATTTCTGAGCTGGAGGGATCCTTTTGCAGGGTATTGTATATGATAGAGTAGTCTTCTTCCACTTCTTCTTTTTGAAGAACGACTACATCATCAGTTTCTTCTTCCAGGATTTGCTGGATGTTATCTTCATCCAGGACGACATCGCGTTCCAGGATGATCTCATTTCTTTCGATGGTGACGACTTCACCGGTATCTTCATCCACGAAATCTTCGGTCCAGCTGCGCAGTACTCTGGCGGCCAGTTTACGACCAATGGCCTTTTCCAGTTCTACTTTGGTAGCAGGCACTTCATCGGCCAGGTCGAAGATATCGAGAATAGCTTTATCGGAGTCGAAGCCGATGGCGCGGAGCAAGGTAGTAACCGGGAATTTTTTCTTACGATCGATGTAAGCGTACATGACCGTATTGATATCGGTGGCAAATTCCATCCAGGCTCCTTTAAAAGGGATTACCCTGGCGGAATAGATCTTTGTACCGTTGGGGTGAAAGCTTTGCCCAAAGAATACTCCTGGAGAACGGTGAAGCTGAGAGACGATTACGCGTTCTGCTCCGTTGATGACGAAGGTTCCTTTAGGCGTCATGTAAGGGATGTTCCCGAGGAAGACGTCCTGAACGATCGTTTGGAAGTCAACGTGTTCTTCATCGTTACATGACAGGCGCAGTTTGGCTTTTAGCGGCACGCTGTAGGTCAGTCCACGCTGCATACATTCAGAGATGGTGTATCTCGGAGGGTCTACGAAGTAGTCCAGGAATTCCAGGACGAAGATATTTCTAGCGTCGGTTATGGGAAAATTTTCCTGGAAGACCTTATAAAGACCTTCGTTCATCCGATTTTCGGGAGTTGTTTCCAGCTGGAAAAACTCCATAAAGGATTTGAGTTGTATCTCTAGTAAGTCAGGATATTGTTTGGCGAGTTTAATTTTTCCGAAGTTAAATCTTTTATCTTCGGATCTAAGAACATTTCCGTTTGATGTCATTGCAACCTTTCTTTAATTAGATGAGTGGTGGACAAGCCTTAAAAACACCACATATAATATACCTGTATGGTATCTGAAAAGTTCATCCGAACCGGAACTTTGATATACAACGATAGGCTTAGCCAATTTATGACAATTGGCTAAGCCTTGATATTGTAAACTTGCGATTTTCCAGTGTATGATGATGTTTACTTACTGGAACAAATACAAGCTTACTTAAGTTCAACTTCGGCACCTACTGCTTCGAGAGCTTTTTTCAGTTCTTCGGCTTCTTCTTTAGAAACGCCTTCTTTGACTGCAGAAGGAGCGTTATCTACAAGATCTTTTGCCTCTTTAAGACCGAGTCCGAGAAGGTTTTTCACTTCTTTCACGACCTTGAGTTTGGCAGCGCCTGCGGAGTTCAACATAACGTCGAATTCGGTTTTTTCTTCAACGGCAGCTCCGCCGGCATCACCGCCACCACCAGGAGCAGCAGCAACTGCTACGGGAGCGGCAGCAGCAGGCTTGATGCCATATTCCTCTTCAAGGATCTGTGCAAGCTCACTTACTTCTTTAATTGTCAAGTTGACAAGTGTTTCTGCTATTTCTTTTAATTCAGCCATTTTAATTTTTTTTTAATAACCGTTTAACTAATAAGATTAAGCTAAATGGTGCGTAACAATTTTTTATAAGAGACGAGCGGCCTGCTCACAAGCCCACTCTGGTGGAAGCCTTACTTCCCTTTTTCTTCGATTGCTTTTAACAAGCCGGTGAGGGTGTTGCCACCGTAGTTAACCAGTCCGGCCAGTGTTTGTTCTGCAGAGGTTAATTGAGACACCAGGTTAGCTGCAGGCCCCTGCAGTTTGGTGATCAGTTCGCCCAGCAAATCCTCTTTTGATTTCAGTTTGGTCAGGAAATCTATCTGGTCATCACCTACGATGACATCCTGATCGATATAGGCAGCTTTGAGGGTTGGTTTTTCCCCTTTATCTCCGCGATATTCCTTCAATACTTTAGCAGGTGTTTTGCCATCTTCAGCGAAGAGGATAGCAGTAGTGCCTTTCAAAGAATCGAAAAGGCCCTCGTAGGCGGTTTCTGAAACGCGTTCCAGGGCTTTGCGGATCAGGGTATTCTTCACCATACGCATTTCCACATTATGCTCGAAGCACATTCTACGCAGATCATTGGTTTTAGCAACGTTCAGCGTGGATGGATCTGTCAGGTAGAAGAACTTTACTTCTTTAAATTTCTCAGCCAACTCCTCGATTACCGCTGCTTTTTCTGCTTTTTTCATTGCCACATCATTTTTTTTGGTTAACGAAGAGATTTGACATCTACCTTAACGCCAGGGCTCATGGTACTGGCCACGGTAACAGATTTCATGTAAGTTCCTTTAGCAGTAGACGGTTTCATTCGCAAAAGCGTAGTAAGCAGCTCATTGGCATTATCTTTCAGCTGATTAGGCTCAAAAGATACCCGCCCGATAGAAGAGTGGATTATTCCATACTTATCTACCCGGAAAGAGATTTTACCCTTTTTCACTTCTGCGACTGCGTCACCGACGTTAGGCGTCACTGTACCTGTTTTCGGGTTAGGCATCAAACCTCTTGGCCCAAGAATGCGGCCCACCCGACCAACTTTAGCCATCACCTGAGGCATTGCGATCACCACGTCGACGTCTGTCCAGCCATCTTGTACTTTTTGGATCAGTTCGTCCAGCCCCACATAATCTGCTCCGGCAGCCTTAGCCTCTTCCTCCTTATCAGGAGTACAAAAGACGAGCACTCGCTTCGTTTTGCCCGTGCCGTGTGGAAGGCTTACCGTACCGCGAATGGCCTGGTCGGCTTTGCGAGGGTCAACTCCCAGCTTGACATGCACGTCCACAGAAGCATCGAACTTGGCTGTATTCACCTCCTTTACCAAAGCCATAGCCTCTTCAAGGGAATACATTTTGCCGGCATCGACTTTTTTGTTGGCTTCTGCTCTTTTTTTTCCAACTTTTGCCATAGCTATTTCTTTTCAAGGTACTAACGTCCACGAAAAAACGCGGACTCCCTGTTTAATTAATTATTAATTATCACTGACGCTCTCCCCTTCCCAGGGCGGGGTTCCGTTAACATTGATCCCCATGCTTCTGGCGGTGCCTGCGACCATTCTCATTGCTGACTCCACAGTAAAGCAGTTAAGATCCGGCATTTTGCTTTCGGCAATAGCCTTGACCTGATCCCAGGTCACTGAACCCACCTTGTTGCGGTTAGGTTCATCTGATCCCCCTTTCAGCTTTGCTGCTTCAAGTAACTGTACGGCTGCAGGAGGCGTTTTGACGACAAAATCGAAGGATTTGTCCTTGAAAACCGTAATCACCACCGGCAACAATTTGCCTTGCTGATCCTGAGTCTTCGCATTAAATCTTTTGCAAAACTCCATAATGTTCAGACCCTTGGCGCCCAATGCCGGGCCAACGGGGGGGGCAGGGTTAGCCTGTCCTCCACGAACCTGAAGTTTTACATAAGTTTCTATTTCCTTTGCCATGTTGTAATTTTTTCGAACACGTACTCTCGTTACTTTAGGGAAGCATCCATTAGGAACTAAAGTAACACTTTTGATATATTAAGCTAGGATGTTTTCTCTACCTGCATGAAATTCAACTCCACCTCCGTTCCTCTTCCGAAGATTTTCACGATCACCTTCAGCTTTTTCTTTTCTTCGTTGACTTCCTGTATGTCACCTACAAATTCGCTGAACGGGCCGTCGATGATCTTCACGGTTTCTCCTACAATGAAAGGTTCGATAAGTGCTTCTCCGGAATCCTGAGATTCATCAACCTTGCCCAGCATTCTATTGGCCTCCGAGGCACGCATAGGCACCGGATTATTTTTGCCGAGGAAGTGGATCACATTTGGAACGTTGGCAATGGCGTTGATCATTTCTCCGGAAAACTTTGAAGGATAGGCTTCGATCAGGATATAACCAGGTAAAATATTTCTTTCTGAGATGACCTTTTTACCATTTCTAATTTTGTAAACTTTCTCTGTGGGAACCAACACCTGAGTAATGAAATCCTCCCATTTATTGATCTGGATTTCTTTTTCGATACGCTCTCTGATTTTGCGTTCTTTACCACTGATCACCCTCAGAGAATACCACCTCTTCTCTTCCTCTTTTTTTTCTTCTTTCTTCTTTACTTCTTCTTCAGACATTCCTCTATCCTGTTATATTAAAGGTCATAGATAAAATCAAGTGCCCCTTTAGATATGAGGTCCATCACGAAAATGATCAACGCAAAAATAAGGGACGCAACCAGCACAACGATAGTGCTACTCGTGAGGTTAGCCCAGGTCGGCCAGGTCACTTTGTTCAGCAGCTCGTTGTAACTTTCTTTGACGTATAAAACTATTCTTTCCATCGCGCTACAATTATGTATTTACGGGTTGTACCGGTTTATTCCCACAACCCGCAATTTAGCACGGGCAGAAGGATTCGAACCCTCGGCCTACGGTTTTGGAGACCGTCGCTCTACCAGCTGAGCTATGCCCGTATAAAGAAGATCAAGCTAAATTAACTTGATCTTCTTAATTATGTTTTTTCGCACAATAGGTTGAACTATTGCACCAAAGAATTATTCAATGATCTCGGTAACCTGACCGGCGCCGACTGTACGGCCACCTTCGCGAATCGCGAAACGCAGACCCTTTTCCATGGCGATAGCCACGATGAGGTTAACTTCCAGGGAAACGTTATCGCCAGGCATCACCATTTCTACGCCGTCAGGCAGCATAACATCGCCTGTCACGTCAGTAGTACGGAAATAAAACTGTGGGCGGTAACCATTGAAGAATGGCGTATGACGACCACCTTCGTCTTTACCCAGTACGTACACCTCACACTTGAACTTAGTGTGTGGCTTTACAGAACCAGGAGCACAGATCACCATACCACGCTTGATCGCCTCCTTATCGACACCGCGAAGCAGCAAACCGGCATTATCACCAGCCTCACCGCGATCGAGGATCTTGCGGAACATCTCAACACCAGTGATAGTAGAAGTAATGGGTTTCTCATCGATAGCCATCATTCCAACGATCTCAACAGGATCACCAACTTTGATCACACCGCGCTCGATACGTCCGGTAGCTACAGTTCCACGGCCGGTAATGGAGAAAACATCTTCCACCGGCATCAGGAATGGCTTATCTACTGCACGTACAGGTTCCGGGATCTGTTCGTCAACTGCATCCATCAGTTCCTTAATTGCAGAAATGCCGGTCGGATCGTCTTCCAAAGCTTTCAAAGCAGAACCTTTAATAACTGCAGCCTCATCGCCGTCAAACTCATATTGATCCAGCAATTCGCGTACTTCCATCTCCACCAGTTCGAGCATTTCCTCGTCATCCACAAGGTCAACCTTGTTCATGAATACAACGATCTTAGGTACACCTACCTGGCGGGCAAGCAGGATGTGCTCACGAGTTTGTGGCATAGGACCGTCAGTGGCGGCAACTACCAGAATGGCGCCGTCCATCTGAGCAGCACCCGTCACCATGTTCTTAACATAGTCCGCGTGACCCGGGCAGTCCACATGCGCGTAGTGGCGCTTGTCCGTTTCGTACTCTACGTGAGCAGTGTTGATTGTAATACCTCTTTCCTTTTCTTCAGGAGCGGCATCAATTGAGTCATAGTCTTTTCTTTCTGCCTTACCTTCTTTAGAAAGTACGTAAGTGATCGCTGCAGTCAATGTGGTTTTACCATGGTCAACGTGCCCAATAGTCCCAATGTTAAGGTGAGGTTTCGTGCGCTGAAAAGTATCCTTAGCCATCGATTTTCAATTTTAGATAAAGAAAGTGTATAATTCTTCTGTTAATTTTTATTTCTAATCCTGGAGCCAATGACGAGATTTGAACTCGTGACCCCTTCCTTACCATGGAAGTGCTCTACCCCTGAGCTACATTGGCTTTCAACAGAATCTTCTACAAATGAGAAAATACCAAAACGACCCGATGCCGGTTTTGATACGCTCTCATTTTAAATGGAGCGGGCGACGAGACTCGAACCCGCGACCCTCAGCTTGGAAGGCTGATGCTCTACCAACTGAGCTACGCCCGCATATCATTTGTCTGTTTGTCTATCACCTATTGGTTTTTAACCGACAATCTTCAAATAAACAAACAAGCAAATCAACAAATGTCAAATTATCAAAATGTGGGGGTGATAGGATTCGAACCTATTCAGTCAGAGACACCAGATTTACAGTCTGGCCCGGCTCTCCCACTCCGGCGCACCCCCG
>CAZJQS010000068.1:0-30701 GCA_964548175.1 uncultured Saprospiraceae bacterium
TGTGTGTCGCCGCTGAGCGGCTGGATGCGGGGCTTGCGCCCCGTTCTGTGCATCGGGCTTGCGCCCTGCTGGAGAGTATAGGTACTCGCCGTTTTTGATGTGGAAGGGGTTCCATTTTTAAACGTTGACCTTTAGAAGGCTATCGGTTTAAGTTGGAGGCCTGCGGTTTCCTCAAGGCCCTGGGTCAGGTTCATGTTTTGGATAGCCTGGCCGGAAGCCCCCTTGATCAGGTTGTCGATCATGCTGATGATCAGCGCTTTTTTATTATGCCTCTCAATATACAAAATACATTTATTGGTGTTGACTACTTGTTTGAGGCTGGGGTTGGACGGACTGAGCATCACGAAGGGATCGTCCAGATAGAAATTTTCGTATTGGGCCAGCAGTTCCTCTTCGGAAAGATCCGTGTCCAGGTAAAGGCTGGCAAAGATGCCCCTGGTAAAATTTCCACGAATGGGAATAAAGTTGAGGTCGTAATCAAAGTCGGGCTGCAATTGAAGCAGACTTCTTTTGATCTCGTCCAGGTGCTGATGTTTGAATGCCTTATAGACGGACACATTATTCGACCGCCAGCTAAAATGAGTGGTGGCTGTGGGTGACTGGCCTGCGCCGGTAGAGCCGGTCAGGGCGTGGATGTGCACCTCGCTTTTCAGCTCATGAGCCTGAGCCAGCGGCAATAGGCCAAGCTGCAATGCCGTGGCAAAGCAGCCCGGGTTAGCGATGCGGTAACTTTCGCGGATCTCAGGCTTATTCAATTCCGGTAAGCCATAGACGAATTCCTCCTCCAGGCGAAAATCACGACTCAGGTCGATGATGGTCACGTCCTCGGGGATGTCGTGTTCCTCCAGAAGACGGATGGACCGGCCGTGTCCCTGGCAGAGGAACAACACATCGACGTCGGTAGAGAACTCACTGGAGAAACGAAGCCAGCACTCTCCTATCAGGTCCTGATGTACTTCGCTGACGAGTTTGCCCTCCTGGCTTTGGCTTTGCACAAAGTCGATTTCTGCATCCGGATGGTTGAGCAAGATCCGGATCAGTTCGCCTGCCGTATAGCCGCCCCCGCCGATGATGCCTACTTTGATCATAAGGAAGACTTTTGAGGGTTTACAAAATGATGGATCTTGTGCTGCACGCCCAGGATTTTTGTAAATCCTTTCACATCTTCTCCCGACCATCCCTGATTTTTTTCACCGTAATGACCGAATTCTGCATTCATCAGGTCGTGTTCAGAAGAGATGCCCAGCAATTCAAAACGGTAAGGATGCAGTTGGACAAAAACCTGCCCGCTCACATGCTCCTGGGTATCTTCCAGGAACGTTTCGATATTGCGCATGACCGGATCGAGGTATTGGCCTTCGTGGAGAAGCATGCCGTACCACTCGGCCAGCTGCCCTTTCCAGTATTGTTGCCATTTGGTGAGGGTATGTTTTTCGAGCAGGTGATGTGATTTGATGATGATCAATGGAGCAGCCGCCTCAAAGCCCACTCTGCCTTTAATGCCGATGATGGTGTCGCCCACGTGGATATCCCTTCCAATGGCAAAGGGTTTTGCTTTTTCCGCCACATATTCGATCGCTGCCACGGGAGATTCAAAGACCTTACCATCTACGCCGACCAATTCGCCTTTATCGAATTCCAGGGTCATTTTTTCCGAAATTTCCTTTTGCAACTGGGAGGGATAAGCCTCCTCCGGCAGCGACTTGTCGGAAGTCAGGGTTTCGGCGCCGCCCACGCTGGTGCCCCAGATGCCTTGGTTGATGGAATATTTGCCTTTGGTTTCGCTCCATTCGAAGCCGTGCTGTTTGAGGTAATCCACCTCTTCCTGCCGCGATAATTGCTGATCGCGGATCGGTGTGATGATCTCCAGGTTTTGGCCGAGGATGTGGAAAGCCAGGTCGAACCGCACCTGGTCATTGCCTGCGCCGGTGCTGCCGTGAGCGACCGCCTGGGCCCCGATCAGTTGGGCGTATTTGGCCACTTCCAGCGCCTGAAAAACCCGCTCTGCGCTGACAGAAAGCGGATAGGTATTATTGCGCAGAACGTTGCCGTAGATCAGAAAGCGGAGGCAATTTTGATAATAATCCGGAACGGCATCGACGGCATGAAAATCGTGAGCGCCCAGTTGGTACGCTCTTTTTTCCATGGTTTTCAGTTCATCCGGATCGAAGCCGCCTGTGTTTACCGTCAGAGCATGCACTTGCAGGCCCTTTTCCTGGCTGAGGTATTTGATGCAATAGGAGGTATCGAGGCCGCCGCTGTAGGCCAGTACTACTTTTTTAGGTTCCATGATGAATGATTAAATTAGTCAGGTCATGTTTCATTACTTCTTCATGCGAGGGCGCCATCATGGCCGTGCAGAGGCACATTTTGCGATGATTGCGCTCGAGTATGTCGTAATTGGGGCAGCTGCGGCAGCCGTCCCAGAAGGCGTCATCCTGTGTGAGTTCGGAAAAAGTCACCGGCTGGTATCCCAAAGCGGAGTTGATCTTCATCACAGCCAGGCTGGTGGTGATGCCGAAAATACGGGCGTGAGGATATTTTTTACGAGACAGTTCGAAGATCTTTTTCTTGATGGCCCGGGCCAGCCCCATTTTCCGAAAATCCGGCACCACGATCAGTCCGGAATTGGCCACGTATTTTTCGTGGCTCCAGCTTTCGATGTAACAAAATCCAGCCAGTTGATCGCCCTGCAAGGCGATGACGGCTTTGCCGGAGCGAATCTTTTCCCGGACGTATTCCGGCTTTCGCTCGGCTATTCCGGTGCCTCGCGCCTTAGCTGACTCGGCGTAATGGCGGCAGATGTCTTCTGCGTAATGCTCGTGGATGTCGAGCGTCTCCATGATGCTGATTTCCATTGCTTTGGAGTAAAGTAAATGATTAAATAGTAATTAAAGCCCCGGAGCGACCCTCTTCAAACCGGATCGGATCCTAAATATGTACAGTGATGAAAATGCAAATCTTATGATTTGGGAATGGGCAAGAAGAAAAACCTTACCCTCTAAGGATGATATGACTACAGGCGCGCCCCGCCGGGGCGACGAGGAAACCTACGTACGCGACGTGGAGAAGTTGATGGAATGATATATGCCTGTCTTTGTTTCATAATGAAGTCAAAAGTAGGTTAAGCTTGTGAACTTTTCAAGAGAATTGTGATTTTTTTAACGCATTCCGAAAAAAATTAAAGCTTTTTTACGTTTTCTAAGCTTCAATCTTTGCCGTTTTTGTCATTTGTGCGTTTTTTTAATCCTTATGTATGGCCAGCGCCACCCTCTAACTCCCTTGAGGGAGGACCGCCGCCCGCGGATAATAAATCACAGAACAGAAAAGGCTTGTTCTCCCCTTCCAGGGGGCCGGGGGGTGGCCCAGATAGGCTGCGCATTTTAGTAAAATAAAAAAAAACAATAAACACACGCCACCCTTAATTTTGCCTGTTTGTTATTTGGCCATTTATCTAATTTACCTTTCTACCTTTTTTTATAAATTCCGGCATAAACTTCCACAATCTCTCTTTTCAGGCAACGCCTCAAATTACCCAGTTTCTCAAAAGTACTCGCCCCCATCAACAAATTCAATCCCAGGCGGGGCGCCTCCCCCTTTTTTATTTTTTCCAGGATCGCAGCCAGGGCCTTTTCGGCATTTTCGGTATGGTCTTCGTGATGGAGGGCCGTCCAGGAAGCGGAAGGGAAATGGCCGGCGATCTCGGCATGCCTCATCAGGTGGCTTTGGCCCGGGTGTTCGGCCCAGGGGACGGGGAAAAAAATGCCTTTTTCCTTACCCTGGAAAATATCGTAATACACAAAGATGCCACCGGGTTTCAGCACTCTTTTAATTTCCTGATACAGGGTCGCCTTGTCTTGAATATTCATCTGAGCATGCTGTGTCCAGAGCACATCGAATGAGGCCGGGTCGAAGGGTAAGTCGAGTGCGCTGCCCTCTACGAACGTGACTTTTTTTTCCAAGCCCACCATTTTGGTCAGTGCTTTTGCGGTTCGGATGTATTCGGCTGTAAAATCAATGCCCGTTACCTCACAACCAAACTCATCGGCCAGCATACGACAAGGACCGCCGATGCCACAACCGACGTCGAGCACCTTCATACCCGGATAAAGCCTGGCCCGTTCGGCCAGATCTATGGACACTTTAGCGCCCTGCAAATGAAATTCGTCCATCATGGAGAGCTGCTCACGAGTCAGCTGATCCGACGCGATGCCTTCGGCTTCGAGTTGGGCGAGAATAGTTTCGAGCAGATTGGGTTGGTGGTAGTGGTTAGGCATGGGTAAAGTTCAAACTCAATCATACGGCTCAATATCCATGATGTCTTTAGCCATCACTTTTCCGAGTAATCCTCGAAAAATGGGATCAACATCCTCCTTTGTGAGCTGGCTGTCGCTTTCTATTCGTAGTAAAGCGGAGAACCCTTCTTCGCGAGTTCCTCTGCCTTTTATGAAAGCCTGCGGATACTCATGAACCCGAAAATGCGCACCTTGTGCCGGTCGGGTATTGAGATAATATCCATATATAAAACTTTCCCGCATTTGCCACTGCCATGGACCAAGGTCATTAAAGACCTTACATATTTCCTCAAGAGATTGGTCGCAGGAGAAGTCGTACGCCCATTCGGCTTTTATTGACATATCCGAAACGTGATTTATAGTTTAGCGAATTTCATTTGAAAGTGAATCATTTTCATTTTAAACAACTTCTTTACAAAATAGACATTTTTTTAAACATAAGAACAAAATTACTCCACTACGAACCTCCCCGTCAATATCAAAGGAACATCTTCTCTTTCCTCCAGAAAGGCTCTGAAAAAGTACATGCCCCTACTGCCTCGATCCACCGGCCAACCTTCGCTGGTGGCCCCCAAAGTCAGGTTATGGCCTACAAAAACACCCTGCCCCCAGGCATTGTACAATTCCAGGCGGTGGATGCGCCTTCCATCGTTATTTCCCTGCCGGGCATAGATCATAAAACGATCACCGGAAGAACGGCTCAACAAACCGGGCGACCAATAGTCTTCGGATTTGGCAATATCCACCACCGAAGAGGTCGAATCAATTTCCAGCTTTAATACGATCAAACTGTCGCAGCCCGCCCTGCTTTCCAGCAACACCTCCCAACGGCCCGGAAAAGCAAACCGCTGATCTCCTATCGCCACTTCCTGGCCAGGCTTGATCGTGCTGTCTAAATGGGTCTCATAAGTAGGATGGACGATCAGCTCGGTTAGGGCAAAACTATCGCAGCCGTTGGGCAGCAATAAGGTGTCGATGTAGCGCCCCGTCTGATCGTAAGTTTTTCCTTTAATAGATATGGATTCGCCTTCGCACAGCTCGATTTTCCGCACGCTCTCAGCCCGCTCAAAAAAGAACAATTCCACACAGCGGATGGAATCACAGCCCTCAATATTGATAAAGGTGTCGCAGACGACCGTATCCTGAGTGTATTCCACTCCTGCAAGCCGCACCGGATTGTTGTTACAGGAGGTAATTCGATCCGTACGGATGCTACCGACATTTTTTTCTTTTACTTCCACCCGGAGAATACTATCGCAACCCATGGCTGTCGTTAAGGAGATCTGGTACAGCCCTGGCTCTGAAAAGGCCTGTCCGGCAATCTCCACCGAACCGCCCGAACAAATGCCGGCCTCAATGGGGATCTCATAGGCCGGAAGCACCTGCAAATCCAGGCGGTCAATCCGCTCACAGCCGCCTGGCAAGGTCACTGTGTCCTGATAATTGCCGCTTTGATTCAGCTCCCGGCTACCAAAAGAGTAGGTTTCATTAGAACAGATGGTAGCCTGGCTACTCCTAACCTCCGGAGCCTGGATGCTGATGTTCACACAGTGAGTGGAATCACAACCATTCTCACGAGGGAAGGACTCACAGATCAAAGTATCTCTCGTGACGGCCTGCCCCTGCCATTGATAAGGCTCCGCCAGGCAGTGAAGGACCGTCTCCTCCGTACGTACAGATCCCTCTTCCAGTACATTGATGTAAGCCGCGCCATTCCAAACACAGTTGTTCGTATCGCGTGCGTCTACCTGGTAAAAGCCTTCTTCTTTGAACACCCTGATGATTTCTTCCGAACGATCATGTGTCCAAAAATAAGAATGACCACCCTCAAAAGTCGGGTCCCAAACAATGCTGTCGCCCCGGCAAATGTCAATAGTCGGCAAATCCCGGGGGTTATCCGTCAAACCAATGTTGGGATCCGGAAAAACAACCACTTCCACTTCCGCTGTGTCGGCAGCGCAACCACCTTCTTTGACGATATATTGGTAAATACCGGGGGCATCATTACGGGCGAGAAAAAAATTATTGTTGGTTTGGCTGGACAGCTCGGGTTGCCAGCGACCGCCGGGCCTGGGGTTGCCTCCCAGGGCTAAAAAGAGGTCTTTGCCCCGGTATTCGCAGGTTTCTACATAGGCATCTTCGCCAGCGCTAGGCTGTTCGTCAAAGTTGGCTCGTAGGAAGGATTTGGCCGGATCGCTGGCCTCGCCATTCACATACAGGCGGGTAAACAGCTTGCGCTCCCCACTCTGAGGGTTTCCGGCAGCAATGTGAAAGCGGATGCAGCGAACGGCCTCCTCTAAATCCGACAATTGAGCCTGACCGCGATTGTGTAAGCTAAGTCGGGTAGTGCCCAGTCCTTTTACCTCGAACAAAGGCACACTATCGACCTCCAGAAATTCTTCGCCCACATGCTTTATCCCGGCCACCACTTCTACAACAATGGAATCAAGCGGACCGTCCATTGACAGGGCCCGCACGTCATCATCCGCAATCGGGAATACGGTAGTGCAAAGACTATCCAGCAAAAAGTGGTCGATCAGACGGCCGCTGTTGTCATTCACATCCAGATCTAATTGCAGGCGACAATTCGTACGGAACTCATCCGAACTGGTCAAGCCCCAGATTCGTTCACTCGAAACTGTACCGAAATCAATTTTTTCACACAGAGGCGTGATTTGGCCGCTTTCCAGGTCTACCTCATAAAGCGTATTGGTAGATCGATCAAATTCTCCCACTTCAGCATCATTCCCGACGATCTTTTGTTCCTTGCACTCCTCATCCCACACCACAGTCATCGCTAAAAAGAAAACATCTTCCGGCAACACAACTACCCGCTCGCTTTGAGACAAATCCATTAAATTGAACCGGTAGATGGCACCCGGCGTTTCACTATTCGAATTCGGAGGGCCTGTAGCCCCGTAAAAGGCTCCATTTAAAAAAACCAAATCTCCAAAGAGGATACCGCCGGGAACTCCTCCTAACCAACGAACAGTATCTCGCAATAAATCGTAAGAGTATAAACTATTATATCCAAAATATAAGTTCCCATCCTTATCACATGCTAAAGAAGATACATTTGGCCCTGGTATTTCCCAAATAGTATCCTTTATTACTTTTTTTTTTCATATCAACCTCAACAATCGCCAAAACCGAGTCTACTGAGGTAACTCCAAATAATCGTCCATCAGGATGGAGTGCTATATCTGCAAAAAGACTATTTAAAGGGGTGCTTAAATTTACACTGCCTCTAATATAGGAATGGCTACAGCTTTCAATATCAAAAGTTCCTAATAAACTTCGACTCGAATTGTCATTAAAAATAATCTGAGCGGGGAGGTTAAAAATCAGGGCGAATAAGGATAGCAATGATAAATACTTTTTCATGAGGGATTTAATTTGTTAGAAGGAAAAAAGTCAATGGGCTGCTAAACCCATTGACTAAGATGTTCTTATTTACTGTTTTAAAATTTTTCCTTTAAAAATCTCATCGGCAATAACAATCTCATATACGATATATCCCTTAGGCAGTTCTTCCATGTTCTCTATACCGATCCTATTAAAGCCTTTGACGACTTCTCGTTCAAAAGTCCGAAGGATCCTGCCTTCTATACTTATTAAGCGAATAGTGGCCCTTTCTGCTTTATTACTCTGCAGCTCCAGGGTAAAGGACTCTGTGAAGGGGTTTGGATAAAAGCTCACCGGCCTTGTTCTGTCCGACTCCAGAGCACCTTTTTTCATGGAGTCTTTTACAAATTTCAGGCTCAGATCAAACTGTTTGCCGTCAACAGCAAACATTCGATTTTCCAGTCTTTGATAAGTCAGCCGAACGAGAGGTTCCAAACCTTTTATATCCTGAATGGCTTTTGCTTTGATATAAAACAAAGGCTTATCATCAGCACAAGAATGGCCTTCCTTTTGCATAGTAAACCAAATTAAGGTCATCATTCCTTTTCTATCGTGGCTGACGGAATAGTCATTCTCATCCCATTCAGTTAAAAATCCGTTTTCTATGTCCAACAGCTCCACATAATCAGGATTGAATTGTAGATTAAGTCCCAGGGTTAATTGGTTCTGAAAATCTGTAATGTAAACAGGTATCAAAAATTCATCTCCAGATCCGGCATATAGATTTGGAAGAATGAGCTGTCTTTTCTCTCGATCGTTATTTAGTCGCTTACCTGTGAGATCCGAACAACTAGCAAAATTAATATCTCCCATTTTTATGCCATCAATTACCACATTACTTTGATTAGAAGTTAAATTAGTTCTATGTTAAATCTGGGTTACTCCAATTTTAGTAGACCGGAATTTCGGGGTAAAGAAATACACATATTCCGCGAAAGATCGGTCAGGAAATTTCAAAAAAGGGCGTCAGGTATATTAAAAAAGGGTAGACGTGTGACAATGAGGCGTTGCCAAGAAAGAATTTGTATTTATGTTGGCTGGATTGGGTATATGGCTTTATTTACAATTGTAAATTAAATTGTTTTTTCTATAAAAAAAAGAAACGCCATTTATTTAACAATCCCTTTTTAACATTGAAGTTCCACTTTATGAAATTTCCCTAACTTGAACACTTGAGTACACTTTCGCCTATTAAAACCAAAAAAATGCCTGCGACATTTCATCCAATACTCTTGGCCCTTACGGTCAGCTTAATGTTACAATCCTGTCAGGAAAATCCGGCCCACTTCCCTCCGCTGGAGCCTCAAAACTTCGCCCAGTACGTCAACCCCTTCATCGGCACGGGCGGCCATGGCCATACCTACCCGGGAGCGACGGTCCCTTTCGGCATGGTCCAGCTCAGTCCGGATACGCGACTGGAGGGATGGGACGGCTGCTCAGGCTATCACTATACCGACTCCGTCGTCTACGGATTCAGCCAAACGCACCTGAGCGGAACGGGCGTTTCCGACTATGGCGATATCCTGCTCATGCCTACCACCGGCCCCATCCGCTTCCATAATGGAGCGGACGGCCAGGAGGGGTACAGCTCCTTTTTTTCCAAAGAAAAAGAAAACGCTGAGCCCGGCTATTACAGCGTACATTTAGAGGATTATGATATCGAGGTAGAACTGACCACCACCAAAAGGGTTGGCTTCCACCGCTATCATTACCCTGCCGACCAGACGGCTAACCTCATCATCGACCTGGATCATCGCGACCTTTGGCTGAACGCCGAACTGGAAATGACCAATGAACAGGAAATCATCGGCCTTCGCATCTCTGATGCCTGGGCCCGCGAACAGCATATTTATTTCGTCGCCCAATTTTCCAGACCCATTCAAAAGATGACTGCAGACAAAGAAAACAGCAACCGCAACTACGCCTTCGAATTTGCTCCTTCTGAAGAGCCATTGCTCGTCAAGGTAGGGATCTCTCCCGTTGATGTGGAAGGCGCCCGTAAAAACCTGAAAACAGAAGCACCCGACTGGGATTTCGATGCCGTACGTCAACAAGCCACAGATGCCTGGAATCAGCAACTCAGCAAGATCGATGTCCAAATGACCGATGAAAATGATAAGACCATTTTCTATACCGCCCTTTATCACGCCGCCATTGTGCCCAACCTCTACATGGACGTCGACGGCCGGTATCGTGGGATGGATATGCAAACCTATCAGTCGGATGATTACAACCGCTATACCGTTTTTTCTCTTTGGGATACCTACCGGGCCACGCACCCGCTGTACACCATCATCGAACAACAAAAGACCAACGATTTTATCCGCACTTTGCTCAAGCAATACGAGGAAGGCGGCCAACTGCCCATGTGGGAACTGGCCTCCAATTACACCGGCTGCATGATCGGTTATCATGCCGCGCCGGTCATTGCCGACGCCTACATCAAGGGCATCCGGGATTACGATGCAGAACTGGCCCTTGAAGCCATGGTCGCCGCCGCCGAAGCCAATGAACTCGGAAAGGCCCCCTACCGGGAACTCGGCTACATTCCAGCGGAAGAGGAACACGAATCGGTCTCCAAAACCCTGGAATACGCCTACGATGACTGGACCATCGCCCAGATGGCCAAAGCCATGGGAAAGGAAGATGTTTACGACACCTTCATTCAAAGAGCCCAATACTATAAGAACCTGTTCGACCCTGTTTCCGGCATGATGCGTGCGAAGATCAATCATCGCTGGTGGCAGCCTTTCTATCCGGAAGAAGTTAATTTCAATTACACCGAAGCCAACTCCTGGCAATATAGCTTCTACGTGCCGCAGGATGTGGAAGGCCTCGCCGCCCTGCATGGCGGACCGGAGCAACTGGAAAAAAAGCTGGATGCGTTGTTTGCGGTCAGCTCTGACACTTATGGTCGCGACCTCAAGGACATCTCCGGCATGATCGGCCAATACGCACATGGGAATGAGCCGAGCCATCACATCGCTTTTTTATACAATTATCTCGACAAGCCCTGGAAAAGCCAGCAGTTGGTGCGCCGCATCCTTTCGGAACTATACCGGAACGCGCCGGATGGACTGGCGGGTAATGAAGACTGCGGACAGATGTCGGCCTGGTATGTATTGAGCGCTATGGGCTTGTATGCCGTAGCTCCGGGAAGTGATGAGTTCGTATTGGTGAGCCCTGCTGTAGTGCAGGCAGATATTCATTTGGAAAATGGAAAGACGTTTCAGATCAAGGTCGAAAATCAGTCTGCTGAAAACGTCTACCTACAATCAGCCAGGCTAAATGGGAAAAACTATACTAAATCTTTCCTAAAACATGAAGACATCATGAAGGGAGGGCTGCTGGAATTCGAATTAGGGCCTCAACCCAATAAAAGCTGGGGAACGGGCCCCGATAACCGACCTCGCTCACTCCTAAAAGATCGTCCTATTTTTCCGGTTCCAGGCATCATCAAGGGAAAGCGCTCTTTTTCCATACAAGACACCATCGCGCTGAATCATCCTTTCGCTGACGCCAAAATCGGATATACTTTAGACGGCAGCGAACCCAAATTCAATGAGCAGGGACAACCGGACGGCCAGACTCAGCTTTTCGAGAAAGCCTTTTTTATCGACACCACTACCCTGCTCAAAGCTGCAGCCTGGCACGCTAAGCGGGGACAAAGTCCGACCATCAAGGCTCAATTCATCGAAATTCCCGGCAACAGGACGATCAGCCTGAAACATCCTTACGCCACCTACTACGCAGCCGGCGGCGACCTCGCCCTGATCGACGGCATACAGGGACACGACGACTTCCGCACCGGCGAATGGCAGGGCTACCACGGCGTCGATCTTTTAGCCACAATTGATTTGGGAAAAAAGCAAATGATCCATAATTTCGGGATAAACTTTTTACAGGATCAGCGGTCCTGGATCTTTATGCCGACGGAAGTCCTTTTCGAAATCTCTTCCGACGGCAAAAACTTCCAGTCAATCGACCGCCAGTCCCCGAAAACAGACCCTGAAAATGAGGAGGCCTCCATCGAATCCTTCTTCGTTCGCCCACAACAAGAAGCCCGATACATCAGAGTAACCGCCATCAACAGAGGGGTTTGCCCGGACTGGCATCCCGGCGCAGGCGGAAAAGCATGGGTGTTTGCAGATGAGGTTGTTGTCAATAAGTAGAAGATAGCGCCCGCTTCGACACCCTACCATCGGGCGCAAGCCCGATGCACCAAGCGGCGCAAGCCCCAGAAAGCCGCAACGCGGCGACACACATTACCATCGGGCGCAAGCCCGATACACCAAGCGGCGCAAGCCCGATACACCAAGCGGCGCAAGCCCGATGATCTCAAAACAAAAATTAACAAATGGCCAAATTACTAGAAATATGCGTGGACAGCCTCCAATCCGCCCTTAATGCGCAGGCCAACGGAGCAGACCGGATCGAATTATGCGACAACCTCCATCAAGGTGGCATCACCCCCAGCGCCGGGAAAATACAACTGGCCAAGGAATACCTAAAAATCCCCATTTTCGTACTCATCCGACCCAGGAAAGCCGACTTTTTATACACCGATCTGGAATTCGAACTCATGCTCAAAGACATCGAACTGGCCAAATTCTATGGCGTAGACGGCATCGTCTCCGGCATCTTACAACCAGACGGCTCCTTCGACCTCGACCGGATGAAAGCCATGGTGGAAGCCGCCGATCCCCTCCCCTTCACCTGCCATCGAGCCTTCGACATGTGCAACGATCCGATCAAAGAACTGGACAACCTCCAATCCATCGGCGTACAGCGCATCCTGACCTCTGGTCAGCAACCCACCGCCCTGGAAGGCCTCCAATTGATCAAAGAATTGGTGCAAAAAGCCAATCATAAGATCCAGATCATGGCCTGCGGCCATTTGCTCCCTACCAACATCGACCTGCTGCTAAAAATTAAACACCTAAACGAATTTCACGCTTCTGTGCTGAGCCCTATAAAATCCAAAATGGAGTTTCACGGCCATACCCCCATGGGAGAGGAGTTGCTCGATCTTGAATTTCAGTGGAAAGAAGCCAATCCTGATTTGATTAAAGGATTGAGCGAAAAGATACATTCCTGAGCGGTTGAGCAAAAAGCGTCATACTCCTTTTGCTCTGCTTGAATAATTTTGTTTTTAAGGTTTTTTATTAGCGGTGCACAAGAGCAAGATGACTTTTTTCTCAACCCCCTCTTTTTAACCAGGATCCGTTTTTTATGGAAAAAATTGACAACCAAAGCATTCAACCAAAAAAAAGAAACCTGACATGTCTAAAACATGTCCTGTCCCTTTTTTTCTACATATCTCCCTTACTCATGAACGCCCAAGAAAAAAGGCTCCTCCATCAAAACTGGACATTCCATCAGGTCAACACCGACCAAGCTTTTGAAGCCCAGGTCCCTGGCCTGGTGCATCTTGATCTGCTTCAGCACGAACAAATTCCGGATCCTTTCTACGCCAATAATGAAGATAGCGTTCAGTGGATCGAAAAAAAAGACTGGATCTACGAAACGACTTTCGAGCTGGAGCAACTCGACACTGCTAAGGAATACGAACTGGTTTTTGAAGGCCTCGACACCTATGCCGAGGTTGAGCTGAACGGCCAGAATATTTTGCAGGCCGACAATATGTTTCGCAGCTGGCGCATCGACGTTAAGTCTTTGCTGCAAGCGCAAAAAAATCACCTGCGCATTCTATTTCGATCGCCCTTGAAAGTCAATGCAGACAAACGCTCCGGCCCGCCCTATCACAAAACGGCCGGTAATGACGCCGGCAAGGAAAAGGTCAGTGTGTACACCCGTAAAGCGCCCTACCATTTCGGCTGGGATTGGGGGCCCCGCATCGTCAGCTTCGGCATCTGGAGGCCGGTTTATCTGCTGGAATGGGAAAAAGCCAAATTTTCCGATATCCAGATCTACCAGGAAGCATTGACGGAAGAAAAGGCCACTTTATGTGCAGAGATCAGGCTGGATCAGAAAGACACCGGCAGTTATCACCTCAAGGTCCGAGACCTGGCTGATAATGAGATCCTGGCGGAAAAAAGCGCTGCTCAGGATTTATCCATACAATGGACCATCCAGAACCCGCAACGCTGGTGGCCGCACAATCTAGGCGATCCCCATCTTTACCGCTGGCAGTTTGAAGTCTGGGAAAATGATCAATTGCTGGATCAAAAGACCATTGCCTATGGACTGAGAACCATCGAACTGGTGCAGGAAGAAGACGCCATCGGCGAATCCTTTTATTTTAAAGTAAACGGAGAGCCGGTCTTCATGAAAGGCGCCAATTACATCCCTTCCGACGCGATGTTGCCCAGGCGAACCAAAGAAGACATCGACCGATTGTTGACCGACGCCAAAGCCGTCAACATGAACATGCTCCGGGTCTGGGGCGGCGGCATTTATGAAGACGATTATTTTTATCAAAAATGCGATGAGTTGGGTATTCTGCTCTGGCAGGACTTTATGTTTGCCTGCAGCATGTATCCGGCGGATGAGCCTTTTTTGTCCAATATCCGCTCCGAGGTGGAGCAGAATGTGCGCAGGCTGCGCAATCATCCGAGCATTGCCGTTTGGTGTGGGAATAACGAAATAGACGTGGCGTGGCACAACTGGGGCTGGCAGCTGCGCTTTTTGATCTCCGGAAAAAATCAGGATAAGATGTGGGAGGATTACCAGACCATTTTCCACCGGACCATTCCGGATGTTTTGAAGAAAACCGACCCTTCGCGTCCCTACACTTCCACCTCTCCGCTCAGCAATTGGGGTAAGCTGAGGAACTTCAACGATGGGACTATGCATTTCTGGGGGGTCTGGCACGGTCGGCAGCCGTTTTCGGACTATGACATTTACGTGGGGCGATTTATGAGCGAATACGGTTTCCAGTCGTTCCCGGATTGGGCAACTATCGAGGCTTTTGCTCCGCCGGAGGAACGGCGTTTGGAGTCGAAGGTGATGAAACACCATCAGAAAAGCTACATTGGCAACGGCATGATCGCGAGTCATACGCGTACGTATTTTCAGAAACCCAGGGACTTTCAGGACTTTGTTTACAAAAGTCAGTTGACGCAGGCCATAGGCATCGGCAGGGCCATTCGAGCCCATCGGGCGAGAAAAGGGCATTGCATGGGCACCTTATTCTGGCAACTAAACGATTGCTGGCCGGGGCCGAGCTGGTCGAGCATCGACTATTTTGGGCGCTGGAAGGCTTTACATCATCAACTCATGGAATGGTATGCCGATATCCTGATCGTTCCCATCCAGGAGCATGGCGATTTGCGTATTAAGCTGGTGTCGGATGAGCGAAAGGACCGTAGAGTTACGCTCAAAGTGACGGCTAAAAACCTTAGGGGCAAGGTGCTCAATACAGCACAATACGAATTAACACTTCCTGCCAACAGCGCATCCGCTTTTGCGGATTTGAATTGGAAAAAATTCATTAAGTGGAATCATCGCAAGTCGACTTATTTAGATATTGGCTTGTATGAGGAGGAAAAAAAATTAGCCGGGACGCTTCACTACTTTGTTGAGCCTCGTTCGCTGCGATTGAAATCGCCCGTAGTTGATTTGAAGGTAAAAGGGAATCAGGTGTTCGTTACAGCAAATACCTTAGTGAAGGATTTTTATTTGTTTTCGGGAAAAAGGGATCTTCGTTTTGAGGACAATTATGTGGATCTGGAGTCGGGAAGGGTGTATGTTTTTGAGGGGAAGGGAGTGGATGCAATTGAGAGGGGGGAGTTGGAGTACAGGATGGTGAATTGAGTTATTGGAGAGGGTGGATTTTTTCCATAACGCCCGAGAGTGTTCAGCGTTCTGGGTTCTGAGTTCTGAGGCACCTTGAATATCAATGAATTAGAAATTTATTGACACATTCATTTGAACCATCCCTAACGCCCAGGCCTTGAGGGACTATGGGAGAATTTTCTTTTACTAGAACGGTTGAAATTACAATCTAACAGACAGGATCGAGCTAAACGTATTTTCTGGCGTACTTACTTACCTCTTCCTTTTTTGTATACAAAATTTTCCATTTGGCCGATTCTGCTTATTTTCAACGATAGATTCTTTATTTTTAGCGGATATGTATGGATTATACAGGGGATGTCGGCGCCGACATTCCCTGTATACAATCACCTGACATTATTTATCATAAAATCACTCATCCATGAAACGCTTAATCTTACTATTCATCGCCCTGATCATTGGAACCTTCGTCTTCGGACAGCAGATCGAGTTAGAAAGGCTCAAAGGCCTGAAGATACGGAACATCGGCCCTGCCGGCATGAGCGGCCGCGTCACTTCTGTTGACGTGGACCTTTCCAATCCCGATATCATCTATGCCGGCACTGCCTCCGGGGGCGTCTGGAAATCTAAAAGCGGCGGGATCGACTGGGAGCCAATCTTCGACGATCAGCCGACAGCATCGATCGGTGCTATAGCCGTCAACCAGAAAAACCCAAGTGTGGTTTGGGTCGGCACCGGAGAAGGGAACCCTCGTAATTCCCATAACAGTGGAGGAGGTATCTTCAAAAGCCTGGACGGCGGCAAGCACTGGAAAATGATGGGATTAGAGGCTACCCGCACCATACATCGCATCATCATCCATCCGGAAAATCCGGATATCGTTTATGTAGCTGCAATGGGCACCATTTGGGGAACCAATCCGGAGCGTGGTGTTTACAGAACTACTGACGGCGGAGAGACCTGGGAAAAAGTGCTTTTCATTAACGAATCGACCGGCTGCGCCGACCTGGTCATCGATCCTTCCAATCCTAATAAACTGATCGCCGCCATGTGGGAATACGGCCGCAAGCCCTGGACCTTTAATTCAGGTGGAGAAGGCTCCGGCATGTATGTCACCCATGACGGTGGCAAAACCTGGGAGGAACGCACCCACAAAGACGGATTGCCTAAAGGAAAGCTCGGCCGCATGGGCCTGGCCATTGCGCCTTCTAAACCCGAAGTGATCTATGCGTACGTAGAAGGAGAAAAAGAGAATGCCATTTATCGCTCCAATGATGGAGGATTTAACTGGGAAAAACGAGGAACGCGCAATATTGGCGATCGTCCATTTTATTATGCCGATATTTTTGTGGATTCAAAAAATGAAAACCGCCTGTACAGCATCTTTTCGCGCGTAAATATCAGCGAAGACGGCGGCAAAACATTTGAGCAACTCCTCCCCTACTACGGCGTTCACCCGGACCACCACGTCTGGTGGATCCATCCGGAAGACCCCTCTTTCATCATCGACGGTAATGACGGTGGATTGAATATTTCCAGGGATGGAGGTGAATCCTGGCGGTTTGTTGAAAATATACCCGTAGCCCAATTTTATCATATCAACTATGACATGAGCATCCCCTACCGTGTAGGTGGCGGCATGCAAGACAACGGCTCCTGGGTCGGCCCGAGCTGGTCCCTGGAAGAAGGAGGCATCCGCAACTCCGCCTGGCAGGAAATTTTCTTCGGCGACGGCTTTGACGTTGTTTTTCACCCGGAGGAGGAAAACCTGGCTTACGCCATGTCTCAGGGCGGGAACGTAGGGCTGGTTGATATGGAAACCGGAAAAAACACCTACATTCGTCCTACTCACCCGGATACTGTAGAGCTTCGCTTCAACTGGAATGCCGCGATTGCCCAGAATCCATTCCATGACTGCGGCGTATATTACGGCAGCCAGTTTTTGCACAAAAGCCTGGATTGCGGACAGAGTTGGGAGATCATTTCTCCTGATCTGACCACTAACGATACCACCAAGCAAAAGCAAAACGCCAGTGGTGGCTTGACGATAGACGCTACCGGCGCCGAAAATTTCACCACCATTATTGCCATTGCTCCCAGCCCGGTTGAGGAAAACGTCATTTGGGTAGGTACGGACGACGGCAATCTGCAGCTTACTCGTGACGGAGGGCAGAACTGGACTAACCTGGCCGGCAAGCTTAGTGATGTGCGCCCTGGCGCCTGGATCCCCCAGATCGTAGCTTCCGATAACAATGCAGGTGAGGCGTTTATTGTAGTCAATGACTATCGTCGTGACGACTGGCGCCCATTCGTTTATCATACCACCAATTACGGAGCGACCATCAAAAGAATTGTCGACGAAAAGCAGGTGGATGGATATGCTCATACCATCGTACAGGATCCTGTGGCGCCCGGGCTGCTTTGGTTGGGTACTGACCGAGGATTGTATCTTTCCATTGACGGCGGCCAGAACTGGAACAAGTGGATGAACGACTATCCTGCTGTGCCGACCATTGACCTGAAGATCCATCCTCGTGACGGTGACCTGATCGTGGGCACTTTCGGCCGTGCGGCCTGGATACTGGATGATCTGCGTCCGATCCGGGAGATCGCTAAAACGAAAGGCGAAGTACTGGCCCAGGCTTTTAGGGTATTCGAATCGCCTGAGGCTTACCAGTTTGAAACGCGTTCTTATCAGGGCGTCCGTTTCAGTGCTGATGCGATGTATTCCGGGGAAAACCGCCGCAGGGGCGCGATGATGACGGCCTGGTTGAATCCAGATTCTATTGAAATTGATGAGAAAAAGCAAAAGGTAAAAGTTCAGGTATATGATGAGGGAGGCGCCTTGATTCGCACCTATCATACTCAGTTGGACACCGGCATGAACCGCACCTATTGGAACATGGAAATGGACGGAGTTCGCGGTCCCAGTCGCCGGGATGCGGAAGAGGATGACGACTTGCCTTCCGGACCTATGGTGCTTCCAGGCAACTACAAGGTAGTATTCAGTTTTGCGGGATACAAAGATTCCACCATGGTGAAGGTAAATGGTGACCCCAGGATCCCCGTTTCTATGGCAAAACGCAAGGAGGCGCTAGCTGTATACAAGGAATACGGGGGGTATGTACAAAAAGCCTACGATGCCTTTGAGCAGCTTAAAGAAGCCGGGAAGTCGATCAAAATGGCCGAGACCTTAATGGCCAATGTAGAAAAAGAGAAAAAGAAAGACTTTACGGAAGCCACCAAAGAAATCAAGAAAAAACTTAAGGCAGTAGAGGAAAGTTTCGTCGGTCCGGAAGATGTTCCTAAAGGACAGCCCCGCCCGGAAGATTACTTTACCCGCTACCTTTACGGTCCTCGTCGGTATATGGATTACACACAGGGAGCCAATCAGGCTACCCAGCGTATGATGGATATGTTGAAAACCGAGCTGGCGGATATGCTCGAGCAGGTGGATGATTTCTTTGTGACTGATTTTGAGCCCTACAAGGAAATGGTAAAGCAACAAGCTGATCCGGAGATATTTAAACCTTATGAGTCAGTGAAAATTGACAAGTAACAAAAAAGTGGGGTTGTGTAAAAAGTCTTCATACTCTGCCGGCCGTCAATCGGGAGAAATAGCTGACTTTTTACACAACCCCGCCTTTTGTCACTTCTTTTTCCTCTGCTAAACAACTTCCTTTTTCCTGAAACGTTAATAAAATTTATAAACAAACTCAGGAAAATGATAGAACCGAAAACTACAAACTACCCCTTTGAAACGATCGCAGACGACTTCTTAAACGTAAAGAAATATACGCTCCAGAACGGCCTCACGCTATACTTCAGCGTTAACAAGGAGGAGCCCCGTATTTTCACCAACATCGCCTTTCGGGCGGGTTCCAAACACGACCCTGCCGACACCACGGGACTAGCCCACTATATGGAGCATATGTTGTTCAAGGGTACGAGCCAGATCGGCACGATGGATTGGGAGCAGGAGGAAAAATACCTCGAGAAGATATCTGAGCTTTACGAGCAGCATCGTCAGACCAAAGATGCGGAGAAGAAAAAGGAAATCTACAGAGAGATCGACCGCCTGTCTTACGAATCCGCCAAACTGGTCGCGCCAAATGAATACGACAAGCTAGCCAGTTCGATCGGTGCTCAGAAAACGAATGCCTACACCTGGGTGGAGCAGACTGTCTACGTCAATGAGATACCTTCCAATTCATTGGAGCGCTGGATGAAGCTGGAGTCCGAACGTTTCCGGATGATGGCGCTGCGCCTTTTTCACACGGAATTAGAGACGGTGTATGAAGAATTCAACATCACCCAGGACAATGACTACCGCAAAGTGAGCAAGGTCATGCGCGCCGCCCTTTTTCCCAATCATCCATACGGTACGCAGACGACTATCGGAGAGCCGGAACACCTGAAGAATCCCTCTCAGGTCAACATTAAGCGTTTTTTCCAGACCTATTACGTTCCCAACAATATGGCCATCATCCTTGCCGGCGATTTTGATCCGGATCAGGCGGTCGAATGGGCGGAAAAATATTTCGGCCATTACCAGCCGAGTGAGCTCCCTCCTTTTCATTTTGAAGAACAACCCAATATTGACCAACCTATTCCGAAAGAAGTACTGGGGAAAGAAGCGCCTTATGTGCAGTTAGCCTGGCGCACCGGCAACGCTAAAAGCGAGGATCACCTCTTTTTTGTACTCATCAGCAATCTGCTGTACAATGATAAGGCGGGCTTACTGGATATTCACCTGAACCAACCCCAAAAGGTCCTTCAGTCTTCCGCTTATTTCCTGCAGCATGAAGATTACGGTATCTTTAGCCTCTATGGCCGCCCCCGGGCCGGCCAAACGCTGGAAGAGCTGACGCAGTTGCTTTTGGAGCAGGTAGATCAGCTGAAGAGAGGCGATTTTGAAGACTGGATGATGGAAGCCGTCATCAATGACCTACAACTCGAAAGGTACACCATTGCAGAATCTAACGATGCCAGGGTACAGGCTTTAACCAATGCTTTCATTTTGGGCATAAGCTGGGAGACTTTTCTCCAACAGATCGATGCGCTTAAGCAAATCAGCAAGCAAGAGGTCATCCGGTTTGCGCAAACCCGGATGGGCGATCAATATGTCCAGGTATTCAAAAAACAGAGAGAGGACCCCAACGTCATCAAAGTAGAAAAGCCCCCAATTACGGCCGTCCCCCTGGATCGGTCGGCCAACTCGGCCTACGGACGGTCTTTTCTTGCGGAAAAAAGCCCCGACCTTAGTCCCGTTTTTGTCGATTTTAATGAAGCCATACGCACGGCAAGGCTGGATAGTGGGCTAAAAGTCAACTATGTTGAGAACCCTTACGAACACCTTTTCCGTCTTGACTTCATCTTTGAGATGGGAAAAGCCAATGACCTGCTCTTATCGCTGGCCCTTAATTATCTTCCGTATTTGGGTACTTCTCGTTTTACAGCAACCGAGCTACAGCAAAGACTTTATCGTCTCGGCTTATCCATCGACTATTATACGGGGATGGAGCGATCCTATATCAGTCTGTCCGGCCTTGAAAAATCGATGGAAGAAGGATTGGAGTTGCTGGAGCATCTCATAAGAGAGGCTCAGCCAAATCAGGCTGCTTTACAAAACGTTGTTTCGGATACTTTAACCAAGCGGGAAAACGCCCAGCAAAACCGCAATTTCATTGTCCGGACCGGGCTGATGAACTTTGGCAAATACGGCGCGGACTCTCCAAGCCGGTACAAGCTAAAGGCTGCGGAACTGCAACAGGTTCAGCCGGAACAACTGCACGACCGGATACATAATATTTTTGGTTATCAGCATGAGGTCTATTACTTTGGGCAGAAGCCATTAGAAGAAGTCATTCAAAAGCTCAACCGGCATCACCAGGTCGGTGGCCATCTGAAACCGGTTCCTAAGGCTAAAATATTCAAGCCCGATGAAACAGAGCAACATAAAATATTCCTCTTTGATTTCCCAATTGTGCAGACGGATATCATGTTGATCTCAAAGGGAACGCCTTATTTTGACCTGGATGAATATTTGTACAACAATGTTTTCAACGAATATTTTGGATACGGCTTATCTTCCGTTGTTTTTCAGGAGATCAGGGAATCCAGGGCGCTGGCTTATTCTACTTATGCCCTGAACGAGTCGCCAACGAAAAAGGACCGGCCGCATTTCTTCAGAGCTTATGTGGGCACACAGCCGGATAAGGTTCGCGAAGCCATAGGGGCTTTGCATGGGATCATTCAGGACATGCCGGTTTCTTTATCGCAGATCCAGAACACGAGGCAATCGATCCAGAAAAGGATAGAGAGTGAACGGCTGACGGCCGCGCAACAATTCTGGCAATACAAGAAAAATGCAGATCGCGGCATTTACCATGATCTTCGGAAAAATGTATATGATTTTGTTCAAAGCTTCCAGGCGCAGCAACTTCTTGATTTCCAGAAGCAAAAGATCAGGGATCGCGCCTTCAACTATTTGTTGTTAGGCGATAAAAACAAACTGGATCTGAAGTATTTGTCCAGGATCGGACCTGTACAGGAAATTACACTGGAGGATGTCTTCGGAGAAAAATAAAGATTTCCTGAGTCCTATGATGATCATCCGGGATCCCCTTCTGGATGATCATCGTATTCGTTTATGGATCAAGCGGGATGATTTATTAGGAGAAGACGATGACCAGGCCTATTGCGGCAACAAATGGCGCAAGCTCAAATACAATATAAAAAAGGCAAAGGAAGAAGCGCACGACACCTTACTCACCTATGGAGGGGCTTTTTCCAATCACATTGCGGCTACAGCCAGCGCCGGTCGCGTTCATGGGTTCAAGACCATCGGCATTATTCGTGGAGATCGGATCGAGCCTTTGAATCCTACGTTATCTTTTGCCGGGCGGTGCGGGATGCAGTTGCAATTCGTCAGCCGAAGTGATTATCGCATCAGAAGTACGCCTGAATTTGAACAGCAATTACAAAGGCAATTCGGTCGTTTTTTCCTTCTCCCTGAAGGAGGGACCAATCTGCATGCTATTAAGGGCACGGAGGAACTAGGTCGGGAAATAGCTGCTCAATTGGAAGAAGGACCTCCGGATGTCGTTTGTGTCTGTTGTGGAACCGGCGGCACCATGGCGGGACTGATTGCCGGCAGCGATGCTTCCACTCGCGTTTTAGGCTTTCCGGCCTTGAAAGGAGATTTTTTAACCGAAGACATACGGCAATTACTGTCGTTATACGGCTATTTCGGATCTGACAACTGGCGATTAATTCACGATTATCATTTCGGCGGATATGCCAAATTCGATCAGGCCTTGATTAGTTTTATCCGGTTTTTTTATGAAAAAAAAGGCATAGCCCTAGACCCCATTTATACCGGTAAAATGATGTTCGGTCTGTGGGATTTGATCGGGAAGGGCTTTTTTCCCGAAAAAACGAAGATCGTGGCGGCACATACCGGCGGATTGCAGGGAGTGGCAGGTTTTAATCAGAGATTCAAGCAGGGATTGAAGGTGTAAAACAAAACAGGGGCGGGGCTACCGCCCCTGTTTTGTTTTAAAGATTCACTCTTCCGAAGCGCTGGCCATCATCGTAGCGGACGATGAAGGCGCCGGGAAAACCGTTATTTTTCACATTCTGCAGCGCCTGCTTGGCTTCTTCTGCTGAGAAGTAGCGGGCCAGCAGTACGCGAGTCAGCCCTTTAGAGATCAGGTATTCGGTTTCAATATCTCCATATCCCAATACTTTATCAAAGACAGGTTTAGAAGGATCATACTTTTGCAAGGATACCATTTGGATTTTGTAGTAAGTACCGTTAAAGCGCGGGGCGCTGGTGCGGTATTCCAGTCGGTCAGAAGGCGCCATACCTCTGGCGGTATATTCCACTTCTTCCTCATCGATGGGCATAGGAGGGAAGGAAGGGTCGGTATCCACTTCTTCCTTATCCGGATCCACTGGCGGCTCATCGGTAATGACCGGAGGCTGGGTTTTTTCCTCTTCGGGGATATCCGGAGTCATATAGACCGGCTGCCCGTAGGTGCTCTTATCGGGATCGGAAGTCACGATCTGATAAGAAGTAGGTTCATAACCAGGTCTTTCGATCTCTACTTTGAAGCGGCGGTTAGGGATAAGGTCGAACTGATATTCGCCGGTGGTAAAAGAGCGATTGAACAGTAGTACGTCGGTATTATCCGGGTTGATCTGATAAAGTGACACGGTGATGTCGGACAAGGGGGCATTGGTAGCCGCGTCGAATACATTTCCGGTTAAAAACAATTGTTTAGGCTTGCTGCCGATCCTGAACAGATCATCGTCGGTGGTGCCGGGTTTTTCGGTTTGATAGGACCGGTTGGAAGAGATGAAGTTTGTTCCTGAGTTCACGTCCTTATAGAAATAATAATCATCGGCGCTGGAGTTAAAAGGTAAGCCCATGTTTTCGGGGGCGGCCCAGCTGTTACCATAACCTCTTGATTTCACGATATCAAAACCACCGATGGACAGGTGGCCGTTAGAAGCGAAATAGAGGGCCTGGTCGGAGGGGTCGAAATAAGGGGTGATCTCGTCACCGATGGTATTGATCACGGGGCCGAGGTTAACGGGATCGTTGAACTGGTTGTCGGCGCCGGCCATACTGCGGGTAGAGAACCAGATGTCCAATCCTCCTTTACCGCCTGCGCGATTGGATGCGAAATAGAGGATTTCCTGGGTGCCCTGCTGAACGACGAAAGGGTGTGTGCTGGTGACGCCGGAGACATTGATGCGGTCCGGCAGGCGTTCGGGCTGGGACCAGGCGTTGCCGACTTTACGTATAACGAAGATCTCGCAGCGTGAAGTCAGGTTATTAAAGCCCTGGTCATCATTACAGATGGTGAAATAAAAGCGTTGTCCGTCATCGCTCAGGGTTCCGTGGCAGAAGCTTTCGTTTTGAATGACGGGAAAATTTTCCGGTATGGTCCCTTTTGCCCAGGTATCGTTGGATTGTTGGGTACGATAAATACGAGCTCTTCCGCCCATGGTGGAGGAATAGTACAATACATCGTTAGAGAAGGAGATAGGTGCGAACTCCTGGGCATCAGAGTTTACGGCGCTGGGCAGGTGCGCCAGTTCCATATCTGGAGGCCCCTGGGCCATCAGTTGTTTCCCTAATTCGCAGCCTTCTATTTCTTTTTGGACAATTTCCTCGAGTATAGCTTTACCTTTTCCGGTATAGGCTTTGCGGAATTGTTCAAAAGCTTCTATGGCTTTTTCGTAGCGGCTGTCTCTTTTAAGGCTGCGGGCATATTTCAGGCCTACGAGTGGGAAATCGTCATTTTTGTCTTTGACGTAGGCATATGCTTCCACGGCTTTTCGGTAATTACGAAGGGTATAGTAGGCTTCTCCAGCTTTGAAGATCAGTTCTTCCTTTTTCGTTTTTTTCTGATAAGCCTCTTCATAATTTTTTGCTGCTTCAGCCAGGTTTCCTTTTTCCATTAACTCGTCGGCTAATTTCGCTTGTTTTCGCCAGTTTAATTTATTCTGGGCGGGAAGGGCAGTTGCCAAAAGGAGCCCCAGGAGCAATAAAACAAGTTTGTTTGCCATCATAAAAGATTTTGTGAATGTGCGTGTTTTGTTTAAGTTCTCAGTATCAGTTCAGTAGCTATAAAAATTCAAAATTGCTGTGTTAAAATTGCATTCTTTTTCTTTAAAATAAAAATATTTGTTTCCTTGCAACGCTATGACAGGCTATTTTCCTTAATTAGGTGCACTGTTCATGTGTTTTTTTCGGTGCAGATGATGAGGTGTGTATTATGGTTGCTGAAGCAATTTGGCTATTTCCGGTGCAAAATGCTGGTGTTCCAGTTGCTGCACTTTGCGGGCGATGTCTTCAGGGTTATCTGACTCGGAAACAGGACAAGTGGCCTGAAAAATAATAGCGCCCTCGTCATAGTTTTCATTCACAAAGTGAATGGTGATCCCGCTTTCATTTTCCCTGGCTTTTTTTACCGCTTCGTGTACGTGCATTCCATACATACCTTTACCGCCGAATTTAGGCAACAGGGCCGGATGGATATTGATCATCCGGCCTTCGTAGGCTCTTACGAGATAGTCAGGGATCAGCCAAAGGAAGCCGGCCAGAACGATCAGGTCAATCATATATTTATCTAATACCTCAAGCAGGCTTTTTGTTTGGTAAAACGCTTTGCGATCAAGTACATAATGATTGATATTCTTGGAGCGCGCCATATCCAGCACGGGCGCTTCCTTTTTATTGGAAACGATCAGGCTTACTTTTGCAATATCTTCATTTTCACTAAAATACTCAACTATTTTTTTCGCATTAGACCCTCGCCCCGATGCGAATATGGCGATGTTTTTCACTAGAATAAATTGTATTTTTTAATTAATCCAACTGCCCTGCTTTATCTGACGGAACGGTACTTTGCTGTATTCGTCGCATCAATACTTGACATCAACTGGACAAACTGGCTCTGCTCGGTGCGGGTGCCTTTTTTAAAGATTTCGACCACCTCGTTTGATTTGGCGTTGATGAACATTTGGACGATCATGGAATTCGGATAAGCCTTATTGACTTCACTGACTTTCTCCAGAGACTTGACCAAAATGGACCTGCCGGCGTCCACATCCGTGCTCATCAGGTCCATGGCCTGACGGTGGTATTGATACATTGCTTCGCGATAGGGTCTTACTCTGGGCGACAGCAGGTTCTCGATCATCCAGAAGCGGTTACGGTCACCATCTAAGGACCGCCAGCCAGGATTGGCAGCCGCAGCTGCCTGGGGAATATTGTTCAGGATTTCCTGTGCCGTTTGGAGGTAGGGTTCTCCGCCGTACAGTTCAAAACTATCGTAATCCAGGCCCAGGATAATGTAAACGTAGAAAGCCAATACGGCCGAAAGGTTATCATTGAAGCCATTGATGGAGAACTGCAGCGGATCGTATTGCTCGTAGGTAAAGGTCACCTCCCGGTCGATGTGATTGAGTAAAGAAGTTTCGTAGGTACTGCCGTAGACGGGTCGGGAAGCCTGGATGGCCAGATCGGCTTTAAAAGCATTAGGCCCCCGTTCTTCCTGGATAGTAAGTAGAAAGTTACAGGTAATGCGCTCCTCCAGCTCGTAATAATCATTAGTCCATTTCTGATTATTGAGGTAATCGTTCATGGCTTGTTCCAGGGTCTCAAATATCCTTGGATCGGCAGTCTGTAGCTTTTGTACGTTTACCCGCACATTACTATTCAGCTCCTGGGCCAGCATAGTGACGCCCCCCATTAGGAAGAATACGAAAGCAACGGTATACTTCATAGTCATTTCAATTTTTTCATAAAATTAGCAAATCATACATTTAGACGTAAAAAAAGCAAATGGTCATGTTTTGTATAAAGACGAAAAAAAGCGGGAAAGATTGCGCCCTTGGCGGATGCTTAACCTGTTATCCCTTTGAGGAGGCAGGTAACAGGGCAATGAGTTCATCGATGATGTCTATGGCTACTGCTGTTTTATGTTTCAGGTCGAATTTTTTGATGGAATGATCTGCAAAGATCATGCTTACCCGGTTGGTGTCATGTTGAAAGCCGGCCCCTTTTTCTAAAAGGGAGTTCAGTACAATAAGATCCATGTTTTTATTTTCTAGTTTTCTTATGGCGTTGGCCTCTTCATTTTCCGTTTCCATGGCGAAGCCCACGAGGAGCTGATGTTTTTTTTGAGCTCCAAGCGTAGCGGCGATATCTGGAGTTCGGACCAGTTTAAGGTTCAGGTCGCCCTCTTTTTTTTTCATTTTATGGGCAGCGCGCTGTGCTGGGCGGTAATCGGCTACTGCTGCGGCCATTACTGCGGCATGACAATCAGGGAAAACAGACAAGGCGGTGTCGTACATTTCCTGAGCGGATTCGACGATATGCAAGCGTATACTGGAGTGTTTCGGCCTTAAGTGAGTCGGACCGAGGATAAGGTCAACCACAGCTGATCGGCGGGCGGCCTCTTCGGCGATGGCGATGCCCATTTTACCGGAAGACCGGTTGCCCAGGAAGCGGACAGGGTCCAGTGCTTCGTAGGTCGGGCCTGCTGTGACGAGTATTCTTTTCTCTTTCAGGTCTCCCAGAAGAAAATGCCGGCCGGCGATCTCTACGATAGTCTCCGGCTCGGCCATGCGTCCTTCACCAGAAAGTCCGCTGGCCAGTTCTCCAGATTCGACAGGGATGAGCTGATTGCCGTACGAGAGGAGTTTTTGAACGTTTTGTTGTGTAGAGGGGTGCAACCACATATCTACGTCCATGGCGGGAGCAAAGTAGACCGGGCAACGTGCGGAGAGGTAAACGGCCGCCAGCATATTATCGCACAGGCCGTTGGCTAATTTGGAAAGCGTGGCGGCGGTAATGGGTGCAATGATCATAAGGTCAGCCCATAGTCCTAATTTTACATGGTTATTCCAGCTTCCTTCACTGCTGACCTCTGACCATACGGGGTTGTTTGACAGGGTGGACAAGGTTAGAGGAGTAATGAAACTGCAGGCTGCCGGTGTCATAATCACTTGCACTTCTGCCCCTGCTTTGATCAGCAGCCGGGTCAGATGAGCCGATTTGTAAGCTGCAATGCTTCCGCTGATACCCAGCAGAATCTTTTTACCATGAAGAGAAGTACTCATAGCTTGGAAGAGGAAAAGTTTAGGAAGGGCAGTGTAAAAAGCAAAAGGAAGTTGCCTGTGTTTTTCACACTACCCTAACGAAGGATGCCTTGCTAAAAATCTTTGTCCTTCTTTCTTCTATCGCTATAGCGGTAGTATATTTCGTCATTGAGGAATTCCTCCAGCGCGATAACGGCAGGGTTAGGCAGTCGTTCGTAGAACTTCGAAATTTCGATCTGCTCTTTATTTTCGTTAACCTCTTCGATGGTATCGGAAGAAACGGCGAATTCTTCCAGTTTTTGATGCAACTCTCTTCTGAGTTCTACGGAGAGTTGTTTAGCTCTTTTAGTGATGACGACCAGTCCTTCATAAATATTGCCTGTCTTTTTACTCATGAAGTTAATATCTCTGGCGCTCACGTTAGGGTCAAGCCCCTGTACTTTTGTTTTGATATCAGACATCTCTTAATTCTTTTAGTTTCTTATCAGAATAAGCTTGAATATCGATCATTTCTCTGCGGTATTGACTATCAGTATATCTGGCCAAAAATTCATCGGCCATAGTCTTGGCTTCACTAAAGCGTTCGCGTTGTTTATCCACTACACTATTTTGTGCAAGCAGGAAAGCGGAACGAGCCATCCAGTAGCGGACTTCTTCTGCCTTATCGGTTTCCGGAAAATCCTTCAACAAGTTATCGAAGGTCCATATAGCAGATTGATAACGTCTGAGGTCAAAGTAAAGTTTGGCTTCTTCAAAAGCTTTGCGTTCCAGTTTCTTGCGCATTTCATCTATAAGACGATTGCATTCTTCCACTCTTTCACTTTGGGGATAAGTATTAATGAAGAGCTGAAATCCATCAATAGCGTTTTTGGTATAACTTTGATCCAGTCGGAAGGTAGGGGATAACTGATAATTGGAATAGGCTTCCATAAAATCGGCCTCTTCTCTGTACCGGCTGGTGCTGTAAGTCTGTGAGAAATTTTTAAAATAATAGGATGCTAAAATATATTGGCGCGTGTAATAATAGGTATAGGCATATTTGAAATAAATATCCTCCGATTCCTTACGGCCACGATAGCTACTCAATGCCAGTTCCAGCAAGGACTGCGCTTTTTGGTAGTCTTCATTCTCGTAATATTCCAAAGCCGTTTTGTAGATCAGTTCCGGGTTGTTACTGGTCCGGACTTTTTCAAACTGGTTCCGGCAAGAAAACGCTCCGATGATCAGGAAAACCATTAAAATCCTGGAAAATAGACTAATCTTCACCATAGGGATGCAAAATTAAAGTAATTTTGTTATTTAGTCAAATAAAAAACAATTCAACGCCTCAATGGGCAGGCTTTTGATACAGCTTGATTACCGAGGCGCCGGAATAAAGAGCGTGGCCTTTGCCAAACAGTTGTATTATGAAAGGACTAGACGAATTTCGGATTTTTTACAATAAGACCATTCATCCGGAATTGTTGCGTATGGAGCGCCTGAGGATCAGGTTGATCCGATTACTTTTCTTTTCGAGTTTGTTGTTGATCGGCCTGATCATCTTAGAAATTTATCTGCGCCTGCTGGTCGTCACGCTTTTTTTAAGTATTCCTATTGCGCTTCTGATCGTCTACCTGGGTTACCGGGTTCGCCGGTTTGTACGGACCTTCAAACCCAATGTAATGAACCTGGTCCTTAATTTTATTGATGACGGCTTGAACCGAGGGACGCTGCACTACGAGCAGTTCCGGTCGATCGACAAGGAGACCTTCTTCGAAAGCGGTCTCTTTGCCACAAGCGCTCGTTTTTACAAAGGGGAAGATTACATCAGTGGCAAGGTTGGAGAGATGGACTTTGAGCTGAGCGAATTGGACGTCAGGCATGTATCTCCGGTTTCTAACAAGCTGGACACCGTTTTTAAAGGAGTCTTCCTGCACGCCACCTTTCCTGAAGAGGCCAGCGGCGAGATCAAAATATGGCCCAGAAATCGCTATCATTATTACTCAAGAGCCATCAAGGAGTTTACCTGGGATGACGCCGTCAATGTAGATCATGAGATCATGAATGACTGGTTCCGCTCTCAGTTTGTCACTTTTGCGTTGGAAGACACGCACGTGATCGGCATTTTGTCAGACCCCATGCAGGAGGCGCTAGCCAGTTATGTGTATGAAACGGGAAAGGAAATGTTTATGGCATTTAGCGATCAGGAGATCTATGTAGCGGTCACTGAGGAAAAAGATTTGCTGGAGCCGTACATTTTTCGTTCTAACTTAAGTTTCGAATTAGTCAGGGAATTCTTTGAAGATGTCAATATGCTGTTGAAGATCATTGAAGATTTCGACCAGACGCATTGAATCATAAATACTGTGCCGGCCTCTCTAAACTAAATGAAGGCTATGGTGTTTGTGTGAATGCAGTTTCAAGTTTTGCATGAGCTTTTTTTAGCATGACTTTAAGTATTTTATAACTACTTCCTACCGGGAAATTGTGTAAAATATCTGCTTATTCTGCGTTGTCATCGCAGCACAACTAACTAATTCAAGTTGCGAAGCAACTTTAGTAGAAGGTAGAAAGAAATACAACCAAAAAAGGCATCTATTTGTCCAATTCAGGCAGAAATCTTTCTACTTTCTACCATTTACC
>CAZJQS010000069.1:0-30168 GCA_964548175.1 uncultured Saprospiraceae bacterium
TATTCTCAGGCCTTTCTGCCTGGTCGGTTCAATCCCAGAGTATGCTGGATGACGTGGACAGACTGGCCAAGGCTATTCGTCCTTCCCCCTGGGAAAAAGCGGTGCGCAGCATTACCTTTCGGGATAGTCTTAGCAGAGATACTTTGAGAACCTCCGCTTTTCGAGCACAGGATACCCTTCAATATAACCTCATGGGTATCCTGGCGGCTTACGCCTATCCTTCTAAGGAAAAAGCCCTGGAAAAATGCTACAACCCGGAGGCCATTCTGCAAAGCTACCAGCACAATCCGTATCTGAAAAAGATCCTTTCTGATAGCAATGTCGTGGATACTTTGCGCTCCATGTTCGATTTACAGGAAGTACAAAGAACAGTCATCAACATCCGGCAGGGACCGAGAGAAAAGATCCTCGAACAACTCAATGACGGCGATGTTTACGCCGATAACCGTATGTTCAGAGCCCAGGAATTGATCAATGATTATCAGCAGGTACGTATCGGTAATGCAGTGGCTTTGGAAACCGCCTCTAAAAGCGTCCGGCCGATCAGCCTGGAGGATCCCGCCTCACTGACAGCAAATATTTTGTCCGGCCTGGCCGATTGGATTGGCCAACAGGCGCAGGAGGAGTTTGTCCAGACTTTTTTGCTTAAGCTCAAGCAGGACCTTACCGATAAACAACTGAACCTCCTTTTTCCCAATACCTACCAATATCTCGACCAGCTTAATATCGTTAATTATAAAGCCATCGTGGCCAACGCAAAGATGGCTTTTTCCAAAGACCTCAATACCCTGTCGCTCAATGTGTCCAATTACCTGTTTGAGTCCGGGCAGCTGGATAAGAACGACCCCCTGTCTTTTAGCCTGCTGCTGGTCTACCGCCTGGTGGACCTCATACAGCGGGATTTGCCCCTGCCGAGCATACTGGCCTATGCCAACGGGGAGTTCAGCCGTCGTCGTTTTGAGAGTGAGAAGATCTTGCACGACAGCCTCATTGCGGACCCTGACTTGCCGACTTACAAAAACTTACAGGAGGTCTTTAGAACGGTGAACGATAGCCTGGAGGCGACGTACGATGTCCTGATCGAGTTAAAACGGTCCATAGACGATACCCTGAGTGGTATTCCTGCTCAGGAAAGAGCCCAATTCACGGCGCTTAATCAGGAAGTGGATCGACTCCAGGAAAAATTGTCTGAATTTACCTATGCCGGTCTGTTTCGCAACCAAAGAAACCGCTTTCTGAATGAGGTCAATGCTTTTCTGGCTGGGAAAATCGACTACGAGGCGCTGGAAGCTTATCCTTCTTTTGAGACCTACCAATCTACTTTCATTGAAGACCCACCTTCCGCAGATGAACTGCGAGGGGTCGGACTGAGTATGATCCGGGAATTGCTGCGAAAAGACCAGGGCGATTATCCCATTCTGAGGGCCATGAGGGATTATGTGGCTTCGTTGAAGGTGTTGGAAGAAAAAGTATATACGCTGTCGGAATTAGTGGAAGCTTCTGCTGATGAAGCCGGTCGGGCCAGAACTTATCTAAATGAACTGCGCGGTCAAATAGATCGGGAAAAAGACTTTTGGACCTCTATTGCTTCCGGTCATGAGCTGAAGGCCTTTGACTATTTAAAGAGCCTGGCTACTAACGTAAGGGCCGACCGCTCTCGTTCCCCTCGTCAGCAAATCGAATACCTGCGCAGGGTAGATCAACTGTTTGTCGACCACGTGATTGATCTCGGCGCCCGGTATCCGGAAGGCGAGAATTCTCCCTATTTTCGAGCTCAGGCCCCTCGAAAGATCTACTTGTCCATCAATCGACGGATCGCCAGTGATTCCCTGCTGCTCAACGAATTGCAGGCTACCCTTCTGGGGCTGGAGCAAACCGGTGATAATCGCCCCTTATTGCGTTCTTACAACAATGCGACCCTTTTTAGCAACATACTGCAGGCAGGTGCGCAGTTGATGTATTCGCTGGCCATTTCCGACGGCAAAGGCCAACTCCACTGGGCCAAACCCGAACAGATGGCCGAAGTACTGAACAACGAAACCCAACGGCAGCTTTTTCTGGGCTTACTCTACCAACGCATTTCCGCCCTCACGAGTGGCTACACGGTTGATTCACGTGGCCTGGCCAATATAGCCACGGATGTAGCGCAGCAATTTACGGTATTGGACACCTTCACGGACCGCCGTTCGGCCATGGTGGCTAGTATCGAGTTTGCAGGTAATGTGCTTAACAGCATCCTGGAAACGCCTTTGCTGCAAACCGATGATGGAGATCAGCTCGAAAGCCTGGTCCAGAAGTTTAAAGATCAGGGCATTGCCAAAGTTCCCGACATTAACCGGGAGTTGACGGAACTATTCCGACACACGGCCAACCGGGATTACCGGTATTCTTTGGAAAATGTACTTCGGCTGGTCGACCTTTTTAATATTTACCCAAAGGCCAAAAAGTGGCGGGAGCGCCTGGAAGACAAGATTGATGATCAGGAGCTGGCGGTGACCAAATTTAAAAAGGAGGCTTTCCCCAATCCCAGCACACAAGATTCTATTCAGCTTGAGGAAATGGAAAAACGGCTGAGTCGATTGGAGGAAAAACTCGTCAGACGGGATTCGATGCGATACCGGAAGTTTCGCAACGGCATTTTCCGATACGGCTATTTTCTGGCGGATGTAGCGGCAGCGGATAGTCCTCAGGCGGTACAGGCTGCCATGGAAACCATCGCTTTGCCGGTGGGTAGCTCGCAGAACAAAAGGCTTCGTCCTTTTTCAGTGGAGTTGAATGCCTATTTTGGCGGCACTTTGGGGTATGAATACATTATTGACGAGCCCGCAGGTTTTGAAAATAAAAGTTCGCTGAATTCCTTTGGCCTGTTTGTTCCAGTGGGTATTGCGTTTAGCAAACGTCTTGGGCCCAAGTCCAATACGTCGATGTCCCTTTTTCTGCCCATCATTGATCTTGGCGCTTTGACGGCTTATCGCCGGGATGCCCAGGAAAAAGGACTCGATGATCTTCCGGACCTTTCTTTTGCGAATGTACTGGCCCCGGGGGCTCATTTGATGTTTAATTTTCCTAAATCGCCCTTCTTCCTGGGCGCGGGTGTTCAGTATGGTCCGAATGTACGAGAGATTGAGATTAGCGGAGATTTTGAAACGGTAAAGGCTTTAAGGTTTATGTTAAGTTTTGGGGTGGATGTGCCGATACTATCGTTTTATGGGCAATGAAAATAGCGTTTTTTAAATAGTTGGGCACGCAGATTGCACTAATGACGCAGGTTTTTTAAAAATATTATCAGCGAAATCAGCGAAATCTGCGTGAAATTAAATGAAGTTGTTTAAAGAGGCAAAGTCTCAAATTAAACCGCTTTGAAAATTATGGGATGACTCTTTTCTTTATTAATAACTATTCGCGTCCATTTCGAACTTAAACCAGTTGCCGACCGATACGTTTTTCACCTCCACGGTATATCTCTTGTTGTTGGCATTGTTGACAGTGATCACCTTGCGGGTTTCATCTTTGTCGAAAACCACAGATTTTACCGTATTGCTGCCAAGTTTTACAAAGACATTCGCCCGTGCTGTGCCACCTGTACGGGAGACGGTAATTTTTACATTGTTGTCACAACTGGTTGAGAGCGTAACCGTCTTTTTATCCTGTCCGGCCAGATTGCCCTGCATTTCGCCCAGGTCATTGGTCTCTCCGGTTGCTTTAAAGCTGTACTGGAATTTATTAGCTACTGACTGGTTAACGATTTCTACCCGAATGGATTTTCCGTTCACATTAGAAATTGTTTTTTTCTTGGTATCGGTATAATTGCCATTGTTAAAGACAATGTCTGTTCTTTTCTGGTTGTTCACGTAGATGTTGACGATGGTTTGCGCTTTTCCGCCAGTTTTGCTTACGGAAATGGTCACTTCACTTGCAGTGGAAGTGAAAGTTGTTTTCGCCGGTCCGCCGGCCATAACGGTGCCGGAGCGGGAGCTAAGGGTTTTCGAGCACCCGAAAAACGGTTGATCCGGATCGCCGGCCGTTAGGTGGTTGGTGGAAAAAAAGAAAGCCAACGCCAGGCACGTGATGAAGGACAGAGAAACTTTCATTGGTTTTGAAGTTTTGTGGTTTATAAGAATTGATGATTGCATCTTACCCCACAAATGTAGATTCAAAACGGAGGGTGTCAATCACCTCTTTGGGTGAAAATGAAAATAAACTTCTTGCTCAAGGACAACGGCCATCCCTATCATCAGCAAGCACTTGAATTACAGGCGAGACTGGAGGAATAGTAAAAGAGTCTTTACTTTCTGGCCTTCATCCATCCGTCCTCCTGACCCTTGCGCCGGATGAGATGGTATTCGCCTGTTTTCCCGATCACTTCCAGTTCTTCCTGAGCCTCAACGGAAGAAATCACAACCGATGAGGAGTCCGGGGCATGCCACAGTGGCGATTGTTCTTTCGTCCTAAGCCGCTCCAGAGGCCTGTTTATGTCCTCGAGGCTATTCCCAAATAAATACCCCTGCTTTCCATCAGGAGTAGCGATGCGGTACCAGCCTTTGGTCGCAGCGAGCACCTCCACCGGTAAATTCCTCTCCAGTTTCCTGAAAATGGCGCTCCGCCCCCTCGGGCTTACCCTAAGATTGGCATTGCTTTCGCGCACCCGCATCAACTGCCCGGGCCAGGTCGTATCGCCCAGATACTCAGGCGCCTGATCGGACCGGCGCGCTACAAAGGGGTGAGGATCAATGGCGCCGAATCCACGCTTGTAGATGCTGAAGTGGAGGTGCGGGCTGGTCGTTCGGGCATTGCCGGTATTACCGACCGTCCCCAGCGTGTCCCCGGCTTTTACCCAGATACCTTCGGCTACGTATTGGCTATCCAAATGGGCATAGTACAAAGATTGCTGACGAAGAGTATCAAGCAGCCACACCTGCTTGCCTCCCAAACCCTCATCCCGAACCCGGCGTACCCGGCCGTCTACCGCCGCCACTACCGGCGTGCCGCGGCGGGCAAAAATATCGATGCCCTTATGCACGCGCCTGCCGGCATCCCGGGGATCACCGAAAAAACTCCACACGTCCCGGTTGCTTTTTCCGCTGACCGGAAAAAAGCTGTAGGACGGCTGGACGATCACCTCTAGCAGGTAGCGGCAGTTAGCCAGCAACTCAGGTTGTACGCGCAATAGGTAAATGCCGTTGTATTCGGCTTCGTACCTCAGACTGTCGGTATGATACGCTTCCGCATGAAAGACCGGACGCAGGGACGTCACACTGTCGATGGTTTCCTCAAAAAAAAGATCGGCAAAGATCAGCGTGCTGTCAGGAGAAGGCAAAAGGTTTATTTTGAGCAATTCCCCGACTTTCAGATCGATCCGGTAGCCGAGGGCAGCCGGTTTTTCGGCCCGGAAATAGCCGGTTTCCCGAAATGGGGATTCAATGACCACGCTATCGGTCAACGCTCGTTTGGCGGCCTGACGCCAGGATCGGGCCAGCTGCGATTGCCCGATGCCGGTGGAATCAAGGGCTGCATTGTAGGACTCTCGGGGAGTAAGTTGAGGAGGAACCGGCTGGAACAGCTCCGCGGCTTTTTCGCAGGAAGCCGCAAGGCTAAAAAGGAGGAACATCAAAAGGTAAGAATGCCTGGAAAAAAACCGTCCTGTCATGCTTATCTGGAAAATTTGGTTTTTGAAAATGAAAGAGCAAGATAAACGCTTTGAGCCGTTAAATCGAATTCCGTTTCGCTTTTTGGATTTTTTTAAGAAAAAGGAATAATTTGTTACCCAAAATCTTTAATGACAAATTCTTATTATGAAGCGTCTTTTTTCCCCTTTAATCATCCTGTTGCTCGGCAGTTCTTTGATACTCAGCAGCAAAAGCAAGTCCATACCCGAACATCTTCCTGTTGAGATCGATCAGATCTTCAAGGAATGGGACAGTACGGAATCCCCCGGCGGAGTAGTGGGCATCGTCGATAAGGGTGAACTCGTCTTTGCCAGGGCTTATGGAATGGCTAGTCTGGAGTACGACGTGGTCAATACCACGCAGACTACCTTTAACATTGCTTCGGTCTCCAAACAAATAACCGCTTATTCCATGGTCCTGCTGGAACAACAGGGCAAGCTGTCTATCGACGATGACGTGCGCAAATACCTGCCTGAAGTACCGGATTTCGGACAGACGATCACCATCCGTCATCTGCTTACTCATACCAGCGGACTGCGCAATTTTCAGAACATGCTGGCTATGGCCGGCTGGCGCTCCGGAGAAGCGATGACCAATGAAGATCTGCTTCGGTATATCGCCCAACAAAAAGAGCTTAACTTTCCGGTAGGAGAGGAGTACCTCTATTGCAATACCGGTTTCAATCTGGCTACTGCCATTGTTGAGCGACTTACCGGTCAGACTTTCCAGGAGTGGACAAAAGTAAACATCTTTGATCCCCTGGGGATGAAAAATACCGATTATCGCGAGGATATGGAGGTCGTCCATAAGAATACGGCCACCTCTTACGATGGCAGCCTGGAAAACGGCTTCCGGCAGCCTCTTAAATACTGGACCTATATGGGCAACGGCAACGTGTATACGACCATCGCCGATATGGCAAAATGGGTCCATAATTTCCAAACCGGAAAAGTCGGCGGAAAAGCTGGTATCCAGCGGCTCCAGGAAGAAGGTGTGTTGAATAATGGCGAGAAGACCGGCTATGGGCTCGGCATAGGGGTAGGAGCCTATCGCGGACTGAAGCGCCTTTCTCACGGTGGTTCCGTCGGCGGGTATCGCTCTAATCTGATCTATTTTCCTGAGCAGGAAGTAGGCGTCATCGTTCTGGCCAATTTTTCTTCGGCCGATCCAGGCGCTAAATCAATGGCAGTAGCGGATCTGTACCTGGAAAAAGCATTTACCGAACCAAGACCCGAACGTCGCAACAATCGCCTGGAACATCTCATCAAAGCGGTTGAAATCTCAAATCAGGCTTTCGACCGTTCTGCGGGTCATTACCTGGTGGATGGTATTCATATCGAATTACTGCGTAAAGGAGATCAGTTTTTTGTCGATTCTAAAGGCTTTATGCCTATGCTCGAGCTGAAAGCAGCTTCTGAAACCTCCTTTTTCAATAAAGATCAGCAAATTTCCATTTTCGCCGAAAAAAATGACAAGGATGAAGTCGAACGGCTTACTATTTTACATGGGCCGGAAAGAAGAAGGGCGGTCAGGATCGATCCTGAAATATTGGAAGCCTCTGCATTGGAAAAGTATACGGGAACTTACTATAGCCCTGAATTAGACACGCGTTACATTGTCGTCCTGGATAACGGAAAATTAACGGCCAAACACCAAAGGCATGAGGACTTCAACATTACTCCTCTTAAGAAAGACAAACTCATGGCTGACGCCTATTTCTTTAACGACATCGATGTGGAATGGGAAGGGGATGCCGTTAGAGGTATACGAGTGAGCAACGGAAGGGTAAGAAACCTTTGGTTTGAGAAGGTTAAATAAGGAGTGGGCATAATAGCCAATAAGTCGTGCTTGCTGGCCGATGCCAGACTTACCGTCGACGGCAAAGGTGGGATTAAGATCGTTTTCAAGCCCTGCAGTTCCCTGCCGGCCGTTTTCCCCGATACCGATCCGGCGGCTGAAAAACAGATCGACTTCTCCCTGTACGTAAGGAATGAGTTTCAGGTTTTTAGGATCTTTCAAATGCAGGCTGGTGAGCTTCCCGGCCAAAGAAAGGCGTTTGAGACCGAACTGTATGGGCATGGGCGACCATTAAGCGATCTCATTAGTTTTGCGGACTCCACTCCTACAGAGTTGGCGCCGAACATAAAACCGTTTTGGCCATCGTTACTGGTGTCGAAAATAAAAATGATGGCGTCTAGTTGGGCAGCTTAATCTCCTTATAAGTACCGGTTTTCAGATCAAAAAGCTCGGAAGGGAATTCTTCCGGCTCGAAGGAAAGCGGTGCATAGTGAACGCCCAGGAACAAGTCAGGATCCTTCAGGTAGAAGCTTTTTTTGTTCCACCAATGGATGTAAATAGTAGCTGCCTGATCAGGGCTATCTAGCGAACTCATCATCAGCGTTTCAATGGCTACTGCCCATGGCATCCACATTTTTTCCCAGTTGAAGTCTTTCATGTGGGCCAGTAATTTGCGTTCGTCTTCAGTTGTGTTTTTTTCAATGATCTCCATGAGATAGGCTTGTCGTTGCTGATAGAATTTGCGTTTATTGCAAATTCTATCCAGGGAAAAGATCATCAGTACGCAAGCCATGAAGACCCATACCGGCCGTTTTGAACGGAGCAGGAAAAAGGATAGCGGCAGGGCCAGGACCAGTCCGATATGCGTCAGGTATCCGTCTATCATCAAATAGACTTCGGTATTTAGATAAGCATAGGTGACCAGCAATATGGCGATCAGGGCCAAAAAAGAAAGCAGCAGGAAGGCGGCGCTCAGCCATTTTTTATGCCAGGCCATAAGGATCAGCGCTAATAGGAAGACGCCGAAAGGCAGGGCATATTCCGTATCGAAAAACCAAAGCAGGCGCTCCCAAACGTAGAGTTCGGTAAATCCGGATAGAATATCGACGGCGTTGAATAAGGGGTTCGCACGGTCGCTTTCGTATCCATCCTGCGAGATTTGAAAATACTCCAGCACCAATCCTCCAATAGCAAAAAGAACGATCCCCCAAAAGCTCAGGTCCTTCCATCGGTGAAAAAAGATCAGCACAAAGCCAAGAATGATGAAGGTGGATAAAAATACAAAAGGATGCGTAATGGAAATGAGTATCAGGATCAGGCAGCCGATGAGCCAGTCAGCCCAGGCAGGCAGCCATGAGAAGTGTTGTCTATCTTTGGTCAGCCAACCGGCCAGTAAACCTGCAGCGGAAATACCGATCACCACCTCACCGACGGGAGCGTAGAATTTGTACCTCAAGGTGAGGAATAAGGCCAGTATCAAAAAGATGCCGGCCGTAGTATTTTTAAATCCATAGACGATGATGTTAAAAATGAGGTAATACAGCAGGATAAAGGACAGTGAGTAAAGCTGGAGAATGGTTTTCAGAGAAGCCCCCGTTTTTAACGCCAATAGCGGCAGCAGCTGAGTAACCACCGTTATCTCCCTTCCGCTTCTGAAGTAAAAATCTCCCGAATAGATCAGGTTGAAGACATAGTTGGCCGTGTCAAAATGAAGCATGCGTTCCTGGTAATAGACCAGGCTGTATATCGCTATGATGAAGAAAAAAAGATGCCCGGCAACGAGCAGTGTGGTGTTATAGGTTCGATCGGAAAAGGGCGTCCAGATTTTACTGAGGGTGGTTTTCATCTATTTTTTTCTTTTTACTTAGACCTCAGAGGTCTTTAAGACCTCTGAGGTCTAAATCAGGCGAAAAATCCATTTTTCTCCAAAAAAGGCTCCTAACTAATTGAAAAAGAATTGACTATATAGTGTTAAAAAAATCACAGACCTCGTAAGGGTGTCCGCTTTTGTCGCATGGGAATTTGCCTTTTATTTACGAGGTTTTTAGGGCAATTTATTTAAAAAAGTTCCCAAAACCGGGATTTTTTCAAATTTAATGATGAAAAATGCTCAACACCTCCAGGCATCTATTGTTATAGCTTTTCTTTTTGGTTAAATTGACTGGTATAAAAATCTCCCACCGATGAACTGGAAAAAATATATCTCCACCTTTTTGCTTATGGCCAATGCTACTTCCTTTTTATTGGCCCAGTTTAGCTTAGAAGATTTCAAACTCAGTGGTACGGCCACCAAAATCAATGAACAGTGCATCCGCCTTGTCCCTGACTATCAGTACGTTTCCGGCTCAGCCTGGTACGAAAAACCCATAGACCTATCTGTTCCCTTCCAAATGGAGGTCTGCCTTGTCTTCGGCGAAAAAGACCTGGACGGCGCCGACGGAATCGTTTTCGTTTTCCACCCAAGAGTGGCCATCACAGGGTGGAGAGGTGAGGGCATGGGCTTTTCCGGACTCCGGCCTTCTTTGGGCATAGAATTCGATACTTATCAAAACTATCATCTCGCCGATCCGGAAGAGGATCATATTGCGGTCATGGCCAATGGGCAAACTCACCATTACGGCGGCCTTGTTACGCCGGTAGCAGTAGGGAACCTTGAAGACAATCAACGCCACGTACTCCGGATAGTATGGGATCCCGATCAGAACCTGCTACAGGTATTTCTAGATAATAATTTGCAGGTGGCTTTCAATGGCGATATTGTCAACGGCATCTTTGGGGGTAATCCTATCGTGTACTGGGGCGTAACAGCCGCCACCGGGCGACTAAGTAACGTTCACGAGATCTGTATCAAAGAATTGAGGTTTGCCGAAGTGGATGGAAAAGGCAATGAAAGCGATATGCTTGCATCCGTGCAATTCGAGCCGGGAATGACACGCTTTAAGGTCAGTTCTCACCAGCAAATGGAACAATTGTATCAACACCTGGTTGACCATCCCGACCGCCTGCTGGCCATAAAGGGACATACCGGCCAGGATGAGGGGAATAACGCCAGCCTCCAGTTGTCCCATGCCAGAATAAGAGCCGTTATTGATTACCTGCTGCTCAGAGGTATTTCAGAAAATCGCATCCTTACAAAAGAACAACAAAGGCCTTATTCACTGAATTTTAATACTGCCGATGCTCTGGAAGCCATTGTTTTTTTGCCGAAGTAAAAGCTCCGGCAAATTTTTTTCGTTTGATCAGGAAAAAATTTGAATTTGTCTATTTTCAAAATAGACATCCTTTTGCACTGAAGCCTTTCTGTCAGATTTTTTATTTTCATCCTACTAAATGAAGTTGTTTAGCGTTTACTCACTGGACTGCAAAACCGTCTTTTTAGCCTGTTGATCGTTTTTTTATAGCTCCATAGCGCCGCTATGAAGCTCAAAAAAAGCCTCCATCGGACTAAATATCCTGCTTTTTCTTTCCAGCAGAAAACTTTATACAGCTTCAATGTAAATGGGGCTGCCTGAAAAGCATAGTTTTCGTTTACGCAGCCTGATAAATTTCTTGCTCTTCTTTTTGAGGGAAAAACTCCGTTTTTTCTCCCAAAAGAAAAAAGGAATTTGATCTAGCCGCAAAAATTTACACCTGACCTTTTAGATAGTCTCATTTAAATTTTCATTTGAACCTTTCAACAAAACTCTAACTAGTATGAAAAAATCCTTTTGGACCATTTTTCTTACCCTGCTGGTGCTTCCACTTTGGAGCCAAACAGTGCAGGATGCTATTAAAACGCTGGAATGGCGGGCCATCGGTCCGGCCAATATGGGCGGCCGGGTTACCGATATCGACGGCATTCCTGGCGATCCTACTACTTTTTATGTCTCCGGTGCTGATGGTGGGGTGTTTAAAGCCACTAACGGTGGCGTTACCTTCGAGGAGCTGTTTACGGATCAACGTGTGTATTCCGTCGGCGCCCTCACGATAGCTCCTTCTGACCACAACGTACTGTGGCTGGGTAGCGGAGAAGGTGATCCCCGCAATAGTGTAAGCTATGGAAATGGCGTTTATCGTTCTATTGACGGTGGCCAGAGCTGGGAACACCTAGGACTGGACGGAACAGAACGGATCAAACGTATCGTCGTTCATCCTGATGATCCGGACGTGGCCTGCGTCTGTGCCCTGGGCCGGGAATGGGGCCCTAATGAAGAAAGGGGCGTCTTTAAAACTACCGACGGAGGAAAAAGTTGGAAAAAGGTGCTGTACATCGATGAAGATACAGGGTGTTCAGATATTGACATCGACCTTTCCAATCCACGGATCTTGTATGCCGGTATGTGGACTTTCCGCCGCAAACCCTGGCGCTTTGATGACGGAGGTAAACAAACGGGCATCTACCGCTCCAAGGATGGCGGAGAGACCTGGGAAAAGATCATGAACGGCTTGCCTGATAAAGACATGGCCCGCCCGGGTATTCAGGTGGCGCAAAGTAAACCTAATGTTGTTTACCTGATCACCGAATATCCCAATGCTTCCGGCAGCCTCTTCCGCTCGGATGACCGGGGGAATTCCTGGACCATGGTCAACGATGATCCGAATATCAACTTCCGGCCATTTTACTACAGCGATATCAGGGTAGATCCCAATGATCACAGGACACTCTATTCATTGTCAGGCCGATTGGTGAAATCAACGGATGGTGGTAAAACATTTGAAACCATCGCCAGGGATGTCCACGGTGACCACCAGTCGCTCTGGATAGATCCTTTGAACTCGAACAGAGTGCTTAGCGGAAGTGACGGTGGTTTTCAGGTGTCTTATGATGCCGGTGCTACTTTTGACATCATCAACAATGTCGAACTGTCTCAGTACTACCAGATGAATATTGACAACCTGGACCCTTATAATGTGTACGGCGGGTTGCAGGACAACGGCACCTGGGTGGGCCCTTCCAATTCGCTTCACAGCCGCGGCATTCTCAAGCGCCACTGGAAAGCCCTGGCCGGGGGCGACGGTTATTACGCGGAGCCCATTCCTGGCAGCGAGCATGAGATTTACGCCAATCTGCAGGGTGGGGTGATCTTCCATGTCAATACCAAAACCGGCAATGTTCGCAATATTCATCCCTATCCTAAGATCACCGGATCTGCAGGCGATGCTATTGAGGATCACAAGTATCGCTTCAACTGGGATTCGCCCATTCACGTTTCTCCACATGATCCCAATACCGTCTATTTTGGCGGCAACGTCTTATTCAAAAGTACTGATCGCGGTTATACCTGGGAAGAGATCAGCCCGGACCTGACCACCAACGACAAGAGTAAGCAGAGATCTTCCGGAGGATCGATCTATCAGGATAATACAGCGGCGGAGTTTCATTGTAGTATTCTCTACATTGCCGAGTCACCTGTCGAAAAGGACGTCATCTGGGCAGGAACCGATGACGGCAACCTGCAAATCACCCGGAATGGTGGAAAATCCTGGACCAACGTCAATAAAAACCTGCCGGGGCTGCCCGCTTTTTCCTGGTTTGGAAAGATCCACGCTTCTGAGCACGATGCCGGTACAGCTTTCGTAGCGGTCGATAACCACCGGAGTGATGATTTCCGCCCTTATGCATATATGACCACCAATTATGGAAAGAGCTGGACCAAGATCGTTAACGGTTTGCCCGAAGATGATTATGTGAAGGTCATTCGCCAGGATCCTCATCTTGAAGATGTACTGTATATTGGTATGGAGCATGGGGTATACGTTTCCTGGGATAAGGGCTCTAATTGGCATCGCATTAATAATAACCTGCCTCCCGTTTCTGTTCGCGATCTGCGCGTTCATCCTCGTGAGCGCGATCTCATCGTAGCTACCCACGGCAGAGGCATCTGGATATTGGATGACGCCAGGCCAATCACTGAAATGGCGGCTGCCCAGCAGAAAGAGGTGCATCTCTATCCTGTACGGAACACTACTCGCTGGCATATGTACGACCGGATCGAAAACCTGGGGCAGCGTACTTATGTTGCACCTAATCCTGATTATGGTGCTTATGTCAATTTCTACCTGGCTGATGATCTGGCGGAAGAAGTGAAGGTGGAATTTCTGAATACTGAAGGAACCGTAGTTCGAACCATTAAAGAGGAAGAGTGTAAAAAAGGCATCAATCGCATCGTTTGGAACTTAAGGGCTGATGAAGGTACCAAATGGGAAAACGATCCCGGCGGAGGATGGCGCAGCGGCTCCTGGGCGCCCATGGTCCCTCCGGGTGAGTATACTGCCGTACTGCATGCCAATGGAGAAACTCAAAGATCAACTTTCGAGCTAAAGGCTGACCCGAGAATGGATATGAGCAAGGACGATTATATGCAGCAATACGGCGAATTGAAAAAACTGCAGGGGTTAATGTCACAAACGCATGAGTTGCTGAACAACGCTCATGACGTGAAGACACAACTGGAAGCCTTAAAAGCCAAGCTGGAGGCTATGGACGAGAAAAAGGACAGCAAAGCCATGACGGCGCTGGAGAAAGCCTGGAAAGAGGTCGAAGCCCTGCACGACGAGTGGACGCGACCCCCTCCTCATATGGGGTATCGCCAGCGCCCGCGCCTGCGGGAAGAGATCCGTTCGCTGGCTTCCGCTATTGGCGGCGCCATGGCTAAACCTACAGCCTCCCAAAAAGGCCGTACGCAAGAGCTGAATACTGAAGTCAAACAAGCTGTCGAGCAGTTTGAAGAGGTTGTCCAGGAGGAGATCGCAGCTCTGAATTCGCTGGTTAAAGATATGCCGCCGGTATCGGTGAAAAGGAGGAAACCGTAAATGCTGAATACTTGAGGCTGTTTGAACCTGAAACATCCCGGAACTCCAAGACTGAATTAAGGATTGGCGGGCTTCTCAAATCAGGAATGATCCAGGTTCAAACAGCCTCAAATTTAATGACTTTGGTCATTGTAAAACTTATTGACTCTTCTGATCTTCTACAAAATAGCTCCTCTATTCATTTTCCTGCCTCCCATTATCCTGTTTTGAACTGCCCGTGTATTTACAAATCAAAAATTGACAGATTATGAGAAATTTATGGTTAACCCTTATCCTGGCCCTGGCCTTCGCAGGCTGGGGAAAAGTACTGACCGCCCAGGTCGAGACTGAGGTTCGCCAGGGGCTGCGGCAGACAACCTTCACCACAGAAAATGGAAAGGTTTCCGTTTATCTTCCAGATATCCTGAAGAAAGGAGATCAGATATCGGGCACTGTCATCGCAGAACCTGACGGAAAAAACAGTCGCATTTGGGAAAAGAACAAAACTGAATTAAACGGCTATGTGATCGAGCTGAAAGAGGCTTCCGACAATAAGGCTGTTGTAGAAGAAGACTTCTTTCAATGGACTATTCCTGCTGCCCTGACAGGTGGTGTTTTACACTATGTCTTAAAAGATGATAAAGGAAATGTCATCGCTTCAGAAGAAATTGCAGTGGCGGAAATGGACGGCCTGCCTCTGTCTTCCACTCAGATAGCTCTTCCGCCGGTCGTCGTGGAAGGTGGCCTGACCCCTGTGTATGGAGGTATTTTTGACGGTAACCTGATGAATACCCGAATCAAAGCAGGGAATAAGCCTGCCTTCATCCTGGCGGAGTCCCCCCGCGCTTCCTTCTTTGTAAGCCCGGAAGATGTGCTGGGACTCCAGACCATCTGGGTGACCGATGGCGAAGAGGTTCAGCAGCAAAGCGTTAATTTTGTAACTATTGACCTAAGCACCGACCAAACCCGGCTGCTGCGAGGCCAAACTACTACGCTCCTGGTGACTATCCAGGGATTGGAAGGGATAAAAGTACCCGTTCCTTTGAGCATAACCAATGGCAGCCCTGAAACCGTTACGCTGTCAGGTGGTAATGAGCAGATCATTACTATTTTGCCGGAAAGTGTTGGTGAAAATGGTATTTATAAGGATAATTTTACCGTAATGGCAAAAGAAACCGGTGCTTTTTCCATTTATGCAGAAATTCAGATGGAGCCTATGCTGCTGAATGCAGATGGAACGCCCCTGGAATGCCCGCCCATTCCTATGCAGATGTTGGAAGCCCCAACGGCGCCGGAAGGATATGTGTACGTCGGCAGAACAGTAGTAATAAATTATACCTACCGGGAAGATTGGTCAACCATTCCGCTGGAGCGAGACCCCCATCCGGATGATGTGGTTAAAATAGAGAGCAAAACGGAAAAACTGGAAAATGGAAGGATTTGTGACTATATCGTTACCCACGTATATGAGCGCAGAAACGTGAATTAGAGCCTGTCTGAAAAGCCATTTACTAAAAAAGTCTTACTTTGCGGTCGTTTTGGAAAAAGACCCCTGAAAAGCGAATGGAAGAAGAGGCTTTCTGAAGAACTTTACCAGCCTCGCCCCTCTGCCGCCCGGCGGACGGGCTTGCGAAATGTCTTTTCAGAAAGCCTCTTTCGTTACGCAAAAGTCAATTTAAAAAACTTAAGCTTGAAGTATGAAAAAGTATTTATTCATCGCTTTTTGTAGTGGTATGATCCAGTTGAATGCCCAGATAGAAACCGACACCATACAGCTCCCCGACGTCGTCATCAAGGAAAACCGACTGGAAATGCCCTTTTCTGAAGTTTCTCGAACCATCAATGTAATCACTGCCCGGCAAATCGAAGCACTGTCGGTTCAGAGTGTCAACGAAGTGCTGTCGTACATTGCAGGAGTAGATATTCGTCAGCGTGGTCCTAATGGAGTACAGGCAGATGTCAGCATTAGGGGAGGGACCTTTGACCAGACGCTGGTCATGATCAACGGCGTGAAGATGACGGATCCCCAGACGGGGCACCACATTCTCAATATCCCCATCGACCTGGAGAATGTAGAGCGCATTGAGGTGCTGAAAGGCCCCGGAGCACGCATCTACGGCATGAATGCCTTTGCGGGAGCGATTAATATTGTCACCAAGGCGCCGGATGAGCAGTTTGTAAAATTGAAGTTACAGGCCGGAGAAAACGGCATGGGCGGCGTCCAGTTGTCGGCTTCTTATCCGAAAGGCAATATGAATCAATATTTCAGCTTTTCTAAGGATTTTGCCGAAGGGTATCGCTACAATACCGATTACGACATTACCAATCTCTTTTACCAAAATCAGATCGAAACCGGAGATCATCGTTTGGATATCATGGCCGGCTTCACCGAACGCCAGTTCGGCGCTAATGGATTCTACGCCAGTCCGAACGCCATGGATCAATACGAGGAAGTGCAGACCAGCGTAGTCAGCCTGGATTATAAAATGGAATTTGACAAGTGGAGCCTTAATCCCCGGCTGTTCTGGCGCCGCAACCAGGATGAGTATGTTTTTGTTCGGAGCAATCCATCCATCTACCGCAATCTGCATATCGGTAATGTGTACGGAATGGAAGTGCACGCCAGCAACCGCAATGCGCTCGGAACTACTGGGCTTGGATTGGAATTCAATCAGATCGATCTGGCCAGTTCCAACCTGGGGCAGCGCAACCGCTTTACCACCAGCTTGTTTTTAGAGCATCGCTTTCAGTTGCTGGATGGTTTGCTCGACATCATACCGGGGGTCTCTTTAAACCACTTTTCCGATTTTGGAACCAAGGTCTTTCCAGGTATTGACGCTGGGTTTAACGTTAATGAATCCCTCAAGCTATACGGCAATGCCGGCTACACTTATCGGGTGCCGACTTTCACCGACCTTTACTATGAAGATCCTGCCAACCTCGGCAACCCGAACCTGCAGCCGGAAGAGGCATTCTCCTACGAATTTGGGTTAAAATATCTGTATCGTGGAGTGAATGTCCAGGCCAGTTATTTTAACCGACAGGGCAATGATCTGATCGATTGGGTAAAGGAGGCTGACAGCCTGCAGTGGCAGCCGGTTAACATCAACAATCTGACCGCTCAGGGCGTAGAGTTATCTATGGACTTGTTCTTGCCCGTCCTGTTTAATAGCAGTAGTTTCCTCAGGCGCATCAATCTGGGCTATACCTATATCGATGCTGCAGTAGCGGAGAACGACTCGCCCATTTCCCGTTATGCTTTGGAAAACCTGAACCATCAGCTGATCGCAGGACTGGAGTTCAGGATAGGAAAACATTTTTTCCATAATATTCAGTTCCGCTTCATTGACCGGGTTACTATGGAGGACTATACGGTCATTGATACCCGGCTGAACTATCGCAGAAATAATTATGAGGTTTTCCTTAAAGCCACCAATGTAGGCGATACCGAATATCGAGAGACAAATCTGGTGCCTATGCCCGGAAGGTGGGTTAGAGGTGGAGTGGAGGTTAAGTTTTGAAAAAAAATTAATCTTTTATTAAACTTGAGTTAACCAAGGCTGAGCGGCTTTATTCTTACTTTTAATATTTAATAAAATTAGCGAATTCGAAACCAACTTTATGGTTAAGGTAAAGTCTTGGGCAGGTATGTTGTGCCTGTTTGTTATCCTTACTAGCTGCATTTCTACAGAAGCGCCGGAGGAGGGGGTTGTGCCTCCTTCAGTGGTAACAGAAGCCGTTCCGAATGACTCTGACGATCCGGCGATATGGATTGATCGTCAGGACCCTTCCAAAAGCCTGATTCTGGGCACGGACAAAGACTCCATGGGTGGTATTTATGCATTTGATCTTACCGGTAAGCTGGTTAAAGATAAGATCATTACGGGAATTGGCCGACCCAACAATATAGATGTGGAGTATAGTTTCGAGCTAAATGGTAAAAAAGTAGACCTGGCCGTTTTCACCGAACGATACAAGCAAGCCCTTCGCGTATTTTCCGTGCCGGACATGCAGCCGCTGGATGGAGGAGGTATTGCTGTTTTTGTCGGGGAAGACAGTCTGACCGAAGCCAATGCTCCTATGGGAATAGGCTTGTATAAAAATCCCGGTACTGATTCCATTTACGCTATTGTGAGTAGAAAATTTGGACCGCAAGACAGCACCTATTTGTGGCAGTATTACTTGTACGCTGCTACAGATAGTACGGTAGCGGCCCGGCTGGTGCGCCGGTTCGGCGCTTTTAGCGGCAAGGCAGAGATCGAAGCCGTTGCGGTGGATGATGAGTTGGGGTATGTGTATTATTCCGATGAGATGGCCGGTATCCGGAAGTACTATGCCGATCCGGCAAAAGGCAATGAAGAGTTGGCTTTTTTCGGGAAAAAGGACTTTTCAGAAGACCAGGAGGGGATCAGCATATTAGACAAAGGGGATGGAAAAGGGTATGTGATCGTTTCTGATCAACAAGCCAACACCTTCAATGTATATCCAAGAGAAGGAGTAGGTGGCGAACCTCATCGCCACGAAAGGATCAAGGTATTGCATTTGTCAACCGAAGGATCAGACGGCAATGAGGTGTCCGGTATGGCCTTTGGTGAGACCTTCCCTAACGGATTTTTCGTGGCTATGACGGAAGGAGGCGTTTTTCACATTTATGATTTGAAGAGCTTAGGACTATAATTTTTTCATTTTTTACAAAACAAACTCATTAGTATGAAGTACTTTTTACCCCTATTCGTAACAATAGCTTTAGGGTTTACCTTTGACGCCGCCACGGCCCAGAGTTTCTTGTTGAGAAGAGCCATCATGGCTACCGACACCATTACCGACGAAGGAAGGACTTTTGCTGCTTCCACGGACGATGCGGAACAGGAGAATGACGAGATGGATTCTTTATACGATGACGACATTGATGCCGGATGGGAAGGCGAGCCCGATGATCAGAATATTCTGACGGCCGGATTCCGTTTCAGAAACATTTTTATCCCCCAAGGCGCTACTATCGATTCTGTATTTTTGGTATTGACTTCTCATGAGGCGAAGACCACAGAGGATGTGGCTAACTTAACCATTGTGGGTGATGCTTCGGACAATGCCGGAACTTTTACGCTGGACTCCTTGATCGATGCGCGTCCGCAGACAACTGCTGCTGTTCGTTGGATCATAGACGAGGAATACGGCCTGTATACCACACACCGCACTCCTGATCTGAGGGAGATCGTCCAGGAGATCATAGATCGCGACGGCTGGGTAGCCGGCAATGCACTGGCCTTGCTCGTTTTGGGAGAAAATCAGGGCCCCAGTGAACTAGAGAATGCCCGTGAATTTGAATCTTTCGAAAATATCGCCGACCCGGAAGACGGCGGCGACGGACAGCATCACCCGGAGCGTATTCCGATGCTGGAAATCTATTACAGCATAGCATCCGCCATGGTCGATGTGCCCATCATGGCCACCGATACCATCACGGATGAAGGCCGTACCTTTGCTGCTTCTTCTGATGATGCGGAACAGGAGAATGATGAAATGGATGCTCTATTTGACGATGACATCGACGCCGGCTGGGAAGGCGAGCCGGACGATCAGAATATTCTTACTGCCGGTTTCCGCTTCCGTGGACTGGCCATCCCCAAAGGAGCAGTGATCGACTCGGCTTATATGGTCTTGTTCTCTCACGAAGCGAAGACCACTGAAGATGTGGCTAATCTGACTATTATAGGAGATGCAGCCGACAATGCAGGCACTTTCACTTTGGACTCCCTGATAGACATGCGTCCTCGCACTGAGGCTACTGTTCGTTGGGTAGTAGATGAAGTATACGGCTTATATACAGAACATCGCACACCAGACATCAGCAGCATCGTACAAGAGATCGTTGATCGCGACGGCTGGGAGCCGGGTAATGCCATGGCTTTTATGGTTTTAGGAGAGAACCAGGGGCCCAGTGAGTTGGAAAACGCCCGCGAATGGGAGTCTTTCGAGAATATCGCCGACCCCGAAGACGGAGGCGACGGCCAGCACCATCCGGAACGCGTTCCCCGACTGGTAGTCTTCTACTCTTCTCCAGGCATGGTGTCTTCTGTTTTTGATCAGTACAAAAACATTAAAGAACTTAAGCTTTATCCCAACCCAGCTAATAACATGCTTAACATCGAACTGGAGACGGATGCCCCTGCACAGATCGAGCTGTATAACCTGAACGGACAGATGCTCAAAGCAGTAAGCATTAATTTTGGCGGAACGGTTCAGCTGGACGTTTCTCAGCTGCAGAAAGGTATGTACGTCGTAAAAGCTACGCAGAACAACGAAATTTATACACAGAAGTTAGTCATTGAATAAATTTTTCTCATAACATGAAACATCCCTGGTTTTGAGTTATCGATTGTTGGTTATCGATTGACAACCTGATAACCGACAACTCAAAATCAGGGATGATTCATGTTTTTTATACGATGATCATGTTGTCTCAAAAAAAGCTGTTTTTCTTATTCGTCCTGATGATTGTTATAGGGACGGTTAAAGGGCAGTACATCCTCAATGGTACTATTGTCGATAAAGAAACGAAAGAACCGCTTCCAGGCGCCAGCATTGCCGTTGAAAATACCACTCTGGGTGACAATGCGGATGATAAGGGCCGTTTTTCCATTTCTGATATTCAACAAGAACGCGTAACGCTATTGGTATCTTACGTCGGATATGAATCTATCAGCCTTATACACGATTTCAAAATAAACAACACCCCGGATTTAAGAATCAGGCTGCAATCCAGCTCAATGCAATTGCAGCAGGTGGAAGTGGAGGCACGCGCACAGGGGCAGATCAGAGCCAATTTACTTCAAAAGCGGGCTGAAAACATCAAACATGTCCTTTCTTCCGAGCAGATTTCCACTTTTCCCGATATGAATGCGGCCGAGGCCATGCAGCGCCTACCCGGCATTACACTTCAGCGTGATCAGGGCGAAGGTCGCTTTGTTCAGCTGCGCGGAACTCCCCCGGAACTGACCACCTTTAACATCAACGGGGAGCAGATCCCCTCTCCGGAAGGCGACGTTCGGTATGTGGGGATGGATATTGTAGCTGTCGACCAGATCGAGTTCATCGAGGTAACTAAGGTGATGACGCCGGATATGGATGCCGACGGGATCGGAGGAAGCGTCAATATCATAACCAAGAAGGCGGAAGGAGACAAGCCAGAGATCAGAGCCGCCCTGGCGGGCGGGTATACCAATTTACGAGGAGGCGCCAATTACAATGCCCAATTCTCATACGGACAGCGTTTCGGTAAATTCGGTTTTAACGTCAACGGTAATTTTTTCCAAAACAATCAAGGCTCGGATAATCTGGAATATGATTACGCTAAAGGACCTTTTTTCGGGAGTCAGGAAGCCGGCCGTGACAACTACTTCGTTCAGTTTAGGGAGTATCAGCTTCGCTATTATGATATCACCCGTACGCGTATTGGTGTGAGCCCTACCTTAGATTATAAGTTTAATGAAAATTCCTCTATTTATTTGATGGGGATGTACAACAGCTTTATTGATGACGAGACTCGCTACCGGCTGATTTATGATCTGGACGATGCCTTAAGTGAAACTTACTATTTATACGGAGGAGTAGAGCACGATGTTCGCGACCGGGTCAAGCGCCAGAACCTGGGAAGTTTGAATTTTGGCGGAGAGCACAAACTAGGCCCCGCCTTCATTGATTACCAGTTGGCGTATTCCCATGCCCGCGAGGACGAACCCGACAGGGTGGAGGCTTTGTTCGACAGCCCAGGCCAGGCCATTGCGATCTCCTTTGATGTATCCGACCCGGATTTCCCTGTGGCCGAATTCCCCAATCCTACCAATGCCGGCAACGCCACGGCTTATGATCGTTTTGAATTGGATGAATTGCGCTTTGAGAGCAGTCTGACTACTGATCGCAACTGGACGCCCAGGATCAATATCCGTTTTCCTTATGTACTCGGAAATGGAAATGAAGGCTACCTGAAGTTCGGAGGAAAGATCAGGGCCAAAGATAAAGAGCGGGACATTCGCTCTCAGGAGTTCGGGGCTTATTTTGAAACTTCCAACATTTATCCCGGCACCGGCCCTGAGCTGAACGTTTTAACAGTAGATGCCGGATTCAGAGAAGACAATCTGCTCAATCGCGGATACGTCATGCAACACATGCCGGACGCTGACCTGATCCGGGATTTTTACGAGTTCTATCCTCAATATTTTATTTACGATCGCAATGCTACGCGGGTCTCTTCTTTCGGAGAAGACTACAAAGCAAAGGAAAGAATTTATGCCGCTTACGGTATGTTCCGGCATGATCTGGATCGGCTGATGATTCTTGGGGGGCTGCGATATGAAAGAACGGATATCAATTATGAAGGAGCGCGTATCCTACTGGACAGGGCTCGTTTTGTGGGTATCGATACTTTACAGGATGAACGAACGCATGAATTTCTGCTGCCTCAGATACAGTTGCGCTATAATGTCACAGAGGATTTTAACCTCAGGGGAGCTTTAACGTATACTTACTCGAGGCCTAATTTTGAGGATGTACTTCCTTACCGGGAACAGGATCGGGAGGAGGTCCGGTTTGGCAATCCGGATTTAAGGTATCCGAGCGCTATGAATATCGACTTTCTGGCGGAAAAATACATTCAGGGAGGCGGTATTCTTTCCGGGGGCTTTTTTTATAAGAAAATAGATGATTTTATCTTCTTTTTTAAGCGATTCGCTCATGAAGGAGACCCCACCCACTACAGTCTGGTGGAGATTACCAAGGCCGTAAACGGGATCAAGGCCAATGTTTACGGTGCAGAGTTGCAATCCCAATTTAATTTCGACTTTCTTCCCCGGCCTTTTAACCGCTTTGGGTTGTACATGAACTATACCTACACTTATTCTGAGGCCTTCATCAATCAACGACTGCCGGCCAATTATTCTGCGGCTGTAGTTATTTTTGGTGAGGACGACCTGGGCGAATTCAGCAATCCCGATCAACAAGAAAAGATCACCCTACCAGGGCAGGCCAGGCATACCGTTAACATGGCTTTGTTTTTCGATACCAAGAAGTTTTACGCCCGCCTGGCAGCAAACTATCACGATGCGTTCCTTTTCCAGTTAGGTGCGGATCGCGATCTGGATGAGTACACCGACGAAGCCTGGCGATTAGACTTTACCGCCAATTATGGACTGACCAGCAACCTTCGCCTATTCACCGATGTGGTGAACTTACTCAATACCCCCCTGAAGTTTTATCTGGGTACTCCTGACCGGGTAAGGCAACAAGAATTTTACAGCTGGTGGGCGAGAACCGGGATTAAGATAAGTTTTTGAGTTGTTATCACCGCAAAGACGCGAAGAGCGCTAAGGCTAAGCGCCCTTAGCGTCTTTGCGGTGATAAGATCCAGGCATAATCGAAATCAGGGATGCTTCATAATATTTTAGAGATTAACAGCATATTAAGAAAATTCCTATTACTTTTGCAATGAAAATAATATGATATGAGTTGCCCGCAGGGCAACTCATATCATTCCAGAGAAATTGCTGCGGTAGGGTAAAATTGAATTGTGCACAAAACAAATTTCTCTGTTATGAAAAATGCATTTATCGCTGCTCTTTTGTTGATCCTCCCGGTCTGGTGTTTGGCTCAATTTTCCAGCACCAATACAGACAAAGGCCTGACCATCATCGTTACAGACGGTACGATGGGCGGGCAGGACAGCCCTCTACGGCCACCTTCCAATCTTAACTATCAGGATCCGATACGTCCGCTGGGCATGCAGGATGCGATCCAGGCAGGTGCTTTTCTGACCCGGCCGGATTATGGGAGAATGGGCTATCTGCTGGTTTTTTGTGTGGGCGATAAGATCGGCGGACAACAAGGAAGTCTCCTGGTCAATGGGCAGATCGTTCGCGGCGTATACCGTTTGATCCGCCAGAAGCTTTCTGTGGATGAAAAAATTCCGGAAGGCATGACGACCTACCGGTTGAAGGGGACGGTATATTTTTTGGGGATATCTTAGTCCAGATAAGCCACTGCCACCCACTGCTGATTCCAATTGCCATAAGCAGGGATGTCTTCGCGCGAAGGATCGCGATGATGATGCGTAGTGCGCGAAGCGATCTTACCTGTGCTTCTGCCGTGGAAAAGGGTGTAGTTCACCACCTGCCCTTCGGCGTCTCTTTTGACGGCTGTGACGACGCCCATATGCTCTACTCCTTCGGAAGCCGTTATTTGCTTTATGTCAGGATGAGCGTATGTCTTATTCCGACGGCCGTAAAACATAACTGCGCCGGGGCGGATAAGGTCATCATTGCTGCGGGCATCCTGGATCAGGATTAGTCGGTCTTGATCGTAAAACCATTTCGCCAGACGGCGACCATCCCGACCGTTTTTAGGCTGGGGAAGATTGAAATTACTGCACACCTCTTTCAGGTCGCGACATAGTCGGAGAAAGATGCCTGAACAATCGCTCAGTGGCTGGGAATTGTACAAGATCTTTTGGACTTCTATTGCTTCGGCATACTCGGTCAGGAAAGCGGCCAGATCAAAGTCTGTTCCCTCACAATTGATAGGTTGTCTTTTTTCTGATGATTTTGCAGGAGGCGCCAGATTTTCAGTTTTGGTGGTGTTAATGATCTTTTCCTCTTTTTTCGATTCAGGAATTTTTTCAGGCGTTGCCGGTTCTTTTTTTTCCTTATGGAATACCTCCTGTTCGGGCAAGTCCGTAAATTCCCTCCCGTTAATGGCCAGAAATCCGCCTATGGCCAGGCCGGTGAAAAGTAGAAAGAGGTAATAGCGTGTTTTATAATTCATTGTAAGGTTTTTTTTATAGTAAAACCTTGAAACGGCAGTATAGAGTTCAATGTAAAGAAGTAATTTTCCCACTACCCACTACCCACTACCCACTACCCACTACAAAAAAGGAGGAGCGATACACAACCGCCCCTCCTGTTCCCAAAGGAACGCATGAACTTATTATGGACCTTGATCATGCTTGGGTAAAAATAAAGGCCTAACACGGTAGATTCCGGGCCAAAATAGGACAAGAGCAGACGAATAAAAGGAAAAAGCCGCCGCATGCAGCTTTTTCCTTCTATTATTTTATCACTAACACCTTCCGATTCACTGGATACAACCATTCTACGCCACGTTCCGTGACGATCGCATCATCTTCGAGTGGGATACGCAATTTTTTTCCACCCCATTCCGGGATCTTTGTGTAGGCGAATAATTCGATAGACAGCAGGTTGGTTGGTCGGAGCTCATAATTCAGTCGGACGGGGTTGAAAAAAGCGATGGAAGGACCTATGCCATGGCCCCAGTTACCGACTGAATGGCAGCCGATCATGACATCCGTTTTGTCCGAAGTGCCGGGCTTGTTAAATTCTTTCATAGGGGCGAAACCGGCCTTTTCAAGTGCGGTGTTGATATCGGCTTCGGCTTGCCTGGCAGTAATGCCAGGTTTGATAGCATTGGTAATGTGTTGACGAGCTTTCAGGCCTTGTTCATACGCATGCTGGATACTCTCGGGGACTTCCGTTTCGCCTTCTTTGAGGACATAAGCCACGCGTTTCATATCGGTGTAGAAATTCATCAGTCCGACGCCCCAGTCGAGCATGAGAATATCTCCGCGCTGAATGATCCGATCGGAGGAAACCGCTTCGATGCCTTCCAGGCCGGTTACATAAACTGACGGCATTCCGAAGGAAGAGCCAAGGTTGTTTTTGTACAACTGTTCCAGCATCCACCAGGCCACGTCTTCAAGTGTTGTTATGCCAGGGGTAATAACTTCATTGGAAAAGGCCCGCTCGGCTATGGTATAGGAAAATTCGCAGGCTTCTCCATAAGCGGCAATTTCACTGGCGACCCTTCTCGAGCGGAAGTCAGAGACCAGCTTTTCGGCCGAGACGAAACGCTCGGCATATTTTTCGCCTAACATTTCGGACAGTTCGAGGTACTCTGAGTGGGACAACCCGTCGGCGCCACCGAAGTTTTTAGAAATGTTGAGCCCGATGCGTTGGGGATCCCGCTCTTTTACAAAATCAGCCAATTCTGAAGCCGGGCCATAATGATCATAAACGTCACCTCGTTCCAGCAGGTAGCCGCTCATGCCAAGGGCGGCTCTTTCGATACGGCCTTCCCCTTTATCGAAAAAGACGTAATAACCATTCGTGGAAGTGTATCCTTCGCCCATGTCCTGGTATAATGGGTCGTAATTCCCTTCCCGGTTAGTGATGATCCACATATCAATATTGTTCTCTCGCATGGCTTCAGGTAATACAAGGTCGAATTTATCGGCGCGGATCGTATTCATCTTTCGCCAGCGACGATGGGCTTCCTGAGCAGAGAGCGTTTCATTTGAAAGAGAAAATAGAAAAAGTCCGCACAACAGCATGGGAACATGGATAGTCAATTTCATAAGATAGTGTGGTTTTGAATAAAAGAACAATTTATAGTAGGTGAAAGCTTTTCCATCGTCCGCAATTACTATTTTATACTCTGGCTTTCTGTTGCATAGGGTATCAAGAAATGCAAAACTAATGTTTTGGCGAAAGATACTTATTCGGGAATAATTGGTTTAAAAGGCTTAAATTTAAAAAGTTTTAGTATTTTGATAATTTAAAAAACTATTTTTCACCTAAACCTAAATGTCATGAAAAACCTTATCCCGTTTTTTCTGCTATCGCTTACTGTCCCGCTTTCCATCTTTTTAACCAATTGCACTACTCCTTCGCCTACCAAACCAATGAATATTACTGAAGAGATTCAAGCTTTAAATGATAAATTTGCAGAGGCCTTTAACAGCGGTGATGCGGCTGCAGTAACTGCAAGATACACTGCTGATGGTAAACTGTATCCTCCCAATAGCGAAGTGATAGAAGGACAAAAGGCTATTGAGGCTTACTGGCAAGGCGGTATGGATGCAGGCCTGACCGGCGTCGAATTAACAACAGTCAGTGCTACCGCTTATGGTGATATAGCTTACGAAATCGGTAAAGCCGATATTTTTGCAGGAGATGGCCAACTAGTGGATAAGAGTAAGTTTATGGTTATTTGGAAAAAAGTGGATGGCGAGTGGAAAATGCACGAGGACATCTGGAACAGCAGTATGCCTTTACCCGCACCGGCAACAGAAGCTCCTGCTGAAGAGATGGAGAAATAAATAATTATTTAACGGAGTTGTGTAAAAAGTCAGCTACTTCTCCCGCCTGACGGCCGACAGGTTTGCTCGGCTTAAATGATTCTATTTTCTGAGTGTTTTGCCGAAGAAAATCTTTGATTTTCTTCGGCAAAACACTCAGAAAAGAATTTTATTAGCTGCGCAAAAGAGTACGAAGACTTTTTACACAACACTGCGTAGATGGTAAATGATAGAAAGTAGAAAGATTTCTGCCTGAAATGGACAAATAGATACCTTTTTAGGTTGTATTTCTTTCTACCTAATACCTTCTTCCTGCTACTAAAGTTGCTTCGCAACTTGAATTATTTATTAAAATACTCTACTATTTTATCCGGATAGTCTGTTTGAACCACATTCGGTTTTTTCGCCAACAGATTTTTTAAAGGTTCTTCATTTCCATTTTTTACATAGGCTTCTTCAGTTTCCCACAATGTATTGATGAATACTTTGACATGGGTGGCGCGAACGATCTGCAGCAGGCTGTCGGTATAGCTTTTATAATTAAAGTGAAGAATGGCCGGGTCGATATGGGTCAGATAAAATTCGATGGATTCCCTGTCCGAACAAATAGGGAGGTTTATTAATTGAGGTTCCAGTTCAAATAGTTGCAGATGAACTGCTCGATCAGAATGATAGACCATGGCTTTTTCCACCATATCGTACTGCTGCAGCAATTGTACGAATGCTTCGAGCTGCACGTCCTTAATATCGAAGTCAAAGAAAATGTTTTGTGTTGAAAGGTATCGAGTATGGTTTTCAGTGTAGGAATACGTTTAGTAGTAGGTCGATCTTTATGGAGCAGTTGCAGGTCCCTGAGTTCTTCCCAGGTCATGTCATGTACACTGCCGCTGCCGGTAGTCGTCCGGTCGATGGTATCGTCATGCATGAGGATCATGACGTTATCTTTGGTTGTACGTACGTCTATTTCCACCAGTTCTATGCCGTGGTCGATGGCGGCTTGTATAGAGGGAATAGAGTTTTCGGGCTGATTGGTATGAAAGCCGCGGTGAGCGCAGAGCATTAGCTTATCTTCGTTCAGGCGATGGTACAACGCTCCCCTTCGGTTGATCTTGATCTTGTAGGCGGGGCCCTTCTCTTGCTGAGCTGTTTGCTGGCAGCTGAAAGGGAGAAAGAAAAGGCCCCCTAGAAAAACAGCTTTTATGACATTCATTAGGTGGAAGTATTTTGAAATGAGGTTCCCTAATTACCCCAATTGCTCCCATGGTCCTGTTATCGCCAGGGTCTCTCCACTCTCCTGAATATTCACAAACAAGGTTTTTCCGGAAGGGGAAAAGACCAGTCCCGCGAACTCCGAACTGGAGCTTTGATTGATGCCGAAGGTGTATATCTCCCCGTTTTTATTGATGCCACGGATATGATTTTTCTCTCCATTATCTTCACACAGCATCACATCCCCCCAGGGGGCAATGGTTAGGTTGTCGCAGCAATGCAGGATGGTTTTGTCCTCAGATTCTGCGAACAACTCCAACTTGCCGGGATACTGAGCTTCACCAGAAGTACCTTCCACGGTCGAAGGAGTGTAGCGGAATACCTGCCCCGTATTTTTCGGTCCGCCATTGGTGCAGGCGAAGAAAAACTCGCCCTCGCCGAACCATATACCTTCTCCACGGGCAAAACAGGCGGCGCCTTTTTCAAAGCCCTGATAACGGAGGTTGTCCTCCGGTGATAGAATATCCTCCACATCCAGCCATTCTACCTGCATGGGCGTGCCGACCTGGACAGTCCGGTTTTCCCAGTTGCGCGTATCCAGTGAAGGCTGGTTTTTGACGGCCAACACCTGCAGGCGGCCGCCTTCCTGCAGTTTGCCGGGTACATCAGGAATATAGCGGTAAATGAGGCCGTCGTGGCGGTCTTCCGTTTGATAAACGATACCCGTGGCCGGGTCAACAGCAACGGCTTCGTGATTGAAACGGCCCATGGCTTTAATCGGTTGAGGAGCAAATAAGGTAGGTTGTTCTGTGGCCGGCACTTCGAAAACAAAGCCATGGTCCACATCGATGTTGTCGCCCTTCAGGGTGGTATCTTCCTCACAGGTCAGCCAGCTGTTCCAGGGCGTAACACCGCCGGCGCAATTGCGATAGGTGCCCGCCAGGCTCATAAACTGGCGTTCGACCTGGCCGGTTGTTTCGTTATAAACCAGGGTGGTCGTGCCCCCCAGGCCAGGGTTGACGCCCTGACCGGCATCGTAGAGCATGCTGAGGTCGATCTGAGAAAGCAACTCATTCTGCTGGCCAAACGGACTGTTGATTAGTGGTTCCGGGCTGTTCTCATGGTTTCTGACGATCAGCACCTTTCCATCTGCTGTGGCGAAAGCGCCCATGCCATCGGCGCGACCGGGCACGAGGAAGCCGTCGTCCATGCGGTCACCCATGGTGGATATGATCTTGTATTCGAAGCCTTCGGGAAGGTCGAGATAATTATTCGGATCATTAACCAGTTTGATGCCGGAGGTGATTTCTTTGCCTTTAGGATCAGTAGTACATTTTGAAAGCAAAACAAATCCCAGGCTGACCAGGGTGGTATTTTTGAGGAATTGCCGGCGGCTGTTGGTATTCATGATGAGAAGTTTGGTGATAACAAAGTAGAAAGCTAGGCCTTTTTGAAGGAAAGAGTAGGAGAGGGAGTTTAATAAATTGTTAAATCGCAGGGAAGAGAAAGATTTTGCTGGGCATGACGTCGGGTAGGTCAGGGAGTCACCTCCTTTTCCCCCCTCAGAACTGTCCATGCTAG
>CAZJQS010000070.1:0-29345 GCA_964548175.1 uncultured Saprospiraceae bacterium
AATGAGCATTTTCTCACCATTTTGGGTCAATTCAAATCCATTAATTTCTGAAGCCATATCTGTTAGTTTGGCATCTTCGTTCGTGATTTTAACCACTTTGAGGTGAGATTTGGCGTTAGAACCGGTTTCCTCGGTAAGCAGATAAATTGCTTTATCATTGACTTCCAGTTTATTGTAGTTTCCTTCAGGGACGGGCACCTTAATGTTCCTGGACTTAATATCATCCTTATCGATTGTAACAATCAATGTGTCTTTGGCAGCCTCGTCTTCTTTACGCTCACCCATGAGTTCGTCTTTTTCCCGGAAGGGCGACCTATAGCTTTTTTCTAAGGGAACATGATAGATGCTCTCGCTTTTGTCCCAACGAACACCACCCAATCTTGCCCCACGAGGACTGCCAATCATCGTTCTGAAGGCCCGGTCAGAAAGGAAGTAGATGAATTTACCGTCAGGACTCCACTCCACGTTGTGGTTATTAGACCTATCGGTGGTTAGGTCGAAAAGAGAACCATCATTGACGTTGTACACTTTGATTTGGTACATCCCGTTGGAAGCACGTTGGGAAAATGCCAGCCACTGATTATCAGGTGACCACGAAAAGTCCCGAATGTCTTGTTGATTGGTGGATATTAATTGGCTGGCTCCGGTACTTTTATTGAGTAGGTACATATTATTTTCGATATCGCTATAAGCTATCCACTTACCATCCGAGGATGGTTTGCCTTTGTATCGTAATAGTTTACCATCTTTAGTCAATGTCTTAACCTTACTAGCCCCATCTGCAGGAAACTGTACAAATTCAAATTCTCCACTTTCATCCGATAAACTGATGATGTGTTTACCGTCATGGGAAAAAACGGCATCACGGTGCCGAATGACAGCAGCGTCTTGCTCGACGAAACTGAGCGTACGCCCGCCCTTTACCGGAACCACAAATACCCGGCCTCTTGCAGTCACTACCACTTTGTCACCATTTGGACTTGGATGTACAGAAGTAATATAAGAAGAGGGGTCTTCCACCCATGTTTCCCTGAAGTGTTCCAGATCAGAAGCTAAGCAGATGTCAATCTTATTGTATTCGCCGGAAGCAATATCCAATAGCCAGAGGTCGGCGGCATGTTGATAGACAATTTTTCCACCTTCGAGATTAGCAGACCGCACATCAAATTCAGCGTGTTTGGTGTGTTGTTTCAAGTCTTTGCCATCCGCATCCATCGACCAAATATTTTGTAGGCCATCTCGATCGGTGATAAAATAAAGTCTGCCATCATGCCACATAGGGTTAAAGCTTTCGCCTAGGTGATCTGTCGTGAGCTTAACTGCCTCCTTTTGTCCGTCAAATTTCCAAATTTGCTGAGCTGTACCGCCTTCGTATCGTTTTATATTTTCATTAAAGCCAGGAAGATGCGTAAAAAACCAGGTGCCCTCCTCATTTTGTATGCCATGATAAGCTGAAGAAAGGGGTACTATAGACTTCTTTATTGTCTCCAAATCAAGGGTAACCAATTGTGAAGTGGGTAGCTTGTTAAATTCACCTGCGCTATAAATAATTTTTCCATCGGGTGTCCAGCTCACTACTCTAGACCCTTCAGAATAGGTCCATCGAGTCGGTAGGCCACCGTCTAAAGATAAGGTATATACCTCCATAGGCCCTTCGTAGGTAGCAGAATAAGCAATAGTCTTTCCATCAGGAGATATAGTGGGATATCGCTCTTCCTCTGCATGAGTGGTCAGTCGTTGGGCGAGTCCTCCTTCAATAGAGACTTTCCAGATATCGCCTTCCGCTACAAAAACAATGGTGTTTTGATGAATGTCAGGATATTGGTAGTATCCCTCAAATCCCTGCGCGCTGGCTTGGTTCAATCCAATCGCTAGATACAGGATGAATATAAATAGTTTTAATCTTTTTGGTTTCATGCCAATATGTTATGCTTTTACAAAAGAAAGTTTTTCATTTGGGTTTAGGGTAACTTACATCCCCTCTAACTGCCGCTTCGAACCGGAAAGCCCATTTGTGCCCAAACCAAAATTCCTTCATCTATGATTGCAGTTTTGGTAAAGCCATGTCGGTTCAGGGTACTCATTACTCGCTGTGAGGCCGCATGGGGGCATGCGCAGTAAATCACGATCTGGGTGCCGTCATTGGGAATGTCGTTGACAAAATTCTCAGGCTCCTCATAATAAGGAACGGGAATCGCCCCCGGGATATGCATCTGGCGCCAGGCTACCTCAGATCTTGCATCCAGGATGATCATCTTTAGACTATCTTGTAGTGCTTGATTCACTTGCTCCGAAGAGACGAACATGCCTTCCCGGAGATTGAAAACGGGGGATTCACTTGCCGGATTTAACACATACTCATCCGGAGTGGGTATAGCCACTGTATCAGGCTTGGGTATATCCCATCCGGAAGCTCGGCTTCTCAAGAAGGCAGTCAAGTCATCAATTTCGTCTTCACTTAACTGGTCTTTGAAAGCCATCATAGGAGTACCATCCCGACCTTCTGAGATAGCATATCTTAGAAAGTGGTCCGTAGCAGTAGCCAGCAGCATAGGATTGGCCAGGGCAGGAGCGGTCACCCCTTCTCCTTTTTCCCCATGACAAACGGCACATTTTTGAGCATAGAGGGTAGCACCTAATTCAATATCTCCCAGTACCGGCTCCCTGGAAAGCTTAATGGGTTCGTCCACTTCTGCCGTTTCGTACAGCCACTGTAATAACAGTTCTATTTCAATGTATTCCATGGGGCCACCTTGGGTGTCCAGATAGCCCGCCATGGCAGAGTTCGCTCGTCCAAACTGGATGGTGTATCGCATAAAATTATTGTTCTTGCTGGTAGCTAGCAACGAATGCGATCTCAGCGAAGGTGCATTGTCAGCCGCATATCCTTCCCTGTTTTCACCATGACATAAAGCACAATATTTGGTGTACAGGCCGGCAGCATACTGAACAGCCAGGGGATCCAACTTTTCTTTTGGCGTAAGCTTTCTGACCAGAAGTTTTTGCACTTCTGGTTCTTGCACAAATTCCAATTGCACTCCAAAAGCATATTCTGCTGCAATCGTAAGACGATCTGATGTTTTATTCAATGCTGCAGTAGGTAATTCCTTTTCGAAGAACTGGTAGGTGGAGTCCAAATTCTCAACGTCAAACTGGATGGCAATTACACCTTCGCCAAGCTTTTTCATGAAATCATTTACAGATGAATCATTCTGTGAGCTAAGGAGGTGAAGCTCCTGATGACGAAAAAGGGAATACTTAATCATGGTATCACTTTCCTCGACTACCTGAAATCCCATTTTTTCGTATTTTTCCGAAGCAAGTTTTAAGTCATTGACGGCTACTCTAATGGCGGACATGCCGACTACCCCATTGGGATGTTTGTTGTACATGCGCCTATAGATGTAATAGGTATTCCATTCCTTATTCATGGCTGAATAGTCGAGCCCGATATTTTCAATAAATCGTGGTAAGTGAACCGGAGGATTTTCCGCATCGAAATCAAGGCTGCTTCGCTGCACACCGCCATCGTCCCTAGACCACCCGTTTGGTTCTGAAGCGGTCCTGCGGTAGGACTGTATTGAGTCTGGTTGAAGGCCCATTGAGGTCAGGGCCGAGTAGGTGGAATCAACGGAAGAACTAGACAGCGAGAACAGCCTTACCCCCTCATTTCTTGCCAAATAATCTGAAATAAAGCCGGGGACCAGGCTTTTGTCCAGGGTATCATTAATGGACATCAGTTCAAAAGAAGTCATATCCCCGAAAGCAATAGTCGCAGTAAGGGTACCCTCGAAAACGCCCTCTTTAGCCTTTCCACGAATGTTGAAACCTAAAGAATCTTTATAGAACTTGATCCCAGCTTCAATATCGCTGATCAATAAAGCGGCGCTATTGATCCCTGTTCCTTGACCCAGCAAAAACTTTTGCTCCTTTTTAAAGGACTGGCAACTGTATAAAAATGCTCCGGATATCAATAGAAAGATGCCGTAAGAAAAAAACCGAGGGAGAGAAAGAGCCATGATATTTTAAATTACATTTTGCAACAATGTTGCAAAGTAAATAAAAAATCTGATAAAGGGACCACAAATAGGTTGAGATTGTAGCTTATAAAATAACCATCCCGAAGCCTTTTCCCAATGGATTGGATAGGCAGATAGTTGACCATCAATGCCTTGTTAAGGGCAGGCATGGATTGGGTCAAACTATCCATGATGTCAATTTCCTCTACCATCCCCTGAATATCTACACCAATAAAAGAAAGGTGCTTTTCCGATGAAACGCTTTCGTTATATTGTCTCATCCATTTTACCAATTCCAGTACTTCTTCGGTACTCCACGTCCAAAACCCAATGTTTTTTACCAATTCAACGGGATTTCCTTCTCCATTTTGTAGCGATTAACGACTTCAGGCTTTAATTGCAATTCTACGATCGTTTCAGGCCCAGCACCACCTCAAAAGAAACAAGCAGCATAAAGGTATTGAGAAGAACATACAAATTGACATCAAGGGGGATAATATAGCCCGAAATGCTGACTTCTTTCCCTTTTTTGCTTTAGGCGTTTGACCGACTATCGACACCAAATTCTTTTGATCAAACTCCTAAAATATAGCATTTCGAAATTCATGTCCGCCAGGTTCTTCCAGGTCAATTTAACCTGCGAAAATCCTATTGTCAAAACACATGTAACCATCAAAATACATAAGACAATTTTTCCATGAAAGGTATTTATTTTAACCTAAATATGCAACAATGTTGCAAAAATTGAAATTACTTGTTACTTTTGCAACCATATTGCATTCACAAAACTTATTTAATCATCTTTTCAAAATGTTAAAGTTCTTTAGCTGGCATTGGGATTTAGTAGGGTTTGGAGCATCATTATTATGTGCTCTGCATTGTGTGCTGTTGCCGTTTTTATTCACTCTGGGAATGTTCTCAGAAAAAACCTGGCTGGTGGATCCACTATCGGAATGGATTTTTATCGGCCTGAGTGCGTGGATAGCCTGTTGGTCTTTGTTGAGCAGCTATTTTAAAAAGCATCGGAATATTCGTCCATTAATAATTGCCGGGATAGGCTTTCTGGGTTTAATTATTGCTCAAAAATTAGTGGTTTCAGACGCCCATTGGTTAATGACAGCAGGAGGTGGATTGATTGCATATGCTCATTTCTGTAATTGGAAATTGATGCATCAACCTAAGACAAGCAAGGTGGATAAAACCTACTGGGTGACTCCCGGTCGTGTTGTCACTTTTACTTTATTGCTACTCTATTTTTGGGTATTACATAGCGCTTTGGTGCAAAATAATACTCCACCAAGCCGCGAAGAAGTCCTGCAAATTATATGGCGCGTGCAGGATTAGTATACCCCCAACAGTAACGGACAAATTCATTTAATATGTGGCAAAAGAAAGAGAAAGCAAAAGCAATTCTACAGAAAAAAAAACTAAGATTGAGCAATCCTCGTATTGAATTACTTTCTTTTTTTATTCACCACCCAAATGGGCATGATCATGCAGCTATACAGGACGCTCTATCCTTTAACCGTGTAACAATTTACCGTACCCTAAACACCTTTATTGAGCATGGTATTCTAACAAAAATCAACGCCCTATCAGGAAAATCTTATTACATATTTCATCATCATCAAAACACGAGACATCCCCACTTAAAATGCAAAAAATGTAATGCTATTTTTTGCCTTCCCAAATTGCCAGAGAGTTATTTGGAAAAATTGAAATCATTTCAAATAGAAGAATTACATGTAATGCTTGAAGGGGTATGTGAAAATTGTATTGACCAACAACCCGATTGAAAATGAACATGCTGAAAACCAAAAGTTTAAAATTCAACTACGTAGCAAACGAACGCCTTGAATTTCCTGATATTTCATGTAAAACTGGTGAACATTGGTTGTTATTAGGGCAATCCGGTAGTGGAAAAACCACTTTTTTGCACCTACTGGCAGGTTTACGCAGGCCAAAAAATGGTTCGATCATTCTGGACAAAACGGTCATCAATGAGCTTTCCGCATCCCAATTAGACCGGTTCCGGGGAAAGCATATTGGCGTTGTATTTCAACAGTCGCACTTTGTTCGCGCTCTGACCGTACAAGAAAATCTTGCCTTAGCCCAGCGATTGGCCGGATCGAGAGTCGACCTGGCTCGTATTCGCTCCATATTGGAACAGCTGAATGTGGCACATAAACTTAATAGTAAACCGGAAAGATTGAGTGTTGGAGAACAACAAAGAGTAGCGATTGCCAGGGCGGTTATTAATCAGCCCAATGTTATTCTAGCAGACGAGCCAACCTCTGCTTTAGATGATTTTAGCACAGAAAAAGTGATCCATCTTTTAAAAGAACAGGCCGCTTCGGTCAATGCCATTTTAATGATTGTAACCCACGATAATCGTTTAAAAACACAATTTGACAAACAAATTCAATTATGAATTCGCTACAACTTAGTTGGAAAAACCTTACCTACAAACCACTTTCTCTGTTGCTTAGCATTGCGTTATTTTCTCTTGGGATCGGCCTAATTTCACTATTGCTTTTGCTCGAAAATCAGTTGCAGAAAAATTTCGAGAAAAACCTGGCAGGGATTGATCTGGTTGTTGGGGCCAAAGGGAGTCCCTTACAGTTGATTCTCAGTAGTATGTATCATATTGATGCTCCTACTGGCAATATTTCTCTGAAAGAGGCTAAGCCTTTTTTAAATCCCAAACACCCACTCATCCAGAAGGCCATCCCTTTATCCTTGGGAGACAATCTGAAAGGCTACCGAATCGTAGGGACCACACAAGATATTCTGGAGGTGTATAATGCACAAATCGAAGAAGGAAAAATATGGGAGCACAATTTTGAGGTAACTATCGGGGTAAGCGTAGCCAGAGAACTCGGTATTGGTTTGGGTTACGAATTCAAAAGCTCCCATGGTTTTGATGATAATGAAGACTTACAACACGATCACTCCGAGGCCTTCAAAGTAGTCGGTATTTTAGAACCCACAGGTACCGTTATTGACCAATTAATATTGACCACCACTCAAAGCTTCTGGTTGGTACACGATCACGATGAAGAACCGCGTCAGGAAGGAGAACATCATGAAAATGACAAGGAGCATAGCCACGATCACGATGAAGAACCGCATCAGGAGGGAGAACATCATGAAAATGACGAAGATCATAGCCACGATCACGATGAAGAACCGCATGATCACAAAGATAGCCATAGCCACGATCATCACCAGCATGGGGATAAACACTTATCCAAAAGCCTTTTAGAAGAAAATGACTCTTCCGAAATAACCTCTTTGCTAATAAAGTTCCGTGGACGAAATTTCCAAGCACTCAACATGCAACGCAACATTAATGAGAACACCGACATGCAGGCTGCCACACCTGCCATTGAAATCAACCGCCTGTTTAGTCTGATGGATACCGGAGAGCAGGCGCTGCGCGCCCTGGCAGTCATCATCATTTTTGTCTCAGGATTGAGTGTCTTCATTTCTCTCTACAACTCCCTGAAAGAGCGAAAATACGAGCTTGCGCTTATGCGTGTCATGGGCGCAAGACCAGGTAAATTGTTGCTGCTCATCATTCTGGAAGGCCTTTTAATTGCCCTAATTGGTTTTATTATGGGCATTGCATTAAGCCATGTGGGTATGGAAATACTAGCCAGAGCGATGAAAGAATCCTATCGTTACTCTTTTTCGGGTTATCAGTTTTTAATACAGGAGTGGTACTTGCTCATTGGAGCGCTTGCCATCGGTTTTTTGGCCGCCATCATTCCGGCTATTCAGGCGTCGCGGACAGATATTTCAGAAACGTTAACCCGAGGTTGAGTTCAACACGCGCATGGGAAGAATGGAGAGAAAGTGGATTTAATGGTTTCCTCAACTTCGGATTTGATGGCAACAATATTGTAACAAAAGAAAAGCTATTACTTTGTTCAAAATCCTGCTTAAAACGCGTCTTTAATTATGGACCATACATCAACAAGCACCTATTCAAATGCAGCCATAGGTCAACAGGCTATCGTCTTACAAGACATTCATAAACCGTTAAAAAACATTGCTATTTACCAACGAGACCTAGCCTCTGTACAAAAGGAATTAGCTCAAATAGTGACAACAAAAGTAGAATTTAAAACCTCCGGCACAGTAATGGAGATTTTCAGCGCTCTCCGACAGTACTTCGAAACCCACTTAGCCAATTGTCCTCATCTTCTGAAAGATATTTCGGAACAATTGAACCTCTTCAAGGAAATAGCCGGAATTGAATCATTTCGACTCTTATTCACCACGGTGAATAACAACATGTGCCGAAGGTTTCATACTGACCTCAACACATTGCGATTGCTTTGTACTTATATAGGGCCAGGCACCTTATGGCTTCCCAATGAAATAGTGAACCAAAAGGCATTCGTTGCTCGTGGAAATAATAAGCGAATAGTAATAGATGAAAGTCAAATTCAACAAGCGAGAACCGGTGATGTCCTCATTTTGAAAGGAGCACTTTATCCAGAAGCCAATCCTGTTGTCCATCGAAGTCCAGTCATCGAAGAAAGTGGTGAAAAAAGACTTTTGCTGAGAATTGATACGAACGGTTCGCTAAGCTTATAGACATATGAATAACACAAAAAAACTCCCTGTAACAATATTAACAGGTTTTTTAGGGGTAGGAAAAACTACTTTTTTGAATCACATCATTCAAAAAAACAAGGACATTCGTTATGCCATCATCGAAAATGAGTTCGGCGAACAAGGCATTGATGGTGAATTGGTGGTTCGCCCTGACGATACTATTGTAGAATTGAACAATGGCTGTTTGTGCTGTACGCTCAATGACAATTTATACGATATTCTAAATGAGCTATTTGATAGAAGAGAGGAATTTGATGAGATCATTATCGAAGCCACCGGAGTGGCTGACCCCACAGGACTTGCACACCCTTTTATCGCTCATCCTATGGTCAAAAAACAGTTTCCACTCAAGGGCATCGTTTGTTTGGTGGATGCTGAAATGATAGAGGATCACCTGATGGAGACCGAAGAAGCCAAAGGTCAGATCGCATTCAGTGACGTTTTGCTCATCAATAAAACCGATTTGGTCTCAGAAATATATGTGAATTTTTTATTGGAAACACTGCCACAAATCAACCCTCTGGCTAAAATCGTTCTTGGTAATAAACATGATTTTCCAAACATTGATTTTGCCCGTAAAGAATCCTGTTTGGAGGACCTATTTCTTCAATCGAATGCTATGATTAAAGTACCTGAGCAAGAGAATAGCTTTCCTGTTCAGAAACCACATTCACACCATCACCACGAACATACAAAGGAAATCACCTCTGAGTCTTTCCTATTTGACCAACCCTTTGACGCCAGTTCTCTGGATCGCCATCTGTTCGTTTACCTGATGTTTCAATCCGAAGGTTTATATAGAATGAAAGGGCTTTTTTGGTTGGATGGTTCGGATGATCAATACCTGGCACAGTCTGTTGGTAAGCAATTGGATTTTGAAGTTCATCGTCCTTGGAAGTCTGGAGAAACAAGAAGAAGTACGGTGGTATTTATTGGTAAAAATCTGAGAAGAGCGGGCTTAGAAAAGCTCCTGAACCGATGTCTAAGTAAAGAAAAATTAAGTAATACTAAATAGAAAACAAATGCTGAAGCTTCAAATATTACAAAAGGAAACCGACATTGTAGGGGCGGCAGCAAGCGGCTTATGTTTACTCCATTGTCTGGCTACTCCTTTTTTATTTATTGCACAGGCGGGATCTGTCGTTCATCATGCTGAGAGTCCTTCATGGTGGAACTTGATAGACGTGCTAATGCTCATTGTTTCCCTCTTTGCTGTATACTGGGCGGTTAAAAATACTTCCAAACAATGGATCAAGTATGCCTTATCCGCAAGTTGGATTTTCCTGGCACTAATCATTCTCAACGAGAAATTTGAAGGTTTTCACCTTGTTGAAGAACTGATTTACATTCCTACTCTAAGCCTGGTATTGTTTCATCTTTATAATAGAAAGTATTGCAATTGTAAGGATGAGGAGTGTAATACCCCCCCGAATAAAACTTAATATACTTTTACCCGATGTGTCAACAATGTGGAAAGTGACATCTAGTTCACTTCAAATACCAGTGGCACTGAAATAAACTATTTAATCAGTGAACAACTTAAAAAAACTCCCTGTAACCGTACTCTCCGGCTTCCTAGGGGCTGGAAAGACCACCCTTCTCAACCATGTTCTGCATAACAAGGAAGGGCTTAAAGTGGCCGTAATTGTGAATGACATGAGCGAGGTCAACGTAGACGCAGAATTGGTGAAGAGTGAAAATACGCTCTCTCGAACCGAAGAGAAGTTGGTCGAAATGAGCAACGGCTGTATTTGCTGCACCCTTCGAGAGGATTTGATGGTAGAAGTCGAACGCCTGGCCAAAGAAAATCGCTTTGATTATTTATTGATCGAAAGTACAGGTATTAGCGAGCCTGTACCGGTGGCACAGACTTTCAGCTTCGTAGACAAAAACCAAGGCATAGATCTTTCTAAATTTAGCTATGTCGACACCATGGTTACCGTAGTAGATGCTTTCAACTTTTTTAAAGACTTTGGCAGCCCCGAAACGCTTGCAGACAGAAAGCTGACCGACATAGACGGAGACTACCGTACTATTGTCAACCTATTGACTGACCAGATCGAGTTTGCCAACGTAATTATTTTAAATAAAACGGACCTGGTCAATAAAGATACTATAGGTATTTTGAAAGCCGCGATTAAAAAACTTAATCCTGGAGCAAAAATCCTTGAGTCTTCATTCAGCAAGGTAAATCCCAAGGAAATACTCAATACCGGCCTCTTTAACTTCGAGGAAGCGGAGCAAAGTGCCGGCTGGATCGAAGAGTTAAACAAAGGCGAGCACACTCCTGAAACGGAAGAGTATGGCATCGGCTCTTTTGTTTATCGCTCGAAAAAACCCTTCGACCCTGTGCGTTTTTGGAACTATATCGAAAATCATTTTCCGAGCACTATTATCCGCAGTAAAGGCTTGTTTTGGTTGATCTCAAGACCTGAGCAAGCATTGGTGTGGAGCCAGGCTGGTGGATCCCTTCGCGCTGATAGCGCTGGAATTTGGTGGAGCAGCATGCCCTACGAAAAGCGCATTCGATATGCTGTTTTTGTTGAAAATCAAAAAATAATAGAATTGGGCTGGGACAAGACTTTTGGTGACAGAAAAAATGAAATTGTCTTCATTGGGCAAGATATGGATGAAGCGAAAATTCGAACCGATCTAGATAATTGCTTATCCACAGATGAAGAAATTGGCACTGACCTTCGCAAACAGGGATATCCCGACGAATGGCCTATTCCCAGGCTTTAGGATCTAAAATCATGGCGAACAAGTTGCATTTTCTAAGATTTTTTTGAAACATTGTTGCAAGTATTTTTTGTGACGAATCACCCGTAACCTGTTTAACGCCTGAAGGATCATGAAACCCATATTCATTTTCTCCTGCTTATTGTTGTCCCTAACTGCCACGAGCCAAAATGATTTTACTGGTAATTTTCCACCATTAGAAAATCCTCCCGTTATCAGTGTTAAAAGGATCACTCAGCCACTTAACATTGATGGAAAGCTCGAAGAAAATGATTGGGGGTTGGCTACTTCTGTGTCTAGCTTTTTTAGAAGAGAACCCCGTCAGGGAGGTCCGATTCGTTATGAAACAGAAGTCAAATTCCTTTACGATGACAAATTCCTTTATGTAGGTGCATTTTGTAAAGACTCTTTGGGATTAAAAGGAATTAGAGTACAAGACCTGCGACGTGATTTTAGTTGGGGAGAAAACGACATCTTCGGAATTGCGCTCGATCCTCAAAACCTGAAGCAGTACGCACAGGCTTTTCAGACAACGCCTTACGGTAATCAAAGGGATTTTCAAAATTTTAATGGAAACAGCTTTGATAGTGGCTGGAATACCTTATGGATGGTCAGAACCCAACGAACAGAAAAGGGCTATACAGCAGAATTTACCATTCCTTTTAAAACCTTGCGCTATGATAAACCCCAGGAAGGAGAACCTGTTGAATGGGGCGTTACCTTGGTGAGATATGCCAGGCGAGATATAGAAGTATCCACTTTTCCTGCCATTCCACAATCTTTTACGCCCTATCGGATGACCTACGCTGCCAGGCTCGTTGGCATAGAGGTGCCTCCTCCGTCTTCAAACATACGGATCGAGCCATATACTCTTTATCAATATGATCAGATAAAGGAAGATAAGACCACTACTACAAAAAGAGATATCAAATTGGGAGGAGATATCAAATGGGCCGTAAATCCCAACTCTGTTTTGGATTTGACTTTTAATACCGATTTTGCCCAGGCTGACGTGGATAGAGCGGTAAACAACCTGGAAAGATTCAATATTTTTTTTCCAGAACAAAGACAATTTTTTCTTGAAAATTCAGGAATATGGGCCGGTGGTTTACAACAATCAATTCGCCCTTTTTTTAGTAGACGAATTGGGCTGCAGGGTAGTTTCAATACCGAGCCCGCTCCCATTGAAGCGGGAGCAAGGTTTACTCAACGTACGGAAAAGCAAGCCATCGCCGGACTATTTGTCCGACAAGGCTCAACCGAAAATACTCCCGTCTCTAATTTTGGGGTGGCCAGATATCTAAGAAATTATGGCAGGGAAAACAATGTTGGACTAATGGTCACTCACCGTCTAGACGAGAAAAACAAAGAATTGGGGGTGGAAAGTAATAACAATACAACGCTGACTATTGACGGTCAGATCAGACCGACCAGCCAGTGGGATATTCAATATCTGTTAAGTACCTCTATCGATGAAAAAACGGGAAAAACAGGTTTTGCAGGTAGAATATTTACCGGAAATACCACCAATAAATTCTATTATGGATGGGTGACAGAATTCACTGATGAAAACTATAATCCAGGAATAGGTTTTGTCAGACAAACTAACGTTATTCGGCATAATCCGGGTGGTTACTACATCTGGCGACCGAAAAATACCAGTTGGATCAGGCGCTGGGACCCTGGTATTTTTGTAAACTATAATCATGACGCTACTGATCCTTCGAGTTTCCAGCAAGCAAGCCTCTATATTTTCCCTATTTTTACATGGTTTAAGGATGATAGTTTTCTGGAAATCGCTTTCACTCCTACCTGGCAAAACATCAATTTTGACTTTGCTCCTTTAGGTTTGCAAATCGCCAAGAATGATTATTTCTACACTCGGTATCTGATTCGATACAATACGGACCAGTCGAAAAAATGGTCTGCTAGATTTCAATACAACTTTGGTCGCTTTTACAATGGAACCCGGAATACGGTAGAATTCTCAGGAAGATTAGCTCCTATTCCCCATGCAGCAGTTACGATTGATTATGAGTTTAATGATATTCGAAACGTTGGAATAAAAGAACAGGATTTATCGACCCATCTCATTACCCTAGGCTCCAGGTTCGCCTTGAACCCCCGGATACAGCTATCCGCTTTTTATCAGTACAATAGTTTCGATGAGCAAGGGCGTTGGAATGTTCGGGCCAGCTGGGAGTATCTTCCCCTTTCCTTTGTTTATTTGGTTTTTAATGACACTCAAATGAATAGCTCTTTTGAATCGTTCCAAGAACAACAGGTCGTTTCGAAGATCACCTTAGTAAGGCAATTTTGAAAGCCGCCTGGCCGCAATAGCAAACCGAAAGCTCTTTTTGAAGTTGTTTAAAGTTTCCTGCTGGAAGCGAAAAAACAACTTCAATAAATCAATAGACTACTTGCCTTAAGAGGACCGATCCGCCATTTTGGTTGCAGCCTCTTCGACGAAAGAGGATGAAAATTCTACTGATGCAGAATCAGAGTCGTTCGAAATCCTTCTGACAAATGAGAACATGAACCAAACTGCTTCTCCATTACAACCCCAATAAAATAGTTAAAATAACATAATTTCGGAGATTTCCCTTTTGGTAATCAGCCAACTAGCCCCGTTAGGGGCTGAATGTTGGTAGAAAAAAGGGGCAACAACAAAAACCCGTGCCGTAGGTACGGAATATATGACGTACCTACGGCACGTTATTCTTTAATTTCAATTTTTTCTACCAACATTTTGCACCTCTGGGGCCTTGGGAATCTCCGAACTCACGTTAAAATATTAAGACCTCAGGTAAAAATCCTCTCCCACGCCAAAAAGATTATTGATCTCCACTTTTTCTCCATCCGTTTTTTTCAGATATCCGTTGAAGTAGCCATAGGGTCCTTCATATTTACTTTTCAGCAATAAAAGATTCATCTTCAGGCTGGTATGAGTTATGGGTAAAAAGGTCAGATCGACCCTTCCTTCGACATCTTTGACCAGCCATTGCCCTTTAGGCCCCTGCGGGCGGCTGAAGCTGACCGGAGGCAGGGGATGCAGATCTCCATCCAGCCAAAGTACGTTTTCGTTGTACCGTTCCTGATCTTTGACCTGGTTATCAGTCAGATTAAATCCTATTCTTTCGTCTTTTCCGGTAAACCCAAGCCCGGTCACCCAGTCATATTTCGTCACATAAGGATAATAGCCTTTGTGGTCATCGAGGATGAGGCTGGACTTACTATGGTGCAAGGAAAAGCTATCGATCCCCATCATCACCTCTCCTTCCACCGGCATGAGACACTTATGGGAATACATGGCCTGGTTATCAGAGAAGGGCAGTACGACCACCATCGGCTGATAAGCTTCTACATCATGGAGGGCCAGAAAGTGCGCGTATACAGCAGGGAATTTTTTGCGCTGCCGGATATCGACTTCCATAACTAGGCGTTTGCCCTCCACATCATGATCTATGCGAATATAACAATCGGAAGAGCGATACCAGGCCTTGGTATTGAACAAGCCGTTGGGCAGGCGAAGGTCATGAGGCAATACTTTTCGCTCGAAGCGGTTCTTGATGTTATTCTGGATGTCATAATGAATAAACTGAACAAGACCGATCTTTTTGGTATTATATAAAGCAACAAAGAAAAAATGACCGGTAGTCAGGATCTGGAAAGCCTGCCACTCCCGAAGCTGAAAAGACTTAAAAAGCGGAACTTTAATTTGGGCGTCCAGCATATTAACTTTGCGGATCGGCTCATTGTAAGACCCTATGTTGAATCGACCGTTACTAACCACACTTTCGGGTGCTTTAGTTATCGTACGCATTATACTATTTTACTTTTTTTCGCGGCTTGCACAACTTGGTATTGCAATTCTCCGTTATTTCTTTGTATCTTCGGAGTAACAAACATACTAAAGGTTCACGATCAAAAAGTAGGGAAAAGACCAAATATCCCCCCTCTAATGTGTCTTTTTGTTCTGTTATTCGTCAAAAAATCGTTATTCGCTTAAACAAATCAAGTCTTATTGACCCAATTGTACCTCTTTTTTTAAAACGATTGTTTCATTTACGGTAGCGGATCAACACTCTACTTTCTAAAACATTAGATGGTGCTATGAGAATAACGATCATCCTGATTTGCATCTTTTTGACTAACCAGCTCATTTGTCAGACGGCCTTTTCGGCTATTTTACAACAGACAGAAGCCGAGCTGCTCTATTTATATTCCGTTCCATTCGAAGAGGTCAAAAAACAGAACGACTCTTTAACAGTGCAGGGGTTTGAACTTACGGACCTCGAGTACCATGAAGGCAAATTCTGGGCCATTTGGCGTCAGACAGGCCACAGCTCTATCCTGGCTGAAGCTGATTCCTGGGAAACTTTCCAGGAACTGAAAAAGGAAAAGATCAAAGAAGGCTGGTTGTTAAGTCATCTGCTGATCTACTCTCCTGCAGACGGGCAACAGCAGTTTGTCGGAAGCTGGAAAAATAAACGGCAGCCACACAATGTCTGGAAATTGAACGATCTGAAAAGCGTCGAGTTTCACTATAACGAGATGGCTAAGCTTAATCTCCATTTAAAGCAGATCCAGGCTGTAGAAGAAGCCGATGGCCGGCTTTCTTATTTTATGCTCTATCACAAGGGCATGCCCGACGAAAGAACCCACTTCACTCATTTTGCCAATGAAGCCGCCTTCAATGAAGACCGGAACAAGCGAATGAAGAGCGGCTATCAACCGGTTGACCTCGAGATCCAATCCTGGCAGGGAATTCCTCAATATTTTTGCCTCTATCAGAAGAAAAGCGGAGCTGCGGAACTACAATACCAGCTCGACTGGGAAAGCCTGCTGCATGTTCAGTCCTTCCTCGGCGAAACCTACAAAGTGGTGGATCTGGAGTTCACCAGGGGCGAACACCGCATTTTTGCTCCCCCCTACAGCCTGGCCAGGGTCGAAAAGACTCCTGATACAGATGTAGCCTCTTTACAGCTAACCCTAAAAGGTGACGAAACCATCCTGGACAACAGCCCTGCTTTCGCCGCTGCAAACGGCCTGTCCTGGCTGGCCGATCACGGCTATCCTAAATTGCGACTCGGAAAAACTACAACAGCCACAACAGCCATCGCCCGTAAACTGGCCGACGCCAACCACATGAAAACGATGCTTCCCAGCCAGGCCGGAATTCACAGCATCATCAATGGGTTAGGAAAGTACATTAGTGGCAATTACGATATTAAAAAAATTGAATATTACGACATTCACGATTTTCAGCCTCAAAAAATAACCGAAGGCCTGCGCAAAGTCCTGAACGTGCAGGACAGCCTGGTGGAAATACCCCTTCAAAAAGCCCGCGAAGGCCTAACCGGCCCCTCCATCGCTATGGTTCGCTGGGGGCTCTATCAAGCCTCCGCTGACGGCAAAAACCTGATCAAAAAAGGCGAACAATGGGGTACCCTCGTCGGCTATGGGAAAAATAAACATGGCATCGAAAAACCCAATTACCTCATCGTTCATGATCCCACCGATGGAGATGAAGCCCGGCAGAGATATTTCCGGGTGGATGACCTGGAGCAGTACTTCATCATTACCGAAGAAACGCAATTGCTGACGCCGGATGCTGAATGGAAGGATGAGTCTGAGAGTTTTTCGACCTTACCTGCTTTGAAAAGACAGCTGTTGTCAGAATTCAATGAGGGCGAAGAAGAAGTAAAAGTTTTTCCTGTTTGGGAAAGTTTATTAGTGATACGACTAAAATAAAGAAATAGGAATCATCCTTGATTTTGGGGAAGTAATGACGCATTAAATATTTGCTTTTCTCAATAAGGCCACTTTCCCTTCCAGCCAGGAGCGGTTGAAGATGACCGGTGTATTACTCAGGGCCCTTTCCAGTTGTTTCAGTTCTTTATGGAAGCGTTCCTGATTGTAAAAAGAACGGTTAGAACGGATCAGGGCACAACGTTTAGTCAGTTTGAACAAATTGTAGTACCCCTTGCGCATGCTGTCGGACATCAGCTTGTTGCGCAGCAAGTACTGGCGGAAAGAGTCTGTCAGCGAAATCAGAGGGTCGAGTTCGTCAATTTCGTAATACGTCCGCAGCAACAGGGCTTTTGCCCCAAGATTATATCGCTGATCGCTGTATTCTACTTTGATCAGTAATTCGAGCACCTGATCGTATTGGCCACTGGCATGGTAATAAGAAGCCAAGTTAAAACGGTAGGCATTTTCCTGGGATTGAGGATGCAGTCGTTTTTTATACTGCCTTATGAAGTTCACTACCCAATCCAGCTCATCGAGGCGAATGCCGGTGGTGACAATGTTTTTGTAATGCCATTCGGAAAGATAGCCGTTCTCGATCAGTAAACCATTTTGAAGCTGAGACTGATAAAGCTTGAATACTTCCTGTAGAAAATCAGCCTGCCCCTCGTTAATTTTTTCAATACAATAGTTTTGAAGATAGTTATACAACAGGATTAATTCCATTCGGGAAAAAGAGCTTTCGTTCTCACGCAGGAACCGGAAGGCGTCGAAGTAGTATTGGAGCTCTTGTTCCTTGCTGAGCATCAGGTAAAACTTATAATACATATAAATACCCGGAATGCGTTTGTATTCTGATTCGTGCATTTCAATCTCCTCTATGGCGCCGCCCAGTAACCTCGCCCGATGGGATACATTCAGGATTTTTTTGCGCATCTGATACTCACAGGCGTCTTTGAATTTTTCAGAGAGGTAAAAATAATCCAGAGCATCCTGCTTTTCCTCAAAAGAAAAATCCCGCTGCCTTTTTTCGATGCTGTCAAAATATTCAAACTTTTCCGCTGAAAGCAAATAGTAATCAGCTAAAGGGACTTCGTTTCTGAAAGCCTGCCGCTTAACCCCTCTTGTAACCTTTTTTAACTGTTTCTCGTACAAAGGATTAAGCTTCTTTTGCCGCAGGTTTTCTAGCAATAGAACAGCCTTCAGATTGTCTTTTTGCTGAAACTGCTCAATGCTTAGAAAATCCTCCAGTAATCGTTGCGTATACGTAAAAACCACCGCTAATTTATTTTTCTCGAAAGATGCTCCCGGATAAAGCACGGAAAAAAGTCGCTCCGGAGAACAGTCATCCTCACTAAAATCTGGAAATGAGTCACTTAGCACACTCACCAGCACTTTTACCTTTTCGTGCTTGTTGTGGTAAGGAGAGTGAACAAATTCACAAAAACGAGTCATCTCTCTCTTATCAAACTTTTTTAATATTTGTTTTAGCTTAATACCCAGCATAAGCCTCAATTTTAATGCAATTTATTATTGTCACAAAAAATTGATAATTAACAGTATAAAACAAAATCTCTACTCCTAAAGCACAATTCACCTCCAATTTTTCCTATTTAAAATACTTTAATTCCAGCAATATATCAATCATATTTGTACTGTGAATGGAAATTTTAATCAAAATTACCAGATGAAGCCGACCATGAACACATATTATCAAAGGCCGATATTAACATTATTCTACCTTATCTTTGTTTTTTCGTGTGGCTTCGCTCAGGATACCGAACAATGTTTCGACCTTGAGGAACTTTATCCTGATTCCACCCTTGTCATCGGTAAGGCCACCAACACCCCCTCCGGAGAAATCATCTTCTCTGAATCTTCCTTTACCATAAGCCTGGATTCTTTTCTTTACAATGACGGCTCAAAGGGCTATGAGAACATTTACCTGACCAATGATTTCTTCGGCGACCTTTTGGACAATGCCGTACTCGCCGTCCCCAGCAACATCAACGCCCGGTTTGAATTTATATCCGCAAAGGAAAAGCTCACCAAAGCTTGTTTTGACTTCTATGATGGCGGCGGTGAAGTCAACATTGCGATCAACGGATCTCCTATATTGAACCTCAATAACCTGCTGGAACTTCAGCAATTTGATGAAAGCCCGTTTGGAGATGAAGTTTCCGTTTCCGTCGAAGGTTTTTCCGGCACGGATTTTCCGTCCGGACAGCTTTGTATTTCCGGAAACATCACTTCTCTCCTCATCGGCGGCCAGGAAATGGGCATCAACAACATCTGCTACGAAACCGAAGAACGCGATGATGAGGACGATGATGATTGCCCTATCGAAGAAGTAAAAGTACAGATCACCAAATGCACCGACGAGGGAGGGTACGACCTGCTCGTAGACCTCCATCTTACAATGGATGATGATGATGACGATGACGACGATGATGACTACCACCAGCGGGATTCTTTCCAACTGATTATTGAAGGGACGAATTATGGTTCTTTTGCCTACAACGACCTCCCGGTTCAATTATCTAACGTACTGATATTCACAGATGCGCTCCACTTTGAAGTGGCGGCCTGCGACAAGAAAAAGGCCAACTGTTGTGTAAGCACCTTTGTAGACAAATCTGATTGCCCTCCTGCGCCGGGCGATTGCATCGGCTTTGAAGAAGTAGAAGCCGGAATTTTCGGCGCTTCCACCCAATACTCACCGGGCGACCAGGTTTTTTCTATAGGTGAATTAGATTTTTATTTACTGGAGATGCCTACTTTATTCTGGACCACCCTATTCGGTGATTTGGCTGTAGTAGAATCCGACACACTTATCAATCCGTCCAGTGAAGGGCAATCTCTCTTTTTTAAAGCCATTAGCACTGGAGTTGACTTCAGTCAATACTCCGAGCCAGTGGAGAAAGTTTCCATAGACGTCCGCCTCATAGAGGGGCCGGTCAATGTTTCCGCCAATGGGGGACAACCTCTCTTGCTCCTTAACCTATCTCCTGAAAAGTATTCCATTGGCCCGGAGGTTACTTTGACAGTGAAACCGAGCAACGGGGACTCCACTGTAAACACGCTGATTTTCGAAGGAAACATTAAGAGCCTGCTCTTGGGCGGAATGTCTATGTTTGCTGACAACCTCTGTATTAATCCGGAGGATCCCTGCCTTATTTCAGAGGTAGAACTATATCCAACGGATTGCAACGATCAGGGTGAGTTTTATGTCAACCTCGACTTTAAATACGAGGGCACGGCCGATTCTTTTTATGTCTATCAAAACGGAGACAGCATCGGCCGCTTCAATTACAAATGGCTGCCCGTAAAACTAGGCCCCTATAAAGGTTATAACGGCGGTGAAGATTTATCCTGGATCATCCAGGATGCCGGAAACCCCGATTGTGCGGTCGAAGCAAAACTGAAAGAACCGGTTCGCTGCCCTGAACCCTGCCCTGTCAGCAGTATCGAAATCCTAGATGCCAACTGCAGTGAGGAAGACGGGTTTCACCTGCTTACCTTTGACCTGAGCAGAGATACCGCTCATAGCGGCTCTTTCTACCTGCTGGTCGAAAACGGAGACTCCCTGGAATACAATTACAGCGACCTTCCGGTAACCGTAAAATTACCCAACAATAGCGATACAAACGATACTTCCTATAAAATTAAAGTCTGTGATAAAGAACGGGATGAGTGCTGCCTCAGCAAGACTTATCACGTATCCTGCGGCCCATGTGTTATCGGCGACCTTCAACTCAAAACAGTAGATTGCGATGAAGAAGGCAGATTATACGTCCAGCTGGACTTTGACCATCAGGGCGAACGGGCTGATTCTTTCTATGTGTTTTACCGAGACCAAAACCTGGGAACATTCCATTACAAATGGCTGCCCATAAAATTGGGGCCGTTCGACAACCCTGTTCCGGGCGCCAATGGCATCGTCCTGTCAGTTGTGGATGCCGAAAATCCCAATTGTGGCAATAAAGCCGTATTGCAGTCCTACGATTGTCCGGAGCCGTGTCCCATCCGTCGGATTCATATCGTCGATACTGTATGCACCAATGAGGGTTACCATATTTTAACTTTCGACCTTGACAGAGACACCACTATTGAAGGCTCATTTACGCTTTACACGGAAGATGGCCGTACACAAGCATTCAATTATCAGGACCTTCCTGTACAGGTAAAGATCCCTTACAATGAAGACAAAAATGACATTTCCTATAAAATTAAAGTTTGCGCGAACAACACCGGAGATTGTTGCATTGAGCGGTCGTATCGCCTCGATTGTCGTCTGGATTGTTCCATCAGCAAGCTGGAAGTAAAACCAGGTGAATGTGATGAAAACGGCAATTTTTACGCCTATCTGGATTTCGACTATGAAAATGTCAGCGATTACTTCGTACTCTGGCAAAACGGTAATGAGCTCAAAAAGGTGGGCTACGACGAATTGCCGATCAAATTAGGCCCCTTCAGTGCTTATACAGACGAAGAGATCTACTGGGAGATTTTTGACAGCAACAACCCTGAATGCAGTGGCAAAGTAAGACTAGGGCCGGTAGATTGCCCATCTTCCTGCCTGATCGGAGAGTTGGTCACCGAGGCCCATCCCTGTAATGATGACGGCACCTTCATGGTCGACCTGACCTTCAGATACCGCAATGTCAGTGATTCTTTTTATGTACTGACCCGGCAGGACACTCTGAAATACGGCTATGATGAGCTTCCCGTCACCATCGGTCCTTTCCAGGGCGAAAGCAATGCTGCTATCCCGGTTTGGGTAAAGGACGCCGAAAAGGATTGTGGTAATGAGACCAGGATCATTCCGGTGGACTGCGACCCCAATTGTAATTTCCAGGCGCTTCAGGCTTGGACTTCCGACTGTGATGAACAGGGGCAATTTTATGTCAAGTTTGCTTTCCGGACGCCTTCGACGGCTGAAGGTGTTTACCTTGCTTTCGTTAACGGAGAGGTATTCGGCCCCTTTAGTTATGCAGAAAACGAACAAAAACTAGGTCCTTTTAAAGCCGGTACTGGCTCAGACATAGACCTGCTACTAATAGATTTATTTGATCCCACAAATTGTAATGCTTTTATTGAGTTAGATCCGGTGGACTGCGAGCCAGGCTGTCTGATCAGCGAATTGATCGTCAAGCCTGTCGACTGTACCACGCAAGGTACCTACATTTACAAAGTCGACATTTGGTTCGATGGTCCCCAGGATCAACTTATAGAAATAAGCACACAACACCAATCCCTGGGAGTGGCCCCGGCTGGTGACTTCCCTATGGAATTCGAGGTCAGGCTCCCTGATGCTGCAGAATTGCCGGTCTTCTATGCATGCGCGCTGAACGTTCCTGATTGTTGTATCGAAACAAAAGCAGAGCTACCCGATTGTGATAATGACGATGATTGCGACCTGAAGAATTTGTATGCTGAAGCCGTCGATTGCACGCCCAATGAGATATTTTATATTAAAGTTCATCCTGAATTCGATGATACGGATGATGATGAAGACGATAAATACGACGTTTATTTCGGCAGTCGCCGGGTCGGCGCTTATGCACAAAAAGAATTTCCGGTCAAAGTCGGTCCTTTCGATGTTCGCCCCGGCAACGGCGCTTATGTAATTCGGGTGATAAAAGCAGCAGACGACACGGCCGCCCAATCCTGCCGACTGACTACTCAGGTCAAACTGGAAGGCTGTGCGCCTTTCAGCTGCGCCATAGAAGATATTCGTATGAAGGTCGACTCCTGCAATGCAGCAGGTGAATTGTATCTGACCATCCAGCCGGTGCTGGACGCTGATCAACTGAATGGAGACGAGCAATATGGAGTATATGTATACGACCGCTTCTTCGGTGTATACAGCGTTGCCGACTTCCCGGTCAGCGTGGGCCCGGTAGCCCCTGACGCAGGCGACCTATCCATTTCCATTGATCAGCGAGGCCGGGAGGACTGCTGGAAAAGAAAACTATTCGAACCGCCATATTGTGAAGATCGCTGTGAGATCACCGCTTTCAGCGCAAAAGGGCTCCATTGTAATGGAGATGGCACCTACACCTTCCAGGTAAGCCTGAAAGCCGAAAACCCCGGAAACGATTACTTCGACTTATACGGACCAAATGGTTTCATCGGTTATTTCAAATTAAATGATGTACCGGTACAGGTGGATGTAGCTGCTCCGGAAGGTGAATCAGTGATAGTCCTCGAAGCCTGTATTAATGACCGTCCCAATTGTTGCGAACGCATTGAAGTTAAGGTTCCCGATTGCCTGGAATCGTGTCCGATAACAGAGCTTAGCGCCAAGGCGGATGACTGCCTGGAAGAGGAGGATGACGACTTCTTTTTTACGCTGGATTTCATCCCAGACGAAACGGTTGAACTGAACGACAGCTTCTATGTAAGCGGTAAAAATGAAATATTCGGTTCTTTTGCAGTCAACCAACTCCCTGTCAGGATAGGTCCGGTATCTGTCAAAGGTGCAGCGGATGATGAAGGCACGAGCATTCTTCTTTTTGAGATCAAAAATCTAACTGCCGGCTGTGCTTATCCTTTCCGGGTGGAGATACCAGAATGTCCGGAAATAAAAGTATGGCCAGGTGACGCCAACAGGGACCGCATTGCGAACCATCGCGATATTATCTACATAGGGCTTGGTTATGGAGAACGCGGACCGCAACGCGGGTCATTCGGGGCTGTTTGGGAAGGTATACCCTCTACCCCCTGGTCAAGAAAATTCCAGGATGACATCAACTTTAAACATGCCGATTGTAATGGAGATGGTGTCATTGACATTCGCGACAAAGCAGTGATTGTCCGCAATTACGGACTGACCAGCGGCCCTCTGCTGGATCGCGGCCCTCTGCCCGGCACAGATTATGATCCATCTATTTTTGTGGACTTGCCTGAGGAAGGTGAATTAGAAGCAGGCAGCACCTTTACCATTCCGATCATTTTGGGCACTGAAGACAATCCGGTGAGGGACATATATGGATTTTCTTTTAGCATCAATTTTGATCCCAACTTCATCAATCCTGAAAAAGTACAGGTTCATTATCCAACCAGTTGGTTTGGGCAAGAAGATGTAAATGTCCTTACGCTGGATAAGATTTATGAAGAAGGCCGTATTGAGATCGGGATGACGAGAAACGATCAAAATGACGTCTCCGGCTATGGACCGGTAGCTTATATAAAAGGCATTATTGCAGATATTGCAGGAATAGTAGATACGAGAATGGAAACGGCAGAGCCGCTGGGCATCAGTTTAAATGCGGGGCCGGTGCCGTTGAATACTAAAAGTACGGAGATCAAGGTAGCAAGCATTGATGACCCCTACACTATTCTCCGTTCATTCCATATGTTTCCTATGCCTGCGGGTGACGTACTCCATTTTTCTAATGTGTTAAACGCACCGGCGGACGAAGTGCGGTTGTTCGACCTTCAAGGTCGGCAGGTATTGCAAACATTTAATAATGTACATGAAATCAACATCTCTGATCTGCCTTCAGGCATGTACCTGATCCGCGTTAAGATTCAGGGAATAGTGATAAACGATAAGTTATTAAAGCGGTAAACATCCCAAAACACTCTTTTATCCAAGCTGCCGGTTTTATACTCCGGCAGCTTTTCATAATCCCATGAACAGAGCAATGGCAAGGCCGTAAGCGCCTTGTCTTGCTCACCACCCCCCTCTGCAAGGTTCCCCCAGGCGATTTCGCCGGGCATGTTTTTAATGGTTATTGGCTGCCGATGTTTTTCGGGCCAGCCTCAAACCTTGTGTGCCATCAATTCGCGACGCGTTCACAATACTATGAGCTATCCGGTTCAGGCTTGAACACCCTTACAATCAACACAAACTACTGAAAGAACGACATCTATACCCACCTGAGGGTCCTGGCGGACTTCATCAGGGTTGAAATGGTTTGTTTTATTAATAATCAGTAATCCAATCTACTCTAAATTGCTGACTTTTTTAATTACAAAAAAGCGACCCTTGCTTTTTAGAGGGATAGGTATGCTCAAAAAATTCATTTCCAATGAAGACAAAATGTTTTACACCAAATTTTTTCTGGGTGCTGCTACTGCTATTGTTCCCATTGCTGGGACAGGCACAAAACAGCAACCCCTGCGACGACGGGGATCCCAATACTATCGACCTGGTGGACGGAGAAGGCAACTGCTTTTATATCCAGAGGGTTTGCAAGGAGGGCGAACCTACCACCATTACCCTGACCATTCCTTCCACAAAAGAATGTCAGGATCCTCCTCCCTGTAACGATGATGACCCCAGTACACTGGACATCGTTGATTACAATGGAGATTGTCACCACATTCCATTTAGTTGTGACGACAGCGATCCCACCACCCGGGATTATGTTGATGAAAATGGAACCTGCATTAACGAAAAGATCGTTTGTGATGACGGCGATCCCGAAACAGAAGACTACCTGGACGAGTTCGGGGTTTGTCATCATGTCAAGATCATCAACGAATGTAATACCTGCGAGGATGACAAAGAGCCGCCTGTGGCCGAATGTAAAGACATCACCGTCAAACTAGGCAGCAATAAAATGGTGGAGATCTGGACCTCCGAGATCGATAACGGCTCCTATGATGAATGCGGGGATGTAGACTTGTGGTTGAGTAAAACCAAATTCGATTGTGGCGACCTGGGCTGGAATACCGTTACGCTAACTGTCAAGGATAAAGCCGGCAATCAAGCTCAATGCTATGCCAAAGTAAAAGTCACCGATCCTTACAATTACTGCTACGATCCTTGCGAACCGGATGAAACAGCGCCCATCGCGAAATGTAAAGACGACTTATACGTCAAACTCGGCGAAGGCGGAATGCAGGAAATATGGACCAGCGAGATCGACAACGGTTCTTATGACGAATGCGGCGAGGTGCGCCTGTCTATCGACAAGACTAAGTTTACCTGCGATGACCTGGGCTGGAATACCGTCACCCTCACCGTTAAAGATAAGAAAGGCAACAAAGCCTATTGCACTACTAAGGTGAAAGTGAGCGATCCATACAAATACTGCTACGATCCTTGCGATCCTGACGAAACCGCCCCCTGGGCAGAGTGTAAAGACCAGATCATCGTCAAGCTGGATAAAGACAAAAAGGTCGAGATCTGGCCTTCTGAGATCGACAACGGCTCCAAAGACGATTGCAGCGAAGTCACTATGTACATCGACAAAAGCAAATTCTATTGCAGTGACCTCGGCTGGAATACCGTCACGCTGACCGTCAAGGACAAAAAAGGTAACAAAGCCTACTGCACCACCAAAGTGAAAGTCACCGATCCGTATAACTACTGCTACGATCCTTGCGATCCTGACGAAACCGCCCCCTGGGCAAAGTGTAAAGACCAGATCATCGTCAAGCTAGACAAAGATAAAAAAGTGGAGATCTGGACCTCTGAGATCGATAACGGCTCCAAAGACGATTGCAGCGAAGTCACTATGTCCATCGACAAGAGCAAATTCTATTGCAGTGACCTCGGCTGGAATACCGTCACGCTGACCGTCAAGGACAAAAAAGGTAACAAAGCCTACTGCACCACCAAAGTGAAAGTCACCGATCCGTATAACTACTGCCACGATCCTTGCGATCCTGACGAAACCGCCCCCTGGGCAGAGTGTAAAGAAAAGATCACCGTCAAGTTGGACAAAGACAAAAAAGTGGAGATCTGGCCTTCTGAGATCGATAATGGCTCCAAGGACGATTGCAGCGAAGTATCCCTGTCTATCGACAAGAGCAAGTTCGACTGCGATGACCTGGGATGGAATACCGTAACCCTGACGGTCAAAGACAAGAAGGGCAACAAAGCTTATTGCACCACGAAAGTAATGGTCACCGACCCACATAACTATTGTTATGATCCTTGCAAGAATGACGAGGAAGCTCCAAAAGCCAAGTGTAAGGCAGTGGTAGATGTCAAATTAGGCGATGGCGCGGTAGCATATATCGACAGTAAGGATATTGATAACGGTTCTTATGACAACTGTGGCGAGGTTTGGCTTTCCCTGAGCAAGAACAAGTTTGACTGTGATGACCTAGGCTGGAATACCGTTAAACTGACCGCCAAAGATAAAGCAGGTAATAGTGATCACTGCTACACCTTCGTAAAGGTGACCGACCCATACAAAAAGTGCTCCGACCCTTGCGATCCTGACCACAGCAAGCCCTGGGCGGAATGTAAGGAGGAAATTACTGTAAAACTGGGTGAGGATGGCATTAAAAACATCAGCGTCTTTGATGTCAATAACGGCTCAAAAGACGATTGCAGCGAAGTATGGCTTTCTCTCGACAAAACCAGATTTACTTGTGACGACCTCGGAACCCAACGGGTAACGCTTACCGTAAAGGACAAAGCGAACAACAAAGCTACCTGTACGACTAAAGTAAAGGTTACTGATCCTTACGGCTACTGCCAGTCCAATACCTGTGATCCGGATAATGAGGCTCCTGTAGCTAAGTGTAAAGACCTGGTCGTTGAACTGGATCAAAGGAAAGAAATTCGCATCAAAGCCGAAGACGTCAACGACGGCTCCTATGACAATTGTGGTGACGTGAGGCTATCCATCGACAATTGGAAGTTCGCTTGCCAGAATATCGGATCCAACTGGGTGGAATTGACCGTCAAAGATGAAAAAGGTAACACCGATAAGTGTGAAGCTCAGGTTGTCGTTACTGATCCAAAGAACTACTGTGGTTATGCAATGGAGGATTGTAATCCCGATGACCTCGATGATTGCGAGATTGCCATGAGCTGGTATACCTGCACCACTTTGAAGATCTGCATCGGCAAGTTCGAATTCTCTAATATCCGGGTTGACTTTGGTAAAAAAGGCTACCAAAATGACGACATTGACTTCAAACTCGATAACCTGAAAGGCAATGTCTTCTACTTCGATGTCAGAAAGTACGGCATGCCTAAAGGATTCTGGATCAAGTCTTCCAATAACTGCGGAAAATGCGGTGATGATGATGACGACGACGAATGGGAAGCAGCGCCCTGCCCAAGAGAAAACGGCGCGGGCAAGTATTACGAAATACCAGAACGCGATGACAATTGCGAAGGTAGAAACGGTCCGGGTGTTCACGTTGGCAATGCTAATTTACAACAAAGCAATTTACCAACCTTGGACAACATGGCTCCTATGAACCTTGAACCCATCGGACCGGACAATTTCGAACAAGTGACCATTTTTCCGAATCCGTCCACCCACAAGGTGTTCGTCTCTCTAAAAGGATTTGAACCGAACGATCTCCGCTTGCAGATATTCAACTCAATCGGCGAACAGCTCAAGTCCATTAAAACGACGCCAAGTGAGGAACCTCAAGACCTCGAGGTTGATGAGGCGCCTGCAGGACTATACTACCTGAGGATCGTCAAACCCAACGGCGAGTTCATCGCCAGGGAGTTTGTGATCAAACGATAAGACAATAAACTATCTGACGCCTTTCGGCGCCAGATAGTTTTCTTGTTATTTTTTAGTGAACTAGTAAGGAGAAACGTTTCGACGACCCTGCAGGACAAAGGTCCTGAGGGTCGTCTTTTTTTCTCTTCTAATTTCAAAAAAAAAGCCTCTGCATAATGATCTGCAGAGGCTCTATCAAAATATTATGAGACTTAAAAATTGGACTAAATTCTACTCATTCGTTTAAGGTAAAAAACGTTCCGGATCTGCATGAACAGATTGGACAGATTTAAGTTAATCTGAATGACACTTACTTACCTTTTAATAAAACGCTTTACCCAAATCTTTCCGCCAGATACGACCTGAAGGGTAAACATGCCTTGCGCCAGTTCAGTGACATCTACGGCATTGTCTTGTGTGCGCCATACCTTAACGACTCTGCCCATTTGATCAAAGATCCTCAGTTCTACCTCATCAAGATTTTCATTTTCTACGGTCCAGTACAGCTGCCCCGTAGTAGGATTAGGACTTAACCTTAAAGCCTGATTGCGCACCGCCTGATCACGTACAGAAGTCGACATTACTACATTAATCGTCCATTCCAGGTCCAGATCCGTCCCTCCATCTTCAACAGTAGAAGTCTCAGATTTAGTATCAGGCTGGTGCTTCAATACTAACCGGAAATTACCGGAAAGCCCAGCCTCAGCTGTCGTCCAACTGGTGGATAAGCCCACTGGCAAATTGTTCTCGTCAAAATCATTGTAATTCACCGCAT
>CAZJQS010000071.1:0-29185 GCA_964548175.1 uncultured Saprospiraceae bacterium
TGAATTTAATTTTTATGGATTGCCTGTTCTCTAACTTGTAATAATAAACCTGATCAAGCCTGTTGCATAGATATGCACAAATGGCTCCGTTAACTCACTGTCATTTTTCCATGTTTGGATTCAAGCTGCCAAATAAACAGGGAAATCAAATACCCTTGATTGTTACCCAAGTAACATTGCCATTAGAAAATATTGGAGAGCTTTGCAAGTAAAAGATTGAATAATGACTTGTCCTATATGTAATCAAGATCATGGCTCCCTCATCCGTCACTTCAAAGGTGTTGCTGACTCCTTCCTGCTGGATATTCTCGCTTCTGAAAAAAAGGGTTGGCGGCAGGAGGATGGCGCCTGCACCCGTTGTATCGACCAGGCTCAACTGGAGCAATGGCGAGTTGGCGCTGGAAAGGACTACCCCTTCACAGAGGAGCAACCAGGTGAATACCTTGTTCTTTCTATTCCCCAACGGCTTGCTGCTCATCCGAGTTACACAGGAGAAGGCGTAACCATTTGTTTTATTGACAGCGGTTTTTTCCCTCACCCAGATCTTTGCCAGCCCGAGAATCGAATATTGAAAGTGTTTGATATTCGCCAACCTGAAAAAGAACTTGACTGGGAGAAACCTCATGCTCACAGTTGGCACGGCACCATGACTTCTGTGGTTGGTGCTGGTAACGGCTGGTTATCAGGGGGGCATTACTGCAGCCTGGCTCCGGATGCAAAGATCGTTCTGATAAAAGTTATGGATGAAAATGGGGTAATCAGCGGCGAAGCTATCGCCTTGGCTTTGCAATGGGTGCTTAAAAACCACAAAGAATTTGCTATCCGAATTGTCAATCTTTCCGTTTCTGATGACTTTGCCGCCCCCTATCGCGAGAGTCCAATAGGACGTACGATAGCGTGTCTGGTGGAAGAAGGAGTGAATGTTGTTACAGCAGTTGGCAATAGTGAGGGAGAAACTCTAAAGTCTCCAGCCAACAGCCCTCACGCCATTACGGTAGGTGGCTTAGACGATCACAATACGTTGCACCCACTTTCCTATTCCCTTTACCACTCAAACTATGGAGAAACAGCAGATCGGACTTACAAACCTGAACTGATCGCTCCAGCCATTTGGGTGCCGGCGCCACTTCTGCCCGGCACAACTGAACAGCGAGAAGCAGAGGCTCTTTGGGCTATTTACCACACGGACAGGCGCTATAAAAAAGCCGTAGCCGCCAATTTGCTAAACCAGACCACTCTACCTCAGAAGCTAATTCATCAATCCATGGATGTATTAGACCAGCAAGTTACTGAAAGGATAGAGCAAGCCAAATATATATCCGCACATTACCAACATTCCGACGGCACTTCTTTTGCTGCGCCAATCGTATGTAGTATTATAGCACAGATGCTGGAGGCCACGCCCGAATTAAGCCCAGCCGAAGTGCGCGACCTTTTACTTAGAACTGCACGGCCCCTAAATGGATTGCCTGCCGAACGGCAAGGATTTGGAGTAGTTCACCCTCTTAGCGCCATCTATCATACCGAAAAAGGTCACTATCCATTTCCTCTTTTTTTCAACCCGGCCATAAATTACGAAGCCGGAAACATACGGTTCCGGCTTCGCCAGGAAGCCGCAAACATGGTATCCGCTATCGGCGCCTTTAACAGTTGGCAACAACCAGGAATCACCATGCAACAAGGTGACCAATGTCTGTGGGAAGTAGAAATCCCGCTACCAGCCCCTGGCATTTACCCCTACAAATACCTAATAAATGGAATCGAATGGCTTGGAGACACCCATAACCTTTACCGAAGGCCTGATGGGCTAGGCGGATTTGATAGCCTGCTCATAGTGGAAAATGGTAAGCCAAACCATTAAGAAATCGAAAAAATTGAATGAATGTTACTCTGGTAACAATTCAGTCTTTCTTTCCGCCATATTTTCGCTTAATAAAGTGATTCTAATTTGGATATTATTAAGAAAATGAAAAAATTAATACAAAATGCTACAAGTTTGCTGGATGAATTGGGGGATGTAATAACTGCTGTGGATGCAGGATTGTTTGCACATCCTATTGCCCTCTTATCGAATGCAACGATTGGACAGCACACACGCCATATCATCGAATTTTTCCAATGTCTGCAAGAACAAGCTGACTCAAAAGTGATTAACTATTCCCTTAGAAAAAGAAACCCTCATATCGAAGAAAACAAACAAGCAGCATTAGCGGCTATTGAAGCATTGATCACTGATTTGACACATTTAGGATCGATCTCTGACTTAGTACTTGAAACAGATGATGAAGGAATAACTTCGATTAAAACAAATGTGGAAAGGGAGTTATTTTACAATATTGAGCATGCCCTCCATCATATGGCAATAATCAGGATAGGTCTGAATGTGGTTTCTCCACACATAAAACTACAAAAGGGTTTCGGAGTAGCACCATCGACCCTTCGAGCACGACAGCGCAAGGAATAATACGATAAAGGATTATCGCGAACAACATGCAATGTATTTTCCGGGAATATTATCATTGGGTTTCATTTGTTAAAAAATATAATGTGAATTACATTGTATAACAACTTATTTCAAAAACCCTTGAATGATCTGCAATAAAAAAAATTTATCAGCTAACACATTAATAATTTCAGGATTCTTACAAAGATCTCAAAGTATAGTAAATTTGTATTTATAAACCGAGACTATGAAAAATGAGATCTGGTACCTTGATAACTTTGACTTTTACAAGATCTTTTGTCCTTACAAACTGGAAGATCACGTAAAGACAAATCCAAATGACCTTTTTAGAAAAAACCAATTTCTCTTCATGGAAAAAGATCCATGTAGAGATATTATTCTCATTGATAAGGGCAAGGTAAAAATCGGCCATTATGATCATGAGGGCAATGAAACCGTTATCTCTTTTCTGGGAAAAGGCGAAATACTAGGGCAGATGGCATTGTTAGGTGAAACGGAACACCGTGCATTTGCACAAGTGATGGAAGACGGTACTCAAGTGTGTAGGATGAGTGTAAGCAAAGCCAAAGAACTGACAAGAGATTATGTTCCTTTTGCACTTGAAATCAATCGTCGTATTGGCAATCATGTTCGCAAATTGGAGCGACGCATCGAATTATTGATGTGCAAAAATGTCAAAACCAGAATGTTGGAGTTCTTATACGACCTGGGAAAAGATTACGGAAGACCCCGCGACGGAGGAATCTGGATCTCACACAATTTAACCCAAAGTGATATTGCTGCATTGTTGGGCACTTCTCGAAAATCAGCTTCATTATGCCTCAACGAACTCGAAGAGGTAGGCCTCATTAATTTTGATCGCAGACATATTTTTCTCATTCACCCGCATAGGTTAAGTCAATTGATTTCCAACCAACGGACGCTAAATGCTTGACCAGAATTGGGTTAACAGTCCTGTTTGAAAATGCAAACAAATGATCCACAATGGTTTAAGAGAATAAAAACTGCATTGGACAGTGGTGTAATGAGTCTTGACCTCTCCTCTTTGGAGCTGACTGTTTTACCTGAGGAGCTTCAAGAACTAACTAATCTGGAATACCTCCATCTGTCTGATAATCACCTCTCCAGTCTGCCCTCCTGGTTAGGGAGTTTGAACAAACTCAAAGAATTTTATGTGAGTGACAATTTATTGAAAAAATTGCCTGAGGTAATTGGGGAAATGACCGCTCTGGAAAAGTTAGTTGTTACTCATAACCAGCTCAAGGATTTAACGCCAGAAATCGGCAAACTAAAAAATCTAAAATGGTTGAGTTTGCGAAAAAATGAGCTTGCTTCTCTTCCTGAAGGTTTGTGTCAGCTATCTCAACTTCGGCACCTGTTCCTCACTTCTAACCAGTTGAGTAGTCTTCCAGTTTGCTTCGGGGAGCTTACCAGTCTCAAAGAACTTCATCTCAACAGCAATCAGCTTTCTATTTTACCAGAATCCTTCTGGAACCTGTCTGGTCTGGAAGACCTGGCCTTGTCGGCTATGCCTACCTTCAGCCATTTGCCGGAAGAAATCGGCCGTTTGTCAGGCTTGAAGCGGATTTTTCTAAGTGGTAACGGGATAAAGGATTTTACCTCAAAGCTTCACCGAACATCAATTTACAATAACTGACCTTACCCAGGATTATACACTGTGTAAGGTGAATTAATAATAGAAGAGAAAAAATTGGACCAGAATCTGAAATCACCAATCCATTCTTCATAGCTATTTCAGTTTTTCAGTGTCCTTCAATACATCTTCTAATTCAAGGGTAGAAATCGGTATTTGATTTTCGGAAAGAAGGGTCTCGAACTGAAATCGCGAAAGCTCAGCTATTTGAGCAGCTTTGTTGCTACTACGCCTCCTTAATCTCCTTCCACGTCCTATACAACACCTCCTGCTCCGGGCGATCCTCCGGAACCTCACGGAGAGGCTCGCAAGGACGCAAACTGTCATGGCAATCTCCTGGCAGGGTCTGATACAACTGCGTGCCCTTCGTCTTCCAGGCGATCATCTCGTCGCTGACCTGCTTGACGATCTTGCCGGGATTGCCCACCACCAGGCTTCGGGCTGGGATCTGCTCCTTGGCCTTGATGAAGGTCATGGCGCCAATGATGCTCTCCTCGCCGATCACGGCATGGTCCATTACCACGGAGTTCATGCCGACCATGACGTTTTTCCCTACCGTCGCCCCATGAATGATGGCGCCGTGGCCGATATGGGCCGCCTCCATCAGTCGGACCGTCACGCCGGGAAACATGTGAATGGTGCAGCTTTCCTGCACATTACAACCATCTTCGATAATGATCGCTCCCCAGTCGCCCCGAATGGCGGCGCCGGGGCCGATGTAGACGTCTTTTCCAATAATCACATTGCCCGTGACCGCCGCCAGAGGGTGGATAAAAGCACTTTCGTGAACGACGGGTTTAAAGCCTTTGAATTCGTAAATCATAATTTTGCAATTCTGTTGGTCCGATTAGGCAGGGGTTGTGTAAAAAGTCTTCGTATTTTGCGCAGCTAATAAAATTCTTTTTTGAGTGTTCTGCCGAAGAAAATCTGTGATTTTCTTCGGCAGAACACTCAAAAAACAGAATCATTTAAGTCGCGCAAACCTACCGGCCGTCAGGCGGGAGAAGCAACTGACTTTTTAACCAACCCCAGCCTAAACAGAAACTGTTAAACTCTGCTACAGATATAGCTTTTTTTAATAAACCTTCCTAAATTAAAGAAAAATAATAAGTATCGGTTTAAATCTAAACAAGCTTTGGCTCAACTGAACTGGACATACACAAGTGACCGCGGGGCGCGATACAATGTCGGCATGTACCATGGCGCCGAAAGCGGCCATTTCCTGGTACATTGCAACTCCAAGGTCATCCTCATCGACTTTCACGTCAAAAAAAGCTCTACTTATTCCTTTTTTATCGAAAATGAATTGATGGAAATAAAGATCAGTGCAAATGAAAAGGAAGGCTACTCCTACGATTTTGTCATCAACACCGAAGTGGAAACGCCGAAAAACGAGGAAAGGAAAAAATTTAACAATAAACAATTTGTCTGGGGAATAGCCGGTTTTGTCGCTTTTGCCTTGCTGGTATTTGGTTGCTACCGGGCCCTGGACGCCCGGCATGATTGGTACCTTAAGAATAATAAAGCAGCCTTATTACTGGGAAAAGGGATGGAAACTACGGCCCGCGTCGCGGTGACGCCGCTTGATGAGCAGGAATTGCGCATGACTTATTCTTTCATTGCCGACGGTCATCCCCGGGAATTTCAACAAAACATTTCTATTCTTCAGGCAGGGGTAATGCCTGTCCGTTCCGGTGACCAGTTCAAACTGACTTTCCTGCCCGATCATCCGGAGATCCATGAACTTCACCTGCTGCAACCCCAGAAAAAGACGCTGGACCGCTTTTCCGAGCTCGTTTTCAACAAAATGCTCGCCCTCCATCCCGGTCTTTCTGAAGAGGAAGTAAGTTGTATCATTCAAAGTACGGTCAGGGCAGCGGGAATGCCGGGCCTGGCCCACCTTTTTTATCAGGAACTTCCGCAGGAAGCACATCCGGGCCACAACAGAAAGACTTTTGAAGATTTCCGGCAATCCGAAGCTTTTCTCGCCGCCATAAAAAAGGAATGTCCTGAATTGGAGTGGTAAGTAAGCGCTTTTTTATCTTTTCCTTACCTTAGCGATAAAACAACAAGCTGTGGATTACCTCAACCAACATATCGAAAGCCTGATCTTTGCTACAGATCAACCCATTTCCCCTAAGGATATCCAGTCCTGTCTCGAAGAAGTATTTGAAACGTCACTCAGCGAACAGGCCATACAAGAAGCCATAGACCATCTTCAGGCCAAATACCGGAATGATCATTTTGCCTTTGAAATACTGGAGATCGGCGGCGGCTATCAGTTTTTCACCAAAGGCCTATACCATAAAACAGTGGGGCAATACCTCAAGCAAACGACCAAGAAAAAACTATCCCGCTCTGCCCTGGAAACCTTGTCTATCATCGCCTACAAACAACCGCTCCCTAAAAGCGAAATGGAAAAGATCCGCGGAGTCAGCTGTGATTACGCCATCCAGAAACTATTGGAAAAAGAACTGATCGCTATCGTCGGCCGCAGCGACGGGCCTGGAAGGCCGCTGCTGTACGGCACCAGCGACAAGTTTATGGACTACTTCGGGTTGAAAAGCATGAAGGACCTGCCCCAGCCTAAAGATTTCAAGGAGCCGGATGAGCAGATCGGCGAACAGGCGCCCATTGAAGAGTAAGTACAGCCTCAAAACTAAATTTCTTTTCTAGTGTTGCCAAAATAAAAGACCATCGCTATGAGTGACCAAAAACCATTAATTAACCGGGTAGCGGCCAGCAGCCTGATCACGCTGGACCTGGAAAAATATTATCCCAAGGCATCTGTTGTACACTTTGACCTAAAAGCCTATTTGTTCAAGGAACTGATCCTTAAGGAAAAGGATTTCCGGGAAGCCTTGAAAGCGCATGATTGGAGTCAGTACAAAGATCAGGTGCTGTTGGTTTATTGTTCCACCGACGCCATCATTCCGATCTGGGCATATATGCTGGTGGCTTCTTATGCGGCTCCGTATGCCAGGGATATTTTCCAGGGAACGGAGGAAGACTACCTGGAAAGCGCCTATGAAAAGATCATTGAAGGCCTTGATCCTGCAGCATTTGACGATCAGCGTGTCGTAATCAAAGGTTGTAGTGAAAAAAAAGTCCCCCTGTCCGCTTACCTGAATCTCACCCGGAAGCTTCGGCCGGTTGCCAAAAGCATCATGTTTGGCGAGCCTTGTTCTACTGTGCCCATCTTCAAAAAAAACCAAAAAAAATGAGCCCTCCCCGAGGCTTAAATACTCATTCAATCGATTGATTTTTTTAGTACCCCTCTCGCTTGCTATTGCAATTTTTTATATATTCTGGTTTTAAACGGACCACAACTAATTGAACCACGATAGTAAAAAAGCAATACACCATGAAAAAGGGAATTCAAGTCTACACACTCATTCTGGCAGCACTTATGACCATTGCCTTTCTGGGCTCTTATTCGAAAAAAAATAACGAATCACTGGCTGCTTCCGCATCATTCGAGGAGGACAAGATCATTCCTCAGGTCGTCAAGGGAATGGACATGAACCGCCGTTACACCTTTGCCGGTGAGGTCATTCCCACCAAAGATTTTGACGTTTACGAGCGCCTTGACAGGGAACTAACCGTCAACACCTACTGGCACTCCAGCACTCTGCTGAACATCAAAAAAGCGGCCCGCTATTTTCCCGTCATTGAAAAGATCCTGGCTGAAAATGGTTTGCCGGAAGACCTGAAGTACATAGCCGTAGCCGAAAGCAACCTGAGCAATGCGGTTTCTCCGGCAGGCGCCAAGGGCTTGTGGCAGTTCATGGAGTCTGCTGCAGAACAATATGGACTTGAGGTCAACAGCGAGGTCGATGAGCGTTACCACATCGAGAAATCTACAGAAGCGGCTTGCAAGTATTTTAAGTACCTGCAAAACCGCTTCGGCAGTTGGACGATGGCCGCTGCAGCCTACAACGTAGGGCCTACCCGCCTGGCCCGCACCATTGAAGAACAAAGGGCTGAGACTTATTACGACCTGAACCTCAATGAAGAAACCTCCCGCTACGTTTTCCGCCTGATCGCCATCAAGGAGATCATGCAGCGGCCCAGTGACTTTGGTTTTTATCTGGATGAAAAAGAAAAGTATCCGCCCCTTTTTGACTATTCCATCGTCAAGGTGAACGGCGCTGTAGAGAATTTCGGTGATTTTGCGAAGAAATATGGTACGTCTTATCGATTACTGAAAGTCTATAATCCCTGGCTGATCGATTCCAGGCTGACCAACCGGAGCAGGAAGACGTACGAGATTAAAATTCCAGGGAAAAAATTTTAGAAAAGAGGCTGATTCAAAAGCACCCTGCTACACCTTTGCCTAAAGTCGGCAGGCACTGCTTAATAAATTTCTTTTTTTGAGGAAAATGAAATTTTTCCTCAAAAAAAGATCAAAAAATATTTTTTAGCTGGCGAGCCCTGCCTGTGGGTCTTATTTTTACACAACCTCAAAGTTATCTTAAATTGCTTGCTTCCTTACTGTAAATAATTCTGTTCAAAGAAGTCTTTATACCCTGCCAAAGATTTGGATCTAAGAATTTCTCTGTAATTATTCTGACTAACGAGATAAATATCGAAGTTGGAGACTGACTTCACGAACTCATCGCGGTTCCGGTTAATGGCGTCATAATAATTCATACCATCCTCTTTGTTTTGAAAGCGCCGGATGACGAGTACGGGGATACCATCCTGGGTGGTGCGGCCGAGGAACATTTGAGAATAGCGATATTTTTCCAGTTGGTAATACTTGCGGTTATAATCGGAGACTTCATTGGTGATGTCCGAGAGTCGCACATCGCTGTTAAAGACGATGAGCATATAATGCAGGGCATTATCTTCGACTTTATAATTTTTTCCATCTCCGGTCTCGGCGGTTGCCCGGCCGGGGAGTCCGCTTTTACCGGAGCCGAGCAGTCGGAGGATTTCCCTGGCCTTGGTTTGTTCTTCTGTATTGGGAAATTTGGCCACTACCTGCTGCAATGCATTGACATAAGCCTCGCGTCCCTGCAGGTTGCCGGTGCACATGGAGGCCAGCAGAGCGAATTTCGCCTGCAATTTATTCTGCAGGCCGAATGTCTGCACCACCTCTTTAGTGGCCATATCGTAAGCCTGTTGGTACTGTGCGTTCTGGAAGGTAACAAAGGCACGGTCGTAGAAGGCATTGAGCTTCATTTCCTCGCTCTTGATCTCCTGCAAATAATTCGGATCCTGAATGACCTTGGCATAAGTGCTGGTCGGATAGGTTTCGACGATCTTTCTGGCATATTCCTGTGCTTTGGCCGGCTGATTCTTTTGCTGGTAACACAGATAAAGGTAATACCAGCTATCCAATTTGAAGGAAGTATTGGGGTATTTGGAAAGCAGTTCTTCCAAAACGATGATGGCCTGGTCGTAATTTTCCAGTTTTTCACGATAGAGATTACCCAGGTTAAACATGGCCTGCTGAATTTTCAGCTGGACCGATAACTTTTCCGTCTGGCTGGAAGGGACGTCTTTTAATATCTGGCTGATCTCATCATCAGAAAGGTTGACGACGGCTTCTTGTTGAACTTCCACGACCTCGGTAGCTTCATCGAATTGTGTTTGCTGGGAGGAGCGCCTCCAGTTGTCTTCCAGCGGGCGGGTCCCCCATTTGCGTTCGAAGTCCCGCTGTCCTCTTTTGAGGGACCTTTCATCATAAGCGAAGAAAGAACTTTCCTTCTGGAGGGCATTGCTGGCGCCGGAAGTTGGCGAAGAGATGGTTCTGACATTGGCGTTACCGGCATTGGCGGAAGCAGCGATGGCGTTCAGTCTTTCCTGGTCTTCCCGCTTTTTGATGCGGGTAGCCAGTTCCCGCTGTTCTTCCGGGCTCATTTCCGCGATGCGCAGCAGGCTATCCTGGAGTTGGATGGTTTCGATGTTTTTGGCCACCTCTGAGAGGCTTTCGCTCAGGTTTTTCACTCCTTCCAGTCGATCGTCGGTTTTGGACATGACGGTCAGGGTGCTGTCATAGTGGTAGCTTGCCTGGAGGAAGTCCTGATTTTGTATATACAATTCCGCCAGAGCGAGATAAGCTTCCGTTTTTTGTTTAGCGTTACCGAGGCTGTTATTCAGGGAAAGGCGGAAGTTTCGGATTGCCTCAGGTTGATCATTATTTTGGAGGGCGATATTTGCCAGGGCGAAATACAGCCGGTCTTTATATTCGAGGTTGCGTTCATCTTTGATCATTTTCGCTATTTCCGCCACTGCTTCCTGAGCAGCCCCCTGGCCGGAAGCCCAGTTGTTGGTAGCCATATTCAGCCGGGCGCTGAACTGCATTTCATAATCCGGCGAAAACTTCTGTGCATCCTCGAACGCCAGGTAAGCCTCTGCGCCTCTTCCTTGCTGCTGGTAAAGTTGTCCCAAAATAAAGGAATAGCGGCCTTTTACGGCTCTGGTGGAAGCCAGGGCAACGGCTTTTTGCATAGGCTCAACGGCGTCCTTATAGCGTCCTTGTTTAAGATAAAGGTCGGCTTTGACTACGGGTATCTGTTCGCGAATGTCGTCAAAAGTTTTGGGTGAAGACTCCAACTCACTCAGGTAACGCAGTGCGCCTTCGTAGTTGTCTCGTTCGATAAGGGTACGCGCCAGCCATAAGACACCTTCCTGATAGCAAGGCCGGTGTTTGAGAAAATAATTGTCCGGTTCGTTCTCTTCGGCTTCCCGTTTGGCTTTCTCCTCCATCTCTTTTTTAATTTCTTCGGGGGTCTTATCTTCATTCCCCTCTTCGTAAGCCTGAAGGATAGGCGGCTTGGGCGGGGTCGGTTTACCTTTTTTACGTGCCCGAGCTACTTGTTTTCTGTATTTCTTGCGAGCTTTGGTTCGTTGTTTAGCCTCTTTTTTCCTTTCTTTTCGTTGCTTCGCTTTTTCCTTTTTAAGTTTTGCTCTAGCTTTCTTTTTAGCGGCTGTACTTTTGTTAGCGGCTAATTTCCCGGAAGAGGCGCGTTCCTTGACCTCTCCGAAACCCTTCAGGTCAGGGTTAAATTCATTGACCATATACCTGAGCATCTCCTCGGCCGCCTCGTAATCCTGCTTTAAATACTGAGCCTTGCCGGCAAGCAGGTAACAATCATCCACCCAATGACTTTGTGGATGTAAAGAAACCACCACCGTTACCTTCTTAATGGCATTGTCCATGTTTTCAGAGATGCTCTGAACGTTACCCACCTCCGAATAAGGATACAGCGGCAGCAGTTCATTAAAGTCGTCCAGATACTGATCATTTAAAGTAAGAATGGTTTCTTCCACCAACTCGTTGGCATTGAAATATCCATTATACCGGGCAGTCGTATTGTGATAAACCCGCCCGAGAAAAGAAGTCTCGCTTTTCTTTTTCTTCGTCACACAACCTGAACTCAGGCTGATCAACATCGCCAAAACCAATAACTTATATGTCCGTTTCAAAACCAGATGAATTTTGATTTTTTGAATAAAAATGGGCAACCCACAGCATCAAATCAGTTTTTTTTCGTTAATCCCATAGTTGATCTTCAAAAGAATTGATGATTTCCACATCTAAAAAGATTAACTTTGCAGTTAATAGTTGCCTTAAGTTTTTTACGAAACTTAACGTGCATAAGTTTATAACTTTGAATCAACAAATTTATTTTATTATTTCTAGTCTTCAAACTGTATTCCGCCCCGTCATGGGCATACAGCAAAAAAAAGACTATCCAAATTCTTTCAGGTATGTACGATAATGAGAATCAGCAAAGCTGGTGGGACCGAATGAAACATACGTACCGCCTGGTCATCATGAATAATGAGACCTTCGAGGAAAAAGGTTCATACAAGTTAACATTATTAAACGTATACATCGTCGTCAGCACCATTTTAGTGGTCTTCTTTATCATCGTTTTCAGCCTGGTCGCTTACACGCCGCTGCGCAAATACGTCCCGGGTTACGGCGATGCGAACATGGACAAACAGGTCCTCGAACTGACCAGGGAGCTCGAAACGCTTGAAAAGCAGTTTAATGCCCAGAAAGCCTATGCCGAGAATTTCCGTAAAATGCTCGTCGGCGACGTCACCACCGAAGAAGATATCGATCAAAATATAGAACCTGCAGGGCCGGACAGCAACATCAGCATCACGCCTTCCGAAAATGAACAGTCCCTAAGAAGAGAAATCGAGCTCAAAGAAGTAGGCGCCGCAGCTAAGCAAGGCCGCGCAACTAACCTCAACGCCCGTGACGTGCCGCTGGAAGAACTATTCTTCCTCCCGCCCGTCAGCGGAGAGATCAGCGCCGGCTTCATGCCGGATAAAAAACACTATGGCGTAGACGTGCTGTCTCCTAAAAATACAGCCATCAAAGCGGTCATGGACGGATATGTCTTTCTTTCCGACTGGACGCTGGAGACGGGAAACACCATCGGCATCCAACATGCCAATAACATCATTACCTTTTACAAACACAATTCCGCATTATTGAAAAAGGCAGGCAGCTACGTAAAAGCAGGCGAAGCCGTCGCCATCATCGGCAATACCGGCACCTTGTCCAGCGGCCCTCATCTTCATTTCGAAATGTGGCACCGAGGCAAACCGATCGACCCCACTGCATTCATAAAGTTTTGAAAAGCCGCCTAAACAGGAGACCTCTTACTTTTAAGAACTACTGTTTAATCATCCTCTTTTTTGCGTATCTGCCTAACCATTTTCATTACCAGCTGTTATACGTCAAATTAATTATTGAAAAAATTCAAAGGGCTTTTTGGTCCGCCACATTCTATTGTATCGTAGCAAAATTATTTTACTTAACGTGAGTTCGGTGATTCCCAAAGCCCCAGAGGGGCAAAATGTTGGTAGAAAAAATTGAAATTAAAGGATAGCGTGCCGTAGGTACGTCATATATTCCGTACCTACGGCACGGGTTTTTGTTGTTGCCCCTTTTTCTACCAACATTCAGCCTCTGGCGGGGCTAGTTGGCTGATTACCAAAAGAGAAATCTCCGAACTTACGTTTTACTTATGTTACGGTGTATTAACCTTACGGTAAAATCGACGTATACATCCAGAAGGAGAGTTTGTTGGTTTTTAATTTGAAGTCGTATTTTCCCGCAAGTATTTCAGGATTAAATCAAATTCAATGAGTGAACATATCAAAGGCTTAAAAGAGGCGTTTAATGAAAAAGGGGAGCGTGTCAGCCCACGGCTTCCTGATGAGGTCAAAAATTTCCTGATCGATATCGACGGCACGATTTGTGACGACATCCCTAACGAGGAACCGGAGAGAATGTCGACCGTTCTGCCTTATCCTGACGCGCTGAAAATGGTCAATAAGTGGCATGAGCAAGGACATATCGTTACCTTTTTTACTTCCCGTACGGAGGCCCACAGGGAAGTAACTGAACAATGGCTAAAAAAACATAATTTCAAATACCACGGGTTGTTGATGAACAAACCTAGAGGTGGAAATTATCACTGGATCGATAATCATATCGTCAAAGCCACCCGCTTTAAAGGGAAGTTTACAGACCTGGTGGTTAAGACGCATGATATTGAGGTATTTAAGACATAACTTAACAGCCGTCGGCCGCCGGCTGTTAAGTTCATATTTTTTTCTCCCTTAGATGCTTCACTGCTCTTTCCAAATCCTCAAACTCAAAAGAAAATCCCGTTTCTTTAATTTTCTCATTCGACACTCTGGTGCTCCCTAATACGGTATCCGCCATCTCTCCCAGGAACAGCCTCAGGATCAAAGCCGGCGCGGGAAGCAGTAAATAAGGCCGTCCGAAAGCCTTACCCAGGCGATCCGTAAAATCTTTATTCCGCAAAGGCTGGGAAGCTACTGCATTATAAATGCCGTTCAGCTGATCATTTTCAATGGCATGGATAAACATCCGGCACAGATCGTCAATGTGTATCCAGGAGTACCATTGCCGGCCGTTCCCAAAATAAGTTCCGATAAAAAAAAGAAGAGGCAGCCGGAATTTGGGCAACGCTCCTCCCCTGGTGGAAAGCACCAGGCCGATACGCGGTGCAAACGTTCTGAGGTTACTGCCCATGGCTTTTTTGATCGGCTGCTCCCATATCTGTACACTTTCTGAAAGGAAACCACGGCCGGGAGCACTTTCTTCATCCACCCACTCCTCGCCACGGTCCCCATAATACCCGATGGCGCTGGCCGAAAGAAACGCCTTCGGCTGGTGATCAGATGCCTCAAAAGCTTTCAGCAATAACTCATTAGCTTTTACCCGGCTTTGAATGATGACTTCTTTTCTGGCTTGCGTCCAGGGTTTATCCGCTATGCCGGCGCCGGCGAGGTTGACGACAAAATCTGCCTCTCGGACGGCCTCTTCTTCCACCTCCATTTTATCCAGATCCCAGGCATAGGCCGGATATTTTGCATTCAGATTGCGGGTCCTGCTTAAGTGAATTACACGATATCGCCGTTCAGTCAGTAATTCGCTTAGTCTGGCGCCGATCAGGCCGGTGCCTCCGGCAATGAGTACGGTAGTGTTCATTGTGATATGGTTTTTAAAACAGGTTGAAAGGGTAAATGCTGAACTCCAAGACCTCAAAATTTACCATTAAATTCTCCAAAAATTTCCCTTAACTATTGAAAAGTTATAATTTAGTCTCGGTTTAAATGGTGTTTTGGGAATCACTGAACCTCCGGTCAGGTGAATTTTCCATATCCATTCCTAAGCTATTCCATAACCATGAACATTTACAAGTATGCCTATCCGCTTATCTTTCTCGCTTATTTCAACACCTGGGCCAATACTTTGGTTATCCGTGTTCCTGGTTAAGGAAAGAGGACGACTTTTTTATAAACAATAAATATCAGTTATGATCACGAATCGCCGACCTTTTCTTCCAATTTTGGCCTCTTTGCTTTTGGTTGCTGTTGCCTTTTCTTGCAAAAATTCAACGGAAGGCAATGAAACCACTGTAGATTTTCAGCGGAAAGACAATTCCGTTTCGATCAGAGTACTGAATGATGCGGACGTTTTGAATCCGTTGCTAACTTCCATCAATACCAGTATGATCGCAGCAGAACAGGTGTTCCAGTATTTGTTAACTACCGATCCGGAAACCCTGGAAAGCACCCCTCAACTAGCCAAGTCGCTTCCTGTCGCCACTAATGTGGAAGAAGGCCCTTATGCCGGCGGATTAAAATTCACATTTGAGCTATTCGAAGAGGCCGTATGGGATAATGGAACGCCTGTGACGGCAGAGGATTATATCTTCACCGTCAAAGCGCTGAAGATCCCCGGCCTGGCCAACCGCAACTACCAGGTCTATACCAGCTACCTGGTCAATGCCGAAGCCGATCCGCAAGACCCTAAGAAGCTACATGTTTATTTTAGCGAGAGAACCTGGCAGGCCATGGAAATAGCCGCCCAGTTGTTCGTCGTACTCCCTAAACACATCTACGATCCGGAAGGTTTGCTGGATGATATTCCGGCAAGCGAGTTGTCTGATGCTGAAAAAGCAGCTCAGCTCACGGAAAACTCCGAAAAAGTACAGCAATTCATCAAGTCTTTCCAGGACCCAAAATTTTCCCGCGAAGTCATTACCGGCAGCGGCCCCTACCGGTTCGAAGAATGGGTGCCCGGCCAGAAGATCGTTTTAAACAAAAAAGAAAATTGGTGGGGAGACGCCCTGTCGGACCAATACCAGGGCTTGAGAGCATATCCCGACCAAATCACCTTACAACCTATTCCTGAAGATGCCTCAGCCGTCACCGCCCTTAAAGCGGAAGAAATTGATGTTGTCACCTCTATCCCTGCCTCCGATTTCGTCGATCTGCAAAACCAGGAAATGGTGACGCAAAAATATGACCTGAAGGCCCCTGAAACTTTTGCCCACTACTTTTTATGGGTCAATACCACTAATCCCAAACTCAATGACAAAAGGGTGCGCAAAGCATTGGCCTACGCTATTAACAAACAAGTCATTATCGATGAAGTGTATGAAGGCTTTGGCCAAACGACCGCCTCTCCGGTTGCTCCCTCTTCTCCTGATTACAATAAGAAGCTTTCACCCATAGCTTACGATCCGGAAAAAGCAAAGGCTTTACTTAAAGAAGCCGGCTGGGAAGACACCAATAATAACGGGATCGTGGATAAAGTCATCAATGGCGAACGGACAGAATTAACGCTCGAATACGGAATGAGCGCCGGCCGATCGACTTCTGAAGCCATCGCCCTGCTGATCAAAGACTTTGCACAGGCAGTAGGCATTGACGTTCAGCCCGCCGCCATGGAATTCACGCAAGGCGTTGCCCGACTCAATCAAAAAGATTATGAATTGTTTTCCAATGGATTACAACAACAACCCTACTGGAATCCTAAACAGGTATGGCATTCCGGCGGCGCCAACCGTACGGGTTTCGGAAATGCCGAAATGGACCAAATGATCGATTCTGCTGAGTTGATCATGGCATCCGCTGAAAGAAGGCCGATCTATATGCAAATACAGGAAATCCTTCACGATGAACAGCCCATTATTTCCCTGATGGTGCCTAAAAACAGAATTGCCGTCCACAAAAGATTCGAAACCCCTCTTACCCCGATTTATCCGAACTTCTTTCCCAACTTGATCAAACTTAAGGATGATCTCATAGGAAAAAGATAATCCGTATTCAGCAAAAGGCATCCGGAAATTTCGAGGGCTAATTTAATTACTTGATTTTCAGCTTTTCAATGCTACAGTATATTCTAAAAAGGCTCATCTTGTCCGTTTTCACCCTATGGGTGATCTCGTTGGTCGCCTTCAGCATCAGTCAGCTGTCGGCCGGTGACCCTGTCGACATCAGCCTGAACAGGGGGGATGATCAGGCCGTTTTTAATGACAGGGTCTACCTTGCGGCCTACAAAAACACGGCCAAAAAATTCGGACTGGACAAACCTGTCTTTTACTTTTCCCTCAAACCGGCAGCTTATCCGGATACGCTGTACAAAGTTATTCCCCAGAGGAAGCGAAAGCTGATCCGCCAATGGATCCGGCACTACGGCCACTGGCCTGTTATCTCGAATTTTTTTCAGGAACAACAGGATTTGGGGGAGATACTGGACCGAACTTCAGCACAATTCAACTCCGACAGCCTTATTCAGTTCAGGAACACTTTTCAGCGCCTTGGTTTTCAATATCAAAAAGAGCCAATCTTTTCTTTGATGGAGCGTATGGACGGGCTGGTAAAAAACGACTCCTTGCTGAACGTTCACCTGCAATTACCCTTTAGCCGGATGCAAGCAGCCTATCAGCGACTCCTTGAGCAAGAAAGCCGCAATTGCCGCTTGGTCCCTTCCTTCTCCTGGCATGGGTTTGACAATCAGTACCACAATTGGGTCCGAAGCATGCTGTCCGGAGAACTGGGAATTTCCTACATCGAGCAAAGGCCTGTCAGCAAAAAACTGAACGAAGCCATCTGGATCACCATTCAAATGAACCTGCTGGCCATTTCCCTTGCCTTTTTGCTGGCCATCCCCATTGGGGTGTACGCCGCCAGAAAACGAGGACAGTCTTTCGATCAAATGTCCACTCTTTTTTTGTTTATGCTGTATTCGATTCCTACTTTCTGGATCGCCACCCTGGCCCTGATATTTTTGACGACCGGCGAGTACGGAATGGACTTTTTCCCCTCCATCGGCCTCGGTAATGTATCGAAAGAGGCGTCTCTTTGGGAAAAAATAAGCACCCGGCTGGAACACCTTATCCTTCCGGTATTGTGCATTGCATTGGGAAGTCTGGCGTTCATCGTCCGCCAGATCAGAGGCGCCATGCAAGAGGCCCTGCAACAAGATTATATACGCACGGCGCGAGCGAAGGGGCTCCCGGAAAGACAAGTAGTGTGGAAGCACGCTTTCCGGAATGCGCTTTTTCCCCTGATCACCCTGGTCGCCAATATCATCCCTGCACTCATCACCGGTTCTATTGTCATTGAGCGCATTTTTAACATCCCGGGTATGGGCTTTGTCACCATTGAAGCCATTTTCCAGCGCGACTGGCCCGTGGTTTATGCCGTTTTGATGATCGGGGCAGTATTAACGGTTGCAGGGATCCTATTAACGGATATCTTATATGCATTAGTGGATCCCAGAATAAAATTCGAATAGCCGATGTTTTGGAAATCGAAGCGAATAGTGACCGCAAAGCAGCACGAGCAGGGGCTCTCTTATGGAAGAATCGTTATGCGACGGTTTAAAGCAGATCGCATTACGCGCTGGCCCGTTCGTCTGCTTTACGTTCTAATCTTTGTCGGCTTGTTTTCTGACTTCCTCGCCAATGAAAAACCGCTATATTGTAAGGTTGAGGGAAAAACTCATTTTCCGGTTATTGAAGACTACCTGGTCGGCCTGCAGCTCAAAGATCCTATGACTACCCTGGGCCGGCCGCAATGGAAAGCACTGAACTATCAATCGGTCATTTGGGCACCCATCCCTTATTCCGCATATAAGCCCGACAGGGCCAACATGGGATATGTGGGTCCTTTCGATCAGCAGGAAGTACCTTCGGTGCGGTTCAGGCATTGGCTGGGAACGGACAGGATCGGCAGGGACCTGGCGGCGGGGCTCATTGCCGGCGCCCGTATTGCCTTGGCGGTAGGCGTCATAGCTATGGGCATTGCAACTTTTATCGGCATTGTTCTGGGTTTACTGGCTGGTTATTTTGGCGATGATCAGATCCGGGTGAAGCGCGGTCGACTGATATTGATCGGGATCGGAATGTTGATAGGCGGATATCTGGGCTTCTACGCCAGTAGTTTTGGCTTGGGCGAAGGGGAAGGACTGGCTTACCTGGGCAAAAGCATTATCATCCTGGCGATTGCGATAAGCATTAGTTACAGTCTTTCGGTTTTGCTGGAGCGAAATGCTCCGGCTCAAAAGAAAGTAAAAGTGCCGGTCGACCTGATCGTCATGCGTCTGGTGGAGATCGTAGATGCCATGCCCGCCATTTTATTGATACTCGCAGGCGCCTCTGTGATCAAGGAGCCCTCCATATACAATGTAATGATCATCATAGGCCTGGTAAGTTGGACCAGCATCACCCGCTTTGTGCGGGCTGAAGTCATTCGGGTGCGCGAGCAGGACTATATCCAGGCGACCAGGGCAATGGGGTTTTCGGATCTGCGGATCCTGTTGCGACATATTTTACCCAACAGCATCGGCCCTGTTTTGATTGTCATCGCCTTTGGTATTGCCGGCGCTATATTGGCAGAGGCGACGATCTCCTTCCTTGGCATTGGCCTGGATGATGAAGACATCACCTGGGGGTACTTACTGAACCAGGCCAGAGACCGGGCTGCCGCCTGGTGGCTGGCTATTTTCCCCGGGCTGGCGATCTTTCTTACGGTTACTGTTTTTAATTTGTTGGGGGAAGGGTTGACGAAAGCGCTCAATCCGAAATTGGACCGGTAGGTTGGTGGTTTGTTATTCGCTGTCGGATACCTGCAAGATGCGATTAACGAACCTAATTTCTTCTCATTTTTTTGGAAAACAGATGTTGTTGACCTTTTTTTCTTTTTAGTTCGCCTTTTTTATTAGTTTTAGCCGTAATATCCGACTGGGCGGGACATCCGGCCCCTCGTGCGCAGGAAGAGGAGGATAAAAAGGCAAAAAGTGCTATAAGAAGGCAAAATTTTAGGATTTTTGCTTGAATTTTCATGGAGATACGCTTTTTATTTCTGTAAATATCTTATTTTCAGACGATAAATAAAGAATAGGCGGCAGTAAGTTTTACATTTTAAAAACCCTTGCCTATTTTTAACGCAAAACTTGGTAAAACGGATCGAAGCATCTATTTTTGATCTCATTTTTAATTTAAAAAGTTTCGAAATGAATAAAGGAGATTTGATTAACAAAATTGCAGACGCTGCAAATCTTAACAAGACCCAGGCCGGTGAAGCACTTAATGCAGTTCTTGACGGAATCGCTGATGCGTTGAAAGATGGAGACAAAGTGACCCTGATCGGCTTCGGAACCTTCTCTGTATCCAAGCGGGAGGCACGCACCGGAAGAAACCCACAAACTGGAGAGACCATCCAAATTGCCGCTAAGAACGTAGTGAAGTTTAAACCTGGCAAAGAACTTTCTGACTCTGTAAACTAAGCCGGAATAAACATAAATCCTTGTAAAAAGGGCAATCTGTATGGGTTTCAGATTGCCCTTTTTCCTATTTTTGCAAAAAACCAACTTTATGTCCAATATCAGCAAGCTTAAAGAAATCGCGTCTCAGGTCAGGCGAGACATTATCCGACAAACACATCTGGCCGCCTCCGGCCATCCGGGCGGCTCCCTGGGATGTACAGAGTTTTTTACTGCCCTCTATTTTGAAATTATGGACCATAATCCTTCCTTCCATATGGAAGGGCATGGAGAAGATGTATTCTTTCTATCCAATGGACACATCTCTCCCGTATGGTACAGCGTACTGGCCCGCAGCGGTTATTTTCCCGTTGAAGAACTGGCTAGCTTCAGAAAGATCAACTCCCGGCTTCAAGGCCACCCTACTACCCATGAAGGCCTGCCGGGTGTCAGAGTGGCTTCCGGCTCTCTGGGCCAGGGCCTGTCCGTTGCCATCGGCGCCGCGCTGGCCAAGAGGCTCAATGGTGACGACAAACTCGTCTACGTCCTCACAGGTGACGGCGAGCTGCAGGAAGGACAGATCTGGGAAGCCGCGCTCTTCGCTCCCCATCATAAAGTAGACAATCTGATCGTTACGGTTGACTGGAACGGGCAGCAGATTGACGGTCCTACCGATGAAGTCATGAACCTAGGCGACCTGCCTGCCAAGTTCAAAGCTTTTGGCTGGGAAGTCATGCAGCTTGAAAACGGCAACGACATGCAGGCTGTCGTGGACACCCTCAAAGAGGCCAGGTCCAGAACCGGCCAGGGCAAGCCTATCGTGATCCTGATGAATACCGAAATGGGCTACGGCGTAGACTTTATGCAAGGCACGCACAAATGGCACGGCAAAGCACCGGATGATGAACAAACCGAAAGGGCTCTTGCTCAGCTGGAGGAAACGCTGGGAGATTTTCCTGCATAGCCTTCAATGTTAACCACCCGTGGCGGTGAAAATCTATTTTACATCCTTTTCAACAAAGAAAAACATGTTAGATCAACTCAACTATAAAGAAAAGAAAGCCACCAGAGATGGATTTGGCGCAGGCGTCTATGAACTAGGAGAACAAAATGAAGAGGTAGTAGCCCTTTGTGCTGATCTGGTAGGCTCCTTAAAAATAGAAAAATTTATCGAAGCTCATCCCGAGCGCTTTTTCCAAACCGGCATTTCTGAAGCCAACATGATGGGGATTGCCGCCGGTCTGGCTACTTCAGGAAAGATCCCTTATGCTTGTACTTTTGCTAATTTTGCTACCGGCCGGGTGTACGACCAACTGCGCCAGTCCATCGCCTATTCTCATAAAAATGTGAAAGTATGCGCATCGCATGCCGGTCTGACGCTGGGCGAGGACGGAGCTACGCACCAAATCCTTGAAGACATTGGTCTGACCAGGATGCTGCCCGGATTTACGGTCATCAATCCATGCGATTACAATCAGACCAAAGCAGCCACCATCGCCATTGCAGAGCATCACGGGCCGGTATATCTTCGTTTTGGCCGCCCGAGCTGGCCGGTCTTCACGCCTGAAAATCAAAAATTTGAGATCGGGAAGGCGCTGTTGTTAAATGAAGGGACGGACGTCAGTATTTTTGCCACCGGCCATATGATGTGGCAGGCGGTGGAAGCCGCCAAGAGCCTGGCGGCCGAGGGCATCAGCTGTGAGTTGATCAATATTCACACCATTAAGCCGCTGGACGAAGAAGCGATCCTTGATTCCATCAGCAAAACCGGCTGCGCAGTAACAGCTGAAGAGCATCAGCGAAACGGCGGCCTGGGAGAAGCCATTGCCCAGCTTTTGGTGCATCGCCACCCCGCCCCCATGGAGTTTGTCGCCGTGAACGACTCTTTCGGCGAAAGCGGCAAACCGATAGAACTGCTTGACAAATACGGCCTGGGTGTTGACGATGTGAAAGCAGCCGTAAAAAGAGCGCTTGAAAGAAAATAATTTTTCAGGGGTTGTGCAAAAAGTCATTATCCACAACCCCTGTCATTTTAAACTTAAATCATCCCATGAAATTCGGAACCAAAGTTATCCATGCAGGCGTTGAGCCTGATCCACAAACCGGCGCCGTCATGACGCCTATTTACCAAACCTCAACTTATGCCCAACAGGCTCCCGGCCAACACAAGGGGTACGAATACGCCAGAACGCAAAATCCCACTCGCACTGCCTTAGAAAAAAACTTGGCCGCGCTGGAAAACGGAACACATGCTGTGTGCTACAGCAGCGGTCTGTCCGCTATGGATGCTGTTTTGCGTTTGTTAAAACCCGGCGATGAAATTCTATCCACCAATGACCTCTACGGCGGATCTTATCGTCAAATGGTGCGGGTACACCAGACCTTTGGACTAAAGCCAACGTTCATCGATATGCAGAACCCCAATGCTGTGGCCGGCGCCATTACCGCAAATACCAAAATGCTCTGGCTGGAAACCCCTACCAACCCCATGCTTAACATACTGGACATAAAGGCCATCTGTGAAATAGCTGCGGATAAAAACATACTGGTGGCGGTCGACAACACCTTTGCCTCCCCCTATCTTCAAAATCCATTGGATCTGGGGGCGCAGCTGGTCATTCATTCCGCCACTAAATACCTGGGCGGGCATTCCGACGTCATCCACGGCGCCGTCGTCACCAACCGTCCTGAGCTGGCGGAACAGCTCTACTTTCTGCAAAACGCCGTAGGGGCCGTTCCCGGTCCGCAGGATTGCTTTTTGATTCTGAGAGGTATAAAAACGCTTCACTTACGAGTGGAAAGAGCCTGTCATAATGCTTCTGTTATCGCCCATTTCCTCAGAAATCATCCCAAAGTCGGCAAAGTCTACTATCCTGGCTTTGAGGAGCATCCCAATCACGAGGTAGCCAAACGACAGATGCGCCACTTCGGCGCTATGGTGTCTTTTGATCTTAAAGAAGACAATATAGAGCATGCTTACAAAATAATGAGCAGTACTCATTACTTCATTTTGGCGGAATCTCTTGGAGGAGTAGAATCTTTGATCGGGCATCCGGCTACTATGACACATGCGTCTATTCCTCGTGAAGAGCGCCTGAAAACCGGACTGACGGATACCCTCATCCGGTTGAGCGTAGGAATTGAAGATGTGGAGGACTTGCAGAGCGATCTTGACAAAGCACTGGACAACCTCTGAAGACCAAAGGCGTTAGGCCCGGATCCCGCGACGGTCATCACAACAGAAAGGTAGTAAGCAGGAAAGCAAGCACGCTCACCACCAAACCGCCAATGAATACCCGATAAGCAATAGTAAGCAAATGATACTTTTTTTGCAGCACAACCCCCAGGTTATATAAATCTCTGGCCAGGTCGTCATATAACAATTCCTGATCTCTTTTCAACTCCCTGAGGTGGGCCACATACTCCTCCTTGCCCATACGCAAAAAGTTGCCGAAAAAGAGTAGGTTAACCTTCCTGGGATTCAGAGCGCCTTCGTCATATTCCACCGGCGCCCCGGAAACTTTCGGGATGGCGGATAGCACAGCAAAAATAATGGCCGACAATGAACTTAACATCAGTAGAATGATGGGGATGATAAGGTTGAGGTTCCTGCCTAATGCTAAACGATCAATAGATAATCCGGCGGTTCCGGCGGTAATCAGAATAGATAACACCAGGGTATTGATGCTGATGATCATATTGGCTTTTCCATCAGCGATGGAACTCAAGTTGATGTGATTGCGCAGGGTGATGCGATAGAGGGTATCAATCCCGCGACCAAAGTTTTTCCCGGTTTTTTTTCTGATGTTTCTTTTTTGGGCTTCAGAAAGCTCATCCTTTTGTTTGACCATATTTTTATTTTTCCGGGCGCCGAACTCCTCCAGCGCCCAGGTGGTCAAAAAAGGCGTTTTGAGCTGGAGCTCCAGCAAGTACTTATTCCATTTTTTCAGGGAGTATTTTTTTTGGTTGGCCTTTTCATATTCCATACGCAGCAGTTCTCCACGCCGGAAAAATCTTTTTCTGCCCAGGAAAGACCAATCGGCATCGTGCAGGATCTTCTCCGTTTCCGTTCGTGGTTCCTGATCAAGAGCTGTGCTGAGGATCAGTTTTTTGACCGCCTCGATCTGTTCTTTGCTCAGCTCTTTTTTCTCCATAAAATCTTCCGCCATCTCGGCGCTCTTCAGTTCGTGGTCTCCCGATCCATGAATAAACCCCAAATCATGAAAAAGAGCACCCAGCAACAAAGTTGTTTTTTGATCTTCCTCCAAACCAGCCTTTTTTGCTAACTTGCTGGAAACCTCGACAACTTCTGAAGTGTGCTCGTAGTTATGAAATAAATATTCATTGGGAAGATATTCGAGTAGTTGTTGTTGTACATATTCGTCCGCTTCCTGAAGCAAACCATTGATTTCACTCATTTTTCCTTTTTTTTAACCAATAAATCAATCCTTTTCTCATGAGCGAGAACCTAAATATAAAAATTAATCAATCCGTAGCCATACTAGTGGATGGCAACAATATCGAAATGAGCCTGCAATCGTTGGTAAAAGATAAAAATGCTTTGGCCAATTTCGATACCTTGATCCCCAAACTGTTAAACAATCGCGGATTATCCAGGTTGATCTATTTTAGGGAAGGAAGTCATATTTCCTCAAAGCTGGCCGAACGTTTGTTAAAAAACTTCCACGGTTCAGTGGTCCCCTGTTTCAAATCAGCAGATATTCCGCTGACCATCAAAGCTACGCAGATCGCTCCCAAAGTCGACACCATCATCATCCTTTCCGGCGACTCCGATTACATCGAACTCATCCGACATCTTAAAAGTGAGGGTGTTCGGGTTGAGATCGCAGCCGTAGAAAAAAACACCGCCAATGTCCTCATTGAAGAAGCAGACTTGTTCACTCCAATCTCCAAGGACGATTGTTTTATTTTGAAACCCTATCTTCAGAAGAAGAACTAAAAGCGACAGATTGCGCGCCCGAATCTGATAGTCTCGGTTTCCTATTTTTCTTCCGGCCTCTTTTCTGGTAAATTTTTAACACAATTTGGTTTGTTAAATACCACTTTTTGTTTTACTTTTGAAGTCAACATCAGTATTTAAAACAAAAAGTGTCGAAATATTTACGTCAAGCAAGGTTGATCATCACCAGTAAAAGCTAAGGCTATGACAACAAAGGGAGGAAAGATGAATTTGTTTATTCGCAGAAACTGGTTTAAATTCTTAGTTATCGGATTCATTATTTTTCTGATGCTGAAGAAGGACTTTAGTTTTCAGATCAATTTAAGATCCCCTCTGCATCAGGAAGAATCGCCCCGGATGCAGGAGCAGGCGCCTGTTCAAAAACCTGAGGGCGTATCGACCGAGCGGTTTACGGAAGCGATTCCTTCCACCGTCCAGGAAGAAAGAGATAAAAGAGCAGAATTATTTAACATAAACCCGATTGGGGCAACCAGCCGTGAAGACAATGCTGTTTTACGGGAGTTTCAGCAAATCGACCAGGCCACTGTAGCCGCTTTTATCAAGCGATTTGGGCACGTAGCAGCCACTGAACGCAAGAAATACGGCATTCCGGCATCTTTGATCCTGGCCAACGGGCTACTGCTCTCTGAAGCAGGAACATCAGACATGGTGCAAAACGGAAACAATTATTTTGGGTTAGGCTGCACTGGTGATTGGATAGGGGAACAAGGATTCTATGCAGGAGAGTGTTTCAGGCATTACGAAAATGCCTGGACCAGCTTCCGGGATCACAGCCTTTTTCTGACGACAGGAAAAAACGCTTCCTTAGTTTCTTTGGGCAGAAGCGATTATGGAGCCTGGGCAAAAGCATTGGAGAAAGCAGGCTTTTATTCCCGCAAAGGAAGTCGGGAAGCTGTTTTATCCATCATAAAGCAGCATCAGTTGGAGCGATTTGACCGAGAATAAGCAAAAGGCCTTCTGTGTTCACACAAGTGCGAAAGGGGCTGCTGATATTTAATTTACATTTTCCTGGGTTTCTTCTGCAGGTTTGCGCCGCTTTTTATAGTAATGAACTCCTGCTCCATAGACCCAGCCGACATAACCTCGCTCGGTCTTTATTTTGATCCAGGGTTCTTTGGCCAATTCGAAGCCAAGGTTAATCTCCTGTTCAAAATTAGTGATCTCATTAAGAAAGGTAACTTCCTCGAAAAGGCTCAATTCGGTAATGACCTTTCCGCCGAGGCTGGGTTTGGCTCTGACTTTGAGGTTATCCAGAGTGACATATAAGGGGGTGTACCGCTCTCTGATGGTCCTGGGCAGTTCATCAGCGGAGCGGGTAACAGCAGCTTCGGGTTTGGGAGCAGAAGGCGGTGTTTCTTCAGCCTTAACAACGGCAGAATCCTGATCATTATTTTCCTCCTCTGTCTGCTCCATGGCTGCGTATTTCGCCCGGGTAGCATTACATTTAGAAACGGACCATACCAGGAATAAACAGATGAACAGTCCGATGACGATCAACTCTACTCTTGGTAAAATGGAGCCTTTCTTTTTTTCACTCATTATTAATTAATTTAAGCAGTTCTTGACTACGTAGACGTCCAAAATCGTCTTTCATTCAATATATCTTACTTTTAGCTAAATCACAAAATCATGGATGAAAAACTGTGTCGTCTGGCTCTGACACAAATTCCCCAGGTGGGTACGGTAATGGCCAAGCAATTAATTGCGCATTGTGGGAGTGCGCTATCGGTTTTCAGAAACAGCAAGAAGCAATTATTGGGTATTCCTGGGGTAGGTCCCCAGATAGCAGGGCATATATTGAGTGGAAAAGCCTTAATAAAAGCGGAACAAGAGCTGAAATTCATAGAAAAGAATGAAATCCGGATGCTGTTCTTTTTAGATAAAGCTTATCCGCAGCGTTTAAAGCACCAGCAGGACAGTCCGGTCATGCTTTTTTATAAAGGGAATGCTGACTTGAATGCCCTGCGCGTAGTTTCGGTAGTCGGCACCAGGCAACCCACTCCCTCCGGCCGAATTAATTGCGAAAAGCTAATCGAGGACATCCGACACCCTAATCTACTGGTCGTCAGCGGATTAGCCTATGGCATCGATGCAGTAGCCCATAAAAAAAGCCTGGAGTTGTCTATTCCCAACATAGCGGTTCTGGGGCATGGCCTGGAACGGATTTACCCGGCCGCTCATTTACCCGTAGCACGCCAAATTCAGGAGTGTGGAGGGTTGCTGACAGAGTTCTGGAGTGGGATCGGGCCCGAAAAGGAACATTTTCCCATGCGCAACCGCATTGTAGCCGGCCTTTGCGATGCGCTTGTGGTTGTGGAAACAGCTGAAAAGGGAGGCTCCATCATCAGTGCAGAATTGGCCAATGCCTACCACAAGGATGTTTTTGCCTTTCCCGGCCGGGTTACGGACGTCAAATCAAAAGGTTGTAACCTATTGATCAAACAACATAAAGCCGCGTTGATCGAACATGGGGCTGACCTGATCGAAATGATGGGCTGGGAGCAAGCCGCTCCTGCCTCTGTTCAAACCCAGTTGTTCAGCGAGTTGTCGGACCAGGAAAAACTACTTATCGAACTGTTTAACCAGGAAAAAACATTATCTGTAGACTATTTGTCTTATCAATGCCATCTGACAGGTAGCCAGTTGAGTGCTATTTTACTGGAACTGGAATTCAAAGGACTGTTAAGATCGCTGCCGGGCAATCGCTTCACCCTGGTCCGCTGAAGAAAAAAGAGGTTGCTTTTTATACTGAATTGAACTCCTTATCTTACGTCGGCCTATACTTAAAATTACTGGTTGATTTTATGAAAAAACAATTGCTTTTTATCTTTCTCCTGCTGTTGTCGGCTTCCTGCGCTCCTGTTCAAAATAGTGGAGCGCCTTCTACGCCTACCAGAAGGATTGACAAACGGCCTAAAAGAGTTATTCTGATGATTGGAGACGGGATGGGCCTTCAGCAAATAACTGCCGGCATGTACAGCAATAATGATCGCCTCAACCTGGAAGCCTGTCCTGTTGTAGGTTTTCATAAATCCTATTCTGCTGATGAGCTTATTGCCGATTCGGCAGCATCAGGCACTGCCATGGCTGCAGGGATAAAAACAAAAAACGGATATATTGGCGTGGATACTGATGGCTTACCCGTTCCGACCCTCATTGAAATGGCTGAAGAAAAAGGGCTGGCCACCGGTATCGTCACTAATGCAGCTTTGACCTATTCAACACCCGCTGCTTTTATTGCGCACGTTACAGATCACGAAGCACCGGAAACCATTGCTCCTTTTTATTTGAAGCAAGAAGTAGATTTTATCGTGGGAGGGGGCAAAAAGTTTTTCGATCAGCGCAAAACCGACAACAGAAACCTATACCAGGAATTGATACAGGCGGGGTATCAGGTTTCCGACTATTCAAAAGCTGCTTTTGGAAAGGGGTCTTTTGATTTCAATAAAAATTACGCCTATTTCCTGGCGGATTATATTCCTGAAAGGGTAGCTGATTCCAGGGAGGCATTATTGACCGCGTGTAAACTGGCGCCGCCTTTCCTTAAAAACCATGGCGACGGGAAGTTTTTCCTGCTCATAGAAGATGCACTGATCAATCAGGCTGGAATGGACAATGACTCGGACTTTATTATTGAAGAGATGATCAGTTTCGACCGGGTGATCGGCGAAATTCTTCAATTTGCCCGGCAAGACCGCGAAACCCTGGTCATCATTACCGGGGATCATGAAACAGGAGGATACGCCGTTAACCCAGGTTCCACGAGGGATACCATTTTCGGCTTTTTCGTATCAACTGAGCCGACTGCTTCGCTCATTCCTGTTTTTGCGTATGGCCCGGGATCAGAACTGTTTACAGGTATTTATGAAAACACTGACTTGCATTATAAAATCAAGCAGGCTTTGGGCCTCTAATGAAAATATGGGGGTTCTGGAAAAAGTCAGCTACTTCTCCCACCTGGCGGCCGCCAGTTTTGCCCGGCTTAAATGATTCTATTTTTCGAGTGTGCTGCCGAAGGAAATC
>CAZJQS010000072.1:0-29153 GCA_964548175.1 uncultured Saprospiraceae bacterium
GGAAATGTATCAGATAGCAATGCCAAAGTCCTTCACCTGTTGACAAAAGATCTAGCTGGTTGGCTTTTTGGAGACAAAGGTTATTTGCTCAACGCAGCCAAACGAGACTTACTTCAAAGAGATGGGGCACTCCATTTTTACTCAAAATGCCGAAAAAACATGGCCAAACAAGACAATCCCCCTGGAGGCTAGCTTGTGGCTACGTAAAAGAGGGCTGATTGAATCGGTCATCGAACAAACCAAAAATGAAATGGACGCAGTTCACTCTAGACATCGAGCCCCTTTCAATGGCTTTGCGAATCTCTTGGCTGCATTGGTGGCTTATACCTTTAAACCCCAAAAACCGACTACATCTATAAATTTGGAAGCTCGTTTGCTTCCTGAGCCTACCCATTTGGCTTCGGCCGCTTAGTTTTTACCCGAACTCACGTTAATTTTAAGTAAAACATACGTCGCCGGCGGCGGTGTATGTTTTATAGGTAAATGTGCTTACTTACTTATGTCTTACAAAAAGAAATTAGTCGCTCATCTGATCGAAGGAAAAACCGAAGAAGTGTTTAAGGCGCTAACCGTGCTGGCAGACCAGATGGGCAATAATATCTTGATGAACGATGTAGTCAATCAATATATGAAATACCAACAATTATCGCTGGAGCTGGAAAACGGAACTTTATCAGAAAAGGCTTTTCAATACAGACTCAAAAAGATCAACCAGGTTCTTATCCTTTTGATCGAACAATTCCCCTAAACCATCAAAGCACGCTCACCTGATGTACCTGAAGCACCTCTTTTCGCTCACTGTCCAGATGCACAAAAACGATTACCTTGCAATCTTCGGCCTTCCATTCCGGGGAGATGGCTCCGGAAAATGACTTGCAGAATACACTGCCGGCAGTAGTCGGCTCACTGAGTATATTCCCGGTCGGCGCCGTCAGCGCCGTTCGGAGCACATGATTGTGCTCGTAATCCGGCTGAAGCCCTGAGGGCGTTTCCTGATAGTCTTTGACTTTATCTTCCGTAAGCAGGACGGTGATGCGAACCTCTCCTTCTATATCATTTTCAAAAAATAAGGTTGTTTGTATACCCAACGAGCGGCTGTTCTCATCATAAGTCTGCTCAATATATATCTTAACCTTAGGCGTCTCCTGAAGCTGGGTGGCGATGGCGCCGGGCCAGAGCCCCTGCCCCAGATGCAAACGGGAATTCCCACTAAAAGCCTTACGATCAATTACAGCTGCAGGATAACCGAAGGGAGAGCCCAGAAAATTCAACAAGGCATTCCCAGCAGGCGTCCTGAAGTCGTACAAACTCTGAGAATAGGGGTCCGAAAAAAAACCGGCATGTAAGGATACCGCCACCACCCGTTCCCCGTATTGATCGATCAACGACTTCAAAGCCTCACTCCCATCCGGACAGTTCACGCATCTTACACCGGTAAATTCTTCCACCAGCACCTGCCGCTGCTGATCCGCCACTGCCGAAAAAGGCGCGGCCGGGCATTCACCGGCCTGCTGTACCGGAGTAACGATTGTGGGTACTTCCTCACAGGATAGAATAGTCAACAAATACCCCAAAAACAGAATTGTCAAATAAGGTTTCTTCATCTTGTCTTTAAAATGTTAAGTCTGCGTTCATCTGCCAAATCTGCGTTAAAAATCTGCGCCATCAAAAAGTCGAATTCACCGTAAACTTTACCCCACTAAACGCCGGCTCCAGTCGACAAATACCGCCGGTACAGACCACCCCTTCCACCTGCTTGATGTAACTAAGTGAAAAACGGTTTGCGTTAATGTTGTAAAAAATATCGAATCGGGGATAATGTAATCTATACCGCTCACCATTATCTTTTACCAGTGCATTTTTTCCAGGCCCCACGTTATACATATCTGAGATGGTAAACGTAAAATGAGGCGCCAGGCTCAACTCCACCAACCCAAACAACCAGTCGCCATAATCCTGCAAAGCATCGGCTTTTTCATCCTCACCGACCTTCATGGCCTGCAGTTCAAAACGCAGGGACGTTTTCCGGTCAATTCGATAATCGTATTCTGTAAAAATAGTAATGGTGCGCACATTCGGCACCTCCGGTTTAAATTCGTACACCGCCTGATTATACTCCTGATGCTGCGCGCCTACCAGCAATTTCCAGTCTCGCCCCTTTCTGTAGCTGGTTTCCCAATAGAGCTCCCGATATAGCAAATCGTTATCCAGGTTGGTGATGTTGGCGGCGTTCAGGTAAAAATTCCATTTTCTTTTGATGTTATAGCGAACGTCCAGTTGGTACGCCATTTCACCCAGTTCCTGGGTAGCCGGCACATAGCGGGAACTCAGGCGGAAGGTATTGATACGGGCGGCGGGCGGGAGGAAGTTGATGATCCCCCGGTTGAGCTGCACCTGCGGGCGCGCTCTGAAGGTAAAGTTCGCCGTCCTCTTGACGCTGGCCAGGATACCGATGCCCTTGCCGGCATAATTGAGACTGGAATAAATTACCGAGCCCGGCTCATTGATGAATTTATTGCGAACCGTACCGGTCGTATCGTTGGAAAAAACGCCAAAAGGGTCGTTCATGACGTCTTTAGTCTTAAAAGCGCCTTCCACATGCCAGGAAAATGGCCCCGCATTCAGGGTGTTGTACAGGGTAAAAGCATAAGTATTGTGCTGTGGATTGAAAATATCTTCTTCCGGATAGGTAGCCAGGGTGGCCACCAGCGCATCCATGCTCTCGTCATCCAAAGTGCGATTCACGATGCCCAGGCCCGGCGCCATGGTAATGCCCTTTTCCTTTCCAAAGCTGGTAAAGCCTTCCACATTAAAGCCTTTGATAATGGATTCGTACGTATCGAATAATTGCTTCTGACGACCGGTAAAGCCCTTGATTTTCCAGTTTTCCGAAAGATCATAGGACAGCCGTAGTCCGAACAAGGCATTATCGATCAGCAGCGGCCTTTGCTCAAAAGCCCGGAAGATCAACCCACTGCCGATCTGATCGTAGATATAGCCGGCAGTAATTCCAAACTGATCCAGTTGTTTGCTGACAAACCAGCGGCCTATGCCCTGATCGGAATAAGAACTCGTGGGGTTGAGCAGGTTAGAATTGTTGAAAAAATCAAAACGCACGCCAAAATCGAAGCCCCAGTTGCTGTAATTGAGGTTGAGCCAGCCTTCCGCGCCGTAGAGCTGCCGGTCGTATTGAGGTGTATTAGCAGCGCCGATGAGAGAATCGCGAAAGAAAAAATTAGCGTTGGTCTCCAGATTACCGGAGATGCGCCCGTCGGATTGCGCCCCTGCAGTTGATGAACCGGCGAGGACCATAACACTCAGGCCTGCAAAGATTGTTAAAATCCGGAGGACGCTCATATCGATTGGTTAGTTTTGTATTTTTGCGGTAAATATATAAGAGTCGCTACGCTTTATACGGAAACGACGCCTGATTGTTAACCCGAATGTCCCGAATTTTACATCCAAAAAAATAGTCGCATGAAACAACGCAACCTGCTTATCCTTCTCGCTTTCTCCTTTTTTTCATTACCCTTACTTGCCCAACAACAAGTCCCCGGCACCTCCATTAAGGACCTTAAAGGAAGGACCGTCGACATCACCGATTATGTCGGCAAGGGCAAAATCACCATATTAACCTTCTGGGCCAGCTGGTGCGCCCCCTGCAAAAAAGAACTGGACAACATCGCCGATTTGTATCCCGAATGGCAGGAGGAATACGGGATCGAGCTGGTGGCCGTTACCATCGATGCCTCACAAGACATCAGTAAGGCGCAGACCCTGGTGGCTTCCCGCGCCTGGAAATACACCATCCTCGCGGATCCCAACCAGCAACTTATGCGGGCGCTGAATTTTCAGACGATACCACAGACTTTTTTAATCGATCAAAAAGGAGAGGTGGTTTATATCCGCTCAGGGTATATTGATGGGGATGAGTATAAGTTGGAGGAAGAGATAAAAAAGTTATTGTAAAAAAAAGCAGTAACCGCTTTTTTATAAATCCAATATTCGTTCATCTCCTTCGTTATCAGGTCCGTGTGGGTCAAAATGTTTCAGGGTATACTGATTATTCAGAAACAAAGCAGCAAACAGGCAGCTGCTGTAAATGAAGAGGCTCATTCCAATGATCAACACAAAAGACCGCTCATCGATCTTCACCACATTCACTGCCGCCAGCGTCCAGGCGCCTGCAGCCAGAATGACCAAAAGCGTGGCCGGCAGTCTGGCCCAGGGCATGCGCAGCATCAGGCCGAAGCCGGACACTACCCCCATAATTCCACTACCCAGGTACAAGGTTTGACGAGCCTGCCAGCGGAAGGCTTCTCCTCGCCAGGAGGCATCCAAAATATCCTGAGCGATCAGAGTAAGACAGCACACGCCAAGGCAGGCAAATACAATACCGATAAGCACCAATAAATTGAAACTATTCTTCATGCGGGAAAATATAGGGAATTATGCCAGTTCCGCCAACTCCATCCAGAGCAGTTCTTTTTCTTCGATCTCTTCTTTGACGCTGGCCAGCTCTTTGGACAACTCCTCTATTCGTTCAGGATCCAGGCCGGTCTGGTTAAATTCCTGAGTGATTTCTTCCTTGCGCTTTTCCAGTTTGCTGATCTCTTTTTCCAGCTTATTCATTTGCTTGCGTTGCTCGAAGGTAAGTTTAGGGTCTTCATTAGCAGAAGAGGAAGAGGACGGCTTTTCAGGTTTGGCGGGCTCTTTTCGGTCTTCTTTTCGCTTTTGACGCTCCTGTTCCTTTTGATACTCCCTGAACAAGGTATAGTCTCCGTTGAAATCCTTGATCTGGCCGTTGCCTTCGAAGACGAACAGATGATCGACGATCTTATCCATGAAGTAGCGGTCGTGGGTAACGATAATGATGCAGCCGGGAAAATCCAGCAGGAAATCCTCGAGAACGTTAAGCGTCATGATGTCCAGATCATTGGTGGGCTCGTCGAGGATCAGGAAGTTAGGGTTGCGCATCAGAACGGTCAGCAGAAATAACCGCCTGCGTTCTCCACCGCTGAGCTGGGAGACGTAGACCTGCTGCTGTTTGCGGCTAAAGAGAAAGCGCTCCAGCAATTGCGGCGCCGTTAATTTTTGACCCTTTTCCAGCGGAATGAATTCTGCGATATCCTGGATCAGGTCGATCACGCGCTTGTCTTCCTGCAGTTGTATCCCCGATTGGGTGTAATAGCCAAACACGGTATTGTCTCCGACAACAACCTTACCGGTATCCGTGCGGATATTTTCGGTGAGTAATTTCAGGAAAGTCGTCTTTCCGGCGCCATTCGGACCGACGATGCCTACCCGTTCTTTCTTTTTAAATTTATAAGAAAACCCATCCACGATGACCTTATCGCCGAAGCGTTTGCTGATGTTATGCAACTCGAGGATCTTTTTACCCAGTCGCTGCCCTTTAATATCGATCTGTACTTCCCCCTCTATTCGTTTATTGGCGATCTTATCTTTCAGATCATAAAAGGCATCGACGCGGGATTTGGCCTTGGTGGTTCGGGCCTGGGGGCTGCGGTTGACCCAGTCCAGTTCTTTTTTATAAAGTTTTTGGTTTTTCTCCAATTCGATGGATTCATTTTCTATCCGGGAAGCTTTTTTCTCCAGAAAATCAGAATAGTTACCTGAATACCGGTAAAGCTTACCCATATCCAGTTCGATGATCTGATTACAAACGCGTTCGAGGAAATAGCGATCGTGCGTGACCATGAAAAGGGTCAGATTCGGTTGCTGGAGGTATTCTTCCAGCCATTCGATCATGCTGAGGTCGAGGTGGTTGGTAGGTTCGTCCAGGATGAGGAGTTCAGGTTCGTCTATGATGAGTTTAGCCAGGGCCAGACGTTTTTTCTGACCGCCGGAAAGATTGCGCACCAATTGGTTGAGGTCTACGATATTGAGCTTGAAGAGGATCTCTTTAATTTTGGCGTCCATATCCCAGGCCTTGAGGTCGTCCATACGGGCGGCGGCTTTTTGCATATCCTCCATTTTTTCGGGAAAAAGGAGGGCCTCTTCATAATCTTTGACGGCCTGAATGAGGGGATTATCGGACTCCAATACGGCTTCCAGCACCGTATGCCCTTCATAGAAATCGGGATCCTGGTTGAGAAAACCCACTTTAATGTCCTTTCTCATCAGGACTTTAGCGGCTTCTCCCTCCGGGGCTTCCTGACCGGAGATGACCCTAAGCAAGGTACTTTTCCCTGAGCCGTTTTTAGCCACAAGAGCAATTTTCTGTCCCTTATTGACCTGCAGGTCAATATTATTAAAAAGCACCTTTTCACCGTATGTTTTGCTGACGTTCTCCAGGTTAAGGAAATTCACTATTTTCTTATTTTAGTATAAAACGACTCATCCCGGATTTTGGCCGTTCCAAAATCCGGGATGAGTCGTTTAAGAAATGTTTTTGGCCGATCGGTCTATTTATTCATGCTGATCATATCGTGAAGGATATTCACCGCTTCTCTGATGTAAACATCTTTAGAGACGCTCTCGATGAAGTCTTTGTTCATGGACTTATTCTTTTCGTTCTTGTTGATGCCGGACATATCCTCTTCCAGGTTATAGATACCTGGATTAACGACGGCTTCAAACATATCATTGTACTTATCGGCTTCGCGATCTCTTTTTTCATCCAGCTTATGAAAGGCTTCGAGCTGGAGCGGATAAAGGGTTTCCTCCCGCAATCTCTCATAGCGTTTAGCGTTATCGTTTATTTTCTGAAAGATATCGCTTTGTTTGACACGTTGGTCACTTTTTTGTTTTAGCGAGGCCAAGTCCTTAATTTTATAAACATTCTGCTCAAAGTCCACCGGATCGATCTCTGTCCATTCCATAGCACGTTCTTCCTCTTTTTCGCCGATCTTGATGTAAGAGTAAGTATCCGGCAGGATGATGTCAGGAATAACGCCTTTAAGTTGTACGGCGCCGCCGTCAACGCGGTAGAATTTTTGCATGGTCAGCTTAAGGTCTCCAAGCGGTTTGATGTCTTCCATGCCGCGAATAGCGCGGTCGATATCAAAAAACCGCTGTACAGTGCCCTTCCCGTAGGTTGATTTGCTACCGACGATCACTGCCCGCCCGTAGTCCTGCAGGGCTGCGGACAAAATTTCGGAGGCGGAGGCGCTTAATTCGTTCACCAGCACGATCAGCGGTCCGTCATAAGTCACTTGTGGGTCAGTGTCGCTGAGGATTTCTGGTTTTTGCCTCCTGGATTTTACCTGGACGACCGGCCCTTCTTCGATAAACAAGCCGCTCATATCAATGGCTTCATATAATCCGCCTCCGCCATTGTTTCTTAAGTCAAGGATAACACCTTCAACATCGGCCGCTTTTAGTTTTTCCAGTTCCATTTTTACATCTTTAGAGCAAAAGCGGCCATCCGGATTTTCGAAATCGACGTAGAAGCGAGGCAGGTTGATGTAGCCGACTTTTCTCCCTTCTCCGTTTCCGTTGATGATAAGCGATTTGGCGTAGGATTCTTCGATCAGGATGACATCTCTGATGATAGCGATTTCTTTTTGTGAGCCATCTTTCTTTTTCACCATCAGGCGCACTTTGGTGCCGGGTTTGCCGCGGATTTTCTGAACGACGTCATTCACGAGCATGCCGGTGATGTCCTCCCACTCATCATCACCCTGGGCTACTTTTACGATAAGGTCGCCTTTTTCCAGCTCTTTACCTTTCCAGGCAGGCCCTCCAGGCATTACTTCAGTAACTTTGGTATAGTCCCCTTCTGTTTGGAGGCGGGCGCCGATGCCTTCGAGGCGGCCGGACATATCAATGTCGAAGGTCTGTTTTTCTACGGGTTCGAAGTAATTGGAGTGGGGGTCGTATAAATTGGTGAATGCATTAAAATAAGCACTCATTCTATTTTCACGCTTCAGCTTAAGCATGCGGCTGAAGATGTCTTCGTATAATTTTTTCACATCCTCGCGAGCTTCTTTCTCCAGCTCGGCGGCACTTTTGACCTCTTGGTCTTCTTCTGCTTCCTCCTGACTTTTGATCTTCCGATGCAATCGGTTCAGTGTTTCGTATTTCAGGATTTTACGCCAGCGGTCTTTCAGCACGTCTTTATTGTCGGCGTAGTCTAATTCATCGAAGTCCAGGTTGATCTCTTCATTGATGGTGAAGTCGAAAGGCTCCGCCAGGATATCTTTATGGAAGCCTTGTATCATTCGAAGATTGGATTCGAGCATTTCCAGGGAAGCGTCGAAGAAGTTATAGGTAGATTCTTTTACCTCATCGTCAAGTTGTTTACGATAAGGCAGGAGTTGATCGATATCATCTTGCGTAAAATAGCGCTTTGCGCTGATGCGCTCCAGGTATAGGTCAAAGAAGTCTTCTGAAAACTCGTCATCCACTTCCTGGGGTTGAAAGTGCAGCTGTGTCATAAAGCTGAAAATCGTTCGCATTAAGACGACTTCTTTCTGTGAATCATCCGTTTTGGGGTAAAATGCAGCTACAAAGGCAGCGATCAAAAGCACTGAAAAGAACAGTGGTCCTCTATATTTCATAAGAAATTCCTTTTTCAACATGTTGATAATCTAAAAAATGTAAAATGTAGCCTCAGAGGTTAATTTTGTTTGACAATTTAGTGCAGGCGTTTTAAAAAAAGAACCCAACATTAAATATACTTTTTTTTTGTAAAAATGTTTTACTGTGGCTTTGAGTTCTTTGAATTTAACGTATTGCTAACAGGTGAGGCAGGAGAATGGCGCGGATGAGGGACACGCAGATTTCGTGGAGGGCGCGGATGAGGGGGCACACAGATTTCGAGGAGGGCGCGGATTTTAAAGAACTGTCTTTACAATCTGCGTTATCCGCGAAATCTGCGTGCAAAATTAATCTGTCAAATCAACTCCTTTTACACCAAAAACGGAGCGATCACTAGCGCCACTACGGACATCAGCTTCAGCAGGATGTTCAGCGATGGGCCGGAAGTATCCTTGAACGGATCACCGACGGTATCACCAACGACAGCCGCCTTGTGTGGCTCCGATTTTTTATAGTAAGTCTGGCCTTGAATTTCCACGCCGCCTTCGAACATTTTCTTGGCATTATCCCATGCGCCGCCGGCATTGGACTGGAAGATGGCCATCAAGACGCCGGAAACCGTAACGCCGGCCAGCAGGCCGCCCAGCATTTCGGCGCCGCCAAGGAAGCCTACCACTGCAGGAGATAATACGGCGATCAGGCCAGGTATGATCATTTCGCGAATCGAGGCTTTTGTGGAAATTTCGACGCACTTGCTGTATTCCGCCTTACCATCGGCAGCAGCAAAAATAGCGCGGTCCTCTTCGCTCCATTGGCTCATATCTTCGCTTTCGTTATTACGCATGACTTCCAGAGCAGCTTTCAGCTCAGGAATATTCGCAAATTGCCTTCTTACTTCCTGGATCATATCCATGGCGGCGCGGCCCACAGCACCCATGGCCAGGGAAGAGAACAAGAACGGCAACATACCTCCCAGCAGGAGGCCGGCCATTACGACAGGCTTGGCAATATCGATACTATTGATCTGGGCAGTGGTCATAAAAGCGGCGAAGAGCGCCAGTGCCGTCAATGCAGCAGAGCCGATCGCAAAGCCTTTACCGATAGCAGCTGTGGTGTTACCTACCGCATCCAGCTTATCGGTGCGTTCACGCACTTCACTGGGCAATTCGCCCATTTCGGCAATACCCCCTGCATTATCAGAAATCGGGCCATAAGCGTCCACCGCCAGCTGAATGCCGGTATTGGAAAGCATCCCTACGGCAGCAATGGCAATACCATATAAGCCCGCAAATTCGTAGGCTCCGATAATAGCACTGGCCAGGATCAGGATAGGAATAGCGGTAGATTGCATTCCCACGCCCAGACCTGCAATAATATTGGTAGCAGAGCCGGTCAAGGACTGGTTCACGATCCCTTTTACAGGGCGCGTACCCGTGCCGGTATAAAATTCAGTGACGATGCCGATGAGCAAGCCGGCCACCAAACCGAAGATCACCGCCCAAAAGACGCCCATTGAATTATAGGTTTCTCCTCCAAATGTCCAGGATTCCGGAAGCATCCACTTCACGATAAGGAAAGTAGCGATCAGCATGAGGGCAGCAGATAAAAACTCCCCTCTGTTCAATGCTTTCTGCGGGTCTCCGCCTTCCCTTACCCTTACAAAAAAAGTACCGATAATGGAAGTAATGATCCCAACGCCAACCAATACCAAAGGAAGCAGAACGGCATTCAGCCCTCCGAAATCATTGGTCGACTCATATCCGGAGGTTGTACCGATGAAAGCCGCCCCTAATACCATGGCGCCAATGATGGAACCGACATAAGACTCAAACAGGTCAGCGCCCATACCTGCTACGTCCCCGACATTATCCCCCACGTTATCTGCAATGGTAGCCGGATTTAGAGGGTGGTCCTCAGGAATTCCTGCTTCTACTTTGCCCACCAGATCAGCTCCCACATCCGCTGCTTTGGTATATATACCTCCGCCTACGCGGGCGAACAGAGCAATGGAAGAAGCGCCGAAAGAAAAGCCGGTGATGACAGTGATCACACGGTTAACGTTCTCTTGCGTATCTACTCCGAACATATTGCTGTATACCAGGAAAAGTATTCCAAGCCCAAGCACGCCAAGGCCGACAACACCCAGCCCCATTACAGAGCCTCCTGCGAAAGCCACTTCCAGTGCCTTACCCAGATTGGTCCTGGCCGCGTTAGTTGTCCTTACATTAGCTTTCGTAGCTACGCGCATGCCGATGAATCCGGCCAGGCCCGAGCAGATGGCACCAATAATGAAGGAAAATGCCACCAAATAAGAAGAGTTTTCATTGTCAGCAGAAACACCCAGTAGAATAGCCACCGCCAGAACGAAAATGGCCAATACGCGATATTCCGCCTTTAGAAAAGCCATGGCCCCATCCGCAATATTTTTGGCGATGGCTGCCATGCGCTCCGTTCCCACTTCCTGCTTGGATACCCAGGATGAGCGCCAGAATGTGTATAAAAGTGCTAAAATACCAAACACTGGTATCGCATACGTAATTGTTTGTAGCATAGTAATTTACCTTTTGAGCTTAATCAATAAAAAAGACTTCTCTTACGGACATTAGCAGAGAAGCCTTCGCTGGTTTTCCGTCCGAGGGGCAAAGCTAACGCAATTTTGTCTTTTGTCCAACAAAAACCTGAGCTTCCAGCAATTAGATGGGACTTTCAGAAGTTTTTAAAACAAGACAAATATATATTTTTTTAATATTTTATAAAAAATAGCATCCTTCCTTTTCCGGTTTCGTAAAAAAATAATGCAGTAAGGGGTTTATGAAGGTGGTTTTTTAGATTTTCATCTTAAAACTACCTTGGATACAGGAGACCGCACCCAGGTGTTGGTCTCCATTTTTTAATCGATCCTTCCCAGACCAGCCTTCGCCTGATGATGTAAACTATTCTGATGTTCGCTGGGATACATCTTCAGACATTCTCTGAAATACTCCCTTGCTTTGGAGAAAACCTTTCTATTTTCATAAATAATCCCTGTCTTTAAGGCGGCGTTACAGGCAAAGTAGTAAGGCATTTTTCGGCCTTTTTTGATGGTGAGATTGTAGTAGAAAACGGCTTGTTCATATTGTTGCAATCCATCCAGTATCCGGCCTTTCCGGTAAAGGTATTCCAGTTGTTCTTTTTCCCTTTTTAAGCTTTCGTTATTCACTTTTTCAATTACGCGGAAGGCTTGTTGGTAGTATCCTCCATCAAAAAGAAGACGAGCACGGATCAGATCAGGCGTGGGTATAAATCCGGCTTCAGCTTCGTTAAGTGCGCTGATATCGTCACCGGTGAGGGCTTTCCCTTTTTCCATGCAGGCGCCCATATAATGAAGGTATCCATGAGGATTGTCGTTTAACAGCGCATGCCAGGCTAGTTTTTGGTAAGTATCTTTTATGAAGTTCTGCCCGTTATAGGTTTTCAGAAAACGAAGCAAAGGAGCGTTCGCGTCCTGATCTAATTTTCTTAACTTGCTAATGCCCAGCATATAATCCGTAAAAGGAAAGGGATGGTAAGAAGGCCCATTCGGCCGGTTTTCCAGCAATTGTATAGCGCGGTCATTGCGACCGGTCCGCATGGCGATATTGCTCAAAACAAAACAATGCAGCAAGTTACTGCCCGGCCGTAGGCGTCCCTGAAGAACATTCCAGGCCTGCTCCGGCTTGTTCGCTAAGTGCAATAACAGCAGAGCATAGATGACAAGCGTTTCTTCTTCGAATAAAAAGTCGTGTTGCCCAGCATAATTCAAAACGCTTTCCATCTCCTTCTTTCCCTGGGCTATGGTTCCTTCCAAGCCCGACAAAAGCTTAATCCCCCATTTGTAGCTGTCAGGGATCGTTCCTACCAGCGCGTGCAGCAGCCCCAGGTCTTTTTTGTTGGGAATAAAACCTGGAAAGGCCACTTCATTTTGCTGCAACAGCTTGTGGGCTTTGCTTACATCGTGAAAGGCGCCCAGATATTCTTCAAACTTAATGCGCACCAAAGCCCATTGCAATCGAATATCCGCCTGCACATACAAATAATAGGGAGAACTTGGATCACCCAGTGCGATCTTCGCCAGCCGCTCTTTCTTCCTGGACTTGAACTCCTGAAAAGCTTCCTTATCTTCTGTTATGAATAAGGTCAGACAATCGATGTAATTTTCTATGTGGTAGATGATCAGATTTTCAGGATCCTGCTGCCTGATCTGTTGCAAATAATCCTCAGCTTCCAGGAATTGCAGGCTGGTGGCTTTTTCATAGGCCCGACGAGCCAGAGAGGTGTATTCAAAATGATTGGCCTTTAATGCAACGGCGCTTCCTATTGCAAGAAGCAATAATGTTAAACCGGTTTTCATGATTTTGGGATTATACGTAGTCATACAAAATAAGTTACTATTGGATGCCGGGCGGCATCCAATAGTAACTTATTTTGTATAATTTATAAAAAAGAGACCGTCCGGCTTCTTTTTTTTTTATTTCTCGGCAGTTGCCGTTTCCACTTCCATGATATTATCATCGACCAGAATGCGGCCGCAATGTTCGCAGACAATGATCTTTTTGCGCATAGAGATTTCCAACTGCACCTGAGGTGGAATTTTATTGAAGCACCCTCCGCAGGAATTTCTTTCCACGTGCACGACTGCCAGGCCGTTGCGATAAGAAGTACGGATCTTATCATAGGCTTTCATGAGGCGGGATTCCACGTGTTTACGAGCTTCTTCGGAACGTTTACGCAGCACCTTTTCATCTTTTTCCGTTTTGGTGATGATCTCTTTCAGCTCTACTTTTTTTGCATCCAGCTCTTTATCCTTTCTGGCCTTACGCTCTTCCGTGGCTTTAAGCGTTTCATCTTTGTTCTCGATATCCTGCTGAGCCTGGCGGATCTTTTTTTCTGACAGCTGGATCTCCAGCTTTTGGAGTTCCAGTTCTTTGACCAGGGCTTCGTATTCACGGTTGTTCTTTACGTCGTCCAACTGTTTGGTGTAGCGCTCAATAAGACTTTCAGCCTCTTTTATATTGGCGCGATGATTACTGACCTCCTCCTGGAGTTTTTTAATATTATCCTGAAGTTTATTAATGCGGGTGTCCAGGCCGGCGATCTCATCTTCCAGATCGCTTACTTCCATAGGAAGTTCTCCTTTCAGGATCTCGATCTCGTCGATTTGTGAATCTACCGACTGAAGTTCATAGAGGTTTCGCAATTTTTCAGCTACCGATAATTCCTTTGCCATTACCTTTATTTTATTGTTGTTGTTTTTTAAAAAGTGAAATTTTGGGCCCTGCCCATTAATGCTCGAACGTACGATTAAAATTTTACGTGATGCCATCTGCCCCTTTACTTGAAATAGTGAACGGGGTTGGTGTTCACCCGGGTCTTGTAAACTGCAAATGTACTAAATGTTTCAGAAATAATCTCGTGTAATAGATCAATCGTAAACTGCTCACTCTCATAATGCCCGATATCAGCGATAAGAATTTTGCCATCGGCATCGAAGAATTCATGGTATTTAAAGTCACCGGTAATAAAAACATCTGCTCGTTGCCCAATGGCTGCGGGAAGCAGGAAGCTGCCTGCTCCGCCACACAGGGCTATTTTTGAAATATAGGGCTTAACGGGTTGTGTATGCCGGACACAGCCGGTTTTCATTTTTTCCTTTAAGAAGTTGAGAAAATCTTGGATAAGCATCGGTTTTTTCAGTTCTCCGATCAAGCCTGAGCCTATATTCGGGCTTTTGTTTTCAAGGGCGCTCAGGGGAAAATCTGCGGGTAACCCGAAATCGGAAGCGATCTTTCGCAACGCATACTGCTGGCCTTGGTCGCAAACGACTTCAAATTGATGCGATCCATCGGTCGGTTTCACTCCCGTTGAAGCAGGAAGGACAGCGGCAATCTTTATGGATGCTTCCTTAAGGGCCTTTTCCAGCGCCGTTTTCTGTTCATCACGGACAAGTAAACGAGCGGAAACCGCCATTCGTTTGGGAGCAAGAATGCTAATGTTTTCTAACTCCAGCCGTTCGGCGATCTTGGTGTTCACTCCTTTTTGAAGCACATTATCCAGGTTCGTATGAATGGCATAGATCGCTACATCAGATTTTATGGCCTTAATCACCGTCCGTTCCACATAATGGCGCCCGGTAATTTTTTTTAGCCCTTTAAAAATGATGGGGTGATGAGCGACGATCAGATTGCATCCACGTTGTACAGCCTCTTCCACCACCGCTTCTGTGGCGTCCAGGCTGGTTAAAATACCTTTGATCTCCCAGGAAGGATCTCCGACGAGTAGCCCTGCATTATCGTAAGGCTCCTGATAAGACAAAGGAGCGATCTTTTCCAGAAAGGTCGTTAAAGTATGTATATCCATTCATCACGAGTTTTTCTCGAAAGCTCAAAGATGTGAGCGAATTTTTTGTTCATAAGCCGAAGTCGAGTACCCGGGTATAAAAGCCAGGGTTTTCACCTCCCCTCCGGTTTGTAATACGATATCAGCCCCTACGATGTTCTCTATTTTATAATCTCCCCCTTTTACCAGAACATCAGGAACCAGCATATGGATTAACCGGTTTGGAGTATCTTCCTCAAAAACGACTACGGCATCAACAAAAAAAAGGCTGGCCAGCAGCGCTTCTCTCGTCTTTTGATCCTTGATCGGGCGGTGGTTACCTTTCAGGCGGCCGACGGAATCATCGGAATTGAGGCCCACAATGAGCCGGTCGCCTAACAACCTGGCCTGTTCCAGATAATGCAGATGGCCATAATGGATAAGATCGAAGCAGCCGTTGGTAAAAACGATCTTTTTGCCGTCGGCTTTCCAGGCTTGTCTTTGCCTTAGCGCCATAGGCCAGTCCAGTATTTTCTCCTGAAAACGCATAGATCAATTACTTTGAGCGGCCAGTTGAGCATGTTCGGGGACATAGCCGCGGTTGACCAGGGGTAGCAGGATCAATCCGATGATACCTACCAGTACATTTACGCCCAGTGAAATGGAAAAAAAAGCAATATTGGCGAAAGAAAAAGCGTCATCCCCGGCAACACCATACATTTGCAGGGCTGTTTGCACCAGAAAATGATAAGTGCCCATACCTCCCGGAGAGGGAATAACGATTCCCCAGCCTCCGAAAACAAAAACCACCAGTCCTACTACCGGCGTCAGGTGGCTGGTCGGTTCGAAGGAAAAAAAGCACAAATAAGTCATTAAAAAATACATCAGCCATATATTAACGGAATGCGCCAGGAACAACCAGGGACGATCCAGTTTTGAGATGGTCCTGAGCCCTTCCATAAATCCTTCGACCAGACGGATGAATTTTTTGAACAAGGCGGTTTGCATCAATGACTTGCGCAGCAGGTAAAAGACGCCGATAAAAATCAACCCGGCGATCAAGCCATACAAAACGATGCGCTGCAGCCCTCCTATACGGTCGGCAAAAGAAACATTTTCATTAACAAATGAGGCGATGGTGTCAAACTCGAGCAGGACAGCCAGGGCCGTAACGAGGAGAATACTGATGACGTCTACGATCCGGTCCACTACGATAGTTCCCATGACCTTTTCGACGCCAATCTTCTCATACTGAGCCAGGGTGCCTGCTCTGACTACTTCTCCCATTCTTGGAATACCCAGATTGGCGAAGTAGCCGATTACGATGGCCAGGAAGGAATTACCCAATCGCGGTTGGTACCCCAAAGGCCTGATCAACATATTCCAGCGAATGGCTCTGCTGACATTACTGATGAGGAAAGCGATCAATACGATCAGAATCCACAGGTAGTTGGCCCCTCTGAAGTCACTAATCACTTTATTCACCAGACTGCATTCGGATTCAGGAATGCCGCGAAGGGCGCAATCTTCCTGGAAAGCCGCGTTTTGCCCTCTGTAAACCAGATAAAGGATGCCGAGGCCCAGGCCCAGAAAGAGAATGAACTTAAATAAGTTAAAAGCTTGTTTTTTCAAGTTTACAGGTTTTTACAGGAGGACAAAGATAGCATATTATCCATTTAGCCTGCAGACGGCAAACGATTATTTTCGTCTGGAAAAACCACGGCCGGTTGGTAGTGTTTGGCTTCTTCCACTTCCATGAGCGCATAGGAGATGATGATGACCGTGTCCCCTACCTGGGCGCGGCGGGCGGCAGCACCGTTCAGGCAGATCACCCCGGAGTTTCGCTCTCCGGGAATAACGTAAGTCTCCAGTCGCTCTCCATTATTGTTGTTGACGATCTGAACTTTTTCACCTTCGATAAGATTAGCCGCTTCCATCAAGGCCTCGTCGATGGTAATGCTTCCAACGTAGTTCAGGTCAGCCTGGGTGATGGTTGCCCTGTGGATCTTTGATTTAAAGCGATGAATCAGCATGAGTCAATTGGTTAATTTGTTTTTGGGACGAAAAATAAACACAGTAGTAACAATGCGATGAATCTGTTAGTTGCTACAACAACATGTTATCGATCAGCCGTACATCTCCGGCCCACACGGCAACGCACGCGATCCATTGCCGGGTCTCAGCATGTGGATCCGGCTGCTGAAGGGTTTGGGTATCAACAATTTTGAAATATTCCGGTTGAAACCCGGGGATAGTCAAAGCTTCCATGGCTTTGCGTTCTACGAGGGAGGGCTCGTTTCCGGCCAGCCATTCTTTTGCGCTGAGCAATGTTTGGTAAACAACGGGAGCTTTTTGTCTTATTTCCGGGCTGAGGCGTACATTCCGGGAGGACATAGCCAGGCCGTCTTCTTCCCGGATGATGGGGCACATGATTAGCCTGACCGGCAATGCCAGCTGCCCGATCATATAACGGATGATGGACAGCTGTTGGTAATCCTTTTGTCCCATATACAAGGAATCAGGCCGGACGATATCCAGAAGTCTTTTGACTACCTGGGCTACTCCATCGAAATGACCAGGGCGGAAAGCCCCTTCCATAACCTTGTCCAATTGACCGAAATCCAGGTCCAGGCGGGTATCCAGTTCTGGAGGATATACTTCATCCACTTCAGGCATATAAAGGACATCACAACCAACCCTCTCCAGCATTTCGATGTCTTTATGAGGAGTACGTGGATAAGTATCCAGGTCCTTTTGTTCATTGAATTGGGTAGGATTAACAAAAATGCTGCATACTACGTGTTGGCCATGGTCCTGAGCCGCTCGGATCAAGGACAGATGGCCCTCATGTAAGGCGCCCATGGTAGGGACAAAGCCGATCTTGCGACTGTCTTTTTTTTGCTGAGCAAGGTAGGCTGCCAGGTCTTTGTTTTTTTTCAAAAGTAACATATCACTTAAAGATCATTTAGTCGAGCGTTCCCCCTTAAAAAAATGGAAAAACTGCTCCGGAAAACGGCACTTTTACGTTGGCGCCGCGAATATAGTGCTTTCTGTTAAGATATTATTAACCAGAAAGCTGCATCTGAAAAAGTGCTGTTTTTTTTATATCTTTGCAATCTTGTTTGAAGGTCATATAAACGGAGTAAAGATTAAAATTAATTGTATGAGTAAAAAGAAGGTGTTGATAGTAACACAAGAGATGCAACCTTATACAAGGCAGTCAGTTGTCTCAGAAATCGCTCGAAAGCTTCCACAATACATTCAGGAAAATGGAATGGAAATAAGAATTCTCATGCCCCGTTTTGGGACGATTAACGAACGCAGGCATCGATTGCACGAGGTAGTAAGATTATCGGGTATGAATATTATTGTAGATGATGACGATTATCCTTTGATCATAAAAGTAGCTTCTTTACCGGAAGCACGCATGCAGGTTTACTTTTTGGACAACGAAGATTTCTTCAAGCGCAAAGCTACATTCACCGATGAAAACGGACAGCCCTTTGAAGATAATCTGGACCGTATGGTTTTTTTCTGTAAAGGTGTGGTGGAAACGGTCAAAAAATTCGGCTGGCCGCCTGATATCGTCCACTGTCACGGCTGGATGACCAGCATGGTCCCCTTATATTTGAAAACTGCCTACAAGAACGAGGCATTATTCCAAAACTCCAAAGTAGTTTATTCCATATATGAGGATAAGCTGGCCAATTCCATTTCAGAAGAATTCCTGAACAAGGCAGCCATCAATAACCTATCGTCCGAAGATCTTGAAGCTTATCAGGACGGCGACCGCATCCTGCTGCACAAAGGGGCTGCCGCTTTTGCCGATGGCGTCATAAAAGGTTCAGCTGAAATAGACAACGCGGTTAATAAAGCTTTGGAAAAGAGTGAAAAGCCCTTACTGGAATTTATCCAGGAAGACTACCTTGCGGCATATATGGATTTTTATCAGAACATCCTCGCAGAAGAAGTAGCCTGATTAAAATTTCATCGATATTCCCTATTCCGGCCTTTAGAGGCCCTGGAAAAACGACAGGCTAAAACTCAAGGAGCGATCAAAATGGAAGAAACATGCAGCCATTTTGGTCGCTCTTAAAATTTACATCTGACTTAAAAACAGTTGAATGAGAAACACACAAGGGACAATCCTGTTTTCCTTTTTAAGTATGATCTTCCTGACTACCTCCTGTATAGACCCTACTGACCTGGGGTCGGACTTGCTCAGGGAAGATCGTGCAGAGGTCAATTTTATAGATACCCTTACGATCAGAGCTTCCACCATCAGAGGAGAAGCGCCCTTCGTTTATGGCCCGGCCATCGTCGATCAGCAGAGCAATTATTTAGTAGGCAAAATGACCGACCCCATTTTCGGGCTGTCCGAAGCCGTTATGTATGGCTCTCCCAGACTGGACTTTTTCGGCCCGGATTTCTCCAACACCGAGCTGGATTCCATCGTTTTATTCCTGCCCTACAACAGGGACTCTCTGGCTTTTTACGGCCGGTGGAACGAAGAATTCTCCCTTGACGTATTCCGGGTAACGGAGCGAATTGACCGGAACCGTTTTTATACTGCCGACACTTCCTTCGCTGTAAATCCTCTACCCCTGGGGAGTAAAACCTTTGCGCCGCGGCCTTTTGATTCTCTGGAAGTAGCACAGTATAACGGTACGTCCATCGATACTATTACCTTTCCGCCTCACCTGAGAATACCGCTATCAGCTGAATTTGGCAATGAGTTCCTTCAACTGGACAGCCTTATCCTGGATAATGACGATGCATTTTTAGACTACTTCAATGGCTTTCAGGTAAAGGCTTCTTCCACCAACAGAGGGTTGCTGAGTTTCAATTTGCTTAACACCATTGGCGGAATCTATGTATATTACACCAAGGACGATACGCTGAAGAGGCAATTCCTCATTCAGATGGATCAATTCAGTTCCCGTTTCAGTACTTTTGAACACGATTACAGCGGCTCTGTGGTGGAGAACTTCATTGGAGCTCAACATTCGGGCGACAGCCTCCTTTTTGTTCAGGGTCTTGCAGGGGTAGAAACGCGTATTGAGCTGCCTTACGTCAGGAATCTGGAAGACCTTATCATTAATCAGGCAGAGCTAATTGTTGAATTTGAAGATTTACCGGAAGACGTGGACAGCATTTATGCCCCTGCACTTCAATTAGGCCTTTTTACCGAACGCGGGGATGGCGTCCGTGAAGGTGTAAGAGATTTTGCGCTGGCCAACGCCCTGGATGACCTGTCGCGCTTGTTTGGTGGCGTTTTATCGGATCCATCGAATCGCAGTGGGACCTACACCATGAATCTGTCGTCCCATTTTCAGAAAATGGTTACCGGCGAAGTAGATAACGTTCTTTACCTGGTGGCCTTCCCTAAGTCAGAACGGGCCTACCGTTCGGTTTTAAAAGGAACAAACAGCATAAAACTAAACATAGCCTATTCACGTTTGAATTAGGTGCTGGTCCGGAAAAGGGCTTTTTCGGCACGGCGACAGCCGCAGAGCACTTTCTTAAACAACAGCAGCTTAATCTGCCGAATGTCCCCCTGATATGTTTATTCTAATCGAAATACCATGCGCCGGGAATCCGGCGTTTACTTCTTAATCAAAAAAGGAACTAACTATGTGTGGAATTGTAGCCTATGTAGGACAAAAAGAGGCCTACCCTATTTTAATCAATGGTTTGAAAAGGTTAGAATACAGGGGATACGACAGCGCCGGAGTAGCTATTTTAAATGGCGGCCTGCGCATCTATAAGAAAAAAGGTAAAGTCCAGGAACTGGAAAACTTTGCCCTGCATATGAATAAAAAGGGCACCACAGGCATAGGCCATACCCGCTGGGCTACCCACGGAGAACCAAATGACAAAAATGCCCATCCGCACGTATCCGGAAACGGAAGGCTGACCCTGGTCCACAACGGCATTATAGAAAATTACAACTTGCTGAAGGAAACACTGGAACGGGAAGGACATACTTTTAAGTCCGACACCGATACTGAAGTGCTTGTCAATCTGATCCAGGAAATACAGGAACGCGATAACCTTCCGCTGGAAGAAGCTGTCAGGATCGCGCTGACACGCGTTAACGGTGCTTATGCTATAGTAGTGATCGATAAGGAGGATCCCGGAAAACTCGTAGCAGCCCGCAAAGCCAGTCCATTAGTGGTTGGTTTGGGAGAAAATGAATTTTTCCTGGCCTCAGATGCTACGCCGATCGTAGAACACACCAAGAAAGTAATCTACTTAAAGGATGAGGAAATTGCCGTAGTGACGTGCGACAAAGGGTTTCAGATCAAAAACATCGGCAATGAAATCCAAACGCCTTTTATTCAAGAGCTAGATCTGCAGATAGGCATGTTGGAGAAAGGAGGGTTTGATTATTTCATGCTCAAGGAAATTCACGAGCAACCCAAAACCATAGCCGATTGTATGCGTGGTCGTTTCAACGCTGAAGAAGGCTGGATTAAGTTGGGAGGCATCAATGAACATTTCAATCGCATCATCAAAGCGAACCGATTCATATTTGTGGCATGCGGCACTTCCTGGCACGCAGGGCTGATCGCGGAATATCTGATCGAAGACCTCGCCAGGATCTCTGTTGAGGTAGAATATGCCTCGGAATTCCGGTACCGCAACCCGATCATCAGGGAGAATGATGTAGTGATCGCCATTTCTCAATCCGGAGAAACAGCCGACACCCTGGCCGCGCTGGAAATTGCAAAGCAAAAAGGCGCGCTTACCTACGGCATCGTCAACTCGGTCGGCTCTTCCATCGCCCGGATCACTGATGCAGGTTCCTATATACATGCCGGCCCGGAGATCGGCGTTGCCTCTACAAAGGCATTTACCGGACAAGTCACCCTGCTGACGCTGATGGCCCTGCATCTGTCGCATAAAAGAGGTACGATCTCCACTTCTTATTACCGGCAATTGCTGAGTGAACTGGCCAATATCCCGGCTAAAGTTGAAAAAGTATTACAGAGTAACCAGAAAATCGAATACATTGCCTCAGAAATAAAAGAAAGATCTAATGCTTTGTATTTAGGGCGTGGATATAATTTCCCGGTCGCTCTGGAAGGTGCCTTGAAATTAAAAGAAATTTCCTATATTCACGCCGAAGGTTATCCGGCTGCCGAAATGAAACATGGCCCTATTGCGCTGATCGACGAGCAGATGCCCGTTATCGTGATCGCTACCAATCAAAGCGCCTATGAGAAGATTGTCAGCAATATCCAGGAAGTAAAGGCCAGAAAAGGCGTGGTCATCGCCATCGTCCTCGAAGGAGATACCGAAATAGCACAGATGGCCGATTATACTATTGAAATACCCGAAACAGAAGAACCACTGTCACCCCTACTCTCCGTTATTCCCTTGCAACTGCTGTCCTATCACATTGCTGTTATGCGCGGATGTAACGTAGACCAACCAAGGAACCTGGCTAAGTCGGTGACAGTAGAATAAACATTTATGCCGGGAAAAAAATTAAATTATGGAATTATTTGATCTGGAGTATAACTCAGCTAGAGAAAATCTGGTTATACCCGAGTATGGAAGAAATGTACAAAAGCTGATCGATTACGCTAAGACCATCGAAGACTCCGAATATCGCCAGGCCTTCGTGGAAAAGATCGTCAACCTGATGCAACAAATGCATCCTCAGAACCGCAACCTGGACGATTACAGAGATAAACTCTGGAAGCATGTCTTCAGAATTGCCGATTACGAACTGGGGGTGCAGCCTCCGGAAGGCCTGGACATCCGCCGCCCGGAAGAAAAAAGCCGCCCGGAAATGATCGGCTATCCCGAATTCGAAGCACAGTATCGCCATTACGGCCATAACGTTCAGCGTCTGATCAAAAAAGCCCTGAGCATGGAGCCGGGCCCCAAAAAAGATGGCTTTGTGGCCGTGATCGGCTCTTACATGAAACTGGCCTACCGGACCTGGAATAAAGAGCATTATGTCAGCGACGACATCATCAAAGCAGACCTGGAAAACCTTTCCAATGGAGAACTTTCTCTGAATGAAAGCGTCTCCATAGATAACCTGTCCAATGCCAACCGCCGCCGTAAACGTCCTGTCAGTCCGGGAAGCAATGTAAGCAACGGAAAAGGCAGGGGCAGAGGCAGAAAAAGAAAATCATAATCACCCACACCTATGAATCAAGATACCTTTGAAGTAATCGGAGGTAATCCACTTAAAGGAGCGATCAGACCACAAGGCGCCAAAAATGAAGCCCTGCAAATACTATGTGCAGCGCTCCTTACCGAAGAAACGGTGATCGTCCACAACGTGCCGGACATCGTGGACGTGCAGAAGTTATTAAGCTTACTGGAAGGGTTGGGGGTTAAGGTGGAGCGCCTAAGCGAAGATTCCTATGCCCTGCAGGCCAGTGAGGTCAACCTGGACTATTTCGGCTCCGAAGAATACCAGGAAAATGCCCGCCGCATCAGAGGCTCCGTCATGCTGATCGGCCCGTTACTGGCCAGATACGGTAAAGCTTTCCTGCCACAACCCGGCGGCGACAAGATCGGCCGCCGAAGATTAGACACCCATTTTTCTGCACTGGAAAAACTGGGCGCCGACTTCAAGTACGACCCCGACCGGAACCTATACTACGTGGAGGCCAAACACCTCAAAGGAGGATACTTGCTGATGGACGAAATATCCGTAACCGGAACCGCCAATATCGTCATGGCCTCGGTCTTCGCCAAGGGTACTACCACCATCTATAACGCCGCCTGCGAACCTTACGTCCAGCAACTGTGCCGCATGCTTAACCGCATGGGCGCCCAGATTTCGGGAATCGGCTCTAATTTGCTCGTTATTAAGGGCGTTGACCGACTCAAAGGGACCGACCATCGCCTTTTACCGGATATGATCGAAGTAGGCAGCTTTATTGGGCTGGCCGCCATGACGCAGTCTGAACTACGCATAAAAGACGCCGCAGTCGACGAACTAGGCATCATCCCTAGCGTCTTTGAACGCATGGGCATCGAACTTCAATTCGACAAGGACGATATCGTCATTCCCGCTCAGGAGGAATATGAGATCCACACCTTTATCGACGGCTCCATCATGACCATTTACGATGCTCCCTGGCCCGGTTTTACACCTGACCTGATGAGCATTGTCCTGGTAGTGGCTACACAAGCCAAAGGCAGCGTCCTGATCCACCAGAAAATGTTCGAGAGCCGCTTGTTTTTCGTGGACAAACTCATCGATATGGGCGCGCAGATCATCCTCTGTGACCCGCATCGGGCAACCGTCATCGGGCTTAATCGAAAATTTCAGTTGCGCGGTATAGAGATGACTTCTCCGGATATTCGCGCCGGCGTAGCCCTGCTCATCGCAGCCCTTTCCGCCAAAGGAAAAAGCGTGATCAAAAATATCAATCAGATCGACCGCGGCTATCAGAATATTGACGGCCGGCTGCAGGCCATCGGGGCAAAAATCACTCGCTTATGATCCTGTACAACCTGACCATCAAAATAGATGAAGCAATTAAGAACGATTGGCTGTCATGGATACAGGAGGTTTTCATTCCCATGGCCATGGAAACAGATACCTTTACTGAACATCGCCTGTGCCGCCTGCTGGAACTAGAAGACCCGGACGGCGAAACCTACGCCCTGCAACTTTTTTGTCATAATACAGAGGAGTTGGAAGCCTTCCGGCAAAAAGAAGAGTTGGCATTACAAAGTGCTCTGGTGCACCGGTTCCCGGATCAACTCGTCTTTTTTCCTACCGCTATGGAAGTACTGTGAAACATCTTGCAAGCTTGTAATGTTAATAATTCTGGTATTTTTAGCGTAAATTCGCTAAGCATAAAGGTCCTAACTAAAACCACAATTCCTCATGGTATTTGAACTTCAAGAAGAACATTTAGCCGTTCAGGAAGCGGCAAGAGAGTTTGCTCAAAAAGAACTCAAACCCGGTGTTATCGAAAGAGACCGGGATATGATCTATCCCAAAGAACAAATCCGAAAGATGGCGGAACTGGGATTCCTGGGCATGATGGTCTCTCCCGAATACGGAGGCGGCGGGATGGATACCCTATCCTACGTACTGGCCATGGAAGAAATTTCTAAAATCGACAACTCCTGCTCAGTGATCATGTCGGTCAATAACTCTTTGGTTTGCTGGGGAATCGAAACCTACGGCACCGAAGAGCAAAAAGCCAAATACCTCCCCAAATTAGCCACCGGAGAATGGATCGGCTCCTTCTGTCTCTCCGAACCTGAAGCCGGCAGTGACGCTACCCATCAACGCACTACTGCAGTAGACAATGGAGATCACTACCTGCTCAACGGCACCAAGAACTGGATCACCAATGGCGGCACTTCCCAGGTACATCTGGTGATGGCGCAGACAAATCCCGAGCTGGGCCACAAGGGCATAAACGCCTTAATCGTAGAAACCGATTGGGATGGCGTCACCATCGGCGCTAAAGAAGATAAACTCGGCATCCGCTCCTCCGATACCCATACGATCATGTATACCGACGTGAAAGTGCCTAAGGAAAATCGTATTGCTACAGATGGCTTCGGCTTCAAATTTGCCATGAAAACCCTCTCCGGGGGCCGGATCGGCATTGCGGCACAGGCTCTGGGCATCGCCGGTGGCGCTTTTGAACTGGCGCTGGAGTATTCCAAGGAAAGAGAGGCTTTTGGCAAACCCATCAGCAAACATCAGGCCATCGCTTTCAAACTGGCGGATATGGCGACGGAAATAGAAGCCGCCAAATTGATGGTTTATCGCTCCGCCTGGCTGAAAGATCAGGGCATGGACTACAATACCGCCAGCGCCATGGCTAAGTTATTCGCCTCAGAAGTCGCCATGCGCCATACCGTGGAAGCAGTGCAGGTCCATGGCGGATATGGCTTTGTTAAAGAATATCACGTAGAACGTCTGATGCGCGACGCCAAGATCACGCAGATCTATGAAGGCACCTCCGAAGTGCAACGCATCGTCATCTCGAGAAATATCCTTCAGGGGCAGTTGTATTTGCCGATCTGGAAGAATACTATGGAATCTTCTTTAGGATAAGAAAAATAATTATTTAGAGGGGTTGTGAAAAAAGTCAGCTGCCGGGGACGGCCTCAAAAGACTTTTTACACAACCCCAGCTAATTTAGCTTGAATGAAAGGCTCCTTGAGAATAGCACGCTTATTTGACATCCCAGTGGAACTGCACTGGACTTTCGCCTTTGTTCTCCTTGGCGCCATATACTGGGGCTTCAACCAGGGAGGAGGATGGGGTTCAGCATTATGGTTTCTGGCCCTGGTACTTTCGCTCTTCTCATGTGTGCTGCTGCATGAATTCGGCCATGCATTGACGGCACGGAAATTCGGTGTTAAGACGAAAGACATCATTCTCTCTCCTATAGGCGGTATTGCCCGACTGAATAAACTACCGGACGACCCCTTTCACGAGTTTTTAGTCGCTGCAGCAGGCCCGGCAGTCAATATAGCCATTGCCTTATTGATCTCTCCGGTATATTTTTTCTCCAGCAGTCAGAAACAATTGCAACTAGTGGGTTCCGTCATTCCCAGCAGTAATGTTTTCATTACAGATATCAGCCTTACCGAGCAGCTTTTGTTCTTTGTCCTTTTTCTAAACATCGTTCTGGCTGTTTTCAACCTGCTCCCCGCCTTTCCCATGGACGGCGGACGCATTCTCAGGGCGCTGTTGTCAATGCGGTTCAACCGGAAAAAGGCCACCCAGGTATCTATGCTCGTCGGCCAGTTGATGGCCATCGGTTTTATCTTTATGGGATTGACGGAAATGGAGATCGGTTCGATGAAAATGAGTTTTATGATCGCTTTCATCGGCTTGTTTGTTTTCGTCTCCGCCTCTAATGAATACCGGTATGTACGTTTCAGTTACTTGCTCGAGCAGGCTACTCTGGACAAGCTCCTCCGTAGAGACCCCTCCCCTGTTTATCCGAATACGCCCATGGAACTGGTTGTGGAAACTTATGCTGAAGGAAGAGAGAAAAACTTTGTGGTCTTTGACCATTGGCACAACGTACTCGGGCTACTGACGGAAGAAAAGATCAGAGAAGCGCTGAAAAAGAAGGATTTCGGTGCTCCCGCCCAGGCATACATGCAGCACTACCACACCCCTTTGCTTCAAGCCGACACAGCTAAAGCCGCTATGGACCGTATGCAGGATGCTGAGCTCTCAGTTTTGCCGGTTTTTGAAAAAGGAAAATTCGTGGGCTTAGTGGATTATCCCGCCTTAAATGAATTTGTGGCGGACAATGTGAAAAAAGAGAGGCGTTTTTTTAACTGGAAAGGATGAGAACCAGAGGACATCCCGCAATTTAGAAAACCAATTTGATCATTTGATTTTCAGATTTTTTTTAAAAAAAGTTGTCAGCTAACTGTTATCAGGCGGTTAACTGATAACCGACAACTGACAACTTTTTGATAAGATGGTAATAAAGCAAGCATTTAATAGCTTGTTGCTACACGAAATCTGGGATAACAAACATTTTCTATAACCCCAGCTTTGCTTTGATCTCATCCATCAAATCATCTCCTTCCTGGACGAACAATACTGCGTTAAATACGCTGGTATCGAAGATCATAGTATAACCATTCGCTTTAGCATATTCATCAATGGCGCTCTGCGCTCTGTCAATGATCGGTTTGAGCAATTCCTGGCGCTTGGATTGCACCTTTTGGATAACTTCTTCTTCGTAGGCCATGATTGCCTGTTGCTCATTTTGCAGGGCAAGCTGCCTGGTTTCCTGATCTTTAGGCGCCAGTGAGCCGCTCTGCACATCGGACACAAACTGGCCGTATTTTTCCTGGAATTTTTTTACCATTTCCTCCCCTTTCACCACCAGATTTTTCTGATAGGTTTCCAGCTGTTGGTCTGCAGATTTGGTATCCGGCATGGCTGAGATCAGGTTACCGAAGTTCAGGTGACCGTATTTCTGTGCAAATGTTTGCAGGGTAAAAACTGTCAGCAAAGACAGCAACAACAATAATTTCTTCATAACGAATGTCTTAATTTTTTGACCATACAAAGGTAATTCTCCATTTTTAACTATGCTAATTTTTAACCAAAGTTTAGGAAAATAGGGCTTTAAAGCCTTGTTTCAACCACCACTCCGAAAAAGTTGTTTACCATTTAATCTTTTTCCACAAAATGCTCATCATGCACCAAGACAGCATCACCCAATCCGAACGCGAAGCCATTCAAAAATACTGGGGCAGGTCCCTGGAAAGCCTTCATCCCGATGATTTTGAGAAGGTCTTTAAGCAATTGATGGCCAAATATCATCCTGACAATTTTGAGAAATTCGAGGATGAGACCATCCGGGAAATGGCTACGGAACGCTTCCAGCAGATCCAGGCCCTGGCAAAAAAACTGAAAGCTTTTTTTGAGGGAAAACTACAGCCGGAAAAACTAGAAGAGCAAGCCTTCCATCCCATGGCTCAGTTTGCTTTTGATCAAATGAAGATCGAGATCATTACTTCAGATAAAGACTTAAAGTACCACCTCTTCGGAACCTCCTATCGCTGGCTGGTCTATGGCGATCGCTACAAAATCCCACATACCCGGGAAGCTTACCTGATCATCGATGAGGATCACCGGGGAATGAGCATCGGTTTCAGAGAAGCTATTCGTATGTATGTGACCTTCGGCATACACGATGCCGTGGAGGATATCGTCGATTGGCTTTACGAACGAATCAGAGGAAGGGCTAATTCTTTGCTCATAGAAGGGGAGTCTATTCCAGTAGATCGGAATGAAATGATGCGGAAAATTAAAAAGGCTTCTTTCCTGAAAATCGGCGCAGCGGATAAGTAACAGGAGGTATTTCGGAATATAAAGGGCGAGATTTGGCTATTTGGCTATTTGGCTATTTGGTTATTTGGTTGTTGGGTATTTGGTTGTTGGTTATTTGGTTGTTGGGTTAAGTAAGCCAACCATTTCAAATATAGGTTTTGTTGGCGCCTTAGGCGCATATGTGTTTAGCGCCCATACAAAATCACTCCGACAGGGTGGTATGTCCTTTAAAGCAACAGAGGCTAAATATATGAAGCCATATTTGAAAAAAAATGTGAAGGCTCCGGAGGAGCCTCATGTTGTTAGCAACCATAGAAAAAATATTATTAGAGCTCCGGAGAAGCCTAATGTTGTTAGCAGCCATAGAAAAAGTTATTAGAGCTCCGTAGGAGTCTCATGTTGTTAGCAACCATAGAAAAAATATTATTAGAGCTCCGGAGGAGCTTCATGTTGTTAGCAGCCATAGAAAAAGTTATTAGAGCTCCGTAGGAGCCTCATGTGG
>CAZJQS010000073.1:0-28231 GCA_964548175.1 uncultured Saprospiraceae bacterium
ATTTAAGCATTATTAAGTGGTGCGCTGACAGCGCACCACTTAATAATGCTTAAATTGGCCTATTTGACTAGAGTTTATGGTTTATTTCACTCTTTTTAAGACTCTTTTAAAGGTAAAAAGTTTGATACCGTCCCGACTAAGAGTGGTATCGTAGAAAAGAAACTCGTCTTTTGATACAATTTCAAATAAAAATGTTCGGTACCTAATTTGTCCTGGTGATGGTGTATTAAACCAATAAAGTTTATTTTCCGCCACTCTGACTAATTCATCTATATCAAATGCATCTCCGTCTGTATAGGATACCGCATAGAATACCCCATCTCTTTTTGAATATTTCCAGATATCGAAAAATTTCTTTTTCCCTGGATTGGCTGGAGGGAATCCTTCCATTTCCATATCTAGTTCAATGCCATTTCCATACCTCGCTTTTGTAATTTTAATATCTAACTGTACATCTTAGAGTAAAGACCAATCGCGATCCGGGAGAGAATCCTTATTCATGTAATCATAAGTAATTTCTGCCAACTCCCAATTTCCAATTAATTCATCAAAAAAATTGAGGTCCGGGGTCTTAAATGCTTGCGAAAAAACAAAGGAGTTGAAAAGAAAAATCAGAAATGGAAAAAGGATTAGTTTTTTCATCATCAAAAATTTAGGGTTCATAAATGCTTTCCATACAAAGAAATTGATTTAAAAAAAAATTCACACCTCCTCCAGCCTTTTAAAAAACATATGGAATAATTATTTTTAAAGCTATAAATATTTTTTAAACACCAAAATCCTTTTTATCATGACTTCCAAAACCCTCAGTTGGACCTTTCTGCTCATTTCCTGTCTCTTTTTTTCAGTTTTTTCCACCTCCGCACAATCTGACCAAAAAGCCATGGCAGAACAGCTTCTGCAGCAAATGCTCGGAGAATGGGAAATTGATTTCGAGGAAAGTATCTTTAACAACAAGGAAAATGTTCAACAACTACATCACAGTTATCAGACTCTTAAATACGGTGCCGGAGTTAAAAACAAAATCACTTACATAGGAAAGACGCCAGAAGGAGAAAGGATAGAATCCCTAGCCAACAGAACTTATATTTATGATGATCTGAGCGGCCAATTCATGTCCTTCACCTACACAAATCGGGGATCAGCAAGATATGACACTGTAGAAATCCTCAGTGATCAGGCCATGAAAATTACATATAAAATGGGAGAAAACTTGTCAGTCAATAAATTTGAACACGAGAAGGACTTAATGAAAGGATACATCGAAAACTACAATGAAAACGGCGAACTCAACTACAAAAGCTATATCGTCATGCGGAGAGTCAAGCCCGGTATGTCAGAGGAGGAAAAGATCACGGCCGAAATACTGGCCGCCCAAAACCAATTATTCGAGGGTTTCCGAAATGGGGACGTTGACCAGATATTGTCTATGCATCGGAACACGCCCGAATATCGAAATGTATGGGGTGCGAATGTGAGGAATTATGAACAGGTTGCTCAATTCATGAAAGAGGGACGAGAAAAAAGCTGGAAAAGTATCGATTATAAAATGAAGGAGACACAAATTAATATTATCGATCCTGAAAATGTGATCCTATTTGCTCCGGCCTCCGCCTCTACCGTATTAATAAATGGAGAAACCATCGACTCCGGCCCCATGTATGTGTCTACCCTCTGGCAGAAAATTGATGGTGCCTGGATGCTCGGCCATATCCATGCGTCCTGGCCGCCTAACAGAAATTAAAAATTGGGGAGGCGGCCGCCTCCCCAATTTTCACTCCCCCTTCTCCCCTCTCACGATCATATCATCCACGCCGGAGATGAACTCTTCAACGGTAGGGGTGTAGCCTGTGCGGCCCAGGGCCTGTATGGCAAATTGCCCCTGTTCGTTTTTATCCAGGTGGAAGACCCAAACGGTCGGGTAGCCCCTGACTTTGAAAGCTTGCTGCAAGGAATAATTTTGCTGGCGTATTTCGTTGGGAAGCTCTTTTCTGCGGGGAAAGTCCAGTTCAAGCAGGACCACATTCTTATCGGCCCAGGATTTGAACTTCGGCTTGGAGAAAACATTGTCGGTCAGCCGGTGGCACCAGCCGCACCAGTCGCTGCCGGTGAAGTTGGCCATGATCGGCTTACCCGTTTTCTTGGACTCCTGATAGGCTTCTTCTATCCGGACCATCCAACCTTCATTGTGGGCTTTGTATTCGCCCTGGGCCATGGCCAGGGTAGTGAGGAACAGGAAGCTGAAAAGTATGCTGATCTTTTTCATAAGTAAGTAAAGGATTGTCGAATCTTTGATTATATCTAGTTAATACCATTCATTTACAAAGTTGCAATTATTTCAAAAAGAAACCAATAATTAACCCTTTTTAACTTGAGAAAGCCCATGGACAAGCCATTTTGAATGCTGTCTGATCGGCAGGTTGTCAAAATTTTTATTTGCCAAAAATAGCCTTTGGCTGCTATTTCATCTTGACTTTACCCCCAAATCCCCTATCTTTATAAAGATATGCCTGAATTTGAAATTTTGAACTTATGCACCGCCAATTTCGCTGTTTTTTCACCTGTCTGTTCTTCATTATGTCTTTAACCTTCCGGCTATCCGCTCAGCAAGAGCGGATCACGCCCAATTGCCCCATGAACATCATCATCGCGATCGATTTTTCAGGCAGCGAACGGGCTTTTCTGGATGAGATCCGAACTGCATTACTCGCTCTTACCGATCCTTTTGAGCTGGACGAATCCAAGCTGAAAATAGGCATCATCACCTTCAATCGGGGCGCCCGGTTTGTATTGCCGCTGACCGGCGACACCCAGCAGCTGGTTCAGGCCATCCACGAGCTGAGAATAGCCCGGCTGGTCTACGCCACCGATATTCATGCCGCCATAGAACTAGCCGATCAGACCTTCCGCCAACAGGTGGAGAGCAGCGTATCCAATTATTTCGTCCTGATCTCCGACGGTGACCCCCACGCCCACCGTCGCGGCAGTGGCTGGCAGGCCGACCTTGTCCATATGGACCATATGAAAAAAGGAGATCCCGATATGGAGATCGATCCGCCCCATATATTTACCTTGTATACCGGCAGCATGTCGCCTTACCACAGCTGGTTTGGAGAGGATATTCAAAAAGCAGCTATCCGCCACATGGAAACTTTGGCCACCGATGAAAAATCCTTTTTCTACTTTGATGAGTATCCTTCGCTGGTGGAGTTCTTTTTAAAGATTAGTAATTGTTTGTGAACAATAACATGAGCCAACTTTTGTTTTACCTCACAAAAGTGAGTTTAATTCCTTTCACTAAGCAAATGTTAGTATGTTATTCAACTTCGGCTATCAAAGCGTGGCTTTGCTGATCTTCTTTTTTCACGAACTGGTTTTTGCACTGCTGCTGCTCAGGAAAGGGCTTAGCATTCCCAGCCCATCCGATTTGTGGCTGAGCCTGTTCATTTTCCTTTGTACGCTCTATATTACCCCCTGGATGCTCGGGCATGCCGGCTGGTATGCCCACGACGGCTACCGCGAGGTGCTCTTTTTTGTTCCCTTCCAGCAGCTTTTTTTGATCGGACCGGTCATTTTCTTTTACACCAATACCTTGCTCAATCCATCCTTTCGTTTTTCGAAAAAAGCATTCCTCCATCTGATACCAGCTATAGGGTATGGGCTGTATACGCTCGTCATATTTATAGCTGATCAGTTTATTTTTGAAAATTATTATTTCTATGCAGATGGCCGGGACCGAGACCTGGATACCTGGTATCAGGTAAGCGGGCTACTATCTATGATTAGTTATACCGCAATCAGCCTGAGGACTTATTATCATTACAAAGAAAGGATATTTGATACGGTGAGCTTTGCCGAAAGTATCCGGCTTCGGTGGCTACAGCAATTCCTGAGCATTTTCCTGCTCATTTTGCTGACCAGGATCGTTTTTCTGCTACTGTTTCCCCATTTCGGCGATTTCGGCAGCAAGTGGTGGTACTACCTCATTTTTGCCGGACTTACCTACTACATTGCTCTCGCCGGATATACCAACACCATCAGGGAAGCCGGGCTCGTAAAACTGCCGGTTTCAGTCCCCAACCCTTATTCACCGAATGAAGCAAAAAACTCGAAACAAGAAACCCCCTCACAACAAGAGCATAACACTAACGATCAGGACCTCCAGGAATGGGTAAACAGGATAAAGGCTCACTTTTTCCAGTATCAGCCCTACAAAGATCCCACCCTAACCCTGCTGCAGCTCGCCAAAGAGACGCATACCTCTCCCAATCAGCTATCCCGGGTCATCAACAAAGGATTCGAAATGAATTTGAACGATTTCATCAATCAATATCGGGTGGAGGCCGTAAAAAAAGCACTCGGAGAGCCTCAGCATCAACACCTCACGCTACTCGCCATCGCCCTCGATTGTGGTTTTAATTCCAAAACAACTTTTAACCGGGCGTTTAAAAAACACACCAACAGTACTCCTGCCCAATATTTAGCAGCCATTTCCAAAAAAGATCAGGGTTCAGATCATGATCTGGCACGCTGAAACGCTTGTTTTAACGGATCATTGCAGCATTATTAACTACAACTATCGACCGTTAGCCATGAAGTCAATTATCGTATGCTGTTTTATGTTACTGCTCCTGGGCAGCTTGTCGGCTCAGCCGCTGAGTACTGATCAAAAAAAGGCAATAGACGCCTACCTGGACAAACTGATTGCTCAAGATGCACCAGGCCTGGCTGTGGGCGTTGTAAAGGAGGGTGAGATCATCTATGAAAGCTACCTTGGGCTGGCCAATATCGCCCACCGGATCCCGATCGATGAAAGAACGCGCTTCAACATCGCTTCCGTAGCCAAAGAATTTACCGCACTATGCGTGCTCCAACTGGTGCTGGATGGGAAAATCTCTTTAGAGGATGACATCAGGGAATACCTCCCCGAGCTTTATCCTAACGTAACGTCGCCTATCCAAATCAAGCAAATGCTTAACCATTCCAGCGGCATCCGGGATTTTTATGACCTCCTGAGCATACAGCAAGACCCCTGGTGGCGAAAAGAGGGACTCTCTAATGCAGATGCCATAGCGTTACTGCAAAAACAACAGGAGCTCAGCTTTGAACCAGGTACGGAGCATCTGTACAGCAACTCAAATTATACCTTGCTGGCGGAGATCGCTGCCAAGGTTTCCGGTCAATCCTTTCACGAGTATTCCAAAGCACTTTTTCTACAGCTCGGCATGGATGAAACAGGTTTCCTAAAAAACTACATGCATCCCATCCCATTCCAGGCGCTGCCTTACACAGATTGGGGGAACGGCATTTGGCAGCAATATCCCACCATTACCAACCTTTATGGAGACGGCTTTCTGTTTACTACCCTTCGGGATCAACTGGTGTTCGAACAAGCCGTTCAAAAGGCCACACCAGAAAACCGTTTACTGACCATAAGCCAGCAGCCCATCGAAAATGCTAAAATATCGGATTACGGCTATGGACTGGAGCTAAAGGATCGCCTGAACTATAAAGCCGTTCATCATTCCGGAGGCACCGGCTCTAATCATGCCCAAACGATCCGTTTTCCCGAACTGCAATTGTCTGTCTTCATAATGAGCAATAACGGCAACCTTTGGAGCGGTAATATTGCAGATGAAATTGCAGGTATTCTGCTGCCTCCCAAAAAAACAACGAATCAACAAATCTTTCCAGCAGAGACTAAAGAAATTCAGGCGGCTCTTCCCCTGGATCGACTGATGGGAACCTACAAAAGCCCGAGCGGCGGCCTCATTCGCATTTTCACAAAAGAAGACGTTTTATACTGGCAAATGGACAACAACAATGAGCAGGAATTGATCAGGGTGAAGGGTAACCTCTTTCAATGGGCCGTTAATGAAAAAATTAAAGTCGCCTTCACCATCTGGGAGGACGGGCATAGTAACTTCACGGTCTATTACCCGGGGGCAGAACCCAAAATCCATCAAAAACAGTCTTCGTTCGTGCCCGACAGCATTTACCTGGAAAAACTGGTCGGCAAATACTATAATGCAGAATTGGATTTCGGTTTCTCCCTGGAATTCATTGCCGGTAACCAACTGGTGTTGACTAAAAATGGAGAACCGGAAGGCCAACCTTTAAAAGTCGTCCAAAAAGATGACTTCTTGTTGTTCGATTACAAACTAAGACCTGTCTACAACAAAATGGGACAGGTCACGGAACTACTGATGGACTTCAACCGGGTGAAGAATATCCGGTTTATCAACAAGACAACCCGATAGGATTGCACCGGCATCTATGACATGCACTGTCTCAGGAAAGAATGGTTACTTGCGCCCAAGGAAAAGGATTTGTTAAAAGATACTGTTGATTCAGGAGTGGTTTCGGTAAAGCTCCAGCAACCTGGTTTTAAAAAGGCAATTGTACTTTGCCCTAATAAATTCCGATTGCCTGCGGATAAGCCGGGATTTTGCTTCAAGGAATTCCGAATGGCTGATTCTAGCCTGATGGTATTGCTGTTGTAAGATGTCGAAGGCCTCTTGTTGAGTATTTAGGGCCAGGAGGGCCACTTTCAGGTCGGCATAAGCCGTTTTGACGTCATTCTTTAAGGTACGAACTTTTTGATCCAGTTGCAGGCGATGATTGTCCATTTCCAGCTCGGCGATAGTTAGTTCTTCCCTCGCGATATCATGGTGTTGTTTACTGATCAATTTATTAAAAACAGGCACGACGGCTGTAAATCCTAAGAAGTGGGTTCTATTATTGTTGAACTGTTGCAGAAAGCCGTTGTCCTCCATTTGATTGGTATCACTATTGAACACCTGATCTTTGCGGCCAAAGATATGGAAATAGTTACTGCTTAAGGAATAGCTGAAATTGAGTTTGGGATAAAAGGCGGACCTGGTCAGCCCGATCTCACTGCGGCGAATATCGATTGACAATTGAGCAGGTTTTAAAAGCGGATGATTTTGAACAGGGATATCCACATCTGCGCCGGAAAAAGCCAAGGCCGCCTCCGTCTGGGCAAGAGGCATTTCCCGGATGTCGAAGGCAGTAGTATCTTCGATCTGAAGGAGGGTGCTTAGTTCTATCAAACCATTGTTAATGCTGTTTTGAGCTGCGATGACTTCCCGCTGATCAGTTGCGAAAATGGAACGCACCTCCAACAGCCCCCTCTTGTCAGCAAAGGCTCGTTCATTGAGTTTTTCGAGGCGTTCCAGGTTCAGGCGGCTGATACTCAGTTGTTCTTCCGCTGCTCTAAGCGTTTCCTTAAAAAAAAGGACCTGCAAATATTTATCGATAATCCGCACGGAGAGATCAAAGCGTAAGCGGGCCAACTCTGCTTTACCCTTCTGCGCCCCCAAAGTAGACTTTTGCAGTTGATATTTGTATCTGTAACCGTCAAAAATGGGCATATCGGCATTCAAACTAAAGAAGGTTGAACTATTAGACAATTGCCCTACACTGGTAGAGACATTGAAGGAGTTGCCCAAAGAAAAATTCTGGGCCATGGTCAAATTTACCCCCGGCAAACGTTCATTCTTGGAAATATTCGTCTCTTTTTCGAGGATGTGATTGCGCATTTTTTGAATCAACACTTCAGCATTATACTCGCGGGCCCTCTGAATACAATCTTCTAAAGTCCACTGATGTTGTGCATTCAGTGAAACAACTATAAAGAAAGAAAGAAAAAGATGAACAACGATAGCTATAGTTTTCATGATCAATAAAGGATTTAAGATTATACTTATGTGGCTCCCCTGTCGGGATTCTACTTATTCAGCCAATAGTACATCAGAGGGATAAAGTACAAACTGATAAAAGTCCCGATCAGCATTCCTCCGATTACAGTCAATGCCAGGGGTTTCTGCAAAGCAGCCCCTAACCCTCCCATGAACAGGAAAGGCAGCAGCGCAAGTATTGTTGTCAGAGACGTCATTAGAATGGGTTTCATCCTTTTTTTCCCACCCAACCTGATGGCCTCCCGAATATCGAGCCCTTCCTTTCGCAATAAATTGATCGTATGCAGTTTCAGAATACTGTCGTTGATGATCACCCCACTCATTACAACCATTCCAATGGCCGCCATGACATTGATGGCGCCGCCAAAAAGCCATAGGAACAATAAGGCGCCGCCCAGATCGATGGGCACTTCCATTAAAATGATCAGAGGTTGCCAAAGGGATTCAAATTGAGCAGCCATAATGAAATACAACAGCAGGATTGCCACCCCAACTACTGCGATCAACTCGCGTTTCAATTGTTGCAATTCGAAAAAACTACCGCCAAGGCGGATATCATACCGGCTGTGATTCCGAAAAGTCGTTTGTAAGGCCTTTATATGCCTGGGAATATTCTCTACTCCCTGGATCACAAACGGAAGATATTCTCCTCCTCTTCCTGCTTCAATGGTTTTGTACTGTTCTGCAGGATAGATGCGGATAAGGTTTCTGACTGCGATCAACTCCTGCCTGCGGTTCCGGACAAAAGCTTCGTTCACCATTTTTTCAAAATCGGTCGTACCATAGGCTATCTGGATCGGAATAAACCGTTGCATAGCCTTCAGGTGGTCGACGAAATGCTGGTTGCAAATATTTTTCAATTCATGGATAAGGTCCTCGTATTCAACTCCATACAAAAGGACGCTCTCTTGCAAGATCTCAATGAAAGCGGTCTGCCGGAGGGGCACTTCCGAGTCAGAAAAGCCGCAGATCAACTCTTTGATCTCTGGTAAATGTTCTTCCCGGGGTACTTCCAGGCCGTCTCTGGCTGCCACCTGCAGTTGGATCGGGGGTTTTCTTGAACCGAACAAATGCTGAAAAACGTTTTTAGGTTCTTCCATTTTAACCGACACGCCCCGATATTGCTTCTTTAATTGTTCAATGATGACTGCTTTAATGGATTTCAAGGCTTCTGTAGAAGTGGCTTTCAAATAAATGGAAGCCTGTGAGAAGCTTCTGTTGTTTTCTCTTTGCAGCAAAAACTGCTGCTCGCCAATTTTGGCATAAACGACTTCCAGCTCGGCAAACTGGCTTAGCAACTGATGAATTCTCTCCTTGTTTTCATTTATGGAAATGTTCTCATTCCAGTCTAATTCGAGCATCACTTCACTTTGGTTCAAATCCGGCAACTGTGCGTAAGGAAGGTGTCTGAAAAACAATACTGCCAAACCACAACTAAGTACGGCCAAACCTAACACCACTATTTTCCGCTTAAAGAAAAAATGATATCCCCTTTCGTACAAATTTTCTAACCACCCCACTTGAGTGCTGCTGTACCAGCTTTTTTCAAAGGCGAGCCGTCGTCGGTGAAGTTGACTGTAAATTACCGGGATCAAAAAAATAGAAACGATCAAAGAAGCCCCTAAACCAATGGCCACTACCAAAGCCTGATCGTAAAAGAGCGCGCCGGTAAGGCCGCTCAGGAAAAGCAAGGGTAAAAACACCGAGCAAGTAGTCAATACGGAACTAATTAAGGGAGTAATCAGCTCGGTTGTGCCTGTTGTACAAGCTTTGGACAGGGGATTTCCCTCCTCCAATTTTTGAGTAATGTTATCGATTACGATAATGGCGTTATCGATCATCATTCCCACTCCAAGGATTAGGCCGGACAGAGAAATGATGTTGATCGAAACGTCCAATAGGTACATCAACAGTAAACTGACTATTAAAGATACCGGGATACTAATCGCAATGACAAAAGGTGATTTAAGGTCTTTTAGAAAAAAGAACATGATCAGGATGGCCAGCGAACTGCCTATCCATAAGCTTGACTTTAGATTATTGATCGATAGCTTCAACAATCGGGTTTGGTCCTGGTTGGTGGAAAAAAGAAGGTCGGGATAATCCCCAGCAAAAGCGTCAGACAGCATCTCCAGGTCTTTTTGAAGATCATATACTTTAGCATTCGCCTGCTTGATGATAGCCATTACTATAGCTCTCTTTCCATTGACATAAACCAGCCCCCTGTCCTGGGCAGGCTGCAATTGCACTTTGGCCAGTTCACTCAATTGAAAAAGCTGATCATGGATGTTCAAATAAATGGATTCAATATCTTTTTTACTTTGAAGCGGATTGGAGAGCTTAAAATGGTATGAATAGATTCCACTCTGAACCGACAAATTCCCTAAATCCATATTGTTCTTCCTGATGGCCTCTACGAGGGTATGGGCATTAAGCCCGAGACTCTGCAATTTCTCCGTGTTTGGGTAAACGACCAGTTCAGGCCTGCTCAGGCCACTGAGATCAGCGAGGGCCACACCTGGTAGTTGTTCTGTCCGCCTTTTCAATACAGATTCAGCAAACTCGCTAAGCTCCAGGAATCGCTCGTTGCTGAATTCATTGCGCAGGGTCACGGTCAGGTTGACAATAGGAATATCCGTGGCAGAAGCTTTGATAACTTTAGGGCGTTCAAGGTTTCGGGGCAGGTAGGTTAGGGCTGCATCTACTTTTTCGTTTACCTCGATAAAAGCGAGATCCGTGTCGGTTCCAAAATCAAAAAGAAGGCTAAGAGTAGCAAAGCCATCCTGGGAAGAAGAATGAATATCTTTGAGGCGAGCCACCTGCAAAAGGTGGTTACGCAACGGCCGAACCACATTGGTTTCCAGTTCTCTGGCCGTATTTCCCGGATAACTCAACTGAACAGTGATCTCTGGCACAGGAATATCCGGCATCAGAGAAGTAGGGATCTTCCTGGAAGCCGCCAGCCCCATAATAATAAAAGCCAGAGTCGTCATGAAAACAGCGATGGGGCGTTGAATCAGGAACCGGATCATATGACTGCTTAATTTTTAGGGTCTACAAAAACCAGATCATCCAAATTGATCTTGGCCTGATGAGAGAGGTTCAGGTTCCCTGAAATAATGATCGTATCCTTCTCGCTGATTCCCTCCCTGACGGCATAAACTGCCTGATTCTCGTCGAGGATATCTACATAATTCCATTTGGCCGCACCGTTTTCGAGCGTAAAGACAACCTCTCTATTAGAGCGGATCACCACAGCATTTTTAGGGATGACGATCACATTGGGAACGGGATGATTCAATAACACCTTTACATGCAGTCCATCAAAGAGCGACCTATCCCGGGAAGTGACAACGGCTTTCACTTTGATCATGCCGTTTTCATCTACAAAAGGATTAATCTCTTTGATGACTCCCTCAAATTGCTTTCCAGGCTCGTTAAACGGTTGAAAGTTTATTTTTTGCTCCTGAGCAATAAAGCTGTATTCACTTTCCAAAACGGCAAAAGCCACTTCGAGCCGATGTGGATTGATTATGGTGCAAAAAACATCAGAAGCCTCCATGGTATTGCCCACATTGGTCTCCAGGTTGGCTATCATTCCTTCAAAGGGGGCCTTCAGGAGCGTCTGTTCTAGTTTGAGTAGCGCGCTTTCCAATGCATTTTCCGCCTCCAGGATTCCGCTTTTTATTTGAAGGTTTCTTAGTATGTTCAGATCGATGAGGGTATCTTTATCCGGGTCCAGCCCAAAATTGATTTTTTCTTCCAAAAACTTGTTGCGGGCTTTTTCCAGCTCGATGCGTGCCTTACTGACCTGGTTTTCCAGCAGTTCATTATCTAAAAAAGCCAGTACCTCCCCATGCTGGACCCAATCGCCGTTCTTCACCAAAATATCGGCCAGGCGATCGCCAACTTTAAACTGCAGGTCGCTCTTTTCGAGTGCTTCGATCCTTCCGTTAGCCACTAATTGTTTCTGAAAGGTCTTTTTTTCAACCCTTGCGATGTTTACCCTGACGCCCTCATTTTCTATTTCCCTGACTAACTGTTCTTCATCAATTCCCTGCTGCTCCCGGGTTTGGCAGCCCCAGAACAAAAAGAGGGTGAACAAGCATGCAAGTACATTTTTCATAACCCTATGTTTAAAAGAAGCAGGTCCTCCCTGGTTTTTTTAAGCTTACGAAAAAGGTCCGTTCCACACGCATGGACTTTCTCGTTAGCCTGAAAAAATAAAGGCGGAGGACGCTGTCGCTTCCCGAATTTATTGGATGGACCGTGTTAGCGGTCGAAGTTTTTCAACATTAAAGATCAGGAACAAAGAAAAAGCTACGATCGGCAAATTGATCAACAAAAGATGAGGAAGGAACCCAATGGATTCGATCAATTTGCCACAGCCGCATTTTGAGTTTTGGGTTAGAATGAAAAAGAAAATAAAATAAACGGTAAAGGTGGCCGACAGGAAGAAGACATAGTGATACGTAACTGCTTTCCTGGTAAAAAAGATAACAGCCAGCAATAACAACAATTCAGCACCCGGAACGGCATATCTCAATATGCCCACATAGTCTTCTGAGATCAAAGGCGAGGCCAGCAGGTCCATCGTAAACTGATCGTGCCGCGACACCTTTTCGATCATGGAATAGGTGTAGATGACCACAATAAACCCAATAAACAGGTCAGCTGCTGTTTTTTTATTGTAACTCATAACGGACGATTTGCATATCTTCATAGAGGACGAGTAACTGATCTCCGTCCAGTTTTAAAATCTTGTTAGGAAGTTGCTTTTGGTAATTAGGCAGTTCCACACTGGAATGATACTGTCCGGTACGGATATCATATCGGTCAACTACCAGATTTTGACTTTTCATAAAACGCACCAGCGACAGAATATACAGATACTGATCATCAGCACTTGCAGCGTAATTCGTTGACAGATCAGGTTCTCTGATGTAAAGGGTGGCGTTGCCAAAGGTTTTAGTGGTGACTTTTGGCGCAGGTCTGTTGTCCAGGGTATTAGCCTGAAAGGCAAGCGTGCCGTCCGGATTGAATTTAAAGAATCGACCGGCCTTTGAGCAAATGTAGAAGACCTCGTTGCGCTCATTTCTCAGAAAATACCCTTCATAGGCCACATTAAGGTGTTGGACATTATCCGTGATACCGGCCATGTCACGAAAATCATAGGATTTTTTCACCTCTCCTGTGTGGACATCCAGGACGTCAAAACGGAAATCCCCTTTATCACCGGATGCGACATCTGTAAACACCAGATATACATCCTCATTCAACAGGGATCCATCCCAAAAACCGGTTTTGCTTTTATAGAAATAGGATACTTTCCGGAGATCCTGAATATTGCTCTTACGGATGGACATTTTGTTTTGGTCCAGAGTGTACAAATGGTCGCCGATAATTTCAAAAGAACTAATTCCCTCATTTTCCCAGGGGGCTCCTCCTTTTTCACCAAATCGATCATCCACTTGGCCATTACCTGGCTGGAGCACTACAAACTGTTGTGCTGCATCATCCAGAATATAAACCCGGCCGTTTCGGTAGGTCCATCTAAAGATGTTGCCTTCGTTGTAGGCGTAATTTGTCAGCTCTTTTGCCTTCAAGGTAAAAGAACGGGAGGGCTTTTTCCGGTTGATCTTTTTCTCAGGGTCTTCCGTCTGCCCAGTAGTTTCCGTATCCGCTTCAGCCGGTGATGAAGTGTTTTGGGAAAAGTTAACATTTACGCCGCTGAAGGCTTTCTCCAGTTCTCTATCAACGCGGCTGTTCATAACCATGAAGCCCACGACAGCAACGGATAAAAGCAATAAAACCGATATGATGAAAATCTTTTTCATTTTGATAGAATTAAAAGGTTTTGGAGCCTGCCGTCACTACCCAGGAATAGCAGGCCCCCAATCAAACACGATTTCGAATTATTATTCAATGATGATACCAGGGCCTCCTTCTTCTTTTTTGCTCCAAAAGGTGATGCCGAGTATCTTTTTAGAGGCGCATCTTTCACCCCTTCCGGGGCAGACGATTGTTTCGGCGGAAGCAGTCCTTACCGTCTGTATAGAAGAATATGCAGAAATGCTCAGGCCGACTGCGAAAGCCAGCAATAAAACTTTGCTCTTTTTCATAACGATTTTTTTAGAAAACAATAAAAGGAGTAAAACTAACCTGTGCTTAGCTTCAAAATAGGCCTTGTCTGCTCCAGGCATCCGGAGATCAGAAAAGTACTGTGGCTTAAGCAGCCTGCACTTTTAGGCAGGCTGCTTCTCGTGTTCTCTTTGTTATGCCAATGCTTTTAGAGCAGGCCAGAGCCTATTTGAAGAAAAGTGGCTATCAAAAAGTAATTTGGAATTACTATTCGATAACTACGGCTGCAGAACCTGGTTTCTTTACGAATGTAGCAGTCGTACCACCTCCAAGGTCTACGGTCATACATTTTTCACCGCTGCCGAAGCAAGCCTTAGTAGAGGCGGAGCTGGTCTGTACGGAAGAAAAAGTGGCGGCAAATACCAACAAGGCAACAAATAGTCTTAATACTCTTTTCATTGTTTTAAATTGTTAAAAGATGAATGAATAAGGATAATAGAGTCATTGAAAATCAATGAAGCAACCGTTAATGAACTCCAGAAGGACCTTGGCGCCCGGTCGCTTCTGATTTTGCCGGCAGGGACGTTCTTGGAAAATCAGCTTCTTTTTCCTTCAAACGGTGAAACTTGGATTCAAAAAGATGATGTTGTGAACATCATTTTCCTTGCTTCCGATTTACATGACCAAAGTACAACCTTTAGCAAGCCTGTCCATTAACAACAAGAACCCATTTCTACAATGCAAGAATTCTGTTTTTCATAACAATAGAAAACAATAAACAGCTGTTTATCAATTATTTAAAATAAACAACACGCCATATTTACCCAATTTAAGCTCGACAAGGCAGGATTATGAAAAAGGTCATTTTGCTGGTCTCCAAAATTTATTTTCCAGGGAAAGCAGAGCCATATCCCATAGGTCTTCATAGGGAATGATCTCAGTATCATAGACTTGAGTAGCCACTTCCAGAGGCTTATTTTCCAACTTAGCTCTAAGCCTGGAAGCTTTTCGCTCAGCTCCTGCCCTGTGAAAGTCCGCTTCGATGATCTTCAATAACATTTTGATAAAGCAATTACTGCGAAAGGCATCGTCGTTCTTTAGATGGCGATTGCAGTATTGGTTGATGGCTTCCAGACGATCTATGGCGTCATTGTATTTTTTGTACAAAATCAAAAACAGGATCTGAATGATCAGGATGGGAATGTTACGACTTTTCTTATCCAATGAAAAGGTAGGCACTTCATTAAGGAATTTATTCAGTTTAAACTTTTTCATCTCCACGCCCTCAATTTTTCCGATTCCCACCAGATAAAACAAGTACGCCTGGAATATCCTCCAGCGTTCCTTCAATGGTTCACTTAAGCCTTTAAATTGAGGGTGTTCCATGACAAAGTTCAGGACTTCCCAGGCGCGGCCATATTTTTTAGAATGAAGACAAAGCAACATTAAGAGTGCGTAGTTAGAAAACCATCCTGCATTTCCTTCAGAAGTCACTTCTAATGCTCGCTCCAAAAGTTCCTCAACGGCCTCGTATTTCCTTTGCTGCCAATAAATCAAAGACAAGTAGCGCATAAATACGCCCTGAGCAGTAGCCGGATATTTGACTTCCGACTGGAAGAAGTCCATCGCTTCCCGGCAAATTTCAGCAGACAAGTCAAGGTCATCCCTACTTTCCGCCACCATCAATTTGATCAGCCTGTAACACAGGTTCAACCGGTATGAGCTATATTGTTCTACCAGGCAGGACAACTCATCCAGGTATGGCTGAGCTTTCAATCTCAGGTCCGCAATGTCTCTCTTTTTCGCCCAGTAAAACTCAACCAGCATGGTGGCATAATATTCTTCAGCCAACGTATCCGCCTGATAAATTTTTAAATACTTATTAAAAAGTTCGTTGTAGTGGTAATATTTCTTTTTATCAAACCGGCCAGTGCCATAGTTAATCCTCAACGAGCGGCAGGTATTGAGGATGAGCTCCACAAATTCATAGCGAATGCCTTGTTTAAGTATCTTCTCTAGAAGCGCATTGGCGTTTAGGGTGGCTCCCTTGGCATTTAAGGTCTGGGCTATGGCAAATTCTTTCCAGCAGGTATAGAAGGCTTTCCCCGCTTCATCGTAAGTAGCCTGCTGAAGATCAATGAACAGAGCGGTATTCTGAAGGCGTTGGGTAAGCCTTTTTTTCAATTCCTTGTAATTTCTGTCCTCTGGGCTCGTCCCGTAAAAGTATTGCGCCGCAGAAAAATCATCCGTAATGGATCCGTCACTTAATTTGTTGTAAAACTCCTGAACCATTGTTTGCCTTGGCGGCAAACTCCCAATGACCTCCACTACTTTTACTTTGTTCTTATTAATAACCTGAACCAATTCCAAAAGCCTTTTCATAGAAAACTTAAAAAAATTTACTCGTATCTTGAGACAAACGCAAACACGCTACTATTTCAAGCGACTATGCCATTACTCACCTTCATTTCAATACCACAATTGCACCTCAATAAGCGATAGGACAAAATTAACTTAATCTAGGAGTTGCGTAAAAAGTCATTGTGCTCGTTTGCGCAGCTAATAAAAATTTTATTACATCATAAACATCAAAACAACCAAAGATCGTCTGACTTATCCACACGATAACAGTCATTAAAAATAATCAAAATCTGTCTTTTGCCAAACTTTCATTTGTATTTATTGTGCAAATTACCGTAAAAAGACAAAATAATATCTATCTGATTATCAATGATATACAAAAAATCAACGTTTTCCCTGCCTCCTATCCTCATTTGTATAAAGCGGATTTAATCAATTAACTGCAAGCAGATTCATGAATGCATGTTTGTAATGTAATCAACATCAAATCACTTTTCTTTAACAAAACAAACTAAAATCATGAATCCCTTAACTTTTATCATTCTTCTTTTTGCCGGAACAAATCCTTTTGATGCAAATGAACAAAACAGTTCGATCATCATAGTAGACATCTCAGATATGTAACCATCGGCCTTTTTCCTTTTAAGCCCGGGCTTTATTTTGTACTTACCATTGTTTACTAAAGAATCTAACAGCTTGAAAATCAATTTTATGATTAAAAAAAAAGCCATATTCAGCGATTTGTTCTTTTGTAACAGGCTAAAGTTAGGGTTTGAAATAAATACCTGGCGGGGCACTAAGTTTGTCAAACATTAACCATGGCCGTAAAAATGACTATGTATTTACAGCCTTTAAATAAAAAAATGACATGAATACTGCAATCCCTTTCAACAAATATGCAAATGAGGAATTCATTACGATCACGGCGCATGTTATACTGGGAAAAGTATCTAAAAAATGCAAGGGCCTGGGAATATGTAGCATCACACTCGAACCTCCATTAAATTGTTCATCGGGATCGGCGTCGTATCAGATCTCTATACAACTTGCTCATACCGGAAAACTTAAATTCGTTTTCCCCAAAACTTCAATGAGTGAGTCAAGCATTTATACTTTTTTTGGCAATGATCAATTCAAAGTGGGAGAGCATTTCCTGGTACCTGATCAAATTGCGGCAGCATTTGGATTGCCAGCCTTTTTGATCACGGCCGGTGAATATCCGATTGAAAATAAACCCGACGTTTTTGTAGTGGAATTCCATAACGGTAAATAAAGAGCCATCAATACATTACCACTCATATCGCCCTTTAAAGTCATTATGACCTTCCTCATCCTAAGCGTGCTTGGAGTATTTTTAGCATTCAAATTATCCCTACGACTAAATCCGAGTGCCGCCCCGCCCTCCATTACTGTTAGTTACAGCTGGATAAATGCTTCGCCGTACCATATAGAGAGGGAAGTCACTTCAAGCTTAGAGGCAGGCTTTAGCACACTGAAAGGTTTAAGTAAGCTGCAATCCAAGTCATCGGCCGGAAACGGCTCCATCACGCTGAGTTTCGATAAATTCGTCAATAAGGATGCCAAACGGTTTGAGGTGGCCGCAGTCATTCGACAGTTATACAAAAAACTACCCAAACAGGTCAGCTATCCAAGTATTGATGTCAACCGCTCTGAGAACGACGCTTTCCAACAGGCTTTTTTGTCCTACAGCATCGATGCCCCTCGCCCTGCCTTCGAGATCCGAAATGAAGTACGCCAGCAGATAGAGCCCATCATAGGTACGCTTCCAGGTATCGACCGTACCGTAGTTTACGGCGCCACTCAAAAAGAATATATTGTTCGGTATGATCCAGACCTGCTCCGCCGGCTGAAGGTCAGCCGGGAAGAAATTATCACTGCTTTGAAAAGATATTTCACTATGGAGCAGTTAGGCCATGTTCACCTCCATGACGAATACCTGACGCTTGCAGTCAAAACACCGGAAAGGCCCTCCTGGAAAATCCCTGTCAAAAAGGTCGCCGACCGGCTTATCTTTCTAAGTGAGCTTGCCACCATTGAGTCCGCAGAGCAAGAAGTACAACAATACTACCGCGTTAATGGAAAGAATGCCGTTACACTGAATATTTACGCCGCAAAAAATGCCAATACGATCACTCTGGCAAAAAAGATCGAAGCTCAGATACAAGCCCTGGAAAAAGAGCTCCCTCAAGACCTGAGTATCTTACAAACTTACAATACAACGCAATATTTGAGCTCGGAGCTGAATAAGTTATATGAACGAACCGCCTACACAATCCTTATCCTGTTAAGCTTTATCCTTTTGCTTAGCAGAAGCTTTACTTATCTCTGCATCAGCGTGCTTAGTCTGACGGCTAACCTGGGAAGCGCCTTTTTATTTTATTATTTATGTGGGGTCGAAATACAGCTTTACTCTCTAGCAGGAATAACCATTTCTTTCGGATTGATCATAGATAACAGCATCGTCATGATCGACCACATAAAAAAACAGGAGAATAACCGGGTTTTCATCCCCATACTGGCTTCAACACTTACTACGATCGGCGCCCTTTCTGTTATCTATTTTTTAGATGATCAATATAAAATAAACCTTATTGATTTTGCCTTGGTTATCATCATCAATCTGGGTGTATCCTTACTAACTGCCCTCTTCCTGATCCCTGCACTAATGGAAAAAATGCCCTTTGACCGTCGACTGAAGGAACAATCCTTCCTTAGCAACCCGGAGAAACACTATCGCCAGTATGCACGACTGATCAGGGGATTGATCCGATATAGAAAGATCGTTATCCTATTTGCCGTGCTGGCTTTTGGCCTTCCTTTCTTCCTGTTGCCCAAACCATTTGAAAATGAAAACACCTTTTGGAAAAAAGCCTACAATAGAAGCCTTGGCGCCGACCTTTACCAGGAGAAGATTCGTCCTTATACAGATAAATACCTTGGAGGAAGTTTTCGACTATTCAATAAATACGTATTCTCCAATGCTTATTACGGCAGAAAAGAAGAATTGAAGCTTATAGTTGGAGCCGCTATGGAAAAAAGAGCAGACGCTCATCAAATGAATGAAACGTTTATCGAATTAGAAAACTTTCTCCAACAATTTCCCGAGATCAGACAATACGTTACGACGATCCACAGCAATAATTTAGGATGGATGGAAATTTCATTTGATCCTGATCAGGAAAACACCGCATTTCCTTACTTCCTTAAGGCGAGGCTGATCCGAAAAGCACTCGACCTTGGAGGCATCCGTTGGAACATCTCAGGTGTAGGCAATGATTTTAACAACGCTAATCCCAGTCAGGATGCAGTAGATTTTTCCGTAATAGCAAAAGGCTATCACTATGATCAACTCAACCGCTGGGCTGACACGCTTCGACAGGCTTTAAGGAGCCACCCAAGAATAAAAAATGTCGTTGTCAGGGAAAACTCCTTTTGGCTGGGGCCACCCACTGTGGAATATCGGATGCTGCTGGATAAGGAGCAGATTGCGCTAAGGAACAACAACCCAGCCAATGTATTTACAGCGTTGAAATTTCATACCTTGTCAAAATACGATGAAATAACATTGAACATGCGCGGCAGCTATTTTCCGGTCCGTCTGGAATCAAAACATGCAGCTGCCTTTGATCTTTGGGCTACCAACAATACCCCTCTGGACAGTACACACCACCCTATTAAATTGCAAGGAGTTGCGAGCATCTACAAAGAACCTCAGGAAGAAAGCATCTACAAAGAGAACCAGGAATATACACGCCTGATCGCATTCCAATACTCCGGAGCCAGAAAATTCGGCAGCCAACTGCTCGATGAAAAGCTGGCTGAAATACAGCAAATACTTCCGCTGGGCTACCGCTTCGAACGCCCGGAAGAAGTATGGAGGCTTAATAAAGATCAGAATAATAATTATACCGCTTTGCTGCTGTTAGTTTTGATGATCATTTATTTTGTCTGTGCTGTATTGTTCGAAAGCTTTAAACAGCCCATCATCATCATCAGCATTATACCCATTTCTTTCATTGGTGTGTTTTTGACCTTCTACTTGTTTGAATTTAATTTTGACCAGGGTGGACTTGCCAGTTTTGTTCTGCTCAGCGGCATCACCGTCAACGCTTCTATCTTTATTCTGGATGAATTCAACAAGTTAAAAAAGAGCCGTCCCGAAACTCCTGCTCTTTCCCTCTATATCGAAGCCTTCCATAGAAAAGTCTTTCCCATCTTACTGACAATGCTATCGACCTTACTCGGCTTTGTCCCTTTTGTCAAAGACGGGCAACATGAAGTGTTCTGGTTTGCTCTCGGAGCCGGAACAATAGGCGGCTTAATGTTCTCCATGCTGGGTGTTTTGATATACCTGCCTCTGTTAACCCTAAAGAGGCCTAGCTCAAACTCTAACAACAAAAGGATGAATGCCTGAAAACAATTTATTTGAAGACATTTAACCATTCAATAAACATGAATACTCACTGGTCGAATTTTGTTTTTTATCCAGGAATGCTGCTGGTCCTTCTGTTCGCTCTTTGGTCAGGTTATGTATTCCTTGCACTGAGCCTGGTGCTAGTATTAGATAGCCTGAGTATCGGACGAGTGAACAAATGGTTGAGGAAAAATTGTTCTCCAATTGTTTTTCAGAGTATCTTCTTCAGCTATTTACTGGTCTTGCCTTTGTTTTTTGCGGTTTTCACCAGAACCTTTCTGATAGACTTTTTCTACGTCCCAAGCAGTTCAATGGAACACAGCCTCTTCCCAGGAGAATACGTACTCATCAATAAAGTAGGTTATGGTGCAAAAGTGCCGCTTCAATGGCAGGCCTGGCCTATTATCGGCAACTTCATGGGAAGTTACCATAATAAAAAGCCAGCCTGTAAAAGCTTGCCGGCCCTGTCTATTTATGAGCGCGGAGACATCATCGTATTTAATAATCCATTCGGTGAAGCCCCCTTTTTGATCAAAAGGATCATTGGCTTACCTGGAGATACCGTCCGCATCATCAATGGATCGGTTTTAATTAACGGTCACCCAATTGAAGAGCATCCGGATTGCACCTATGATTATCAATATACCGCCCCCCCAAAACGCAAAGAAGTCATCTCGCTTTCTAATGCTCAATACGCAGCCTTATCACCTGCTGAACAAAAAAAACTTAACAAAGTGATCGAGCAAGGAGAAACATCCGAACAATTTATCTTTCCCTCCGCGAAACAGGAACAATGGAATATTGACCAGTACGGCCCCGTCCTGGTGCCTGCAAAAGGATTACGCCTCTCTTCTGTAGAATTACAACAACCAGCCTTCCTGGAAACTATTGAAAATCACGAAAAACATTTCTCCAATCCCCCTTCTCCTAACAATAGCAGCAATATCAACTACACCATCCAACAGAATTACTACTTCGTTCTTGGAGATAACCGACGCCACTCTACCGACTCGCGTAACCTGGGGTTTGTGCCGGAAAACCATGTACAAGGTAAAATGGTTGGAGTGGTTTCAAAAAAAAGGGGCGTACGGTGGAGTAAGAATAAAGGTTAACTCATGCCTAAAGTCCATCAAACATACCTCTGTTATTTTCCCAAAAATCATTAAATTTAAAGCATCCAGGCTGCCAAACCTAAGGACGATTCACCGCTGCCTGCGATGAATCGTCCTTAGGACCAGCTCACAGATACTGACTTTTTTACCAAATAAAACCATGAAAAACCTACTCAACTACATCGACGGTCAATTAAGGGAGCCATTAAACCAACACTACCTCGAAGTCTACCGCCCCGCCACCGGCGAAGCCTACGCCCGGGCGCCGGATTCTGATCATCAGGACATCGAACTAGCCGTACAAGCCGCCCAAAAGGCCTTCCCCCGCTGGTCTGCCCAAAGTATAGAAGAACGCCATGATGTCCTGATGAAAATTTCTAACCTCATCCATCAAAAGCTGGACGAACTAGCCCTGGCTGAATCCGTCGACAACGGCAAGCCGCTCTGGCTGGCCAGAAGCGTGGACATCCCCCGGGCAAGCTCCAACTTCCGCTTTTTCGCCACCGCCATCATGCAGTTTGCCAGCGAAGCTCACGATATGACGGGAAAAGCCATCAACTACACCCTCCGTCAACCCCTGGGCGTGGTCGGCTGCATTTCGCCCTGGAACCTCCCGCTTTATCTTTTCTCCTGGAAGATCGCTCCTGCACTTGCAGCCGGCAATACCGTAGTGGCCAAACCTTCTGAAGTGACGCCCATGACGGCTTTCCTGCTTTCCGAGATTTGCATGGAAGCGGGCCTGCCCGCCGGCGTCCTCAATATCGTTCACGGCCAGGGCGCCCGGACGGGCGCCGCGATCAGCGCACACCCCGCCGTAAAAGCCATTTCCTTTACCGGCAGCACACGAGTAGGCAAAGCAATAGCAGCCACCGCCGCACCCCTGTTCAAAAAACTATCCCTCGAAATGGGCGGCAAAAACCCGCACATCATCTTTGCCGATTGCAACTATGACAAGATGCTGAAAACAACTTTGCGTTCTTCCTTTGCCAACCAGGGACAGATCTGTCTGTGCGGCTCGCGCATCTACATAGAACGACCGATCTACGAAAAATTCAAAAAAGATTTTACAACACGGGCCCAACAGCTAAAGGTAGGTGACCCCCTGAAAGAAGACACCAGGGTCGGGGCAATCGTTTCCAAAGTTCATTTTGACAAGATCCTTGCTTATATTCAACTGGCCAAAGAAGAAGGCGGAACGGTCCTTGCCGGAGGCCGGGCAGTTCAACCAGATGGCCTCGAAAATGGTTGGTATATTGAACCGACCGTAATCGAAGGATTGAGCAACGATTGCCGCACCAACCAGGAAGAAATATTCGGCCCTGTAGTCACGATCACTCCTTTCGATACGGAAGAAGAAGTGCTCCGGCTGGCCAACCAAACCCAATACGGCCTGTCAGCAACTCTGTGGACCGAAAACCTCAGCCGCGCCCATCGCATGGCCGAGAAGATCGAATCCGGCATCATCTGGATCAATACCTGGCTGCTGAGAGACCTCCGCACGCCCTTCGGCGGCATGAAAGATTCCGGGGTCGGCAGAGAAGGTGGCTTTGAAGCCCTGCGCTTCTTTACAGAGCCTAAAAATGTTTGCATTGAATATTAAAAATATAGCATCAGGAGTGAATAAGCTGCAGACGCGGGTTATTCACTCCAAAAAAACACTTTTATGAGTAAATTGTCACCAGCCATTAACCTGAACCACTGGGTTGAAGAAAACAGAAACCTCTTAAAGCCGCCTGTCGGCAACAAAGCCCTGTTTCACGATGACTACATCGTCATGATCGTGGGCGGACCGAATTCGAGAAAGGATTATCACATCAACCACACCCCTGAGTTCTTTTATCAGATCGAAGGTGATATTGTATTAAAAGTCATCGACGAGGGTGAGCAAAAGGACGTCATTATTCAGGAAGGCGAGGTTTATTATCTGCCGGCCAGCGTCCCCCATTCGCCTCAGCGGGGCGCCAACACCATCGGGATGGTTATCGAACAGAAGCGTCCGGAAGAGGTAAAAGATGCGCTGGCCTGGTTTTGTGAAAACTGCAACAACAAGCTGTACGAAGAAGCTTTTGAATTGAAAAACATAGAAGTAGACCTCCCCGTCATTTTTGATCATTTTTATTCGGATGAAGAAAAACGGACCTGCGACAAATGCGGAACCGTTATGGCGCCTCCGGCTAAAGCCTAAGCCATGTACACCAGGATCAACGGCCATGCTCATTTACTTCCCTATCCGGATGAGATACCAGCCTTCATGAAGGAAAAGGAAATTTTCTGGATAGATGATGACAAAACATGTATGCGACAAAAAGGGTGGTCGCGCCCCATCACCGCCCCCAGCTTTTTCCTGCACGAAAAGCTGGAATGGATGGAAGCCAATAACATCCACCACGCCGTCGTGCTGAACCTGTCGCAGCTATACGGCAATGATCTTCCCGAACATCATCTGATGGATGTGCTTCGTTTTCAGAATGACTATAATGCCAGGATACAAAAAGAACATCCCGGCCAATTCACCTGTGGCTTTGTAGTACATGCAGGTTACGTCGACAGGGCGCTTCGGGAGATCGAACGCTGTGTGGAAGAACACGGCCTGAGCGTCTTGTGCCTGCCTACCCATTATCTTTCTGCTGAAGGCCAATGGAAAGGCCTCTTTGATCCCGAGATCGAACCCATTTTGGAACTGGCTGAGCACTACCAACTTGCCGTTGAGGTGCATCCTTATGATGGGGAAAAGTTTATCTTGCTGGAAAATACGGCCTGGCGCTTTCACGTGGTCTGGATGCTGGCCCAATGCGCCGACGCTTATCATTTTTATACGCTGAATAATTACTACGAAAAATACCCGCACGTCCGGGTTTGCTTTGCACATGGCGGACAGCTCAATCAGGTCAATTACGGACGCAGAGTCCAGGCTTTTGACGGCCGCCCCGACCTTTTTATCGGAAAGGAAAGACCTAAGAAAGCCTTGGGGCACCCCAATATTTTTTTTGACACCCTTGTCCATGATGTATTTTCGCTGGACATGATCATCAAGCGACAGAAAACCTGCAAGCAGCTGATCATGGGATTAGATGATCCCTATCCACTGGGAGAGATGGAGTCGGAAGCGCAATCTTCTTATCCGGGCAAGCTGCTGGACCTGGCTGTTGACGCCGGCGTGATCAACGCTGCCCAACGGGAAGCCATTTGGTGTGACAACGTATTGGCCTGGCTGTCCTGTACCGAAGAAGGAAGAAAAAAAATAAAACAAAGAATAGGAATACAATGACCGTAGATAAAACCACCAAACTCAGCCTGGAATACGCCAAAACGCTCGACCAGGTAGACCCCTTACAGATTTATCGGGATAAATTCTATCTCCCACGCCAAAAGAACGGCGAACCTTATATTTACCTTTGTGGAAATTCTCTGGGCCTGCAACCCAAAACTACCGCAGCTTACCTCCAGCAAGAACTCGAAGACTGGAAAAACCTGGGCGTAGAAGGCCACTTTCACGCGCAACATCCCTGGATGCCCTACCACGAATACCTGTCTGAAAAAATGGCCCGGCTGGTCGGCGCCAAACCCATCGAGATCGTAATGATGAACACGTTGAGCGTCAACCTGCACCTGCTGATGGTCAGTTTTTACCAGCCTACTCCCGAACGGTATAAAATACTGATCGAATCGGACGCCTTTCCTTCCGACAAATATGCCGTGGAATCTCAGCTCAAATTCCATGGATACGAAAAGGACGGGCTGCTGGAATTACGACCGCGCCAGGGAGAGGAACTGCTCCGTGCAGAGGACATCGAGGCCATGATCGAGCAGGAAGGCGAGCAGATCGCCCTGATCCTCATCGGCTGCCCGAATTACTACACCGGTCAGGTCTTTGACATGAAGCGCATCGCCGAACTGGGCCATGCCAAAGGCTGCAGGGTCGGCTTCGACCTGGCGCACGGCGCCGGCAATCTGCCGTTGCAACTTCACGATTCCGGCGTCGACTTCGCCGCCTGGTGCACTTACAAATACCTCAACAGTGGCCCCGGCGCCGTGGCCGGCTGTTTTATCCACGAGAGGCATGCCCATAATTTTGAGCTGCCTCGCTTCGCCGGATGGTGGGGCCACAATAAAGACACCCGCTTCAACATGCGGAAGGGCTTCGATCCCATTCCCGGAGCGGAAGGATGGCAGCTGAGTAATCCGCCGATCCTGGCTATGGCGCCTATCATGGCGTCTCTGGATATTTTCGATGAAGTTGGTATGGATGCGCTGGTTGCCAAATCCAGGAAACTGACCGGCTACCTGGAGGAACTGATCTACGAGATCAACGACCCACGCATCAATATCATCACACCGTCAGATCCTGAACAGCGCGGCTGCCAGTTGTCGCTTCAGGTGAACAATGCCGACAAGCGACTGTTTGAAGCCATTACGGAGGCAGGCGTCATTGCCGACTGGAGAGAGCCTGATGTCATCAGAATAGCGCCTGCGCCTTTATACAATTCCTATACAGACATTTATCATTTTGCCGTTATTTTAAAAAATCAACTAGCCAACTGGAATGAGTAAAGAACACATTTTGATCGTCGGAGCCGGCCTTTGCGGCACCCTGCTGGCTATTCGCCTGGCGCAAAGAGGGTGCCAGGTTTCCCTGTACGAGCGCCGAGGCGACATGCGGCTGGCACAAACAGAAAGCGGTCGCTCCATTAATCTTGCCCTGTCGCCCAGGGGATTAATGTCGTTAGAAAAAGCCGGCATGAAGGACGCCATTCTGAAGGAATGCATTCCCATGTACGGGCGCATGATCCACTCGGTGGATGGGCAGAAAAGGTTATCGCGCTACAGCGGCCGAGAGGAAGACTACATCAATTCCGTCTCCCGCTCCGGCCTGAACATTGCTTTGCTCAACAAAGCCGAAGCCTTTGACAGCCTTCGTCTTTACTTCAACAGCCCTTGCACCGGCGTAGACCTGGAGCAAGGCATCGCTCATTTCGATACGCCCGAAGGCCCCCAATCGGTCAAAGCCGACCTCGTCATCGGGACCGACGGCGCCGGCTCGGCTGTCCGGGGAAGTATGATGAAAAAAACGACCCAGCTGCTGTTCAACTACTCTCAGGATTTTCTAAGAAGCGGCTACAAAGAGCTTACTATTCCTCCCGGCCCCAACGGCGCCCATCGCATTGATAAAAACGCCCTGCACATCTGGCCCCGTGGTAAATTTATGATGATCGCCCTGCCCAATCTGGACGGCAGTTTTACCGTAACCCTCTTCCACCCATACGAAGGGGAGGCTGGTTTTAACACCCTGAATTCTGAAGAAAAACTACTGGCATTTTTCCAAAAATACTACCCCGACAGTCTGGAGCATATGCCTGATCTATGGGAAGATTATTCCAATAATCCGATCGGCGTTTTGGGCACCATTAAATGCTATCCCTGGCAGGCGTTTGGGAAAACGCTCATTATGGGTGATGCTTCGCATGCTATTGTGCCCTTTTACGGTCAGGGTATGAACGCCTCTTTCGAGGACGTGCGCGTATTCGACGAGCTGCTGGAAGCGCATGAAGGGGACTGGTCCAGGATCTGCTACGAATTCCAGGAAGCCCGCCATGAGAACACCAACGCCATTGCCGATCTGGCCATCGACAACTTCTACGAGATGCAGGACAAAGTGGCGGATCAGGCTTTCATCAAAAAGCGGGAGCTGGAAATGAAGCTGGAGCAGCAGTACGAGGATTATTATTCGAAGTATTCGCTGGTCACTTTCCGCCCGGAACTGCCTTATGCGGAAGCCATGCGCCTGGGCCGCAAGCAGGATGAATTTTTATTGGAAAAATGCAGCCGGTCCAATGGAGAGGAGTTGGATGTGGAGGAGGTGTATGAAGCGGTGAAGAAGCTCTCTTAGTTCCACATCGTGGCCGGCAGGAAAATGGTTGAATGGAACGGTTCTCCATTGACGAGGAGGTGTATTATCACCGCGAAGACGCTAAGGACGCAAAATCTTCGCGCTCTTAGCGTCTTCGCGGTGAGTTCTATTATTTTCAATGTTTGAACCTGCCGGGCGGCAGATTACCTTTAAATATTTCCGTTCACTTACTTGACCCTAAACTATTTTCATCCATGACCAATAAAACACTTAGCCAAAACGCTCAGCCTCTCGGCCACTATCCCCACATCAAAAGAGTGGGTGACTTCCTCTACATTTCCGGCACCAGCAGCCGGAGGCCGGACAACACCCATGTGGGCGCCACGCAAAAGGAAGATGGCAGCTGGGCCCTGGATATCCGTTTGCAAACGGAGGCGGTGATTAAAAACCTGGAGTCCATCCTGCAAAGCATGGGGGCCGAACTCTCCGACCTGATCGACATCACGACTTTTTTGGTGGACATGAAAGACTTTAAAGGGTATAATGAGGTATACGGTCGCTTTTTCGATAGCGAAACCGGTCCGACCCGCACCACGGTGGCCGTTCATCAGCTGCCGCATCCTAATTTATTGATAGAGATCAAGGCGATTGCGTATAAGCCGGTTTGAAAAAA
>CAZJQS010000074.1:0-27431 GCA_964548175.1 uncultured Saprospiraceae bacterium
CAGAGTAGATGATCCATTTGAACAAGGATTAAGACGCGAGTCTTCTCCAACTGAGAGCAGAGATTTGCTCTCAAAGTCAGAGTAGATGATCCATTTGAACAAGGATTAAGACAGTAACCATTCTCTTAAATAATCTATTTCCTGTATTTCGGTCAGAGTAGATGATCCATTTGAACAAGGATTAAGACTAATTTATGCGTCGACCTCAATGTCGAACCAATCACCAGTCAGAGTAGATGATCCATTTGAACAAGGATTAAGACACTAGGCTCAGTGCCCATTATGAATAAAGACCAGTTTTCGTCAGAGTAGATGATCCATTTGAACAAGGATTAAGACGTGTTGTTCTTAGAATTGAAAGAGACTTCGCAAAACTCGTCAGAGTAGATGATCCATTTGAACAAGGATTAAGACCAGTAACATTATCAAACTGGTACAACTCTATGATTGTTGTCAGAGTAGATGATCCATTTGAACAAGGATTAAGACACTTTTTGTAACTCCTTTGTATAAAATGAAGTCTTTGGTCAGAGTAGATGATCCATTTGAACAAGGATTAAGACACCCTAAACAAAACACTATGCAAGTAACTAAGCCGAAGTCAGAGTAGATGATCCATTTGAACAAGGATTAAGACACTTTCTCTCTTTCCAGCAATCGTTCAAGTCTTCACACAGTCAGAGTAGATGATCCATTTGAACAAGGATTAAGACAGTAATAGGGTTCACGTTCTCAGCAACAGAGACCTGTCAGAGTAGATGATCCATTTGAACAAGGATTAAGACTTCCCCTCTGATCTTTAGAATGCCAAGGATACCCACTTCGTCAGAGTAGATGATCCATTTGAACAAGGATTAAGACAATGGGTGTGGACGTAGTTTTTAATTTTTTCTTCTCTAAAGTGTCAGAGTAGATGATCCATTTGAACAAGGATTAAGACATTAATTTTAAGGTGATTAACCTCTTCTTTTTTTGTCAGAGTAGATGATCCATTTGAACAAGGATTAAGACCAGGGATGCATCCCCATCATAGCCGGACATGAAATCAAAGTCAGAGTAGATGATCCATTTGAACAAGGATTAAGACTTTCAAATTTGATTTATACAGGTTAGCAGTGAAAGTGTCAGAGTAGATGATCCATTTGAACAAGGATTAAGACCTAAGATGCCCCCGTTGGGGCCAATCAAATCTTTATGGGGGTCAGAGTAGATGATCCATTTGAACAAGGATTAAGACAGAACTCAAAAAAAGCGAAGTCCACCACCGAAGCGGTGAAGTCAGAGTAGATGATCCATTTGAACAAGGATTAAGACAAAGAGAAGAAACCGAGCAAGGAGAAGAGAGATGACAGGGTCAGAGTAGATGATCCATTTGAACAAGGATTAAGACATGCAGAGCCTTTTTTTTGACATAGAGATCGAGACATTGTCAGAGTAGATGATCCATTTGAACAAGGATTAAGACAATGCTGGTTTGACAAAATGTAGCCCCAACCAAGGGCATGTCAGAGTAGATGATCCATTTGAACAAGGATTAAGACTTGTTTTTTTGTTATCAATGATACAAATATACTTGCGTCAGAGTAGATGATCCATTTGAACAAGGATTAAGACTCCTTTATTGCTAAACTCAACAACTGAATCCTCAGGAGTCAGAGTAGATGATCCATTTGAACAAGGATTAAGACCCGTTTAATAAATGCATCACTACAGAATGGTCTTTGAGGTCAGAGTAGATGATCCATTTGAACAAGGATTAAGACAGTCTGTCAAGATTCTCATAAAACCATCGCAACAACGTGTCAGAGTAGATGATCCATTTGAACAAGGATTAAGACTAAATAAGCTGATTTTTTTGCCTAGTACTATCTTTTGTCAGAGTAGATGATCCATTTGAACAAGGATTAAGACTCTTGACGTTTGCATAGGCCTTGTTGCCTGTCTTTAAAAAGTCAGAGTAGATGATCCATTTGAACAAGGATTAAGACTTCAATTAACCTGATTCTGTTAGAAACCTGTAAATCTGTCAGAGTAGATGATCCATTTGAACAAGGATTAAGACGTTTCTGAGAACATTCCTGTTACCATAAATTGTAATCCGTCAGAGTAGATGATCCATTTGAACAAGGATTAAGACCTACTTGTAGCTTGCTCTGGAAGGCTTCTCTTAGTTTGTCAGAGTAGATGATCCATTTGAACAAGGATTAAGACGCGACCGATAGAAATGATGTATTGCGAGCCGTTCGATGTCAGAGTAGATGATCCATTTGAACAAGGATTAAGACCCGGCAATTGGTATAAGAAAGCGACCAAAAACATTTAAAGGCCATCTGCCGACCGGCAGGTTTGAACATCGGAAAAAATTGAATACAGTATAAATTCACCACTAAGACACAAAAGACACTAAGTCTTCGCGACCTTAGCGTCTTAGTGGTGAAAAAAGAGCCCAAGCCTTTGAACATCGCAAAAAATTGAATACAGTATAAATTCACCACTAAGACACAAAGGACACTAAGCCTTCGCGCCCTTAGCGGTAAAAAAAAGAGCCCGAGCCTTAACGGTAAGATGAACGCTGGCCAGAGCTCCTTCCCGGACGGCAGACAGGCTTTTGCCAGCGCAGAGGCAAAAAAAGATATGCTTTCTCAAATTGACAAAAAACAGTGATGTTGAGAAGCATATCTTTTTAAGAAATGATCAGGTGAGCATCATCAAAGTGAAGTAACGGGTGAAGAGGTGTCACAATTGGGAATTTCGATGCGGGATTCATACAGATAGCTGTTTAAACAATCAAACCGGACGGTGCTGTAGGGATGAGTGCGCCAGAACTGCTTAATAGCGCCCCAGTTATGCTCCTTTTCCTCCAGAAGTGACAGTTTGTGGAAAAAATCGAGTGAGCTTTCCGGATCGAACCCAGCTTTGTGCATCAGAAATAAAGCCGCACGGTCCGCCACGATCTCCTGACGCTGATTCAGGCCACTCAATAATTTATCCACAAAATTCTGAAAAAGAGAACGCAACATCGTGTCACCGAACAGATCCTCCAAAGCCATATCCCTGGCCAACATTTGGTCCGGCAAAAGATTTTCTACGTGGCAGAGCTCATGCGCCACGACGAAAGCCAGTTCATCTTCAGACTCTACAAAGTCCAGCAAGGCAGTAGTCACATAAATGGTTCCATCATAGGTAACCCAGGCGTTCACCTCTCCAAAGGTTTTCAGTGGCTCTACAAGTTTGATGTTGTAGTTCAGCTCCCGGCGACGAGAATGATCTCTCAGCCTTCTGAAAATAAATCTAAGCTTATTTCCTTTGAGGCCTTTGACCTCCCGGTACATAGCCTTCACGACCTTTTTTTGCTGATCGGCCGCCTCCTGTAAGTCTTTTGCCGTAATGGCTTCGGAATATTCTCTTACCTGGCGTTCATATAGTTTAGCCACATAATTCAGTTGTTTTCCTCCAAGTTCGCCATCATAGCAGGATCGATCCTGTAAATCCTTAATGTGCAGCCCATCTGCAAAATCGTAGGTTTTGCAGGAGGAGGAAGAAGCGGCTTCATTCTCACAGGCGATGAGGTAGCCCACAATCGATAAAATCAAAATAAAGAAGACAATCTTTCTCATGACATTTAACATTTAAAATGATGTAAAAGTATTAGTTGGTCAGTCTTCCAGCATAAGGGTCCCTTGCGGGTCGTCCACCAGTTCGATCACATATGGATCCGACTGTACACGGACGTTCTTCATTTTTCTGCCTCCAATGGCTACAAAGTCCAGTTCTTCTTCAAAACTCCGCCATTTCAAAGTAACCAGGCCCTGTTGGTTGGAGCGCCCAAGCAGGTAACGCTCCTCCTTTGTCAGACCAATAACTTTGACATTCTCTACCGGAGCGCCTTCCCAAAGCAGTTTGAAGGCAATTGCCCGTTCAGGAATAAGACAACTCAGATCGCCTTCATCTTTTTGAAGGGCCTCGAAATGGCGCAAACAGTCCAAAATGACACCTGACCTTGTGCCCATGTACAATAAGTCCTTTTCATCTTTCACGCTGTCCGGAATAGCGTCAACATTTGCCATGAACATATTGAGCTCGCGCTCTCTGCCCTTGATGTGTTTTTTATAGGAGCGCTCGATCTTTTTCTGACGCTGGTAAATGTCGACCCAGATAGACAACACAAAGAGTAAAAACAATAAAAAGACAGAGATCCCCAGCACGATCAGCTGTACGAAAAGGTCGTTTTGCCCTCCGATATCGTGGTTGCCGGTAATGTAGATTCTTGCCAGCATCAGGATCATTGATCCCAGCACCATCAGTATCATCAGACGTAAACTGTAAGGATATTGTCTTTTCAGATCCTGGCGGACCTTGTAGGAAGCGTCTTCTTCTGAAAGCTCGAGAAAATCCAGCCGGTACAAGCCGGCATGGTATTCAATGTAATACTTGGAGAAGATGGCGTAAGATGCTCTGGGCAGCATGAAGTGAAACCCCAGGGCAATGACGGCGGAGAACAGCATCCCGATAAGGGCTCTTCCTTCCTGGCCGGGGTCAATCCCGAAAGAAGTCTGGAAAAAAACCGAGGCGGAAAGCCCCAGGATAAAAACTTCTGCTATGAAAATAAGCCAGTAGGCGAGCGCCGCACCCGGAAGGTTCTTGCCTCTGGCAAAATCCTTATGGAATTGGACCTGTGGTTTGAGTTCCAAAACCTGGCGATGATGTTCCCTGGCTCGTTTAAAGGCGGCCAGTGCCTGAACTCCTTTAGCATAAAAACTATTTTTCATGATCGAATAATTTAATAAGTGATTGAATGAATGTTCAGTAACTCCAGATGTAAATCTTGCGGAAAACTTAAATAAGTAGCGTTCAATTCATCGTAAGGCGGTTGCCGGTAATTGGTCTCCGTATAGATCAGGATATGAGCCCCCTGTTCAATTGCCTGATTGAGCGAGTCGATCAGTCCTGCCGGGAGGGGGCTCTGCGGCAGGCCAGGCTCGTCGTTGAGCAGATCGGAATTGATGTACAGCCATCGGGGTGAGTAAGTGGTGTCCATGAGTTTTGGCCAGATGCGATGCAGGTGCCTGTTCAGATAGGTCCAGTCTTGTTTGGGCTTGGGCTGTACATAAAGGTCATTGGCGAAGCGGATATAGGTTTCAAGAGCCCGCTGGTTCTGGAGAAGGACGATTTCCCGCTCCTGCCGAAGTTTTTTAAACTCAGCGTTCCATGGACTCGGTTTCGGGCCGCAACCCTCCAGCCGGCTGCGGAAAGGTTCCGGATGAGGCCTCGTAACGTCAAAAGCATCAAGCAGGTAATCGCTGCCCTGAGCTTTATCGAGTAAGGTGTGCAGTACGTTAAAATGAGTGCTGTCGTTCAGATCGCGATAGGACCTGGAAAAGGTGCGGTCGATCACTACCGCAACATAGCCGCCGTTTTCAGCTGCTTTTTTGTCGTTCCCGCAATCCGGAACGACAAAAAAGAGCAGCAATACAGGAAAAATTATGGGTCTTGTCATGGCTTAAGTTTTTTCAACTACTATCCGTAATCAGTTATGTCAATTATAGTTCCAATCTAATTCTTTTTTTTGGAGAAAAAAAGGAGAACCGGTTTTTGACATCGAAACTTATGTTAGTAATATCAAAAATGTCGTGAACACGACAATTCCAGCTGTTCTAAGGCAAATCTTTTATCATGGAAAAGCGTATGGAGAAATGGATGATCAATTTGAAAGAAATTCCATTTAGTCATAAAAAATACATTGACATATTTGTCGTTCCGCAATAATGTCAATATATTTGCCGAATAGGCAAAATTCAGCTTATAAAGATCCCGGGGAAAATAAATCACGAATACATCCAGGTCTCTTATTTTTGAATGTCCGGCCGTCAGTGTCAAGCAGGCTGTTAAGTGTTAAAGTAATTATGTTGAATTAGAGGCTTAAAAAAAACCGATCGAACATTTCTTGTTTCATTGTTATTGTATTAAGGCTCTAAATCCAAGTGGATCAGGAGGTCGGACACTTTGTTCAGTTCCCTGCCTGAAGAAAAAAGAATGTGTAAAATAAACCTGCGATTGCCAATGAAAAATGCAATTTTCGTAAAAACGGACACTGGGCAACACCAAAAACCAAAAAATCATCTGAGCCAGGGCAAGACCATTGCTGTCGGCAACAAAGAGTGGTTAATAGAACGGGTAATAGACTTTAAAAGTGATTCCGACAACCTTTCCTCTTTCCTTAAAGAACATCACGATAAAGAACTCACGCTTATATTCGAATCTTTTACAGACCTGAAAAAGGACATCGACCTGCTTAAGCTGATCAAAGGCGAAGTCCATTCCTTTCAATTTCAGGACCTCCCCAATGTTGATTCCAAAAAAACCCTTTCCGCTTTGATCTCCTTCCTGGAACTGGAATATGAACAAAAAAGCAGAAAAATAAGGGTGGCGCTGAAAAAGAAAAAACAAGAGGGAGGAGCTATCGGCAATAAGGATATCGGCAGACCGGAAGGAAAAGCCATTCGCAGAAGGCAGCTCGAAGCTTATCGGAACATTTACAACAAAATTGCACGCAAACGAATTCACGAACTGAAGAACGAAAGAAATTTAAATTATAATCAAATTGCTCACCAATTAAATGAGGAAGGCCTGAAGCCCAGAAGAGGGAAAAAATTTCATGCCCGTACTGTTATGAGACTAGAAGAAAGCAAAGAGAAACTCAATAAAAAGTACCAGCACCATCCGGATTACAAAAAACAGATCGAAAATAATAAAGACCGCTTCAAACCGAATTCAAAGATCGAGCTCTTCATCAACGGGGATCGCAATGCTCCGCTTGCAGAAACACAGGGAACCATCCGAAAGATCCTGGTCAATGGTCTAAAAAATGAAGACACTTTCGAAAAAGTATTTTCCTTTTCTTTTAAAGAGCCTATCCCCGATCCTTTTATGATGAGTATCATTGATAATGAGGGCCGCCTTGTCTTGAAGCATGATTATCCTCCCTTTACGACAGAGATACGCATAGACCTGGAGGAAGAAGGGCTCTTTGGCTTACATTATTTAGCTATCCGCCCCACCGGAAAAAACAAATATGAACCATTGGTCATTGCAGTCAGGTTCATGAAGTCTATCCTGAAAGAAGAGTAGCTACACCAAAACGGCCTGCGTCTGGTCTCCAATAAAGGCCAGACTGGCCCATGTCGGAGGGAAAAGATCGGGATTCTTGCTCATCGTCCTTTTCACCTGGGTCAAAGCTTCTGCGACGGAAATGGAGGTATTCTCAGCAAATAATTTTTTAAACAACTCGGATAACTGCTCCCAACTGCTGTCGTTAAAATTAATGGATTGGGCATAGATGAGGTAGGGCACACCTCTCAGCATAAAAGACCGGACCAAAGTCATCATCCCTTCTCCTTTGCGCATGTCCCCATCCCCGGAAAAGCAGCTGTCCATGATCACCAGCTGGGGGTTGAACCGGGCATGCGATTCAATATCGATCGGTCGAATGTATTCCGCCTGGCCGATCCTGATCATAGGCGTCTGGATGCCCCATCTTTTTTCTACCTGACCATGGGCACTAATGAACAATATGTCGAATTCTTGAATGACCCTAAAGAAATCTGCGATGGTTCCGAGATTGGAAAATTCTTCTAATGCTACCTTTTTAATGGAAGAACGTTCCAGTATTTTTTTCATATCCTGCAGAGCATTCCAAGAGTTATCCCTTTTCTCATTTTCATGGCCGAGGAAAAGTAAAACATTATCTTTTGGTATTTGTCGTCCATTTCCATGAAGGTAATGCAGCAATGGAATAGAAAAATGGTAATTGACGACAAAAGCATCCGTCAGGTATTGTAATTGGTGGTAGTCGAGGTCTTCGCTCTCTGCTTCCTGTTCAATCACCAATGCCTCAAAAGGGACATACCACAAATCCTCATCAGGAAGCAGACAAAGCCTGGTCACGCCTCTTTTTTGTAATTCAAAGGGAGCCAGCAAAGTCTCCCACAAGGCGAAGGACGCCGTTTTCATCCGCTTCCTTGCCTCCTGATCCGCATCTGGGAAAATTTGAAAAATGGAGTCAATCTTGGCTAGCTTCATATCATAACTGAAGAGCTGCTTTATTTCCTCCACATTCTTCTTCAAGGCTTGCAGATGTGCTTTCCCCTTGTCCAGTCGTTTTACAAAAAACTCGCTATGGTTAATGAATAGACCGAATAGCGCCGCTTCTCCCCGGAAAAAAGAAACTATGCCCAGGCTTTTTTCCGACAGGATATCATTCCTCATTCCCTCCAGCGTAAATATCGCCTCACTGGGCCTGGATTCCCTCTGGAAGGCTTCCTGTTTCCTTTTTTTCTCATTCAGAAAGGCATATGCACTATCGAAAAAATCGAACAAAGACTTAAAGCCTATGCTGTTGTCATCTCCACGAGCGCCCGCTTTAGTTCGCTTGGCAAATACTTCGCGGAATGCACGCCACAGCTCTTTGTAATTCTTGATCTGAGTATCACGGACCATTGCGGTATCTCTATCGGGCTCAACGATACTTTCCAGTAAAAGAACGCCTTTGTTGTATTGAATGATCTCAAACAGTTCGGAAGGATCAATGCCTTCATTTTCAAGCTCAACATCCAATTCAAAGAAATAATACAACAAGTACATTCCCAGTTCCTGGATCGGCCGTGTTTGTTCTATAAAGATCAGCTTGGCTTCCTCGGTAAAAAAGCCCTGTCTCATTTCATCACTGAGATCAATGGCGGCCTGCAAGCTCGAGAAAGCGGCTTTCAACAGCTTGACGTCAGGTTGATGTTGATCATGCTCAAATTTTCTAAGCAGGATCTCCGCCTTGTTATTTAATGCCCTCAACAACTCTTTATTGCTGATGATCACCAGATGCTGATCAATAACCGGACTTTCATAAATATCTTTTGGAGTATAGTTCTGCGTAGCGGCCAGAATAGCCTCAACGGCATAATTGAGGGCCTTATCCAACTCTTTGTCAACGATGCAAGCCCTGGTCTGATGATTTCGGGCCCTGGCAATAGTGGCATGTTTTTCCGTGCCGTAAGCCCTCCTGCGGATGCCTATCTTTTCTTCCAACACCTTACAAATAGCCTGGTGTCCGGCCTTTTCCTCTTTGAGTATCCTCGCCTCTACCTTCAGCACTGAAGCACTGTGTTTATTGTCCCTGCCACCGAAAATATCGTCGAATATTTTTTTTGCTTCTTTATTTAACTTCCGGGCTTCTTCTATATGCTCCCAGCCAACCTCGTCCCCTGCGTGCGGAGTCCTTAACAGACAATACGCCAGGTCACTTTTCAGTATGCCATAAAACAGATGCTGCTCATCTATAAAAGGCTTCTGGCGGTCATACCACTCCATGCTCAATTGTAAAAAAGCCAGCGCATTCTCCTTGTCGCGCATCTCATTGAGCACAATACCGATCAGATTAAGGGCCTTGCCTACCAAAATATTGAAACTTACCGCAGCCTTGCGGTCAAAGGACTGAAATAACGCGATCTCGATCACTCTTATGTATTGATGGATCGCCTCAATGTAATCGCCTTCCTTCCAGAAGATTTTTCCTTCCAACATCAGGATCTCACACTTGAAATAGGCGTCTTCAGGAAGTAAGGACTTGACCGTTCCAAAAACATTATTCAACAACTTCTTCGCACGGGTGTAATCCGCGAGATAATACGCTACGCTGGCTTCCAGAAATTTCAGGTAGGGATACTGCTTTAGGGTCAGAAAATCGCGGTAACCGGTCCGAAAACCGCGCAGTTCTTCGGTAAGTGTATTATAATCTCCTAACAACAACTTAAATTGGAATGCCCTCAGCCAATAATCAACTGATTCACTTGTCGGATGATTCCCCGGCATGCGTTGTCTCGCCTGCTGCTCGAAATATTGCAGGCCTTCGCGAAGCTTATTTTTCCTGAAGTATTCATCAGCAGTTCTTCTTATGTCGTCCATGATCTGGGGGTATGTGCCTTTGTTTGGAATTTTTCAGCCGAAAATCATCCCTGATGTTTTCCCTTGCGCCTTTACCTTTTTTACGGTGGTTTTTTAAAAATCTAAATAAAAAAGAATCTTTAACATAGACTAATTAAAATTATATTTTTTACTCACAATTATTGCACATGCTTCAAATCACGGCCTGTAACCATTATTTCGCATACCGTCCGGCGGTTGCAAACGGCGTCTTAGCGGAAAAAAAGAGCCCAAGCCTTAGCGCCCTTTGCGTCTTAGCGGTAAAAAAAGAGCCCAAGCCTTTGAACATCGGAAATAATTGAATACAGTATAAATTCACCACTAAGACACAAAGAACACTAAGTCTTCGCGACCTTAGCGTCTTAGCGGTAAAAAAAAGAGCCCAAGCCTTCGTGACCTTAGCGTCTTAGTGGTGAAAAAAAGGGCCCAAGCCTTAGCGACCTTCGCGTCTTAGCGGTAAAAAAATCAAGGATATCATTTTGCTCCCATCCACCATTTCGCCATAATTTTGCTACCCAAAATCACACAGATCATGGAGCGTTTTCAAAGCAGCCTTTCACTCATACCACTCCCCCATCGCCCGTACCCGCTCCCTGATCCGCTCGCGCAAGGACACCGGCGCCAGCACCTCCACCCGCTCACCGAAAGACAGCAGCATACTCTCCAGCTCGTAATTCGGGATCAAACGCAGGCGAAATACCCAGCCTGTTTCCTTTTTTTCCAACACCTCCTGACTCGCATGCAAAGGCTTCGTGACCAGGTAAGGCGCCTGTTGGGGTAAAACGCGGAAGCGGATCTCCTCGACAATCCCTCCTTCGGGAAAAGTCAGCCCGATGAGATCACGGAAATACGCCTGCTCGTCGAAATCGGGAGAAATGTGAAAGGACAGCCCGGACGTTTCCAGCTGTTGTATGCGATCCAGAGCCAGCTTTTCGATGCGGCCCCGGTGGTGGTTGTAGCCCACCAGAAACCAGCGGCGGTTGTATTCCTTGAGCAGATATGGGCTGATGGGATGGGTATACGGCGCCTCAAAATCAAAGGGATGGTAAGTGATGCGCAGCACCTGTCAGTTGTAGGTATGATGATACAGCTCATCCAGCCACTGCTGTCCGGGGGCGTCAGCGGGATGATCGAACTCGATCAGCAGCCGGTCGGCATCCGATTCCCGGCGCACGCTGTGGTCGAGCCGGGCGATGATGCTCTCGATGCCTTTGACGTGCCGGAAGCCGCGAAACTGGCGCAGGATGATCAGGGCGTGCTGCAATTCTTCAGAATCTTCCCGGCTGAGGGGAATTTTGAATATGGAAAAATGAGGATCGGTATAGTAAAACGTTTGTCGCTTCCGGTCAAAAGCAATGGGCGCCTTGTAGTCCAGCAAGCCGCTTTTCATGTTGTTAATGTCGTTAAAAATGGTGCGGCGTGAAGGATCGTCGACCTCTTCCCCGAGATAATACCGCAACTCCTGACCGCAGGCCCGGCTCAATTCCAGCCAGCCCCACCGCTGATGTCGCCGGTGCAGACAACGATCGATCGTCCGGAACCGGATCAGCGACTGAAGATTGCCCGCCATAATTTTTTTTTGGAAAAATACAGATCTTTTCTCACAGTGCAGCTCTTTTGCACTCCTTACATTTAGCTTGGGTTAAATTTTTATTCACTTTTTTTGCAACCCTTTACTAAATGTCGCGTAAAAGAACAGCATATAAGTTTGAAAAACCCCTATGCTCACCCAACTGTAAGAGATCCACGCCCGACCCGGGCGGCTTTGAGAACTTTGATCTACCTGCTTACCAGAACCGGAATGGCTGAGGGGCCTGGTGTGGCCTTTCGTCAGTTAATGAGATAATTTTTTACAGTTATTTTCAAACCAGTTATACTTATGCCTAAGGTTCGATATCTAAAAATCCGATTCAGCAATCCGCTTTTCCCCTCGGAGGTGACGCGCTTTCGCGCCGCCGTCATCGAGGCGACGGGGCGGCAATCTTCCCTTTTCCACAATCACGGCCCTGAGCAGGGCTTCGTATACCGTTATCCGCTGATCCAGTACAAGGTGACGGGCCGCAAGGCCAGCCTGGTCTGCCTGGGTCCCGGCACGGACGACATCCACTACCTGCTTCAGAACCGCCGTCTGGACCTCCGCATCGGCGACCGCCGGGAGGTGTTCGAGATCGAAGACATCCAGTTGTGCTACCACCAGGTGCAGCTGTGGCAGGCTCGTTTCCACTATTCCCTCAAAGACTGGATGGCCCTCAACCAGGAGAATTACAAAAAATTCCTGGCGCTGGACAGCGAGGTGGAGCGCCTCCAATTCCTCGAGAACCTCCTCAAAGCCAACCTCCTCTCCTTCGCCGGCGGCCTCGACTGGTACGTGGAAGAACCCATAGAGGCCCGCATCACGCAGCTGAAGGGCAGCCGCTGGCTGCCGTTCAAGGGCCGCAAAGTCCTCTGCTTCAACCTGAACTTCACGACCAATATGAGCTTGCCGGATTATGTGGGGCTGGGCAAAGGGGTGAGCGTGGGGTTTGGAGGGGTGAAACTGATCCGCCAGTCCGGCAACAGAACATCCGAAAAGCATCATTCGACTACACATCATTCACAAGGATCAAAATAAAACCAAGCATATGGAAACGATCACATTTCATTGTAAAGTTATTACGCCGATGTTTTTGGCAGGGGCGGATGGGCAAACGCCGGAATTAAGAGCGCCGAGTATTAAGGGGGCGATGCGGTTTTGGTGGCGGGCGTTGAATGGGCATTTGCCTTTGGGGGATGTAAAAAATAACGAAGGCAAAGTTAGAAGAAAGGGCTTAAAAACGCTTGAAGAAGAAATATTTGGAGGAACCAAGCATCGAAGTAGTGTCAATGTAATCGTAAAATTAGTTAACGAGGATGAAGATTCACAGCTATTCAATTATGAAAGACAAAAAAATAATCTACCTATAGGGGTGAAATATTTTCAATACACATTTCTAGCACATACTGCTGCTAAAGAAAGAAATGGTTTTAGCCCAGGAACACAATTTCATGTTGAAATATCTAGTCGAAATCCCAAAAATTTCATCCAGGCAGTTAAAGTTTTTTGGTTCATCTCCAGATTTGGAGGTCTAGGTACAAGAGTTCGGAGAGGTGGAGGAGCGTTTTCGATAGAGTCATACAATTTGAAAAGATCAACCAGTTTAGAAGGAGAATTAAAATTCTTAGAGATAAACCCTATTCAAAATAAAATAGAGCTAGGTGTTTCTGAAACCTCGGGCAATGATATTGAATGGAGTCATATCTGTAAGGCAGGAAAAGGCTTTATTTGTCGAGAAGGTTTTTCATATTGGTATGAAGCGATGCATGATATTGCTTACAGGATGATGAAAGTTAGGGATGGAAAAACGAGAAAGCAAGAAAAGAATCTACAGCAATACCCATTTAGTCAAGCCGACCTAAATAAAAAGGCTGCATTTGGATTACCGATACAAGTAAGAAAGGAGACACAGGATTTAGTCAATTTAACCATAGGCGAGGAAGATAGATCAGATGATCCTGACAAAGGTAGAAGAGCCTCACCTATTTACATATCAATTACTGAAATAGACAGAAAATACCATTGGACTGTTGTGTTTCTCAAAGGGAAATTCAATCCTAATAATTCAAGAATCGAATTTAAACGAAGGTCTTGGGATTCGCCCGATATGGTACTATTTGAAGAATTTATTTCTTCACTTGAAGAAGCAAGCAATGATGATTTCTATTTTGATGAGAAACCAAGCGTAATTAAGATTCAAATCTCATGAAGCAACTATTCCTTTTCACCGTAACTCCCGTGCAGTCCTTCATCGCCGAAGCGCGAAAGGTTCGGGATTTAGCAGCTGGCAGCCAGATGCTATCTGATTTTATCGACCAAGCTATCCGGTACCTGCTCAACAGTGGCTTGTCAAAAAAGGAGGATATTATCTTTCCAGCTATAGAGCTTGAGAGCAAGCCTAACCGCTTTTTGGCTTTCATCGAGACGAACGATCCTGATCAAGTCGGAAAAGACTTGGAAAGTTACATCAGAGAAGACGTTTTCCTAACTAGTGCTCGAGAAAAGTTAAAGGAATACTACCCCAATCATTTGGATAATGCCCTTAGCCAATTGGATGACTTTCTCAAAATCTATTGGGTTGCTATTACCTATTTCGGCGACTATGTTAAAGACAACAAAAAGATTGAACGCTTACTTGGAGGTACTAAAAACCTGCGAGCTTTTGAGCAATTCCAGGAAACCGGTCGTAAATGTTCCATCAATGGGGAATACAATGTGACCATTTTCAAGAAGAATGAAAAAGGCGATGAGCCAAGTTGGGTTAAATACACACCTTTTGTAGAGGTGTATGGATATAATGAAGATCGTAAGGTCAGTAAAAAAGAGTTAGGCCCAGGCGAAGGACTTTGTACGTTGAATTTTTACAAGCGAGTATACGATTTTAAAAACAACAAAATGAGTTTTGATGCCACCTGTCAGGTAGCTTATTTGGATGCGGTTCAAGAAATTGAGAAAAACGACCAGGCTCTTAATTGGCTCAGAAAATTGCAAGATTTTGATGAGCAATATGTTTATGACGATGCCATTATAAAACAAGCGGGAGATGATCGAATGAGAATAAAAAGGCTTCAAAATAACTTAAATGACTTTCGAAAAAAGAATGAGCTAAAATTTGCTAAATACTATGCTGTATTAGTATTCGATGCAGATAGGATGGGCGACTGGTTAGCCGGGAAAAAACTGGCTAATCCTCAAGAGGATCAGTTGGAATTTCAGAAGAAGCTATCGCAACTATTCGGGGATTTTGCAGCATTTGCAAGAGACTTTGTAGATGGTAATAACGGTCATTCCAAAAAAGGACAAACTATTTATGCTGGAGGCGACGACTTCCTGGGGCTCATCAATTTGAGCTATTTGTTTGAGGTGCTGGAATGTTTAAATAAAAAGTTTAAGGAGATAATATGGACTCAAGGATTAGAACCAAACTTTGAATTTAAAGAAGAGACAACTCCCATGACCTTCTCCGCGGGTGTGGCCATAGCTCATTACAAAACCCCCTTGTCTTACGTACTCAATGAAGCCAGACAGGCAGAAAGGAGAGCCAAGGCTAGGGAAATCGGGGGACGAGACACAATAGCACTTACAATACTTAAACGCTCAGGAGAGATCCACAAAAGTAATTTCAAATGGTACGATAAACAGAAGAACTTTTTATTGGGTGACTTTTGCGTGATTGTAGAGGCGTTGAATACAAAAGCGTCTTCAAATAAGTTTATTACGGCTTTTTCGGAGGAATTTAGTCCAATTGTTACAGAAAAGACTTTCGGTAGGGATAACAAAGAACTTATCGAATTAGAACTTTCCCGCCTTCTCAAAGATAATAATCTATCAAAAGTCCAGGAGCAAAAAAGTGTTCTTAGGTTGATGGATTATTTCATGAGTGATCGAGGTCGACTTCAGGACTTCATTTACTTGCTCAACATTGCGGATTTTATAAGTAGAGAAATAGGAAAACTTCAAAAGCCTGTAGAACTATGCCAGTAATAGAAATCAAACCAATAGATACGCTATTCTTTCGAAATGGTAAACCTTTTGATATGGGAGAAGATAATTGGGCGGAAGGCATTTTCCCTCCAAATCCTCGCAGCTTCTATGGAGCTATCCGATCTGCTTATTTCGCGGCAAATCCATCCCTAATCGAGTTTGCAAATACAAATGATGATCCAACTAATTCTCTACAAGTAAATGGTTTCTGGATCAAACGAGACAACGAGTTGTTTTGCCCTTCCCCTCTAGATTACATCAAAGAAAAGAAAGACAAAACAGGAAGGTTGATTCCGGCAAAACTTGTAAAGAAAAGTAAAGTTTCTGCAGGAGTTCCGAAAGGTTTGTACCCATTCGATTATATTCCATACTCCAATGTCGATGTTCAATCAAGTACGGGATATTTGATTGATAGTCATGCATTATTTGATTATGATTCCAACGACGCTATCTATGGTCAAGAAATCAAAAATTTCTTTTCAAATGAACCTAAAATTGGCGTTGGGCTAGACAACAAAACACGGAGTAACAGCGAAGGAAAACTATATCGAGTAGGTCTAAATCGCTTAGAAAGTAAGTTTGATCAGGAGAAATTAATCTTCAAAGAACAAGTGTCTTTTGTATTAGATTATGAATTCGATTTTGTGCCCAAAGTTATCAAGCTAGGAGGAGAAGGTAAAACCGCCATTTGTTCAATATATAAAGATGGTAAAAACCTCAAGAAATTTCGTGCCGCTTCCCAATCAGAAGAAATAAAGTTTTTTAGAGTGGTGTTCTTGACTCCAAGCTTATTAGAAAAAGGATGGGAATTAGGTTTGTCCAAGTTTTTGGATAATAAGTTTGAAATAAAATTGATTTCGGCCTTTGTTGGAAAACCCGAAGCTGTTGGTGGATGGAATATCAAAGAGAAGAAGCCTAAATTAATGAAAAAAGCAATCCCTGCCGGAAGCACTTTCTATTTCCAGATTAAGAGCAACCATTCCTTCAATGATATTTCCATTGAGTTGGAAAAAACACCGGTGCTCAACAGTGATGAGAAAGCTGGGCGAGAAGGTTTTGGTTTATTTGTATGTACCCCATTAAATTTAAACTCGATAACTATTGACTTATGATAATAATCACAACGGTCGGGACATCTTTATTGAGTAATCTTTTGAAGGAAGAATTTAAAGATAGCTTTAAATTCCAGCTTTCATCTTCGACTTCGAAGAAGATTCAAAACAACTCCTTGAAAAGACCGGACACACAAGTTTCATCAGCCATAAGTGAAGTTCTTCTTGGCAATGAAGATTTTCCGGTTGATAGAAAATATAAAATAAACCTAAGTGCTTCTGCAGAAATAAAGTCTATCTGCAAAATAGCCTCAGGTGCTCCAGCAACGGTTTACTTGCTGGCTACTGATACCTTTATGTCAGAATATGCTGCTGAGCAGATAGCGGAACATTTGAATGGTAAAAATGGGTTAACCGTAATTAACAATGGACGTATCAATAAACTAAAAATTGACGCCCCTAAGGAATTTGAGCAAAGTGGGTTTGGAGAACTCATCAAGATGCTTGATTCAATAAGACAGGAGCACAAGGATGATGAAATCATTCTGAATATTTCGGGTGGATATAAAGCGCTAATTCCCTTTTTGACGATTTATGCGCAGTTAAAATCTTTACCCCTTAAATATATATATGAGGACAGTGAAGAAGTGATTTCGATAGGCAGCGCCAATTTAAACTTTGATTGGGCAATTATGGAAGCCTTGAGGCCATATCTAGTTGATAAAATCATTCCCGCAGATTTAGGTGATAATGGCGAACAAATTATTAAAGCTTTAAAAGAAAGTTATTTGATATTAAGTAACGGGGAGAATAATGAAGAATATTTGCTCAGTCCGTTAGGAAAAATGATGGTAAATAGCTTTCATGACAAAACAAATCTGAATAATAAAATCTTAGGGACGTTTTTAGAGTATAAATACTTTGAATATTATATAAAGAAAGAATTCAATACTGATATCTCCGTTTTGGAGTTTGACTTGCCGTACACTTACGAGTTTTCTGAAGATCAGAATACTTTTGTCTTTGATTTTTCATCTTCGAAAACCAGTAAATCTTCACATAAAGCAGGCGATATCGACCTCATTTTAGAAAGTGCGAATAAAGTCACACTGGTTGAAGTAAAGAACTTCTATACGTTGCTTTCCTATCGAGATTTGATTGGAAAGTACCATCCTAAGTATGAAAAAGGTAAAGAGGATTATTACCGAAAAGTAAAAGCTAAAATCGAAGCATACTTCCATAAAGAAAGAAAATTACCTGCGAAGTTTTTATTCCTTATTAATGCCATCTTGTTTCAAAAGGACGACAAGGAGTATCAAAAAGCTCCAGAACTCTTGGAGATCTTAAGTCATTTTAAGCAATTTATTTTAAAGGACTATGATAACCAAATTAGTTTTGAAGCAAAGGTTTGCCACTTTAATTATGTAAACCAAAAAAAACTTAGGGTTAACTATGATAAGTTGCTGCGAACCCCAATAGAAGAATCGGATTTTCGTCATGTCAATTTACGCTAAATAATTTAGTCATGTATAAATCAACCCAACCACTCTACTTTATCACGGAAACCCCGCTACACGCAGGTAGTGGCAGTGATTTAGGCTACATCGATTTGCCGATCCAGCGGGAGCGACACACCGGATATCCCAAAGTGGAAAGTTCCGGAGTCAAGGGGGCTATTCGCCAGGCGTTTGAAGCCATTGAAAAAATTGATCTTGAAAGACTTCAGCGAGTATTTGGTTATGACGGCGATGGATTGCCTGATGAGATAACTGATAAGTTTGGAGAGAAAAAAGACTTTGCCGGTGCCCTCGGATTTTCAGATGCGCGAATATTGCTCTTTCCGGTGAAATCTCTCAAGGGAACTTTTGCCTGGATTACCTGCCATCGGGTTTTGGCAAAGTTTAGAACGGAACTGCAAGAACTTTGCGGTGAGCAAGAACTTTTTACGCTACCGGAATTTACAGGCGTAGCTAGTGATGTTCTTTACCTGAGTAGTACTAATCAAAAAATTCAGTTGGAAGAATACATCTATGCCGATTTGGATCGGAAGGATGATATAACTGCTTTAGCCAATTGGCTTGCTGATAATGTGCTTGCGGAATCCCTCCCTTACTGGCAAACTAAGATCAGGGAAAACCTAATAGTACTGCCGGAAGATGATTTTGCAGATTTTCTTAAGTTTTCCACAGAAGTGCATACCCGGATCAAGATCGACAATGAAACGGGAACCGTAAAAGACGGTGCGCTTTTCACTCAGGAATACCTTCCCTCCGAAACGGTGATGTACAGCCTGGCTATGTTCTCTCCCGAATTTAAAAAAGAAGGAATGGAGCTAAGCGAAGTACGGAAATTCTTCAATGATCATAAGCCTGACTATTTTCAAATGGGTGGCAACTCCTCTATTGGAAAAGGGATCATTCGTTTAACCACAAAAAACGATGAGATATGAGTACAAGAAGAAGTATAGAAAAGGAGCGGATGAATTATGCCTTTAATTTCGTCAGGGATTCTGGCAATGGAATTTCTGATAAGACAAAGGCAAAAAAGTTTGAAGCTTATGTTCAAAAAGTACCGGCGTTCATAATGACAAATGGGTTAGGCAACACCCTTGCATACCTGACCACACAAACAGATGAACAGTGGAAGGCTGTTCAGAAGGTATTATGTGAATGGTTGAAGCAGGTAGATAATCCCCTCAAGGAGAGGCTAGAATCAAAAGATGGGGAGTTGGAGAATGTTTTGGAGATCATGAAAGGTGATAACTTTCATGATCGGGAATACCGTGCTGTAACGGTTGAAATTTTAGCCTTGTTCAATTGGCTTCGACGCTTTGCCAAAGCGCATCGCCTGACTTTTGATTCTAAATCAGAAAACGATGGATAATTTTTTCATTAAACTACACAAAGGAGTGGAGACCCCCTTTTTCAAAAAAGAGGAAGTTTCTAATTATCCCAATTTTTTCAAAGGGAAAACTCTGAATGAAAATAGTTTCGCGGATTTCACCCGCGGTTACGATCAGTTTGACCTCGAACTAATCAAATCTCTTTGGTTCCGCCAGTTAGTCCATGCCAAATCTTTGTGCAAAAACTTTCCGCAGCGGGCAATCACGGAAGCTAACTTCAAGGCTATCGACGCAATTAGTCGTGAAAAAGCCGCTTTGTTTGAAGAACAGGGTGTAGTCGATTATCATGTCAACTGGCGGTTAGCCATTGGATTAGGCAATGCTTCCGTCTTTGAGAACTCCCTTACCCTTCATCACGTTTACGGGATTCCCTACATCCCGGCAAGCTCAGTAAAGGGCATTATTCGGAGTTGGTTGATTCAGGAGTACTTTTCCTATGATAAGAATGGGGAAAAAAGGCCTGAGTACGGAGAGGGTATAGCATTAAGAGATTCTGAGGATTTCTGCCTGATTTTTGGAACCCCTTCTGATTTTGAAATAAGTAAAAATAGGTCAGTAAAGTCAAGTCTTAAAAATTCCGAAGGAAACCCAACCGCTCACGTTGGCAATGTAGTATTTTTCGATGCTTTCCCAATCTCTAAACCAAAGGTTTATGTGGACATCATGAATCCGCATTATCCGGAGTATTACAAGGAGGGTTCAAGTAAGCCGCCAGCCGACTGGCAAAATCCAGTCCCTATATTTTTCTTAACTATAAAGGATACTAGTTTTCAATTCTTATTTGGCATCCGCAAAAGTTGTACCGATGTAGAGTACGAAAAGCTTTCGAATGTCTCATTTCAGCATCCAAGTGACCCGGAAATGAATAAAGAAGGTTCCGCAGAAAAGGTACTGAAAGATCTGCTAGAAGAAGCTTTGACTTTTACTGGAGCAGGTGCTAAAACAGCAACTGGGTATGGCAGGATGAGAAACATCTCTGCAAACAAGTTAGAACAAATAAAAAAACGAAGAGCGGAGGAAGCAGAAGAGGAAGCTCAAAGAAAAGCTCAGGAGGAAGCAGAAAAGAAAAGGCTAGAAGAAGAAACTAGGAAAGCTAAGGAACTCGCAGAACGGCAAAAGCGAAATAAGCAAGAACGAGAACAGCAAATCGAGCAATACCAAAATGAGGGTTTGGCATCTAGGTTAGATGGAATTTCTGACTTTGATAAAGCGAAGCAAATTATCTCAGAATATAGAAAGGTGATTGACCCCATACCCGACAGTGAATACTCTGCAATTAAAGATTTAGTGAAAAGGTGTTGGGAATCAGCGAGCTCTAAAAAAGCAAAAAAACGTTGGCAAAAGAAGGGAAAAGGCGATTGGGGAATAGTAAGAAGTTGGACATCCGTAGATATTGCTGACTCTTGGTTTGATGAAATCATCAACTCATAAATTTAAGCTGTTTAAACTGCTGCTACCCATGCATAGCCTCCTCAACAAACTCCGACTCATAATCCAAGCCCAGCAACGCTTGATAGCAATGCAGCCTCCCCTTTTACACCATCGCGTGAATGAAATCCTCGCGCGGCGTTCAGAAAATATTGACGAAATCGACCACCTCATGGACGATCTTTTTCCCATCATGCAACACGGCTTTGGAACGGCTGATTTTCAGCGACTGAATGCCTATCTTGCGACTTTGGACCCGGAGGCAGCTGAATATTATCAACAAAAATTCGAAGAATGGCATTCCGCCTGACCGGCATCGGCGCCAAAACCGCCGTCGGCTACGGCTATTTTAAAAAACCGGACTCTTAAATAAACCATTTCATGCCACGCAAAACCTTCCTCTCTTTCCTCGGCACCAACAACTACGAGCCCGTCAGCTACTGGATGACCCGCAGCGCCGAAAACGCCCCCCTGGAAAAGTACGTACAAAAGACCATTTTGAACCACCTCGCGCCCACCTTCAGCCCCGACGATCAGGCTTACATCTTTCTGACCGATGAAGCGCGGGCGGCCAACTGGGAAAATGACGGGCATTACGACCGTAAAGAAAAAACCGTAATCCCCAACATCGGACTGGCCCGGCAGATCGAGCAGGAAGCCTACGCTTTTGGCGTAAACCCGGTCGATGTCGATGGAGAATCAGAACCGGAAGCCATCTGGGCGACTTTTGAGCGCGTGTACGATTGCCTGCAAGCCGGCGATGAAGTGTATCTCGACATCACCCACTCCTGGCGCTACCTGCCTATGCTGGGCATGACGCTGCTCAACTATGCCAAAGTCCTCAAAAACATCCAGGTAAAAGCCATCTATTACGGCGCTTTCGAGCAACTCGGAACGGCTTTTGAGGTAAAACAACTGCCTATGGACGAACGCCCGGTGCCTGTACTGAACCTTGTGAGTTTTTCCGACCTCCAGGATTGGACCGTCGCCGCTGATGATTTTGTAAAGGATGGAAATCCAACTCGACTCACTCAGCTTACGCAGAAAAACATCACCCCTATCCTTTCCCAGAGCAAAGGACAGGATGAAACTGCCCGCAACCTGCGCGATATTACGCAAGGCCTCGATCAGCTCGTTCGTAAGATCACCACCAACCGCGGACGGCAGATCTGGGAATACAACTTTGACGGCCTGCATAACGCCTTGAACGCTTTTTCCAAAGAACAGAGCTACATCAAACCCCTCAACGGCGTAGTCGAACACATAAAAACCAAGCTCGCCGGTTTTCAGTACGCTCAATGGCTTGAAGCCGTCAAATGGTGCATAGACCATCAGTTGATTCAACAAGGCATCACACAGTTGCAGGAAGGAGTGATCACCTGGCTTTGCTACCATTACATGGAAAAAGGCTGGATCGAAGATGATTATTTCCACCCCCACCACAACCGCAAGGGGCGAGACCTGATTTCCTCCGCCCTCCAGTTCATCACCCACATGCCGCCGGAAGAAAACTGGGTCGGGCAAATTGGCCGCTACCCGCAGCTGGGTTATCAGATCATGGAAGACGAGCTCGCCCAGGAACTGGCCCAGCCATTCACCGAACTCGCCAGAGCCCGCAACGACATCAATCACGGCGGTTACACCAACAATCAGGAAGCAGACCAATTTTATGAGGTGTTGGACACTGCTTACAAAAAGATCAGGCAAGCGCTGGAAGCGTTTCTTCACCAAAATCAAGACACCGGCCTGCTTAATCTCTCCAACCACCCCTCTGCTGACTGGTCTGACGACCAGAAACAAGCCGCCGTTGAACGCTACGGCCGCATAGCAGACCTCCCCTTCCCAAGGATCGACCCCAAGGCCAGTGTCGAGGACATCGACCGCTTAGCGGAAGACTATCTGCAGCACCTGCTGGACATCCGCCCCGCCGCCGTCCACCTGATGGGAGAAATGACCTTCACCCATGCGCTGGTCAGCAAGCTCAGGGAAGCCGGCATCCCCTGCCTGGCCAGCACCACCGAACGGATCGTCGAGGAAAAGGACGGCAAAAAGATCGTCCGGTTCCGCTTCGTCGCCTTCCGCCCCTACGGATAAAAAGCAGAACGGCAGACTGGAAAAAATCCCGCAAAACCATTAACTTGGGAGTGAGAATTTCCCTTAAAAAGGCTGTTTTTTAAAAAAAAATCCCCAAAAACCCCTAAAAAACGATATTAAAATGACCCAAACTTTTGACAAAAAAGGGCAAAAACCCCTGTTAAAAAGTGTTAAAATTTTCATTTTCTGGCAGTCAAGTAATTGGCTGTCAGCGAGATGTGAAAAATAGAGTCAGAGTAGATGATCCATTTGAACAAGGATTAAGACCCCACCCTTACGTGGGGCTCAAAATTTTTTCGAATCGTCAGAGTAGATGATCCATTTGAACAAGGATTAAGACGGCTGGGGTAAGCCCTGTAACGTATACATACAAATCTGTCAGAGTAGATGATCCATTTGAACAAGGATTAAGACAGAAAGCGTGATAATTAGCATTGCGTTTTTCATCGGTCAGAGTAGATGATCCATTTGAACAAGGATTAAGACTATATATCTAAGTTGAACGCCGGAGTAGGGCATACTAGTCAGAGTAGATGATCCATTTGAACAAGGATTAAGACCCAGCTAGTCCATCTTTCTGCCAGCTTCCTCCGTAGCTCTTGTCAGAGTAGATGATCCATTTGAACAAGGATTAAGACTCCTCTTCGATTGGCCCTGTTTTATTTTTGACTTCTGCGTCAGAGTAGATGATCCATTTGAACAAGGATTAAGACAATGCCTCGCGTCTCTCGTCAAATCTCCGTGCATGGTCAGAGTAGATGATCCATTTGAACAAGGATTAAGACAAAAACCTCGTAAGTGGTGGATGACCACTTACCGTGTCAGAGTAGATGATCCATTTGAACAAGGATTAAGACCAAGCGAGGACGCGGTATCTGCAACATAAGACGCGGGTCAGAGTAGATGATCCATTTGAACAAGGATTAAGACCCCCGCATGGCTACAATCTACCATGCCGCAAGAGCACGAGTCAGAGTAGATGATCCATTTGAACAAGGATTAAGACATACTCATAGTGGTAGTTTAAAAGGTTATAAAATGACAGTCAGAGTAGATGATCCATTTGAACAAGGATTAAGACTCTTCACTTCAGCTTTGTCATTAATAACAGATCCATTGAGTCAGAGTAGATGATCCATTTGAACAAGGATTAAGACCCTGAACTTTCTCTCTTTAAAGCAGTCGTTCAAGTCTGTCAGAGTAGATGATCCATTTGAACAAGGATTAAGACAAGAAAAGAGGGTTTCCCCTCTCTCTTTTTAGAATGCGTCAGAGTAGATGATCCATTTGAACAAGGATTAAGACCTCTTCACTCTTTCCACAATAGGTATCTTGGGATGGGTCAGAGTAGATGATCCATTTGAACAAGGATTAAGACACTCACTTCGAGTTCTTTAAGGGTAGAAATGTCCTCTGTCAGAGTAGATGATCCATTTGAACAAGGATTAAGACAATTGTAACCCTGTTCCTATAAGAATGCTACAGGAAACAGTGTCAGAGTAGATGATCCATTTGAACAAGGATTAAGACCTAATAGGGTGTTGTTCTTAGAATTAAATCTGACTTCAGTCAGAGTAGATGATCCATTTGAACAAGGATTAAGACCCTCTTTCCCAAGCATTAACAGTTTTTCTTCAGTGGTCAGAGTAGATGATCCATTTGAACAAGGATTAAGACCTCCTTAGTGAGAGTATAAAGGATTCTTCCTCCGCTTGTCAGAGTAGATGATCCATTTGAACAAGGATTAAGACTTCAACTATTCAATCCTTATAGGAATGTTCTCATTAAAGTCAGAGTAGATGATCCATTTGAACAAGGATTAAGACCCCCTTAGGATCCTCCTTAGTGAGAGTATAAAGGAGTCAGAGTAGATGATCCATTTGAACAAGGATTAAGACCCTTGGAATATCCAATTCCAAAAAGTAAAAGTAACAAAGGTCAGAGTAGATGATCCATTTGAACAAGGATTAAGACAAGCAACCTGAGCAGTTTTCATTATTTTCTGGTGTCTGTCAGAGTAGATGATCCATTTGAACAAGGATTAAGACAATACATTTGATGTATTTATAAAGGTAATCAGCCTTTACGTCAGAGTAGATGATCCATTTGAACAAGGATTAAGACAAAAAGAAAAGAGGGTTTCCCCTCTGATCTTAAAAAGAGTCAGAGTAGATGATCCATTTGAACAAGGATTAAGACATTTTTTCACGAGCTTGAGAATAATACTCAATGCGTCAGAGTAGATGATCCATTTGAACAAGGATTAAGACCATCAGCCGCTGCTCTGCTACGATCGTCCTGCATTAGTCAGAGTAGATGATCCATTTGAACAAGGATTAAGACGCCTGAGCCGCTACCCATTTTCCCCAATCTGCTAGACTACGGGTCAGAGTAGATGATCCATTTGAACAAGGATTAAGACCCATAAATTCGTCCAGTGCTATTAAAACGTGGTTTGCGTCAGAGTAGATGATCCATTTGAACAAGGATTAAGACCCTTGTAAATTAATACAGAGCCTTTTAAAAAAAAAAATCGTCAGAGTAGATGATCCATTTGAACAAGGATTAAGACATAAACTTCTTCCGGACACCAAAAATTCCCGGTATTGTCAGAGTAGATGATCCATTTGAACAAGGATTAAGACTCTACTACCGAACCTGGTAATAGGTTTAGCATAGAAACTGTCAGAGTAGATGATCCATTTGAACAAGGATTAAGACCTCTCTGTGACCTTGCATAGATCGGATTTTAGCCATTATGTCAGAGTAGATGATCCATTTGAACAAGGATTAAGACCGTAAAAATTGGGGTAGTCGCCAACCCTCCCCATTTCGTGTCAGAGTAGATGATCCATTTGAACAAGGATTAAGACACTGAACGCTGCCAGTTGTCAATACATTACTGTAGCTTGTCAGAGTAGATGATCCATTTGAACAAGGATTAAGACAATGACCTCTTTAGCCTTAAGTCCTTTTAAAAGCATTGTCAGAGTAGATGATCCATTTGAACAAGGATTAAGACCCTTTTTATTAAAGGCAAAGGTGCTAAAAAAGGACCGTCAGAGTAGATGATCCATTTGAACAAGGATTAAGACAGAGGGAGGAGAACCCGGAGGTGGAGAAGGCACAAAAAAGTCAGAGTAGATGATCCTTAAATACTATCACTTTTTTAGACCACAGGATTACGTTTCATAATTGAATTCAAGCCGCCTTTTGGTAACGATGAATGGGCTTGGTTCTGCCAATTCCCTGGTGATCCCGGTTGTGGTAGCGATGTAACCATTGTTCTATACCTCGGTAAAGTTCCAGTCCATTGTCTGCGGGATTCAAGTAAATATGTTGATACTTGATCGTTCGCCAAAATCGTTCGATGTAAATGTTGTCAATGGCCCGGCCTTTACCGTCCATGCTGATCTGAATTTCCTGTTCTTTGAGATAATCTACATACTCCTTGCAGGTAAATTGACTGCCCTGATCACTGTTGATGATTTCGGGCTTTCCATGCACGGCGATCGCTTCTTTTACGACCTCTAAACTGGCGGCTGCTTCCAGGGTATTGGATAAGCCCCAACCGACTATGTAGCGGCTATAAACATCAATGATGGCCGTTAGGTACATGAAGCCAGTGGCCATAGGAACATACGTGATATCGATAGCCCAAACCTGATTAGGTCGATCAATGACCAATTCCCGCAGTAGATAGGCATAGACGTATTTCTTCTGCCCCAAAACCGTCAGATGACGCCTTGGATAGACCGGATAAATATTGGCTTTTCGCATCAAACGCCGCACACGACCATAACTGACCTGGTGCCCCCGGTCGGCTAACATGGACTGCATCGTCAATATCCCGGCAGTAGGTTCTACCAAAATATGCTTATCCATCAGGCGCATGATCTCCAGATTCTCCGGCTTCTCGCCTTTGGGCCTGTAATATATGCTGCCACGACTTATACCCAGCAGCTCACACTGATGACGAATAGACAGTCGATCTTGCTGGTCGATCAGGTCTCGCTTCATTTTAGTCGATCCAATTTGTCTAAGCTTTTTTTTAGAAAGTCGCGCTCCATCTCTAACTGCCCGATCTTGGTGTAGAGCTGATCCGTGTCAATCTGCGACTCTTCCTTTTCCGTATCTTTTGGGCCGAAGGCCGCTTCGGCATTCGATAAAAATTCCTGCTTCCACTTACTAATTTGATTGGGATGCAACTCAAAACGCTCAGCCAATTCTGACAAGGTCTGGCGTTCCTTAAGCGCCTCAATGGCTACTTTTGCCTTAAAGGCGGGTGTAAACTTTCTTCTTTTTCTTTTCATAAGCCACAATTTATGTCTTTTTTCAACTTAGATTGTGGTCTAAATCTGTGGGAGTAGCATATTGAGGAGGCCCTACCCTTAACGCAAATCAAGAAGGGACATAAAAATAGCGT
>CAZJQS010000075.1:0-27224 GCA_964548175.1 uncultured Saprospiraceae bacterium
AGACATTGGATTTCAACGGTCTAACAGTATTTAGGGGCGACTTCTTGTCGCACCATTGTATGCATTGTTAGCTCCCGTTTCATTGAATCAATGACTCTATTGTCTTTACCATTTCTTTCACCTGACTGATCATCGGTTTGATCTTCTCCTCTTTTACATCCTTGAAGTCTCGATAATCAGCATCTTGCCGAATGTTGAACAGGTTATTATATAATTGTCCATAAGCTTTTTCAAGCTTTCCACTACTAATTAAGGCCTTATTAAATCCGGTTTTAATTTCATTATGAGTAGAGGCTTCGAAGTTATTAACCACCAAATAGGCAGAGGCGATATAAAAACACGAGTAATACAAACGATTGGCTACTGTATTCCAATGGTTGGTAGATGCCAATATTTTAGCTTCTTCCAATGATTCTTTGGACCTTTCTATTCGGTAGGCAGCTAATTCTTCTTTTGAATAACTCATAATGCAGGAAGGATACTAACTGGGATTCCTTCTTCTTCAATATTTTTAAAGATCAGTGTTTGATCATATTTTTCCCATTCTGATTTTTCTTCAATGATGGAGGTGATGACTTCTCCTGTGGCTAATTCAATATCATAGAGAGCATTTCGAATCAATTCTTCCTTATTTGAAGTCAATTTTTCCTGAAGCAAAATCAAAAAATCCCAGTCTGAATCCACATCAAAATCACCCCTTGCTCTGGAGCCAAATAAAATGACTTCAGCACTTTCGTCTATTTGCTGGATAGCAGATTTAACTCGATCTGGTATTTGTTCATTAATTTGGCCCATTTTGCTTGTTTGATCTTTCTGAAAAATACACTTATTCTTGCTTTGATGCAATTATCTTCTTTTTACAATTTTTTCTAATGGGAGCTAACGGTTTGTGTATGGTGTCGTAGCGAGGTTACGAGCTATGCACTATACACCTTATTGTAGCCAGTTTTTAATTTCCATTTAATTGCTTTTCATATTGTTCCGCATCGTAAGTACCAATTGATTTTTGGATAAGTCCTTGATCATTCATTGTCCATTCTTCAAATCCGCTGAAATCAACTTTGTTTCCAGTTCCATTTGGTCCCGAATTAGTCCCTTTAAAAGTCCAGTAGTATCGATAAGTCCCATTTTCCGCTGTCAGGCTATCCATAGTTAATTCCAAATCAGGAAACGCATCCATATACGATTTGGCCGTTTCTGCCAATTGTTTTCTCCCAACTGCTGGCGTTCCATTATTTACAGTTAGTGTTCCGTCCTCTGCGTAAAAGGAAGCCATTTTTTCAGGTACAGTACTATTCCAAGCATCAGTATATTTTTGTCCGAATTCGACCATTTTATCATATTCAGACTTGTCAGATTTACAACCTGTCATTATGATTAGGATAATTGATAATGTTGATACAATCGTTTGTTTGATTTTCATGGTATGCTTTTTTTAAATTGGCTACAACATCTTTATATCCGCCATAATGGTGGATATAAGCATTTAAATATCCTCCTCAATTTCCAGAAAGTCAAGCGGACTACAAAACTTGTCTTTGGAATTGGAAGTGATATGCATGTATATTTCAGTCGTCTTACTCGAATTATGTCCCAGCAATTCCTGAATATATCGGAGGTTCATACCCCTTTCCAATAAATGGGTGGCAAAACTATCCTCCGTAGTTACATCCTTTGGGTCGCTGTTGAGATAGAATGAAGTTGTTTAAAGTTTCCTGCTGGAAGCGAAAAAACAGGATTTTAGGTCCAGTTGAGGCTTTTTTGAGCTTCATAGCGGCGCTATGGAGGGAGAAAACATGCCTGCCGGCAGGCGGGAAAACGAAAAATGGCATAAAAGACGTTTTTGCAGCCCAGTGAGGAAACTTTAAACAACTTCAATGTTAAAAACTGAATGAAAAAGTTCTTGTAGGTCTTGAATAATATTGTAACTGTAACGCTGTAGGCGCAATTGCTGCTCCAGCCTGACCACCTCATCTGTGTATGGCAAGGCAGGCATCGCCGCTGTTTTCCCATTCTTATAGCAAATGCCAACCTATTTGGTCAGCATGTATTTTACGCTCAAAATACCAACTCCACAAAAATTGTATATAAAAGACCTTAGAATCAAATAATTACCGACTTTACGCAGGGTTATAAATCTGCGTAAGGTGAACCACTCAACAACAAGAACCCCTGCAGGGGTTTCATATGGGTAGAATAAGAAAGGCACATGATTCAGAACACCGACAGGGGTTCCATATGATCAAACGGGAATCATATGGAACCCCTGTCGAGATTCATAGCTATAATTCGCTTATAGGTAGAATTTCTAAAAGCACGAAAAATTAAATAGCATTGCGTAACATCAGTAATTTAATTGACCTTCAAAATTCCAGGAGGTCTAATGTTTATTCTTTCTTACCGGTGTTGCTATCGACTTCTTTCTTATCCAGATCATGCGGCTTTCTGGGCAGCATCTCATCTCTTTGAGCGGTATGCCATACAAAGGAAGCGATGATCGTGGCGGCCTGAGATAAGTCGTCTCCACTCAGGTGATCCCAGTTGTCCATATTGGAGTGGTGGGTGCGCGTGGAATACGCCATTGGATCCTGGATGAACTGGAAACCGGGAATGCCCACACCGTCGAATGCCAGGTGGTCGGTCCCGCCGGTATTGTCCAGTGTCAGTGTTGAAGCATCCAAGTCGGAGAAGGCATCCAGCCAGGCTCTGAAGATTGGTTCGACCTTATCATTGCCCTGCAGGTAAACGCCGCGGATCTTTCCGGTGCCGTTATCCAGATTGTAGTAAGCGGATACTTTTTTCTGATCCGGTTTAAACGACTCAGGCACCCAGCCACCTTCGGGAACATTGGCAAAATGGTCGGCTACGTAATTTCTGGAACCGAACAGCCCCTGTTCTTCGCCGGTCCAAAGGGCCAGGCGAATGGTGCGGCGAGGTTTGACGCCGCTTTCTTTGATGGTTTCCAGGAGAATGCGGCTGGCCTCCATCATCACAGAGGAGCCGGCCGCGTTATCGGTCGCTCCGGTGCCGGTGTGCCAGCTATCGAAGTGAGCGCCCAGCATAACGACCTCCTCTTTCAGGTCTGTTCCGGGAATTTCGGCGATGATGTTGTGTTCCATGCCGTCGGCGTTGGTATAGCGCGCCTTCAGTTCCAGGGCTATTTTAATGGATTGCCCTTTTTCGACCATTCTCATAATGCGGTTATAATGTTCTACTGACAGGGTGGCTTGCGGCACTACATCTTTACCGACTTCATGAGACCGGCCTTCGCTGGCTCTGGCGCCGGAGACGAAGACCGTGCCCAGGTCACCTTTGTAGCTTCTGTCGAGTACGGCCAGCGGCTGTTCTTCTTCCAGCATTTTCCAGACCAACTCGTTGAAGCTAAACCCGCCCAGGTTTCTGCGGTTGCCGCGAGGGCGGGGAGTGGGAGCGCCGGCATTCGCCATGCTGAGCAATGACTCGCTATCGTGGCGTTTGGCAACGCCGTCAAACCATTCTTTGACTTCCCTTTGACTGTCAAAAAGGACGAATTTCCCTTTAAGTTTGCCTTTGTACTTTTCCAGGTCGGCCTCTTCCTGAGCATCCAGGAAGATCACCTCCCCTTCTACCATACCGTCGGTGGAAGGAGACCAAGCCTTAGGATAAGCGATGATCGGCCAGTAAGAAGGAGCGGTGGCATGCATTTCGAAGTGCTCCAGTTCCCAGCCACGGCCGAAGGGGCCCCATTCTTCGAGATGGACATTGTCCATGCCCATGTCCTTAAGTTTTTTCACAGCCCAGTCGGTGGCTTTGTCCAGCATCGGCGAGCCTGTCAGCCGAGGCCCGTATACATCCGTCATCCAACTGGCGATCTCCATGACTTGAGTTTGATCCAGTCCATGTTTACGGATGATTTTGTTGATGTCTTCATCAACAGGTTCCTGGCTGAATACCAGCATGGGCAGAGCCAGGAAGCAAGCGATAATGAAAATAAAGGGTGATTTGCTCATAATATTTTGTTTTTTAAGTCTATTGTGAAAATAGCTTAAATTCTTAACACCCCATTAATTTTGGTTTAACAAAATACTGTTTCCTCGGCCAAAGCCAATATAAAGATGATGAAAATTGAATTTATCATGGTCAACCTGCAGGCCTGGGCATGATCGAACAGGGCGTCCAAAATCCGCGTTTTATAGTTGACATTTCTATTGTCTAACCACAACACACTTATGCCGTTTATAGGACCGATTATCAAGAAGGTCATTGATATTAAAAATGCCATTACCCCTCTGGCCGGGGATGCTGTTAAATCGCAAAAAGCCCAGCTTAGGATTTTACTGGAGAAAGCTCAGGACACTGCCTTCGGCAAATATTATGGTTTTCGAAATATTCTTCAGCAGAAAAACTTCATCCGTACTTTTCAGGAGGAGGTTCCCGTTCATCAGTTCGAAGACATCAGCCCGGGATGGTGGAGGCAGCAACAACGATTACCGGACATCACCTGGCCGGGAAAGCCCAGGTATTTTGCGCTTACCTCAGGGACTACCGGCAAGGGGAGTAAACGCATCCCCGTGACGGATGACATGCTGAGTTCCTTCCGCCAGGTAGGAATTGCGCAGATCCAAAGTTTGGCTAACTATGACCTGCCCGCTGAATTTTTTGAAAAGGATATCCTCCTGCTGAGCAGTTCTGCTAATTTGAAACGCAGAGCAGATCACCTGGAAGGAGAGATCAGCGGCATCAACTCAAGCAATATCCCCTCCTGGTTTGAAGCTTTTTACAAACCAGGCCTTGAAATCGCTCAGCTCGATAGTTGGGAGGAACGCGTAAGCCGCATTGCCCAGCAGGCTCAACAATGGGACGTGGGCGCCATCGCCGGCATTCCACTGTGGGTGAAAAAGATGCTCGAAAAGATCATCGATCACCATAAACTCGATACCATACACGACATCTGGCCCAGCCTGATGCTGTTCGCCTCCGGAGGAGTTAATTTTGAGCCTTACCGAAAGTCTTTTGATCAATTGATGAGCCATCCGATACACTATGCCGACACCTACCTGGCTTCTGAGGGTTTCTTTGCTTTTACCGCCCGCCCGGGAACAATGGATATGCAACTGGCGCTTCAGCAGGGGATCTTTTATGAATTTATCCCCTTTGACGAAAGCAGCTTTGACGAATACGGCAATCTGAAGGAAGACCCTGTTTGCCTGACTATTGATCAGGTCCACCGCGATAAAGAATATGCCATGCTGGTGTCCACCCCAGCCGGTGCGTGGAGATACATGATCGGTGACCTGGTCAAATTTACGGATATCAAGCAATACGAGATCGTTCTTTCCGGCCGAACCAAATATTACCTTAACGTAGCCGGCTCTCAATTATCAGAAGAAAAGATCAATACTGCTGTGGAAGAATTATCCGAACAATCCGGCATCAACATTAATGAGTTTGCCGTAGCCGCACTCAAGGACGAACAAGGGGAGTTCTTTCATCAATGGGTGCTGGGCGCCAGTGAGCAAATGGAAGAACCTAAAGCTGCACAGGACCTCGACGATATCCTTAAAAAATTGAATAAGGGCTATCGTGACGCCAGGAAGAAGGCACTCAAGGACATCAGCATCACCATGGTGCATACCGATAGGATCTATGACTGGCTGGAGGAAAAGAAAAAGAAAGGAGGGCAGGTCAAGTTACCCAAAGTCATGAAGGAAGAGGACATGCGGGACTTGTTGGCTTTCCTCAGATGATCTTGTCCAGGCGAAGTTCTTCCATCTCTTCCAGATGGCGGCTGAGAATGCCAACTTCTTCAACTGAAAGATAATATTTTTCGATTCGGGATTTGTAGTCATTGGGCAGCTTGGAGTGTTGAAGAATGAATTTCTTGGTCTCCACCAGATATTCAGAAAACCCCTTTTCAATGGCAAATATGTCGGCCCTCCTTTCTGTTCCGATCCGGTGGGTGGGAAAAAACAAATACCCAATCCCAAATTTGATCAGGTTAAAGGCTGAGCGGTCGGAGTAGTCCGTAATGTGTCCTAATTCATGCGCAAACCACCCTTTTAAAACCTTTCCGGGCAGCTCTTCGAGATTGAAATATTGTTCCAGCTCAATGTGATCGCTTATAGTAATGCGATACTGCCGGGTCTTTTTGCTCCAAAAACGCAGGTTGGGAACAGGCTGGGCCCGCATATTCGTTTTTTTTAATGCCTTAAAGCGAACGAATATTTTATTTTGGTGAAGCTCTTCGAATGCCTGATGAACTTCTAGAAAACATTTCTTTACAAACGGAGAATCGATGTTGAGAAAAACAACATTCGGATGCATAAATAATTAAGAGTTGTTCGCTTATAATACAGTAAGCTGCAAACCATTGTTCGAAATAAATATGAACCATCCCTGATTTTGATTATGCCTGGATCTTATCACCGCAAAGACGCGAAGGGCGCGAAGGCTTCGCGCCCTTCGCGTTTTTGCGGTGAGTTCATACTGCGTTCTATTATTCTCAATGTTCGGAGCTAGACGCACCAACAAAACCTATATTTGAAATGGTTTGCTTACTTAACCGACAACCGATAAAGTGGTCTCAAAATTTCGGGATGGCTCATGTTTATTAATGTTTTTCTTCCTTTTCTTCCTTTTCTTCCTTCTCTTCCTTTTCTTCCATACAGTAATTATACCGGTTCACGATAGTGACCAGATCATCCCAGGCATATTCTTCAGACTGGATGCCTGCAACCAATTCTTCACAATCCTGGATCAGGTAAAACACCTGGTTTTCGTACAACCAATCTTCATCAGCTGACAGATAGGCTATTTTTCCGTTATTCTTGATCAAGACATACGCATAAGCCGGAATGAATTTGCCTTCCAAGGACATAAAAAAGCCATCGTAATAATGATAAAACAATTCGATAGGGCCGTCTTCGACCACCGGCAGCAGGAAGGCCTCCAGTCGTCGACCGAAGCCTTCAAGGCCTTCTTCCATTGGCAATCTGACTTTTTTTGACCGCCAGACCTTTCCGTACAAGGCAAAGCCTTTAATGACAGAAGGCCGGTATTTTTCCTCTTCTGCGGCATCATCCCGAAAAAAAGAAATGCGTCTGGCCATTTTAAAGGGGCGATCAAATTCGAGTTTTCCCTGAATGGTGTCCCCTTCCAGGGTGATGATAAAACTATCCGTTGTTTTCCCGCGCATACTTTTATCATACCAGACCTGGGCGGTTATGGAGTGGGAAAATACTGTTAAGATCAAAATTGAAATAAATCTCATGAATGTATACTTTTTTGCTGTTGCAGAAGCTCGTTTATTAAGATAAAAAAAAAGCCTGATTGGTCAAGGGGTAATAGGGGCTGTCTCGATACAGTTTTTACAAAACCCATACCTGTTTCTCCAAGGTAATGTTTAATTTGCTTTTTCAATAAAACAAAGTGGATACAGCATGAACCAGACGATACCTATTGAAGCACTTAAAAAATTAAGCCGGGAACTGTCCGGGGAGTTACATTACGATCAACTTATGCGGACTCTGTATGCCACAGATGCCTCGGTTTACCGAGAGTTGCCGGCGGCAGTAGCCCTTCCCAGGACAGAAGAAGACATCCGGTTGCTGATCAATTTTGCGCATCAGTATCAGACTTCGCTTATCCCCAGAAGCGCCGGGACTTCCCTGGCCGGCCAATGCGTAGGGGACGGCATTGTAGTGGATGTCTCCAGGCATATGACCCATATTCTGGAAGTCAACAAAGAAGAGGGCTGGGTTCGTTTGCAACCTGGAGTCATCAGGGATGAACTCAACCGGTCTCTTAAGCCTTACGGTCTTTTTTTCGGCCCTAACACCTCTACTTCCAATCGTTGTATGTTAGGAGGTATGGTCGGAAACAATTCCTGTGGGACAACCTCCATCGTTTACGGCGCCACCCGCGATCATGTCTTGGAACTCCATACGATACTAAGCGACGGATCAAAAGCTGTTTTTAAAGAACTTACTGCAGCAGAATTAGAAGACAAGTGCCGTGACAACCTCAGCCTGGAAAGTAAGATCTACTTACACCTGTTCGAGGAGTTGGGAAAAACAGAAATCCAGGACGGCATCCGAAAAAATTTTCCCAAAGCCAATATCCACCGCCGCAATACAGGCTATGCGGTAGACGAGTTATTGAAGCTTCAGCCTTTTGAGGCTGATGGTCCGCCTTTCAACTTATGCAAGCTCCTCACCGGATCGGAAGGCACCCTGGCTTTTACCACCGAAATAAAGCTTCGGCTCGACCCCCTTCCTCCTGCACAGGAGGTAGTCGCCGCCATTCACTGCCATTCAGTGGCTGAATCCATGAAAGCAACGATCATTGCCATGCGCCATCAGCCCACGGCTTGTGAACTGGTGGATAAGATCATCCTGGATTGCACCAAAGGCAATATTGAGCAGGAAAAGAACCGCTTTTTTGTTGAAGGTGACCCTGCCGCCATTTTATGTGTCGAATTCAGAGCGGAGGAGATTGAAGAAGCCCGTCAGAAAGCGGTCGATATGATCCGGGAGGTGCAGGAAGCTGGATTAGGCTATGCCTATCCTGTTTTACAGGCGCCACATACCAAAAGCGTGTGGGATCTGCGAAAGGCCGGCCTGGGCCTGTTGTCCAATATCCCCGGTGACGCCAAACCGGTAGCCTGTATTGAAGATACGGCGGTGGCGCTGGAGGACCTGCCTGACTATATCCAGGAATTCGAGCAATTGATGGAATCTCACCAGCAGCAATCCGTATTCTATGCTCATGCCGGAGCGGGAGAGCTTCACCTGAGGCCCATCCTTAACCTGAAAAAAAATAAAGACCGGCAGCTTTTTTATGACATCACTAAAGATACTGCCGCCTTAGTTAAAAAGTACAACGGATCCTTAAGTGGAGAACATGGCGACGGCCGGGTGAGAGCGGCTTTTATACCCATGATGGTCGGTGAAGAAAACTACCAGTTGTTCCGCCGCATCAAATCCGTCTGGGACCCGAACAACATCTTCAATCCCGGAAAGATCGTAGACGCGCCGCCCATGAATGAATCCTTGCGCTACGAAGCGGAACAGGAAGACCCTCCTGTTTCCACCGTTTTCTCTTTTAAAGAACATGGCGGCATTCTACGCGCTGTAGAAAAATGCAACGGCTCAGGGGATTGCCGCAAGCTGCCTTCGGCCGGCGGAACGATGTGTCCTTCTTATCAGGCTACCCGAAATGAAAAAGACACGACCCGGGCCCGCGCCAATGCGCTACGGGAATTTTTAACCCGGCATCGATCCAACGGCAATCCTTTTGCCCATCCGGAGTTGAAGGAAGTGATGGACTTGTGCATCAGCTGCAAGGGGTGTACTTCGGAATGTCCTTCCAATGTTGACATGGCTTCTATTAAGGCTGAATTCAGTTATCAATACCAGAAAGCCAATGGTTTTGACCGTCGCTCGCGCTTGTTTGCAGAAAATGCAAAATACAATGCCCTGGCCGCCCGTTTTCGTCCCCTCAGCAATTGGGTCTTTACGAATCCGCTGACAAGTGGACTGATGAAAAAATACATGGGCATTCATCCCAAAAGGAAGATCCCTACCCTTTCCAGGATCAGCCTGCGGCGCTGGTATGGCCAACAATATAAAAAGATACGTCCTGCTGACAATATCAAAGGCAAGGTCTACCTTTTTGCCGATGAGTTCATCAACCGGCTGGAATCGCATATCGGGATCAAGACCGTACAGTTATTGTGTCGATTGGGCTATGAAGTAGAGCTTATTAAGCATCCGGAGAGCGGTCGTTCGCAGATTTCCAAAGGCTTTCTGGAAGAAGCAAAGCAACTGGCTGAGGCTAATGTTCGATTATTTTACGACAAGGTCTCTGCTCAAACGCCGCTGGTGGGCATTGAGCCATCTGCTGTTTTGGGGTTTCGGGATGAATATCCGCGCCTGGTGGACGAGTCGTTAGCGGAAAAAGCCCGGGAGCTGAAAAAGCATGTGTTGCTCATCGACGAGTTTTTGGATCAGGAAGCTAAGAAAGGTAATATTCGCCCGGATCAGTTCACCAAAGAAGCCCGTCAGATCCATCTTCACGGACACTGTCATCAGAAAGCTTTGTCTTCAGCGTCACATAGCGCCTGGATACTCAGCTTACCAGAAAACTATTCTGTGGACATTATACCCTCCGGCTGTTGCGGCATGGCCGGTTCCTTTGGGTATGAAAAAGAACATTATGAGGTTAGTATGAAGATTGGGGAATTGGTGCTTTTTCCAAAAGTAAGGCAAGCTCAGCAAGAAGCCATCATTGCCGCACCAGGGACGAGCTGCAGGGCTCAGATCGAAGACGGAACGCAGCGTTTGGCCGTTCATCCGGTGGAAGTATTGTGGGAGGCTTTAAAATGAGAAAAAGATAACTGGGGTTTAACTGCATGCACTTAAAAAAAATTAACTGGGGTTTAGTGGCATGCAGCCTAAGGTTTAGTTTTTTATGCATGAGGACTACAAACTCCGTTTGAACATTATTACGAATTACCGGAAAATGTCAAAACTCATACTACAAAGATAATGAGGTGAAAAGTTGTAAAAATGGCGTTCTGGGGGTAATTTAAGTAACAAGTCATTATTTATTAAAAAAAATTTATTTCATTAAACAAATAAAATCAGACAATTAAACACAAAAAAAGTAAAATTGGGTCATTATGATCAAGTATAAAATAACTGGATTAGTTCAGACATTGGACAAGAAAAAGCATGATGATCTATTGGTTTTCACTCAAATCGGAGCTAATAAATTATCCAAAAATCAACGTGAAGTTCTTAGAGCCTTGCTCGAATCGGTTTCGGGCAAATATCCGCACGACGAAGAGCGGTTTTGGAGTGAATATGGAAGCGGCGCCAAGCAATTGAGAGGTGATCTTGTGAAATCGGTGGAAAGCTTTTTTGCCTTTCAGCAATTAGACAATCACAAAGTCCTGCAAAAAAACCTTTACGCCAGGTATTGCATGCAGGAAAAAATTTCTTCTGAGATCGCTTCCTCTTTATCCAGCCTTGAGAAAGAGTTGGAACAAGGAGAGTACTGGTCCCCTACCGATGAAATCTATGAAGTCTGGCGTGCAGAGCTGGAGCTGTACCATCTGCCAGATCGGCGTTTGTACCTGGAAAAGTTAACGCAACTCTCGAATGCCATTGAACTTTTTTACCAGATCAACCGCATGCGGACATGGGTGTCCAAAATGGGATTTGGAAAAGCGTACCCCACCGAAGCGATCGATATTGAGCTCATTAAAGCAGAGGCCGAAGCCGTCTATGAACAATTCAGAGGAGAGGGCATTATCGAAATTTATTATCTCGTGATAAATTTATATTACGCTCCAAAAAGAGAGAGCTATCAGGAGTTAAAATCCACTTTTGAAGATCTTATTCTGCCGGATAAAAAGTTATCGGTTTCCTTTAAAAGAGAAATTATTGAAATGTTGCTGCTTTATTGCATAAGTCAGATAAACCGCAATCAACAGCAATATGCATTGGACTATCTAGACTATATGGAATTGCTGGAAGAATTGGGAGAACTTTTAAACGGCGGGCAACTGCGATTCCAACGACTGAAAAATGGGTTCATCTCCGGCTTAATTAAGGGAGATTTGTCGTGGTTTAATCGGGTCACGAATCAATATGCCCGTTTTATGGAAGATTATGATCAGGAAGAGAATCCAAAACTTTCTCTCTTGATGGCTTCCAAAGAATTATACTACTGGGATGGAGATGTGGACAAGGCAGAAGACGCGCTATCCAGGTTTGAGACCTCTGAACACTACCGAAAAAACCCCGAATTTAAAATATCCTGTGATAAGATGAGGCTCAAATATTTTTTTCAAAAAGGAGACCTTAAGAATTTCAGGACATATATCGGCAAGTGCCGGGAGTACATCAAGCAAAATTCGAAATTAAGCGAAGAGTTAAAGAACCGACAAAGAAAAACTTTGAATTATTTCAACAAGCATGTCGAAGGATCGGTCATGATCATCCGGGAAGAAGCCAGGGAGCTGATGCTGATGGATCAGTTATGGCTGGAGCGTTTGAAAAAGCTTGGTTTAGCGATTGTTGAAGAAAAAGTGAAGTAACGCTTTTTGTTATTTTCTTAAGTGCTCAGGGATTACAAATTGATCAGGTTGCCCAAAGCGACAGAATGATTTGGGACAACCTGATCGGTGCATTTAATTTATTACAATGTAACCAAAAAAGGAATTCCCAAGGTCGGTTTCGGCCTCCACCAGGTAAATCCCGGGATCCAGGTGCGATACGTCAACGTAACAAGTGGGCTGATTACAACCTGAAGAGCTGCTTTCTGCTTCTGAAAGCATTCCTCCGGATGAAGAAATCCATACATCGGTAACGTTTTCACTGGAATTTCCCGAATCCACCACCATGGTGATGTCGGATTCTAAAATGATGGTGCCTGATTGGGCAAGGTCGGAGGTAGACATAGATGTCCCTCCCGCGATAAGGCTGATTATCGCAGCTACGAGTAAACTTTTCATAGTTGTTTAATTTTTAAGTGGTTCAACAATTCACTCCATTCCGCTGATTGCTAGGAAGTTGTGCTGCGCAGCCTTTTATCCGGCCAATTAAGGAGGAGGAGAATAACATCCGTGCTCAGCTTGTTAGCTAAAGCACTAATTGCTCTTTTTGACTTATAGGCAACGGTTTTTCTCAATGAATGAATTCTAGTCAAATTTAAAGGGAAATCGTATGGTAAGCCAATAAATCCGGGGGAAACAAGAAGAAACTTTAATGTGTAAAATACTGGTAATTAACTACATAATTACCTTTACTAAAGCGATAGCCGGTAATGAGTGGAAGGAAACCACCAGTAATAATTTAAAAAATTACTGGTGATTTACCGGTAATTATTTAAACATTTGTTAAATTTCACAGAATATTACTATAAAGGCGAGCAACTTGACCTAGGAAACTCAACATCTAACCCCCATGCAAGAAAATGTTAGCTTTAACGGAGAGAACTTCACTTTCTTGTTTCTGAAGATCGTGGCAAAAGCCTACCCTGAATATGCCGGCGCTACAGTAGAAGAAGTGAGATCACTGATCAAATCAAAGCGGATAGTTCATTTTTTTGGTGACCATTTACCTTCCAAGAAGAAGGACGGTTCCTATCCACTCCCATCTAAGGATGAGAAAGGTAATTTTTCCCCTGATTATGAAGCCGAACCTTTGCTGAAAAACCTCAAAACACTCATTTTAGAGGATAGGGAGGTAAAAGGATTACTGGTAAAAAACCTGGAATGGGCCCGTGATCAAAAAAACTTCCCTGCCACCAAGTACGAATTTCCGGGCAGAAGACTAAAAGAACTATACACCGGGCTTTTTGGAGAAAGCCGGCTTATTCATAAAGGATGCAAAAGATTTTACGCGGAGCTTTTCCTTAAATACGCAGGCTATAACTCGGTTCAGGAGATTGAAATGGATATGGTAAAAAAGGAGCGGTCTGCTGCTCCCACCCTACCGGAAGCACAAACTATTGTGATCTATCAAGGCTTTTATTACCATTTTCCAAGCCATAATGTAGAAACCTTCGAGCTGGAGATCGATTATTTCTCCGGGGAGGAGTTTGTGATTAAACAAAGAAACTTCCACCGTAGTATTGGTGAGGAAACTTACTCCGGCAAAGGGTATCTCACTATTGATGGCAAAATATTTGCTTCTTTGAAGCAACCTAAAACAGAAAGGAGGTTTGAGATGGTCATTTCTTCGGGCCGAAGTCCTCATAGCGAGGAGGCCATGTTAAGTTCGATCACTACCATTACCTCCCATAATCAAATAATAAGTGTGGAGGCCCTGTTAATACAAGAACCGCTACTTATTGAAGACCCCTCCCTGGAAGAGAACATCAGGCGATATTTGTTTTTACACCGATATGGATTCCGGTTAAAAGAATCCCGGCTGAACTTTAAGAGCCTGAAAGCTAACGCCATTGATGTTCAGACGCTCTATCCAATGATCGGCGTTTTCAGAGTTTGGCGATTTGACAACGAATTCAACATCATTCAATCGAAGCTGGTGATCGACCGGCACTACAAGACCATGTGTTACACCGATCAGTATCCTCCCAATAAAAATCATTACAATACTCAATTCTGCATTCTCAGAGTGACCACCCCTTTGAACAGAGCCCCCAGACTTTTTATTACGACTCATCCCGAAGGCAGAACAGAGATCATCTCTCAATTGGTGATCAATGTATTAAAGGAAGACGATAAAATAACGGGAGGAGTGCTCCTCTATTTTAACCCAAAAGAAGGAATGGCCTACGGCAGGGCTCTGGCCATGTTAAAAGAAGAGTATACGGATGACGAGATCGAGTTAAAAACAATCCCTGCTGAAGAGATAAAAGCAACATCCCAGGGAAACCGCGACCTGGTGTTACTTTATGAAATGCTGGAAGATATTCAGCTTAAAATGACCTTCCCGAGTAAAGAAGACCATAACAGCTAACCCAAAACAATGGCCTTTGCTTTGAGCAAAAGATTTTCGACGGATAAGTCCTCAGAGGTTTGAGCTACTGAATATTGGGTAAGTTTCTTTTTCTTAAAAAATTTATGAAAGATCTCCTTGATGATACTACTATCACTAAAGTCAATGGCATAGCTCACCTTCATGGGCCCTTTATTGACACTATCAAGATGAAGGACCCCACCGGCATGTCTGGATTTTAGGTACTCCTGAAATCTTGTATGCAAATCCTCATCGCGAATATTAAAGCTAATAGCGAGAGAAGCAGGATACTTATCTTTCAAACCCGCATTAGTGCTTTGTGCTAAATAGACAAATACCAGATCTTTATTTTTTTCCAGGGCCTGAATATTTTCTTTGCCCATCATCATAGTGTCGGCCAGGTTTGCAATGTTCGACTCTTTCATTTAAGGGAATTTAGCGTGTGATTGTTCGATGATTATTCTTCCATCGACTTTTGGGAGCAACCTTTTATTCCTTACAATATCAGACATTATTGTTTAATTTCTTCTTTATAACGATAAAAGAAATCCACATATTCTCCACAAAAAAACAAAGATTAATGTGGAAAAACAAAGATTTTTGTTGAATACTCGAATGATTAAAAAATGCCTGAAATAAACTACCTACTTCCACCCGGAATGTCTATTTTAACGAAGTAAAACCTTCAACCCATGACTGACCAAAGCAAGCACTCTAGTTTCACCGAGATATTGGAATGGCTCAGAGATTTCATTTTCATTGCGCCCAAGCCCATTCGTCATATCATCATTTTTGAAGTCATCTGGCTTTATTTGATCTTCGGCACCGGCCAGGGGAGTGAATTACTTACGCTCTCCTTTGAAGACTACCTCTCTAAAGGCCCATGGGGCAAGGCGGGCTATCTTCTTTTAGTCTACGTAGCCTACATTTTCCTCAGCTTTATCATTTATGCGCAGTGCCAGGACATGTACATCCTTTACCGGAAAAAGAAGAACCTGGAATCCAAATACAATGTGGTGCGGCTTCGTTTCATGGAGGAACTGCAAGCGTTGATCTGGGCCATTTTGCCGCTCGTAGTCATGTTGTTTACCTATCTGGGAAAAATATCTCCGGCCTATGGTGTGCTTCATCCCCTTATCCACGTGCTGGTGCTACTGTTTTGTATCCTTGGATTGGTGGGAACCTATTTGAGGCCCTTACAAAAAATGCTGAAGGAGACCCAAAGGCGTACGGATATACAGGTTTTAAACGAAGAGGTCACTGCTAAACGCCGCTCCATGGTGGAAATGAAAAAAGAGGCTGGCGAACGTTCGCTTTCCGTTCAAACCCAAAAACATATTCTGGACAATAAGCACCAGGAACTGATGGAGAAAGTTGACGATTTGGGATTTCAGGAAAAAAAGACCAGCAACTTCTACTCTGTGATGTACACCTATGTCTTTATCGTGGCTGCCATTTACTTATTTTTTCCCCAGGATAATTTTCTCAACCGCCCGATGGTCGTCTCTTTTGCCGGTTTGTCGCTCTTGTCCATTTTCGTAACGGCCCTGTCTAAATGGCGGAAAAACTCAAACATCCCTATCTTTTTTCTCACCCTGGTCTGGCTGGTCTTTTGGAGCTTTTTTAACAACAACCACATCATAAGGCGGCAGGAAGGCGGAACTGTTCAACAGGAAAAGGCCGTGGATCATTTTAATGCCTGGCTGGATTACAAAATGCAGCAGGACTATTTTTTCAAAAACGACACCGCTCGCATCTACATCATTGCTGCGGAAGGAGGCGGCATTCGTTCGGCTTATTGGACCGGCGGCGGTTTGGCAAAGCTTCAGGAAACGCATCCGGAGCTGATCAAACGCACCTACGCCATGAGCGGGGTATCGGGAGGGAGCCTGGGCCTGGCAACTTTTAACACCTATTACAGGGACCGGTGCCTGCCAGGGCATCAAATAATCAACCGAGACTCCATCAATGAGATCCATAGCAAAGATTATCTCAGCCCCTTACTGGCGGGTCTGCTATTTCCTGATATGCTCCAACGCTTCCTCCCCTGGCCAATGCCTATACTGGACCGGGCCAGAAGACTGGAAAACAGCTGGTCTTTCGCCTATAAAAAAACCACCGGCGAAAATACCCCGGACCTCAGTATCTACGACCTCTACACAGATGAAAACCGCTACGAACTGCCTAACCTGTTCTTCAACACTACCCGGGTAGAGACCGGCAACAAAGCCATCATCAGCAACCTGCGGCTGGATACCCTTAACTTTGTAGAAGCCATTGACGTCGGCGCCGTCACGCAGGAAGCGCACCTGCTGAAAAGCGTGACCTTCGTCAGTGCCCGTTTTCCTTACGTCACTCCTGTGGCTAAGATCTACAGCCCCCAAAAGAAGGGAGATCAGATAACACGCAAAAAATGGGGGCATCTGGTCGACGGCGGTTATTTTGACAACACCGGCCTGCACACCGCCCTGGAAATCCTGGACATGATCGAGGATAAAGTCGACACCATGCAACTGGACTCTGCAAAAATCATTAAGCCCACCATTCTGTTTTTCCGCAACAGCCAAAGTGATGATGACAGTCAGGTGCAGGCTATGAACGGACTCTATGAATCAACCCCGCCTCTGATCACTTTCTACAACTCCTGGCTGTCCCGCGCCAATTATTTTACTTACGACATAAAAACCCTGGCCGAAGAAATGGACTTCGAATACCTTATGTTCCGCCTTCCGGACAGGCTGGACGGGGAGATCATCAAATTCCCGCTCGGCTGGACCCTCTCCCAGCAAACTCAGGAGAAAATGGATACCCTGATCGATCGGATGTCTAAGGATGCCTGGAACGGAGAAAGCTTTAAACAATTGTCACTTTGGGAAAAAAGATAAAAACTTTGGGGAAAATGAATGGGTGACTTAAGCTTTCCAGCTCCTTGACATATTGCGAATTTTCGCTAATTTTGAGGGACAGAACAGAAAAAAGCAGCAGTATGGATTTAAATCCCGTCATCCTGGCCATCCCAATGTATTTTGCCCTGATGGGCATTGAATTGGTATATGAAGCCATCAGTCGTAAGAAAACCTACCGGATCAATGACGCCATCACCAATATCAGCACAGGCACTTTGCAGCAGTTGACCGGCACCTTTTTGAAGATCTTTAAAATAGGCATTTACGCCTTTGTTTTTCAACACTTTGCGTTTTATGAGATACCAACTGACTGGACGAGTTTCATTATGCTGTTTTTCCTGTGGGACCTTTGTTATTACTGGGATCACCGGATGGCGCACCGGATCAGTTTGTTTTGGGGCGGGCATTCTGTCCATCACCAAAGTGAAGACTTTAACCTGTCGGTGGCTTTACGACAAAGTTCGACGGCGATGATATGGGGTTTTCCGTTTTATTTGCCGCTGGCGCTCATGGGTTTTGATCCGGTCCAGTTTGCGGTGGTCGGAGGAATTAATTTACTGTATCAGTTTTGGATCCATACTGAACACATCGACCGCATGCCACGCTGGTTTGAGTGGTTTTTCAATACACCCTCTCACCACCGGGTCCATCACGGACGGGATCCGAAGTATATTGATAAAAACTACGCTGGTGTTTTCATTATCTGGGATAAAATGTTCGGTACTTTCCAGAGGGAAGAAGAGCGGCCTCATTACGGCATTACTAAGCCGCTGAACAGTTGGAATCCTGTTTATGCTAATTTTGCCCATTACATTGATCTTTACAGGGATGTAAAAAAAACGAGGTCGGTGGGCGATGCGCTAAAAGTGCTGTTCTTCCCGCCGGGCTGGTTGCCGGATTACCTGGGCGGGCCTCAGCGACCGGCGGTGGTGCAGAAGGGGTATCAAAAGTACGATACCCGGACGATCCTGCAGATGAACGTCTACATTCTGGTGCAATTCCTGGCTACGCTGGGGCTCAGTGCTCTGTACTTTTTCAGGAATGCTGATTTTGGAGACGCCACGAAGGTAGCATATGCCTGTTGGATCATCATAACGACTTTAATGTTCGGTTTTTTATTTGAATCGCGCAAGCGCTGGCTGACCGGGTTGGAATTACTGCGTCTGCTGCTCATTCCGGTGGGGCTGTGGGCCATTTCCATGCAGGGCGTCGTAGCGTTTCCCTATTGGGTATTAACTTTTGCAGGGGTCTTTAGCGCTTTTAGCATTACGGCTTTCCTGTATTTGATGAAGAAAACAGAACAAAAAAAATCACTCAAGCTGGAAAAAATTGAAATTTAAACCGGTCTAAGAAATAAAAAAGCATTATGAAAAAAGTCATCCTTTCTGTTTTCATGTTATTGGCCGGTACTATAGCACTCCTGGCTCAGGATCCATCGCAGGCAGGCGCCGGCCAGGGAAGAACGGGACAGCGCAACCCCGGCGCCGCCATGGGTTTGATCAAATACGATCTAGAAGAAGCCACCGATGCCTTAAACATGGGCGACGGCAACAAAGAAGCCGAAGTAATGGCGCTGATCATGGAGTATAATGTGCGCATGGACAGCCTAACGGAGGCCAACAAGCCCTTGTTTGAAGAGATCCGCAACCAAATGAGAAGTGCTATGCAGGATCGCGACTTTGAAAAGCTGCGGTCTATGAGAGCAGCTAATCAGGAAAAACTTGCCCCCATACGAGCAACCGCCGAACAAATTCAATCAGATCTTGATGCGGCGCTGAAACCGCTTTTTGATAAAAAACAACAAAAATCCTGGGAGAAGTATAAAGAAGAGAAAAAAGCGACCGCTACCCAGCCAAGAGGAGGATTTAGAAATAATTAACCAGAAAAGTTAACTCGGATTCTATTAGGCGGTCTATAATCAGCAGATGGTGACTTGCCAATGGCTGGTAAGGATGCTGACGACTCTTTGATCTGAAATTGGAATCCTTTCCCATTTTTGCAAGATCAATCGTCAGCATCCGTTTAGGGTAAGTAAAAACGTCACCCTTAGTATCCGATTTAAGGGATGACTATTGTTTAATTTCCTTGTTTCCTTGCTTTATAAGCTTCGAACTTTTGCCGATAATTTAAAATTTCCTGAGGACTCATCCTGTTGAGGTAACGCCTGGATATTTCTGCCAGTTCTTCCACCCCTTCGGGAGTCAGGTCTTTAAATTTATTAGTTCCATTATTGCGTTTTGAAAGTTCGAAAGCATCGTATAACTTTCCGGTCACGTCATAAGCCTTATAGGTCAGCGTATTGCCGTCCACATGGATCAACTGGAAAAGCTGAGTGTTGGAAGCCACCCGCTCCAGCCAGTCTTCAAAATTCAGGTTGTACATTTTCGGTCCGCTAACAGAAACCACGTAAATAGGACCTTTATCTTTATTTTTTTCCCCAAACTCTAAATTGTAGCCTCTGCCGTAGGTATGATCATGGCCTTGCAGGACCAGATCAACGCGATGTTTTTCAAATAGAGGCTGGAAATTTTTTCTTAAGACCGTATTATCCCTACCCATAGCTGTTGAGTAAACGGGATGATGCTGGGTGACGATCGTCCACTGCTGACTGTTTTCCGCCAGCACCTTTTCCAGCCATTCCTTCTGGTCTTTCAGAGCTTTTTCACTTGACAACATGGCCTGTGAATTCAGGCTGATTATACGGACACCCTGATAATCGATGTAATACACCGTTTCCTCCAATCCTTCGGGGCCGTTTTCCGGCAGGGTAAAACTAGGTTTCCAATGTTCTGACAGCAATCTGTCGTCTCCACTGCGATAATACTCATGGTTTCCGGGTGTAGCTATACTTGGCTTCATACCATAGATCCATCCGCCGGCATAGAACCACTCCCCCCATTCTTCGTCACGAACCGGGTTGTTGATCAAATCGCCGGCATGCAGCAGGAAGTCTATATCAGGCATGGTGACAAAAGCCTCCCGGATACATCTGGACCACAGGGATTTTACCTCATTCTGGGCGTCGCCGAAATACACAAAGGAAAAAGGAGCCGCCTCAGATTTGGCCGTGGAGAAATGAAACCACTCGCTATAATACTCCCCATTACCTACCCGGTAAGCATATTTGGTGTCCGGCGCCAGATTCTCAAAGACCGCGGAATGATATTTGGCTACATTGCGGTCACTTTTCAGGACGGTCGAAGCAGCTTTAATGGTATCTACGTAATTAACAAAGTCGGGATCGGCGCTGGCGAGCGCCAGCTCAGCCCAGGCTTCTCCGATAGTCACATCCGTTCGCCAGCTGACCGATTGGGTGGTGGCAGGGTCGCCGCTCCAGGTCAGAATGACCCGGTCAGGAACGGGGCTGGGCGGAAAAGGATCGGTGGCTTGGGCCTTTATATTCAGTTGAAAGACAAAAAGAAATAAAACAGCAAATGGAATTGATTTGTACATTTTATAAAGGTTTTTTGAAAATGGATGCTTTTTTGGGTAAAGTAAGCGTTTCATCGTTTTCGGGCTCCAGGAGAATGCTCAAATTTAAGAATTGTTTTTCACCTTGGTATTACCTATTTATTAACCTTTGGGACTATGTCAAAAGTCACTTTCTTCCACCAGCCGATAGGCGGGCGAGTACGATGACTTTTTTTCAACCTCAGCCATCATCTGCTTAGGATAGCATTTTTTCGAAGCGTCATTGCCGGAAATGGGCAATGCCTGTCGCTAAGCGCTAAATACATACCCCGGCGCCAAACCTATATTTAAAGGTAATTTGACAACTAATCTTTAGCCGGGGTGTTTTTGCATAGTAATTTTAAAGTAGCAGCTTCATGGAAAACATAATCATCACCCATCTGGAAGATCAGCGCAAGTTTCAAACTGTCGTAGAAGGCAAGAAGGGCGTAGTGGAATACTTGCAGGTAGCCAACCGCATTATTTTCACACATACCGAAGTTGATCCTGCACTTGAAGGACGAGGTATTGCATCGAAGCTGGCGAGGCATGTTTTGGAATATGCCCGTGAAAAAGGATATGAAGTTATGCCTTTATGTCCCTATATTGCCGGCTATATCAGCCGCCACCCCGAATACAAGCCGTTGGTAATGCCCGGCATCAACGTTTAAAAGAGAGCGTAATGCGAAGATCCGAACAATTAGGTCGTGAGTCCATACCCCGTCTGTTATTTCAGCAGGCAGCCCCTGCTTCAGTAGGTTTTCTGATCATGTCCATTTACGGCATCGTCGACACCATTTTTGTAGGCCGGTATGTAGGCTCGATGGCCATCGGCGCCATTGCCGTAGTAATGCCTATTACTTTTCTGATCTCTTCCATAGGAATGGCCATCGGCATCGGCGGAGCCTCGATTATTTCCAGGGCGCTGGGGACTGATGACAGAGGAAAAGCCATGCTGACCTTCGGCAATCAGGCGGCCCTGACATTGATTTTAGCCATCAGCATCGTCATTCTGGGTTCTTTTTTTACCGATGAGATTTTATTCGTTTTCGGTGGACGAGGGGATATCCTGCCTCCGGCTCAGGAATACTTTACCATTTTACTCTATTCCGTGCCTTTCCTGGCCTGGGCGATGATGTCCAATAATGTGATCCGGTCGGAAGGAGCCCCCAAAGTCGCTATGTTTACCCTCATCGTTCCTGCTGTGGTGAATATGATCCTGGATCCTATTTTTATTATTGGGCTGGACTGGGGCATTGCCGGAGCAGCCTGGGCAACCGCCTTATCCTATATGGCCAGTGCTTTTTTCACACTTTGGTTCTTCCTCAGCGGAAGATCTGAGATCAAATTACGCCTGACCAACTTCCGGTTAAAGCTTAACATCATCAAAGAGATCGGCTCTATCGGAGGGGTAACGCTAGCTCGGCAGGGCACGATCAGCTTAATGGCCATTATTTTAAACAACACCCTTTTTACCTACGGCGGTGAGATCAGCATTTCAGTGTACGGCATCATCAACCGGGTGATGATGTTCGCCAACTTCCCCGTGCTGGGCGTCACACAAGGCTTTATGCCGATCGTCGGCTACAACTACGGCGCACAGAAGTGGGGCCGGGTCAAAAGCGTGATTAACACCGCTATCGGTTCCGGCACCTTGATCGCCTTCGGCATTTTTGCTTGCATCATGCTGTTCGCCGATCAGATCGTTTGGGTATTTTCCGATGATCCTGAATTGATCCGGCGCACCGCTCCGGCTTTGAGAAAGGTTTTTCTGGCTACCCCCTTGATCACGGTCCAACTGGTAGGCTCGGCCTACTTCCAGGCCATCGGCAAAGCCGTACCGGCTCTTTTGTTGACACTTACCAAGCAGGGCTTTTTCCTCATCCCCCTGATCCTGATCCTCCCGCCCATTTTTAATCTGGACGGCATCTGGTATTCCTTCCCTGTGGCCGATGTGATGGCGGCCGGTATTACCTATCTTTATCTAAGACGGGAAATTCGAAAAACAATCAATCGATATGTAGAGCAGGAAGAAAAAGTGGAGGAAGAAGTAACATTAGTGAAATAATAAATAAGGGGTTGTGTAGAAAGAAAGACAACCTAAAACGGTACCTATTTGTCCATTTCAGGCAGCAATCTTTCTACTTTCTACCATTTACCATCTACACCTAAGTTGCATCGCAACTTTGGTTAAATAGTTGAACTTCCTCACTTCACTAGCCTGACTCCGGAAGGATCGTTTTTTTTCCTAATTTTTTTTCTCAAAAGAAAAAACACGCCTGCCTGTTTTTGTCTGTGTTTGTCAGGGAAGATTCTTCCCTCCCCCTCTATCTTGCTATGGTCAAAACAAGGCAAAACGCAGCTTACGAGGAAAGGTCGGAAGCGACCTTCTGCTTTCTGGCCGGCTTCTCGAAGGGGGAGCCGGCTCATTAAAACGTCGTGGTCCCACTCCTATTGTTTTTCCGCAGTAACCTGCTGCATACCGCCTACATAGATGGACATGCCCTTATATTTTCCCTCTTCTTTCCGGAAAGTCACCTTCACATCTCCGCTCAGACTTTCAAACACCTCTTCTGATTTTGGTATCAGGTAAGTCTTCATACCAGCCGCTGCAATTTCTATGATCAACATGCCCTCGTCTTTGACAACGAAGGCATCTTCAGGATATTCGTTTAACCGGTACCTTCCCAGCATGTCTTCAGCAATAGCAAAATCCTTATACAACTCCTGCAGGGAAGGATGAAAATTGTCGAGTATATCTGAATCCGGAACGCCGGCATTGACCGAAAGGAACTCAATCTGGTCCTGGTCAGCAATTTCAAGGGTAATAATGGAATTATCTTTCCACTTAACGGCTAAAAAACTTTCTATTTTTTCACTTCCGTCTTTAAATCTCTTTTGAATGAGAACCGGCACCGGTCGGTTGCCTTTGTTTTCCAAGACCAGTTCCCCATTTTTGAAGGACTTGATGTCCAGGTCTGCATGTCCAAAATTAAAAAACCAAGGTTTCCAGAACCAGCTCAGATCCTGGCCCGACACATCCTCGAAGGTGTAGAAAAAGTCATAGGGGGTAGGTGATTTTTTGGCCCATCTTCGGATGTATTCCCGCCAGCATTCCAGAAACAGCTCTTCGCCTAAATGATCCATCAGCACCGCATAAAGAAAGGCCGGGAGCGGATATGAAGCATAGCCGTAATTGGTATTGTCCATAAACTGGGTAGAGGTGATCAGCGGAAGATCACTGATGGTGCCTAAGGTACCCTGCACTCCTGAGGAGAACGTACTGTAGAGCGGCAGTTCTTCGTCCTGCTGGAAAAAGCGCCGGATAAGGAAACTGGTGGTAAAATCCGCCCAGCCTTCATCCATCCAGGCAAAGCGCTTTTCGTTAACGCGGACGTACATGGGGAAGTAGGTATGGAACATTTCGTGCACTGTCACGCCGAGTCCCGGACCACCATTGTTGGCCATCATGGGATATTCCATGCCTCCGCCAGGAATACCCTGAATAAAAGTAGTGAATTCCGGATAGGGATAAGGAATACCAGGAATATCCTCGGAGAAATGCTTCATCATTTTCTGCTGGTTCGCCGTTACCATTTCGGCCGCCTGTGCTATGCGCGCCGGATAATAAGAACTGATCAACACCTGACGGTCCTCCACCTTTTGAGAAGCCGCATCCCAGCAATAGTGATCACTCAGGCAAAAGGCGAAATCGGCCACTTCTGAGGCTTTGTAATGCCAGGTATCCGATAAATGATTCACGCCTGCCTCGAGGTCTTCAGGACTGATGATCATCACCCTTTCAGTGGCAGTCTTGGCTTGCCGGTAACGCTCCAGGTGTTCAGCAGATAGTACTTCCTCTGGATTTTGCAATTCACCGGTGGATAAAACGGTGAAGTTGCTGGGTGCTTTGATCTTGACGTCAAAATTGCCCAGATTGTTATAAAATTCGGTACTGAAGTCATAGGATAACAGGTCCCACCCGAATACATCATCGTACACGGCCACCTGAGGATACCAATAGGCCAGGAAAAAGGAAGTCTCGTCATAGGCGCCGGTTCGAATGGTGGTTGTCGGAATTTGCTGGGACCAGGCAATACCTATATTGATTTGACTGCCGCTTCCCAGGGGCTGTGGGAGTTGTACGATCATGTTGGTCCCCTGCCTGCGCACCACCTGGGGATTAGAGGCGCTCAGTTCAGTACCATCGATGGACAGGCTGTCGATCATAACTCCTTCGGTGATGTCATCCGGATTGACTCGATTGGCCCTCGCATTTGCCTTTCGGAAAGCGTCGTGGTACAGACGGATCACCAGTATGTTGAGGTCATCCGGGCTGTTGTTGTAGTAGGTAACTGACTCTTTGCCGGATAATTTTCGCTCAGCCGGCATCACCTCTACTTCAATGTCGTAATCGACGGTATTCTGCCAGTAATCAGGCCCTGGCGTTCCGTCATATGCACGGGTGCCTTTTTCATAGGCTTGCTTGATTTCTTTGGGGACAAAAAAGCGATCTTCCTGGGCGGAAATAACATTTAGCGATAAAAAGAGTACGAGAAAGGATGTAAAAAACGATAAGATCTTCATAATAAGCGATTGTTTGTTTTGGAGGAAAGGTTCCTCATTGGTTCCCTGGAAAATACCGAAAAAAAACGGTTCAGCCAAGATTATTAGACAGGAGGTCTGATTATGGAGGTCACAGGGCAACATAACGTTGTGCAGTTGATTTTGGCTATCCATTCACAACGTTTTTTGTTAAGGCACTTGAATAGTCGTATTTTAATCCGGTTTACCATTTACGGAGCCAGATCGCTGAAAAGGTGATCATTCATCTAATACACCTAAGTTGCGATGCAACTTAGGTGTAGATGGTAAATGGTAGAAAGTAGAAAGATTTCTGCCTGAAATGGACAAATAGATACCTTTTTTGATTGTATTTCTTTCTACCTAATACCTTCTACCTTCTACTAAAGTTGCTTCGCAACTTGAATTAATAAAACGGATGAATACTTTGCCCATAAATGCTTTGGTTGGTGGGCAGCTCCCCGATGCATAGACCGGGGCAGGCTGTTCAACATTCAGGTAACCGCAAGACTCGTTTCTCTCGTCCTGTGCTTACCTGACTTAGCGTTGGGCGAAATCAAACAAAACCAAAGCAGATGAATCAAAATTAATACGAGATTATGCCTAAATTTGAATGGGATAAGAACAAAAACTAGAAATCTTGCTCAAGCCAATCGTCATCAACCTTTTCAATGCGGAAAAGGTAATAAAAAAATAGAAGGACTCGCCCAATCGAGTAGACGGCCCCGTCCATGACTGACCGGGGTGCGCCTCTCACACCACCATGCATACCGGCCTTGTACGTGGCGGTTCATTAAACATAAAGGAGCTTAAGATGGAAATCAGTGAAAGAAATGTACCCCCGTTTCCGTAGCCGTTCCAGCGTGACGGTTGTCCGCATAATTGGGCTGCAGGCGGTTGCCCAAATGAATGCAAACTTTATTTTGAGCGGTGAGATTTGGGTAAAGGTTATGCACAGACTGCCGCCATGGCCAAGCAAAAAAGAAGCTCCACCAGAAAGAAAGCAGATGACGGGGATTATTGATTCTTACGTAAAGAATATTTATCTTTGTACGTAAAATCTGCAGTCATGAATACCAAATTAACATTGAGCCTCGATAAAGAAATCATTGAACGAGCTAAACTCTACGCAAGGGAACACAATGTGAGCCTCTCTTCATTAGTGGAGAACTTACTTCTCAAGGTAATTTCAGAATATAAAGAAAGAAATAGCCACAAAGGTAGTATTGTGAAGGAGTTAAGCGGAATAGTCAATTTAGGAGAAGTAGACTATAAGGCAGATCACACAAAATACCTTGAAGAGAAATACCGATGAAAAAAGCTTCAGTATTCGTTGATACCAACATCATTCTTGATTGGCTAGGAAAAAGAGAGCCATTTTTCAAATATGCGGAAGAATTATTCTTAAAGGCAGAGAATGAAGAGATAGAGTTATTGATTAGTACAATGAGCTATATTTCAACAGAATATATCCTGCGAAAGCAATTGGGCAAAGAGAAAACAAGAAAAGCTTTAATGGGGATTAGAGCCATAAGTACAGTATGTAATAGTGGAGGTAAAGAAATTGATTTGGCAGTATTATCTGATATGAAAGATTTTGAAGATGCTTTCCAGTACTATACCGCGATCAATAATCTAGCGAGCATTATTATTACAAGGAATCCTAAAGACTTTGAAGAATCTAAGATACCAATCATGAGTGCTGAAGAGTATATCAAATTAAGCCGACAAGATTAGCCTAGCCATAACAATGCATACCTGGTGCGACAAGAAGTCGCCCCTAAATACTGTTAGACCGTTGAAATCCAATGTC
>CAZJQS010000076.1:0-3140 GCA_964548175.1 uncultured Saprospiraceae bacterium
CTTCTTTTTCTTCTTATCCTCTTTCGCTGTCTCACAATACAAATATGCATCAACCTACCATTAAAAAAAATGACAAAAAATCGCTTTTGTTGATAAAAAACAGCTTTTTTTACACACTAAAACAATTTAAACTATTAAAAAACAGCGATTTAAAAAGAAAAATCTGTTGATAAATAAGAAATGAAAGCTCCCATTTTTTTCTGTTTTTTCTCAAAAAAGTGATCAATTTTAATGTATACATGCCATAGTTCCGCAGGGAGCCAAATATCAGTACCATAAAAAAACACCCGCCGGCGGCGGGTGTTTTTTTATCCCGATAGGGAATTCCACATCAGTAAAAGAAAAAAGCCCCTTTCGGGGCCTCTCGCTAATAACAAATCATAATCTCATGAAAATAATAAGACGACCTAATTCTTTAGATTTTTAACCGGGGATAAAGTTTTTAATTAATTGTAATTGTAAATCGGTTTTTGGGACAGCCTCTTAAAAAGTTTTTGAAGTTGGTATTTTTGAAGTTGGCGACCTAATTCCTTCTTCTTTTTCTTCTTATCCTCTTTCGCTGTCTCACAATACAAATATGCATCAACCCACCATTAAAAAAAATGACAAAAAATCGCTTTTGTTGAACAAAAAAACGTTTTTATTCAAAAAATATAACAACAAAAAATTGATTATCAAAAAATTAAACAAAAGTATGTGTTGAATAAAAACCCCGAAACCATACTGTTTTTTACCTGTTTTTTTTTAAAAAAAAAGCAAAAGACTATTGTGGCTACTCAAAAAAAAGCTGGTTTTCTGCTCTAATTTCAGAAAACCAGCTTTTAAGACTACAAAATACCTATCAGATCGTTACCCCTTTTCCACTAATGTTGCGGAATCGACCGCTTCAACAGCTTACTCGCAATACCGATCCGTTGTATCTCCGCCGAACCTCCCGCCAGCGTAAAGCACCGAACATCCCGGAACATCCGCTCCAGCGGCAACTCCCGGCTATATCCCTGCGCACCGCAAAGTTGTATGGCTTCACTAACCACTCTTAACGCCATTTCTGAAGCATACACTTTGGCCACGCTAGACTCATACCGCTCGGTGATCCCCAGGCGGGCATTACTGGCAGCCTTGTAGATCAGCATCCGGGCTGCGTCCAGTTCGATCGCCATATCGGCCAGCTTGAACTGTATGGCCTGGAAGTCGGTGATCTTTTTCCCAAACTGGCTCCGCCCATCCGCATATTCCCTGGCAAAATCAAAGGCGCCCTGGGCAATACCCAACGCCACCGCAGAAGCCCCTACCCTTTGACCGTTGTAAGCAGACATCAGGTTGCCGAAATTCGCCCCGGGAGGCACCACCAGGTTTTTCTTGGGCACTCGCATATTGTCAAATTCCAAAATACCTTCCTGCACGCCTCTTACGCCCATGGAAGGTATCCGGCCGGCATATTTGAAGCCCGGCATGTCCTGGTGTATCAAAATGGCGCCAATGCCTTTCGGACCGGGAACCTCCCCAAACCGGGCGTACAAGAGCGTATACTCCCGCTCTCCGGCGCCGGTGATCCAGTGCTTTTTACCGTTGAGGATATAATCATCACCCTCTTCGATAGCGGAAGTGGTGAGGTCAGTCAGGGCGGAGCCGGCTTCCGGTTCTGTCATACCGATGCTCAGTAGGGTTTCCCCAGTGCAAATAGCAGGTAAAACCCGAAGCCGCTGCTCTTCCGTGCCAAAATTCAGGATGGTCATCGCGGCGCCAAAGTTATGATCCACGATCAACCGTCCGCTAATGCCGCAATGTTTGGCGACCTCTTCTATAACTAAAATGGCTTCCATCGCCGTCCAGCCTTTGCCGCCGTATTCTTCCGGAATGATCATACCGAAATAACCGGCATCGGCATATTTCTGAATTTGCTCTCGTGGAATGTGTTCGTCTTTATCCCATTGGGCAGCGTAAGGGGCGATTTCTTTTAGCGCAAAATTTCGGGTTTGTTCAATAAGTTGTTTTTGATGAGCCGTGAGGTGGAAGTTCATTTCGATGATTTTTTTGTTCCCGACAAAGTTAAGGAATGTACTGCAGTTCAAGCGATTTATACGCACAAATGGCAATGCTCGCTGACCTAAACGCTACAACATCCACACATTATGCACTGCCCAGCCCACATAGGATCTGCGATGTCTCAGCACATCCTCCTCTTTACAAGCCACGAACCCGATCACCGGAGGATCATACATGAAATCATCCCAGTGAGGATTGCCTCTTTCCGCGGGATGTACAGAGGGCCACATCCACTGGAAATTGACAAAACCAGCTTCCCGGAAAGCTTCGGCATAGGTTTGAGGACTTAAGTAGTAATTGTCGAATTCACAGACAGAACCATCCTGACTATAGAAATGATAGTGAATCGGGTCTCCTTCCTCACGATGAGGAGAACATTCTTTTTCAAGTCCGTATTTTCGGTAGTTGTTATAATTAACAGGATCGTTGGCCACATTGTCATTGAAGCCCACAAACTGGGCGCCTGGCTTTAATTGCTGGTAAACGCCCCTCAGCAAAGCCACCAATTCATCCCTGGTTCTAGCGTAATTCAGTAAATAAATCGCCACCGCCATATCATATTCGCCAATGCGTTCCATGGAAGCCACGTCCTGAATGCGGTATTCACAGCCAATGGGTTGTTGTTCTTCCTGCAGTCTCGCTAATTCAATCATTTTTGAAGAAACATCAATGCCCGTCACCTGAACAGCTCCGGCTTTTTTTAACTTTCGTGTGTAATGCCCCTCCCCACAAGCCAGGTCTATAATACTTAGTCCGGTTACATCGCCTGCCATTTTAAATAATGAATATTCCTCTATGATCGAGCGAAAGGACAACTGCTTCGACTTTTTATATGCTTTTGCAATCTGATCATATACTGCCTTTGTCATAATGGGTGTTTTTTAGGTAGTGAAAAAATTTAATTTTGAATACTGCTCATTGATTAATGTTTCATTACAAAAGTACAGGAGTTTGCCGTCTCTTTCTTTCACTATTGTTGCAAAAAAGTGCATTATTGTTCCCGGCTGCGAAATATCATCCCTTCTTTCCGATTTTATCATTATTCTTATCCCTGGCTGCCCCTAGATTGTAATAATAAGTAAACCCTAAACCCT
>CAZJQS010000076.1:3240-26654 GCA_964548175.1 uncultured Saprospiraceae bacterium
AACCCAAAACCCAAAACCAACTACCGACATGGCAGAAAACAGAACTATAAGCACGTTAAAGACCTTTTTTTCCGAAACAGGCGACATTTCTCTGTTTGCCGGCCGTTTCTTCCGGGAAGTATGGCGCCCCCCCTATGAAATCCGAGAGTTTATCCGCCAGTGCTACCAGGTAGGTTATGAGTCGCTGGTGCTGGTGGGCGTTACAGGCTTCATCATGGGCGTCGTATTAACCCTGCAGACCCGACCGACCATGACCGATTTCGGCGCCGAGGGTATGATGCCCTCCATGGTAGGCATTGCCATTATCCGGGAGATCGGTCCGGTCATTACGGCTTTGATCTGTGCCGGTAAAATTGGCTCCGGTATCGGAGCCGAACTAGGGTCTATGAAAGTAACCGAACAGATCGCCGCCATGGAAGTATCCGGAACCAACCCGTATAAGTACCTCGTGGTCACCCGGGTTATGGCGACTACATTGATGATCCCACTTTTGGTCATTCTCGCCGATACCGTAGGCTTATTCGGCTCTTATTTGGTGGAAAATGCGAAAGGCGATGTTTCTTTCCGCTTGTATTTCACAAAAGTATTCGACTTCTTACAGTTTGGCGACCTGGTGCCGGCCACCATCAAAACCTTTTTCTTTGGCTTTGCCATCGGGATCATCGGCTGCTATAAGGGTTATACTTCAAAGAAAGGAACTGCCGGGGTCGGACGGGCTGCCAACTCTGCTGTAGTGATCACTTCGATGGTCTTATTTGTACTTGATTTCATCGCCGTTTTAATTGCCGACATTTTTTACGAATTATAAGAACAACAATGAATACTGAAAGCACACCTATAGAACCGAATCAGCAAACCGATAAAGGCGAACCGCTCATCGTCATCGAAAATGTACACAAATCTTTTGGCGACAACCATGTCATCAGAGGATTCAACCTGAAATTGTTTGAAAATGAAAACCTGGTGATCGTCGGAAAATCGGGCTCTGGAAAATCGGTTTTGCTGAAGTGCATCGTCCGCTTGATCGATATGGATGCCGGAACGCTGAAGGTTTTGGGTAAAGAAATCGATAAGTTAGATCAATATGAATTGGACCAGCTGCGCACCGAAATCGGCTTCCTTTTCCAGGGCAGCGCGCTGTATGACTCGATGACGGTTCGGGAAAATTTGCAGTTCCCCCTTAGAAGGCATAGGGCTAAAATGGATGCAGAAGATGAAGAAAAATTAGTCCTGGAGGCCCTGCAAAGCGTCGGCCTGGCCCACGCCATCGACCTGATGCCGGAGGAATTGTCCGGAGGCATGAAACGAAGAGTGGCTTTGGCGCGGACCCTGATCATGAAACCAAAGATCATTTTATACGACGAGCCGACCAGCGGCCTGGACCCCATCACCGCTAAAGAGATCATTGAACTCATTTTGGATGTTCAAAGAGAGTACAACGCCGCCGCCATGATCATCACCCATGATATGGATTGCGCCCGCGTCATCTCTAACCGCATGATCATACTGGTGGATGGGATCAACTACGCCGAAGGTACTTATGAGGAGCTTTCTAAAAATACGGATCCCAAAGTCCAGGCGTTTTTTAAGTAGAAGGTAGAAGGATCCAAAACTCAAAACCCAAAACTCAAAACCCAAAACCCGAAACCCAAAACCCAAAACCCTGAACCCAAAACTCAAAACTCAAAACCATGAGCAAAGACAGAGCAAACACCATCAAACTCGGCATTTTCGTAATTGTTAGCGTAGCGATCTTCATTCTGGCCGTGTACATTTTGGGCAGTCAAAAGAACATGTTTCAGCCTACCTTCCGGGTACATGCCGTTTTTAATAATGCCAAAGGCCTCAAAGTAGGGAATAATGTGCGCTATGCCGGCATCGAAGCCGGGACGGTCGAGAACATAGCTATTTTGAGCGATACGTCCATTAAGGTTACTATGATCCTTCAAAAAAAAGTACAACCTTACATCAAAAAGAATGCCGTAGCAGACATCGGCACGGACGGGCTCGTCGGTAACGCCATCATTAACATAAGCCCCGAAAAAACCAAAACGACCGTTTCCAATATAAAAAATGGCGACGTATTAAAAACACAAACCCGCATGTCTACCGACGAAATGCTCAATACCCTGGGCGCCACCAATGAAAACATCGCCGATTTCTCCATTCAATTGCTCGAAATCTCGGAAAAGATCAACCAGGGGCAAGGGGCTTTAAATATGCTCCTAACGGACGGGGCCCTGGCCGGCGACCTGGAACTAGCTATCCGAAACCTCAGAATGACCTCCCAGTCCCTGGCTTATACCGGCCGGCAGATGGAAAAAACGCTTGCCCAACTGGAACAGGGGGACGGCCTGCTCAATTCCCTCCTCTATGACACCACCGTCATGGCCGACCTGAACGGCTTCACCGGACAACTGAACCAGATGCTCGAACAAGACCTCCAACCTCTATTGGATAACCTCAACCAATCGGGTCAGACCCTCGCCAAATCCAGTGCTTCCCTGCAAAGCCTGCTCGAAGACCTGGAAGAAGGACAAGGCCTTGCCGGGGCACTACTCCAGGATACCACCATGGAAAATGACATCCGAGAGTTGATCCACAACACCAGGGTCAGCTCTGAGCGTTTGAGTGAAAATATGCTGGCGCTGAGGGAGCACTTTTTGTTTAGGAAGTACTTCAGGCAAAAGGAGGCGGCCAGGGAGGATGGGAATTGATCCTTAACTTTTCGCCAAAGGACCTTTCCTTTTTCCCAAAAAAACCTCGACCTTTGCAGCTTAAAACTAAAGCACAAAAGCATGATCCTCTTTTTTGGCCAACCGTCAGAGAAAATTTACGCCGTACAAACACCTGCCCTGCCTACTCCAACCGACATCGACAAGCTCGTCTGGCTGTTCGGCCAACAACCGATGCTGGAAGTTAAGAGCCTGGAAGGGCCTTTCATCGGGCCCCGGGCCGTTATGATCACGCCCTGGAGCACCAACGCCGTGGAAATCACCCAGAACATGGGCATACCCGATATCCAAAGAATCGAGGAGTTTTTTTATGTAAAAGACCAGCATGCCGAATACGACCCCATGTTGTCGCAAAAATACGCCCGACTGGATCAGGAAATCTTTACCATCAACATCCAGCCGGAACCCATAAAAGCAGTCGAGGACATCGCCGCCTACAACGAGCAGGAAGGCCTGGCCCTGAACGAGGAGGAAATCGACTACCTCAAGCAGGTCAGCGAACGGATCGGCCGCCAACTGACCGATTCCGAGGTCTTCGGCTTCTCACAGGTCAATAGCGAACATTGCCGCCATAAAATCTTTAACGGGACGTTCATCATCGATGGAGAAGAACAACCATTGTCCCTTTTTCGACTCATCAAAAAAACGTCTAAAGAAAATCCGAACGATATCGTTTCGGCCTATAAAGACAATGTGGCTTTTCTGAAAGGTCCTGAAGTGGTGCAATTCGCTCCCAAAAGTCCCGACCGCCCCGATTTTTACGACAAAAAATCTTTCGCTTCGGTCATTTCGCTTAAAGCAGAAACCCACAACTTCCCCACCACTGTCGAGCCGTTCAATGGCGCCGCTACCGGCTCCGGCGGAGAGATCCGCGACCGACTGGCCGGCGGAAAAGGCGCCATCCCTATGGCGGGCACCGCCGTGTACATGACCTCCTACTCCCGCTTAAAAGACAACCGCCCCTGGGAAAAAGCCATGCCGGAAAGGCCCTGGCTGTATCAAACACCGATGGACATCCTGATCAAAGCGTCCAACGGGGCTTCTGATTTCGGGAACAAATTCGGCCAGCCGCTCATCGCCGGTTCTTTGCTGACGTTTGAGCACGAAGAAGATGCCCGCAAACTGGGCTTCGACAAGGTCATCATGCTGGCCGGTGGGATCGGTTATGGTAAGGCAGATCAATCATTGAAGGATACGCCCAAAAAAGGCGACCAGATCGTCGTCATGGGCGGCGATAATTACCGCATTGGCATGGGCGGCGCTGCGGTTTCTTCAGCAGACACCGGCGAGTTCCACTCCGGCATAGAGCTCAATGCGGTGCAACGCTCCAATCCGGAAATGCAGAAAAGAGTCGCCAACGCCATCCAGGCGATGGTCGAAAGTGATAACAATACCATCGTTTCCATTCACGACCATGGCGCCGGCGGGCACCTGAACTGCCTGTCAGAGCTGGTGGAGGAAACAGGCGGACAGATCAACATGGATCAATTGCCTGTCGGCGATCCTACCCTTTCCGCCAAGGAAATCATCGGCAATGAATCGCAGGAGCGGATGGGACTGATCATCTCGCCGGAGGAGATCGACCGGCTTAAAAGAGTGGCCGAAAGAGAAAGAGCTCCTTTATACAACGTCGGAAAAGTCACCGGCGATCACCGATTTAGCTTTGAGTCTTCGAAAAGCGCTCAGAAGCCTATGGATCTGCACCTGGCCGATATGTTCGGCAGCTCTCCCCGGACCATCATGAACGACGCCAAGCTGAATCGCACCTACCAGGATGTGGACTACCAGGTCGAAAACTTACAGACTTACCTCAGAGAGGTCCTCCGACTGGAAGCAGTGGCTTGCAAAGACTGGCTGACCAACAAGGTGGACCGCTGCGTGGGCGGCCGCGTGGCCAAGCAGCAGTGTGCCGGGCCCTTGCAATTGCCTCTGAACAACTACGGATTGATGGCGCTGGATTTTGAAGGGAAAGAAGGGGTGGCCACCTCCATCGGTCATTCGCCCATATCCGGCTTGATCGACCCAGTGGCGGGCTCCCGTAATTCGGTGGCCGAAGCGCTAACCAATATCGTTTTTGCGCCATTAGAAAAAGGTTTGAAAAGTGTTTCCTTGTCGGCCAACTGGATGTGGCCCTGCAAAAACGAAGGCGAGGATGCTCGTTTGTACGAGGCCGTACAGGCGATTTCGGACTTTGCTATCGAACTGGGCATCAACATCCCCACGGGCAAGGACTCCTTGTCGATGAAGCAGAAATATCCCGATCAGGAAGTATTGGCGCCTGGAACAGTAGTCGTATCCGCCGCCGCTCATTGTAATGACATCACCAAAGCGGTGGAGCCGGTTTTTCAAAAAGACGGTGGTCCGGTCTATTACCTCAATCTTTCCGGCGAAGCGCATCAGCTGGGCGGATCTTCTTTTGCCCAGACCCGCAATAAAATCGGCGCCAAGGCGCCGAACATTCATTCTGCAGAAGCCTTCGCGAAAGGTTTTCAGGCCATTCAGGAACTCGTAAAAGCAGGCAAAATCTCAGCCGGGCACGATATTTCCGCCGGCGGAATGATCACTACCTTGCTGGAGATGTGCTTCAGCGACATCCATTTGGGTGCGGAAATTGATCTTTCGGACATTGATGAGCCCGATACCGTCAAGCTCCTTTTTGCGGAGAATAGCGGGCTTATTTTCCAAGCTGCCGATACCAGCATAGAAGATCATTTTACCGATATCGACCTGATTTTCTACCGCATTGGCAAAGTAGTGGATGGCGGAACGTTTACCGTAATAAACGGTCCTGAAACGCATGAATTCAACGTAGCGGAAATGAGGGACATCTGGTACGAGACTTCTTTCTTACTCGATCAGCAACAATCCGGCCTCGAAAAGGCAACAGAACGATTTATCAACTACAAGCAGCAGCCCCTTCAATATCAATTCCCTGCCGGTTTTTCCGGAAAAAAACCAAATATCAATCGGTCTAAGCCTCGCCCTAAAGCCGCCATCCTGCGCGAGAAAGGCAGTAATTCGGAGCGGGAAATGGCCAACGCCATGTACCTGGCCGGCTTTGATGTTAAAGACGTTCACATGACCGACCTGATCACGGGGCGGGAGACTTTGGAAGACATCCAGTTCATCGGGGCGGTGGGTGGCTTTTCCAATTCGGACGTACTGGGTTCCGCTAAAGGCTGGGCCGGTGCGTTTTTGTACAACGAAAAAGCCAGGAAGACTTTAGAGAATTTTTTCAAAAGGGAAGATGTCCTTTCCATCGGAATTTGCAACGGCTGCCAGTTGTTTGTAGAGCTCGACCTTATCAATCCCGAGCATGAGCAGAAAGCCAGGATGTTGCACAACGATACGCACAAGCACGAGAGCGGCTTCAGCTCGGTCGTTATTCAGGAAAACAATACGGTGATGCTGTCCAATCTGGCCGGCGCCCGCTTAGGCATCTGGATTTCGCATGGAGAAGGGAAGTTCCATCTTCCTTTAGCCGAAGATCAATACAACATCGTCGCCAAGTACGGCTATGAAGGCTATCCTGCCAATCCCAACGGCAGCACTTACAACACAGCCATGATGGCCAGTGCGGATGGACGTCACCTTGTGACCATGCCGCATTGTGAGCGGAGTATTTTCCCCTGGAACTGGGCGCATTACCCGAAAGGAAGAAAGGGCGATGAGGTATCGCCCTGGCTGGAAGCCTTCGTAAATGCAAGGAAGTGGCTGGAAGAAAAATAAAGCAAAAGGAAAAAATAGATTAATCCCGGGATTGTGTAAAAGGTCAGTTTTCCTTTTACGCAGCCTAGATCATTCTATTTTTTTATCATACTTCCTCTGCATCTATTTCTGCATCGTCTTTTGGATCTCCGACGGTATATCTATATTGAGTGGCGCTTAATTTATTCAAACCGATCATAGGAATAAGAAAAAGCCCTTGCTCCGAATTTAAATCAAAAAACACGTCGATGTTTTCTACATCTGACACCTTGGATCCCTGATCAACAACGGGGGAATGAGAATAAATACAGTACACAGGTGCGTTGCTATTATTTTTAGCTTCTGTAGTAGCCAAATGAATGAACACATTGCCTTCAATCAAGGCCGTATCGGGATCGCTACTTGCCCGGTCGACCTGTATCCTACAATACCTTTTACCCTTTGCCATGTCTTTAAGATCGATGTAATAGTCGGTATTGACGATATATTCGGTCCAGCAAAATCCACCTACTACCGGAGGGTGAGAGGCAGGCGCTGAAGAACCTACCATGGGAGAATCCGAAAAGGTTATGGTCAGAGAAGCAGAATAATTGCTTTCCAGGCTGTCGAGGGAGGTATTCTGACCGACCAGGCACCTTCCGGTATCGGCATCGAAAACGGGCTTTAAAAAGGAGTACAGAAAAAGCCATCCGTTAGATTCGAACTCTTGGGATTGTGACTGCGAAGTGAATACCGCACCCGTAACGTCATTATTAGCCAGTACCATAGTATTGTCATTCAGAATCCTGGCGTTCAGCCGCATCTTTTTGGTGTTAGAATTCGTTACGAATCCTTTTACATTTTGGAGTACATGAATTTTTTGAAACATAATAGATTAGGTTTAGATGAATAAAACAGTCCGTATTTATTGACTTCCCAAAAGAATAAAGGAAGACCAGAAATAGGGATGATTGTATGGATCAGAATTTATTAAGTCAAGTTTTGCCTTCCGAAGCGCCTTTCCAAATCCATCTGCTTCCCGATCCAAATGATTCCGATAAAAACCAGCCATCAGGTTTGCTGTTGCACGATCCTCCACTTTCCATAAAGACACCATCAAGTGATCGGCGCCTGCATATCGAAATGCACGGGAAAGTCCCAATAGTCCTTCTCCGCTGGCTACTTTCCCAAGGCCCGTTTCGCAGGCGGAAAGCACCACCAGGCTGGCGTTCAAATTTAATCCATACACTTCCCCGGAATACAAAATATGGTCTTCTGAGGCCGTAGTATCCGGATACAACATTAAGCCAGACAAGTCCGGCTGCTTTTCGTTGATAAAACCGTGCGTGGCGATATGGATGTATTTTTGTTTTTGCAGTTCGGAATTTTTCAGCTGCTCTTCGCTGGCCTGTTGGAACAAATAAGTAGCTACCGTCTCTCCTTTTTCCCTGAAGACCTTTTCGATCGACTGGATCTCGTCGGCGGTGGCCGGCAAGGCTTTCACGTATTGGCCGTCCAGTGTTACCCCACGGGTGCTGTTATCGCCTGATCCGGTTATGGTAGGGTCTCTGATCTCGCTTTTGAAGAGATCCAGTTCCTGTGGCTCTGCAAAAACCGGCGCGAAAGCCATTAAGCCTGTTCCCTGCGTTTCAAAAGCCGATTGCAAGGAGTTCTCCTGATAGTACAGGCTTGCAGATAATTCATATTGAATATCATAGTCTTTCAACAAATAAGGCAGGTCTGAAAAATTTACTGAATGGGATTGGTCAACATTTTGGGTTAATAAAGCTTCGAAGGGAAGTTTACTAAGGTTGCCGTCTGGCACGATGACCAGCGATTCAATGTCAGTATTCAGCTCAAAAGGAAATAAGGTCTCATGAAGGTCGCCAGCCAGCGCCAGATAATCCTCGTAAAAGATGTCATCCAGGTAAGTAATGCTTTTTCTAAAGCCGACTTGCTTATCGAAGAAATCATCTGAAATAGCAGATCGATGTATTTGAAAATCGTTTTTGGTCAAAACGAAACAGTACAAAGTAGTATTTCCGGTAAAATAAGTGACCAGCGCCGTTTTTTCCGGCATGGCGAATTGGATAGCAGAAACCCGGGGTACTGACTGTTCATACTTTAGCTGGTAATAGACGGGGAATTCCCCCTCCATTTTTGTCACCAAACTTCGATAGGACTGTTGGGCCCGGAACAATTTCTTCTGAAACAAGATTTCCTGCAGGCTATCCGGCTGATCGGCCAATGCCAGTTTGTAATAATTGATATCCGATTTAAGGCGATCTTCCATTTCGATCAAAGAATCCGGTATACCGGAAAATTGCCGGGCCTGGTTAGCCTGAATAGACTGGGCCAGGACATTGTTTTTATTTTTTTCAGAAAGCTGAAAGGCCGTCTCCAGATCACTTTTATCATTCGTTATTTCGAATAGTTTGAGTTGATTGGCAATTGCAGCTTCAGACAGCTTAAATACTTTTTGGGCCAGTATAATTTTGTCTTCTGCACTGACCAGTTCATCCCGCACTAGCAGCAAAACAGCATCGGCTGTTTCAAAATACCTTTTTGCCTGGCGTAAAGAAGCGACGTCCCCTTTTTGAGCGATCAACTCAGCTATGGCGATAAGAGATTCCACATAATCGTCATATTTCAGAAACCCTTCTACCGGCGGCAGTTCCAGAAGGTTATCGGCTTCAAACTCCCGGTGATTAGCCGCCAGCGCCTGCCGGAGATGGTTTAAGGCCTCTTCATTGTTCCCTTGTTTCATTTCAATTTGCGCCAGGCTATTCAGGGTATAAGCGATCCGGCTGTTTTTTTCGCCAAAAAACTCTTTTTGAAGGGCGAGTGCTGCACTATTGTATTCAAGGGCTTTATCTAATTGGCCCTTAGCAAAATAGACATCGGCGATATCGTTTTTTAGATTAGCCAATCTAACCTGATCACTGTTCGCTTGTTCGATCTGCCCATGTAACTCCAGAAATATGTCCAGAGCCGTCTGATAATCTTTATTGTGGAAGTAGGTAATGCCCAGATTATTTCTCGCCATTAGCCGATCAGGATGGAGAGAATCCAGCTTTTCGGAAAAATACCTAAGGGCTCTTTTTTCCAGCATAAGAGTCCTTTCATAATCCTTTTGAAAAAAGTAAACATTGGACAATCCCAGGTAAACCAACCCTATTTCGGCGAAGTATTCCTTTTCCAATTCACCGTATTCCTGTAGTGCTTTCTGACCAAAAGATTCAGCTTCCTGATAGGCGCCCATTTTTTGGAAAACAATAGCTAAATTGGCATAAACATCCGCAATTCTCTTTCGATTTTCATCAGATTCCTGGCTCAATAGATCCAGGGCCTCATAATAGAAGGATTGTGCTTTCTTAAATTCTCCCTTTTCTTTTGCAAGCACCCCGAGATTGATCAAAAAGTTAGCGACCGTTGAGTGCCTGGGTCCCAGCGATTTTTTCCTGATGGCCAGTCCTTCTTCATAGGTAGCTAAGGCATCATCATAAAGCCCCAGCGATTTATAAGCTACCCCCAAATTATTCAATACACTGGCCACCTCGTCACTAAAAGGACCAAAGATTTTTTTTCTGATCGACAATGCTTCTTCATAAGCTTCCAGGGCGTCTGTCAGCCTGCCCATATTGCGATAACCCGCCCCGATAAGATTGAGGTGATCGGCGTAATCTGCCGAGCCTGGTGCTATCTGGGATAAATTGGGACGGGCCAGATTTACACATTTCTGGAATTGTTTCTGAAAAAAATAACCTCTGGCCATCTGATAAGTCAGGTTCGGCCTCTGGTCGTATTTTTCTCCCGCTGCTCGAACCACATCCTCATCTGTTTCCGCCAACCATTGAGTACCCGCAGTAGCATACCCCAATCGAAAAAGCTGGGGCGCCTTTTCAAGAGCAGCAGAAAGCTGGCGCTGCCAGTTTTGGCTAAGTAAAAAAGCGGCCCTGGCTTCTTTTAGGTATAAGAAAATGCTGTCTTCAAAATCGCCGTCTTTTTCGGCGGCCAATATGATTTTCCCCACAGCATGTTCTGCTTCTTCAACAGGCGACGGTGTTTGCCCGAATGAAAATGCCAATGGAATAAAAAAGGCTATTGATAAAAAAAGGTGTTTCATGATTATATTTAAAATAAAATTTATACTTCCTCTACCTGGACATCTCCGTTATCTTTTGGGTCTCCTATCTCAAAAATCACTTTGCCGTTCCTTTGCGCAAACTGTACAAGCCCCACAATAAATACGCCATCCGGAAAGTCATTGTTATTGATGTCAAACCAGCCATTTTCGATATTACCAAAGGGAGCGCCCTGATCATTCGCCAGTTTGGAGGTGTCTCTCATCACCCCAAGCATGGCTGTGCCACTGGCGTCCGGATCGTAAAAGTGAAGAGCCACCTGGCCTTCCACCAGGCCGTTACTGTTGGCGCCCTTCCGAACCGCTCCAATAGTCATGTATTGACCGGCGGGGCCGGCCACCTCTTTGATACAAGAAGTCCAGGGAAGGTCCTGAAGGTCTACGGTAGTCGTAGGCGTAGTGATGCCGGAAATGGAACGTCCGGCTACCTGATTGGCCTGAAATGAATAGAAAACTTCAGCTCCGGCATTATTAGGCTCAGAATCGTCGAAGGAGACCTCTTTTCCAAAAGCATATCCTCGCGTTCCATCCGACAGCTGAATGTCGAAAATCGAAAGGGCAGCCATGATCTGAACCGTGCCGTTATCGTCATCAAAGGTCACGCTGGTCTGATTTCCCTGAAGGACTCGCCGGACCGTTTGATTGCTGCCCGGAATAGTCTTAACGACGTAAATGACCACTGAATCCTGAAGACCCGTGACTGAAACTTTAATTTTTTTGCCTGTATTGCTTCCGACATAGGTATAAACCGTATTCGAAGCGACTTGAACTGAACCTGGGAAAGCCATAATGGATTGTTTTTAGTGAAATATTAATATCAAGCGTCGGAACAAAATTAACTCCACCCGGGGTTGGGTAAAAAGTCAGCTGCTCCTCTAATGTAAAACCACATTCATCTCTTTACCTTATTATACCTCTTCAACCTGAATCTACCTCTCTAAACTTACTTATTTTCGAGAATAAGTCAGTTATTTTTAATTCAATTAATAAAAAGAAATATGTGTCCATTGAGTGATCAATAGATTAAATTAGCTTCCAAAATTCTGGAACGTCGCCTATTTTCACTTTACATTCTTTCTGCTTTCTTCAATGAACCCAGCCACAGCAAACAAAACCAAAAAACCAATACTGTACCACTCCACATCCGTCAACCAACCCATCTGGATCAGTCCGGCCGATTCATTAACCCCCATTTCGTTGCCGATCATTGCTGGATAAGCATAAGGAAAGCCTTTGGCCAGATCAAAACGCTGGGTCAACGAAAACATGACAGCAATAATATAACCGCACAAACCAATCCCTACCGGAACGATATAGCTTTTCCAGCGGACGCTGAACCAATAGTGCAAGCCTGCGACGCCCAAAACGGACAAGTAGGAATGCCCCACCAGCCTGGCAAAAGAACCTGCTCGCGGTGGATAAGCATGGAATTCATATTCTGGTCGTAAAAAGCCCAATATCCAGCCCGATAGCAGGTGACCACAAAAGAAAATCAAATAAGTCAACGCAATAATACCGAGCACGATGATCAGTTTGGAAAAATAGAAATGGCTCTTGGGTAAGGGCAACACATATAAATACTTTGCCGAATCCGAGCGATGCTCTGTGAACATGACGGAACTGGTCACCAGCACCACAAAGGGTACCACCAGCAGGATCGACACAAAAGTAACGCCAAACTGACCGTAAAAGAACCAGGGATTGGTATTGGGCTTGTTGATCTCCTCCACTGAAAAATAATGGATCAAAAAGACCAATCCCGTGACAAATAGCCCGCCCAGCAGGGCTATCCAGAAAATGGGCGTCTTCTTTAATTTGATGGTATCTGCTGACAAGCAGCGAAGTAAGTCTAAAGTAATTGTTTTCATAATTGCATGTTTTTTTATGCTTACCGCGAAGACGCAAAGGGCGCTAAGACCTGGCCTTTCTTAACGTCTCTACGCTGTGATCTCCATTTGAAGTCAGATTAATGAATAATTTTTCCAGATCATTGCGTTGTGGCGTCACTTCGTAGAGGTCGACGCCTTGCTCGACGATTTTTCGGATGAGTGCCGGGATGGTTTCACGATCATCCAGGATGAGTTCCAGCGTGTGCGAATCCAGTAATTGCACCTTGGCGCGCCCATTTAAAACAGTTTGTACTTTTCGGGCCTCTGAGGCGACGATCTTAACTCGCTGCCGGCTCCGCTTGACCTCCTCCAGTTCTTTAACCGTTCCCTGAAAGATCATGTGGCCTTCTTTAATGATCCCCACCCGGGTGGCGATTTTTTCTATTTCTGATAAAAGGTGACTGGACAAAAAGATGGTCTTTCCTCTTTGATTTAACTCCTTGATGATGTTCCGGATCTCGATAATCCCATTGGGATCCAGTCCGTTAACGGGCTCGTCCAGAATGAGGAGCTCCGGATCGGAGAGTAAGGCGATGGCCAGGCCGAGGCGTTGCTTCATACCAGTAGAGTATTGCTTAGCCTTCTTTTTAGCGCTTGAGGTTAAGTTCACCATATCGAGTACCTCCGGTATCCTGGAGCCCGGCAAATGCAGGTATTTACAGGCGATTCGGAGATTATCGTATCCGCTGAGGTGTTTATATAATGAAGGCGATTCGATCAGCGCACCTAATTTGCTGAGAATGGCCCTGCGATTGGTTCGAAGATCCTGCCCAAAAAGCTGAATGTCGCCCTTTTGTGGCTGCAATAATCCCAGAATGGTGCGAATGGTGGTGCTCTTTCCGGCGCCGTTAGCCCCCAGGAAGCCATAAATGGAAGCCGGAGGAACTTCCAGCTCGAGCTGATTCAGCACCTGCTGCTTTTTTTGATAGCTAAAACAGAGGTTGCTGACGAAAATGATGGCTGTTGATTCCATGACTGTTGATTTTTGTGGTATGGTTTTGAATTAAAAGTACGGGGCTCCTTTTTTCTGGAGAAAAAATCGTGATGAAGGGCGATATCGGGATGATCAAAGGCATTCTTGGAGAAAAAAGCGTTTAGTTGCCTTTCAGCACGGGAATATTGCCGTTGATCACTTATTTTTGGTGGATGATCGAAAGATTGTTTTTTTGGAAAGCATACGTTTTAGGCCGCACAGCAAGCAATGGAAAAATTACTCGACCATATCACCTCCTTCCTTGAAAGGCATACCATCTGGATGTTCGTCACCGCTATTCTGCTGTTAAGCATATTATTGCTGGAGGAATCCGAGCCGCGAAACTGGGGCGTCTATCTGCATTTTCTAGGCATTTTCACCCTCTTGTATCTTCCCTTGCTGGCCTTTTCCTTGTTCAGATCCCGTTTAAAAGAACGGCTTTCGCACCTGTCCTTTCGCATACTCTGGGCCCTGGCTTTTATTATTTACCCCTTCCTGCTGGTGCTGATCAGTCAGCTGCAAGGCTTTGAAAGCTTGTTCGGGCTGATCGACTACCTCACTTATGTTCAAAATGAACAAGACGCCGCCATGGCCATACTCTCGGCTTTAGGCTTGATGCTGTTTGTCGTGGAAGCGGCCATCCAGTCGAATGCTTTTTTAAAGAAAAAAGCGGCCGCCTTCAATTGGATAAAAAAGCTGGGGCTGGAAAAAACCATTTTGATCAGCATGCTGATCTTTTCCGCTTTCATCATGACGGTGGATTACACCGAACGCTATGATTTTCCGCAAAACTTCAACAATCTGATCAGCGGGCTGCCCAGATACATCAGTCACATCTTCCAGTTCTTTCTCATTATTTTAATCTACTACGGTTTTTACCTGATCAACCACTATTTGCTGATCAATCGCATCTTAAAAAGGAGCGGCATCGTCTACTACGCCTTTAGTCTGCTGGGAACGGTTTTGCTGCTTTATCCTATCGCCGCCCAGCTCATCGCCTGGATACCGATGGTCCGGGAACTCCGCATTCACCCCGTCGCCAATGTCGGCGTTTTTGCCCCCATTAATGTGTCCATTCCGCTGGTGGGTATGTTACTGAGCATCCCCTTCATTTTATCGCTCCAGTGGTTCAAGCAATCCAGCGAAATTGCCACTCTCGGCAAGGAAAAAGCCCATGCCGAGCTCGGTTTACTCAAACAACAGATCAACCCGCATTTCTTTTTTAACACCCTCAACAATCTGTATGCTCTGAGCATCAAAAAGGATATGGCTACCCCTGAAGTCATCATGCGACTGTCAGAGCTGATGCGCTACGTCATTTACCGGGGAAAAGAAGAAGAAGTCCAACTAAAAGAGGAGGTTAAATACATAGAAGATTATATCCACTTGCAACAAATCCGCCTGTATAAAAAGCTGGACTATCAATTCGAAAAAGACATTGAAGACGATCGACTACTCATCCCGCCTCTGCTATTCATCATCCTGGTGGAAAATGCCTTCAAACACGGAATCGAACCGGCGGAAAATGAGGGCTTCCTACATCTGCACCTGAAAACCAGGGCCAGTAGGCTCTCCTTCTGCTGCTTGAATTCTTTCGAAGAAAAAAAAGAGGGCAAACCCGGAATAGGCCTTGAAAATCTAAGAAAAAGACTCGACCTTCTTTTCCCTAACCATTACCAGCTGAGCTTTGAACAGAACGATTTTACCTACAAAGCTTTACTCGAAATCCACTTAGCATGAAGTTACGCGCCCTGATCATCGACGACGAGCCGCTCGCCCACGATATCATTCTGGAATACGCCAAATCCGTCCCTTTTATAGATATCGTCGGCCACTGCCATCTGGCTACCGAAGCGCTGGTCTTTCTGAACGAACAGGAAGTAGACCTGATCTTTTTGGACATCCAGATGCCCAGGATCAAAGGGCTGGACTTTTTAAGAACCCTCCCCTCCCCTCCTATCGTGATCGTGACCTCTGCCTACGAAGAATACGCCTTGGAAAGTTTCGAGCTCGACGTTTGCGATTATTTGCATAAACCTTTTCGGTTTGACCGTTTCCTGAAAGCCGCTAATAAGGCGCTGGAACGGCATCAGCTCAAAAATCAAAAACAAGCTGTTTTACCCTCAACCACGACTCAATCTGCTCCCAACGACCCACTATTTATCAAAGCCGATAAGCGCCATATCCAGCTTGAGCTGCAGGGCGTCTATTACCTGGAAAGCTACGGCAATTACGTAAAAGTTTGGCTGGCCGACCAGTTTCACCTCACCCCCTCCACCCTCAGCAGCTTTGAAGTACAATTACCCAAAAGCACCTTTTTACGTATCCATAAATCTTACCTGATCAATATCTTTCAGATCGATTATATCGAGGGGAATATGGTGTTTTTGAAAAACGGAAAAGAGCTACCGGTTGGGAAAAATTATCGAAAAAAATTAAAGGATATACTTACCTGAAAGAATAGATAAAAACAGACCGATTCAGGGGCAACAGCACAGCAAAAGCGGCTTTCTTTCTGTAATTTTGGACAAACCACAAATCCAGAACCACCATGAAAACATTTGTACAACTACAGCTGTCCCAGGATCGTCCGGAAAGCCTGAGCAGCGTTCAATTTCCCCGAAGAGAACATTACACGCCTTCTCCGCGCGACTGGCGTAATGAAGTCATTTATTTTATGATGGTCGATCGCTTTAGCGATGGACAGGAAGCGGAACGCCCAATGCTGGATCGCTCCAATCTGGCCGCCGCTCGCTCTTCCGACTGGCGCTGGGACCGATGGGCGGAATCCGGCGCCCACCGCTGGCAAGGCGGCAACTTAAAAGGGGTCAAAAGCAAACTCGATTACCTTCAAAAACTTGGCGTAACCACCCTCTGGCTAAGCCCGGTCTACAAACAACGCGCCCACCTCAACGACTACCACGGCTACGGCATCCAAGACTTTCTTGAAGTCGATCCGCACTTCGGAACGCGGCAAGACCTGGTCGACCTGGTGGAAGCCGCCCACGAGCGGGACATGAAAGTCATCATAGACATCATCTTCAACCATTCAGGCGCCAACTGGATCTATCCCAACAACCAGTGGATGCCGCCTTATCGTCCTTTCCAGCCCTATGACTTCGGCAACTGGCTCAGCGGACTGGGCTATCCCATTCAGGATATCCAACATCCCGACGATGGGGTCTGGCCAATAGAATTGCGCAATCCTAATTTCTATACTCGTGCGGGCATGGGTAGTCTGGGCGCCGGAGATATTCATAACCCTTTCGCCGAACATAAAAGGAGCGATTTCTTTATTCTTCGCGATTTTAACCTCCAAAATGAGCTGGCGCTCGGCTATCTCATCGAATGCTTTAAGTACTGGATCGCCCTGACCGACTGCGATGGTTTCCGCATCGATACCCTGAAGCATGTCCCCAAAGAACAAGCCCGCAATTTCTGCGGCGCCGTAAAAGAGTTTGCCGCCAATATCGGAAAAGAGGACTTCTTCCTGGTCGGCGAAATTGCCGGGGGCGATTATTTCCAGGACATCTATCTGGACGCCCTCGCCCGAAACATCAATGCTGCGCTGGATATCGGCGAGATGCGTCCCCACCTCACCAGTGTCGGCAAAGGGCTCTCCCACCCTGCTGCCTATTTCAACAGCTTCCAGGCGATAGACGACGCCATGGGGTCCCACCGCAACATCGGCAATAAGCACGTCTCCATCCTGGATGATCATGATCATGTTTTCGGAGAAAAACTACGCTTTTCCACCAATGCCGCTTCAGATCATCAGGTAGCAGCAGCGGTAGCCATCCAGTTTTTCACTCTTGGTATTCCTTGCATTTATTACGGCACCGAACAAGCCCTGGGCGGTCCGGAGGCCGAATACCGGGGTTTTCTACCCGGCTGGGGCGGCGGCGACCATGCTGATCGGTACCTTCGCGAAACCATGTTCGGTCCGGAACATCCCCGGCAATCCGGTAATGACAGCCTCCAGATCGATCAGGATTTGCCCGGCTTTGGCGCCTTCGGCACTGCCGGTCATCATTGCTTTGATGAAGACCATCCCGCTTACCGGCGAATCTGCAAGATGGGGCAATTGCGAGGAGAATATCCTGTTTTACGAAAAGGACGGCAGTACCTGCGGCCGACTTCCATTTTCGGGCTGCCTTTTGAGATCAGAGGCCAGGGCGAATTGCTGGCCTGGTCGCGTATCCTGGATGATGAAGAAGCCCTTTGTGTAGTCAATGTGCATGGGCTGGAATACCGAGGGGCTCGCGTCCTGGTGGATGGACGGCTCAACCCACCCGGCTCGCAGATGACGGTCATCCTCAACACCATGCTCGAACAAGGCGGCGGTCCGATCAATTATCCCTTGATGATGCCCCTGCCGGTGATGCGCGATGAAAAAGGATTGGCCTACGTGAAAGTATATGACCTGGGACCAAGTGAGGTAATGGTATTGCATAATAAGGTTTGAATAAGCTATCTTTGTTGCCGCTGGCAAAAAGCACTTACCTTTGCACTGTTATCTAAAAATAATTTTATGTCCAATACCTCTTCCCTCTCCCAGCGAGGACAACAAGCTCAAAACACTGCTCTAAGGATCGACTTTGAGGTTTTCTTCGAAGCCATGGAAAATCAATACGATCCGGAGACCAATCCCGACGGCGCCATCGCTCTCAATATAGCCGAGAACAAACTCAGCTGGGGCCTGCTCCAGCAAAAAATGCAGGAGGTGGCGGCGCAGCAGATGATTCCTGACTGGGTGGCGTCCTACACCTCTGCTCTGGGCGCGCCTGAATTTCGGCAAACACTGGCCGCCTTTATGGCCCGTTTTTTGACCAAATGCCCCATCAAACCCGATCACCTGGGACTCTCAGCGGGCGCTACCGCTACTGTGGAGGTAACTTCCTGGATACTAGGCCATCCCGGCGATGTAGCCGTTTTCCCGGCCCCTTGCTACCCCGTTTACAAACAAGACATCGGCAACAAGGCCGGGCTGGAGAGATACGACCTGGTCACTCACCATGAACTGTCGGAAATCAGCCAGGCGCCCGCCCTGGAAGTAAGCGATCTGGAAAAAACCTGGCAAAACCTGACCGCACAAGGCAAGCGGTTCCGCTTGCTGGTGCTGACCTCGCCCGATAATCCCACCGGAGGGATTTTTTCGAAAAAAAGACTCGAAGCCATGGCCGATTGGTGCATCAACAAAGAGGTTCATCTTATCGTAAATGAAATCTACGGCCTTTCTCTGATCGATACTACCCATCCGGATATTGCCGAGGATTATACCCGCCCGGTCGAGTTTTATTCTTTCGCCAACATTATGAAAGAAAAAAACAGCGATTACCTGCACTTGTGGTACGCCCTGTCCAAAGACTGGGGCGCTTCCGGCTTTCGGGTGGGCGTAGTGCATTCCCTGAACGAAGCTTTCCTGGAAGCTTTCAACAACCTCAATGCTCCCCATATGGTGTCTAACCACACCCAGTGGATGTTCAAACAGGTATTAGGCGATGCAGATTTTGTAGAAAAATACATTGCTCACAATCAAAAAGCGATGACCGAATCTTATGCGCTGGTGATCCGCTATTTAAAAAAGTGGGGAGTACCCTACGTCCCCGCCCGCGGCAGCTTGTTCGTCTGGCTGGATTTATCTTCGTTTCTTTCCGAACCTACTCAGGAAGCCGAAAATCAGCTTTGGATGGATATTTATGAAAAAACGAAGGTGTTGCTGACCCCAGGGGAAGGTTTTGGTCATGGAAAAAAAGGACAGTATCGCCTGGTGTATTCTTGTGTGGGAAAGGAGGAGCTGGAAGTAGCGATGGAAAGGATGGGGAGGTGGATGTTGGATGTTGTATGTTAGATGTTAGATGTTGGATGTTATATGTTGGATGTTGGATGTTGGATGTTAGATGTTAGATGTTAGATGTTGGATAGCCTGTCCCGCTGGAAGCGGGATGGGATGTTGGATGTTGGCGCGCAGATTTCGCGGGTAGCGCGGATGAAAATTTACGGTATTTGCGAAATCTGCGTGCCAAAAAAAGACTTCTATTGCCCGGAAAGTCCTTTTGCTGTACGATCTTCTAATTCCGGTGCGGGCGTCATCTTAGGCGGATTCTGTTTCACCATTTTCATAACTTCTTCAACTACGCGCTCCATTTGAGGGTCGCGGCCCTTCATCAGCATATTCGGATCATCCCAGACGGGAATATCAGGCCTTACACCTTGCCCTTCCCAGAACCAGTGACCATCATTATCATACAAGCGGGCGCCGGGTACGGTGATGCCGCCCCCATCGATCAGCTGATGGCCTGTGGCGGGACCTACGAGAATACCCAACGTCCTTTCGCCTACAATGGGTCCGGCTTTAAGCTCCTGGAAAGCCCAGGGCAGGCCGTCTCCTCCGGAACCGGCCCAGCCGTTGATCAGCATACCCATTGGGCCGGTGTTGGTCTTGACAGGCTGGGTGTGATCTTTACCGTGACGCCAGTGGAGGTTGTACACCACGGGTCTTTGCATCAATTCCAGGAAACGATCAGCTAACTGTCCACCGCCATTGAAGCGCTCGTCTATGATGAAGCCTTTCTTATCCAGTTGACCGTAGAACATTCGAACCAACTGCAATTGTCCTAATCCACTGGTATTGGCCATGTAAATATAGCCCAACTGACCATCGGATAGTTCTTCCACCATTTTCCGGTTATTTTCGATCCACGCCATTGCCCGCAGTTCCTGCTCTTCTCCCTGCGTCAGGCATTTCACCACCACTGTTCTGGCATCTTCTTCTACACCGGTGCGGCTCACTTTAAGCATGACCGTTTCTCCGGCCAGTCCCTCAAATGCCGCATAAGGCCCTTTATTGGGATCAAGCGTTTGTCCATTCACTGAGAGTATAAAATCGCCTTCCTGCACATCCGCTCCCGGCCGATCAAAAGGAGAACGTACTTCTGTGTCCCAAACAGCGGGGGTGACGATATGCTCAATGAAATACTTATTGTCTTTCATCCCCCAGTTGATGCCCAAAAAGCCGGAATATTTGGGCCGTACGCTTTCCGCATCCCCGCCTCTCGTGTAAGTGTGTCCTGCGCTTAATTCCGCAGCCAGGTTAGATTGAATGGTACTGACATCCCAGCGGGTGCGGGCATCCTCGAGTAATCCGCTGTATTGATCCCTCAACTTTTCCCAATCCAAACCATGCATATTCGGGTCGTAGAAAAAGTCGCGGTGACGGCGCCAGGTATCGTTGAAAATCTGTGTCCATTCTTCTTTGGGCACCAGATCCATCACTAATCCATCCGTGGGAATAGGCTCTTCTATCTTTTGGTTGGGCGCGGGTTGGATGATGCCATACTTGCCGCGGCTACCTATAAGGATGGCTTTTCCATCAGCAGTAATCCTTGCCACACTAATGTCTTTGACAACCGGCTTTTCTTCTCTTTTTTCCAAATCGTACACCATCAAAGCATTCTCCCTATCGGCAGAACCCGAATTTGGATAACGAAGATAAACCAGTTTACCCTCAAAAGGCATCAAAGCAGCAATATTTCTGGGATCAGGAGGCAAGATGGTTAATCGAGCTTCCAGCTGGGCAAAGTCAATTTCAACCTGAACGCCGGAAGTATCTTTTTCCTCTTTCTTTTCTCCATTTTCTTTTTTCTTAAACTCATCATTTTTGGGCTGTAGAAGAGACGGGGTGTCTTTGGTCAGGCTCAGAGCCGCGATATGCGTAGCATTGGGATAAACCCAGGTGCCGTCATCCAGGGTCGGAATATACCGGACTGAAGTTGCGGTCGGTCAGGAAAAACAAATATTTTCCATCTTTGCTGAATACCGGGAAGGCATCGCTGTAAAAGCCACTGGTAGCCTGATGGAGCTCCTTTTCTTCCGTATCAAAGAGAAAGACCGCCCAGTTGGCATTTTCCAACCCTCTGGTAAAGGCCAGCCATTTGGAGTCAGGTGACCAGGACAGGGGATAGTTGCCTCTTACGGGATGGCTGACATTCCAGTTGGTATTGCCGGCTACCTCCGTGGCGCCGCTTTCAGTGTCCACTACATAAATGGTATTGGTTTCATCAATAAAAGCTAGCTTTTTGCTGTCAGGCGACCAGTGCAGGTCATAGCCATAGCCCTTCCCGCGATTGGTCAGCTTTTCAGCCGGAGTGCCACCGTCACTAGCCTGCAGATAAATTTCATACTCTCCGGAGCGATCGCTCCAGAAAGCGATCTGTTCCCCATTTGGCGACCAGGAAGGATTTCGGTCGAATGCTCCGCTGGATTGAGTCATATTCATCACATACCCCTCCTTTACCGGAACGTTGAACAATTCCCCGCGCGCCTCGAATACGATGCGTTTGCCTTCCGGCGAAGCGGTCATATTGCTGATGCGGTTACTGACATCCTCGCTGCGCGGCATTTCTACTGACAGATCGCTGACCACATCGACCTCCACCATCTTATATTTCTGGGTATTGACATCCATCAGGTACAACACACCCCCATTTTCGAAGACCAGTTCATTCGCGCTACCCGATAAGAAGCCAATGTCAAAATCCCTGAAACGAGTAATTTGAGTAGTCTTTTTTGTTTGGGTATCGTACATCCAGATGTTCAGGCGCATGTTTTCACCCTGATCGGAAAGGAAATAGACCTTATCTCCTACCCAGGCCGGTTTGCCGTCGTTAGCAGGATTATCGGTTATTTTTTCCACCTTATCCGTATCGAAATTATAGATCATGACGTCCGAGGTCAATCCACCCCGATAGCGTTTGAAGGGATAATTTTCGGTAATTTTGGTGATGTAAGCCAACTGTTTTCCATCCGGAGAAAAGCTGGCCAGCTCGCCGTAGGGTATTTTCAGTTTTTCCGGAAAGCCACCTTCTTTGCTAACCAGGTAAAACTGCTGGGAAGATCGCTGCCCCATTTCTCTTCTGGAAGCGAACAGCAGGTGCTCTCCATCCGGATGCCAGTCCACCATGCGATCGGGAAAAGAAACGTAAGTGATGCGAGTCGGAAGCCCTCCCTTCGATGGCATAACGTATACATCACTATTGCCGTTGTAACTCGCCGTGTAGGCGATGTATTGTCCATCCGGCGAAAAACGGGGCCAGGACTCCTCTCCCGGCGAGTGTGTGACCTGAAGAGCCGTACCGCCCGATTTGGGCATGATCCAGATGTCTCCGCCATAAACAAAAGTAATTTGCGTATCAGATACATCCATATAGCGCATCAGTTTGGCGCTGATCTGGCTGTGTCCTATTTGCATCATCAAAAAAGAGCTGATGAGTAAAATAGCTTATTTCATGTTTTCTTTTTTTATGTTATCTGGTTATATGATTGATGGGCGAATCAAAGACCCCCTTTCCAATTAAGTGAGCAAACCACATTAAATGCAGTTTTTGTTGGCGCCTGAGGCGCCAACAAAAACTGCATTTAATGATAATTTTGGGGTTGTGCTTCTGCCGCCTGACGGCCGGCAGGTTCGCTCGGCTTAAATGATTCTATTTTTTGAGTGTTTTGCCGATGAAAATCGGTGATTTTCTTCGGCAAAACACTCAAAAAAGCATTTTATTAGCTGCGCAAAGGAGTACGAAGACTTTTTACACAACCCCTAAGTTATCCTATAAAACATACACCGCCGCCGGTAGTGTATGTTTTATAGGTAAATTTGCTCACTTATTTATGTCTATTAAAATACGGAAAAAAGAGGAGGGAAAAGAAAAGAAGGGTAGTTGATAGACTAATTTAACCTTTTGGAGTATGAATGAAGAAAAATAAATGATCTTTACTCAACTCTGTTTTCGGTTTATTTTTCAACATTCTCCATGATCGCCTGATAATAGCGTTCTGCTACTTTCTTCGCGCCTGCTTCATTATAATGAACTTCATCCGCCAAATATGCATCCGACCAACCTGAGAACATGTCGATGGCTATTATCGGAGCATTTTTTGTCGTTCTTTTTTCGGCAAGTTCGGAAACCAGAACATTGAATGCTTCTATT
>CAZJQS010000077.1:0-26067 GCA_964548175.1 uncultured Saprospiraceae bacterium
GCTTTGGATCGTAAAACAGCAGATATGTGGGCATAAAATCAGGGCCAGGCAGGAAGTGCTAAAAATCATGTGTCTGCAAGGGTTAGTCAGGTGTTGGAAGAATAATAAGTAAAAAAAAAACGAGTTGCAACTCTAAAAAGACTAAATCACAATTAGAAAAACTAACCTTTTATTCTCCATCGTTTGACGCCTGTGCCCAAGAGCCTCATGGATATGGCAGTCAAAAATGGAACGGTGAACACAAAAATGGCGACTATAAAATTGATCCTCCGTTGTTCACTGGACAAAACTTTAGCTTCTATTTTGGCTGGTTGTTCGGATTTTTCAGGCTTGCCATATGAATGATCCGATCTGATCAATTTGGTGGTCAGTTGCAAATTTTCAGCTCGGAGCTGATCGATATTGCGACGCAGGCCGATAACATCTTCTTGATGTTCATGCTTCAGTTCCAGCAACTGTGACTGGTAGCTCTGTTCCATCTGTAGGATCTTACGCTTAAGCTCGGTTTCCATATCCGCTTTGCCATTGTCGTAGGCTTTTTGGTAAGCTTTCCTGACTTTTTCCTGGCATTCGGCAACGGCCCGATGGTAACCTTTTTGCTCTGCTATCTGTTTTACCTCAATTAACTCAACCCGAAACTCCTCCTCTGAGTCCTTCTTCCCATAGTAGTAGCCTTCCTTATAGGCAGCATCCACCTCCTTTTCATGTCTAAGCTGCGTTTCCTGGAGACGGAAGAACAGGAAGGCAGCAGCTGCACCTATTATTAACAAAAGGGCAAAGATGAAACCGAATAGTCCTTTCATGTTAATCGATTTTTGGTGAAAAGAATTAGTTTATTTAATATTGTTGAATCTCCTGAAAAAAGTGTTGTCAATACCATAGTTGAATTTTTTCTGAATAGTTAAGAATTGATTTCATTGTGGGTTTGTATTACAGATGCAAAATGAAAAAAAAAGAAAGTCATAGCCAGCAATTTTGAAACTTGATTTTCAGGTGGGCTCCCTTGCGAAAAAAGGAATAGAAATTGCATGAAAGGTATTTGATTGATTAGTATATTTTTTATTTTTATGAATTTTAAAGCATTCACAAAATCCTACCCCCTGGTTTATGAAAAGCATAGATAACCTTTCAGGCAGTGAGCTTACTAAAGTATACAACGAAGTTTTATCATTTATTTTGGATCGCTTAACAGATGAAAAAGGAAAGAGATTCAGTCAGGCGCGGATTGGTAAAGAAATTAGAGAAAGTGAGACGAATATCAGTAGATCAAAGGATTCCAGTAATGAAGCGGATCCTTCTACTCAAAAACGGATTTTAAAAAAATTATTAGGGCATTTTCCTGTAATTCTTGATGCCAAAACAGGAAAGGCAAGACTACAGAAAATGGAAGAGAAGAGGGAATTGGAAGAATTGGCAGCTAAATTGGCGATCAATCTTATCGATGTTTCTACTGATTTCCATGAAGTAAAAGAGCCACATCAGCAAATCCTTGTTAGGCAAGATGTTAAGAAGAAAATCATTGATGATTGGAGACTTAGGGAAAGGTTTATTGCCATAACAGGAGCCGGTGCCACCTTTGCAGCGACTCGAGGATTTATCCCAATGGGAAATGAAGGAATAAAGATTATAAAAGAAAAATCTTCAATAGATAATGCATTAATTTCTGAAGAATTAGATCGATTAGAACAGATTTATAGACTAGATAAAGATAGTTTTGAGACTCAATTATTGGCCATAAGCAAATTTAGTCGCAAAGGGGTTATCAAAGTCTTAAAAGAAATTTGTGATCACCAAAATATTCCTAGCCTTACCTATGAAATCCTTGCCCATATGCTGAAGCATAGGTTTTTCGATGGTATTATCAATTACAATTATGATCAGGTCTTGGATGTTGCGATTGAAGAAGAAATCTTTGACGGGGATTATAAATTTATTTTCTCAGACGGGGATTGTCCTGAATCTTTTGATGAATTACTAAATGATAATAGACTTAAGCAACCCATTTACATTAAACCACACGGCACCATCAAACATGAAAGTTCTTTAAGGTTTACACAAGAGGATTATTATACCACTCCCGTTCTGCTAAGAAATACCATAGAAAAATTATTAAATGGTAAGGTTGATTCAAGGGTTCAGGAAAAACTTCCTCTGAATCTGATTGTAATAGGGTATTGCATCAAAAGTGCTGAGTTTAGTTTCCTTCTAAAAAGATATTTTGACCAAAACCCTGATTCAACCGTAAAAATTTGGGTCTTTGATATAGTAGACTATTCTGAACAATTATTAAGAAGCTTGGGCAAAGAGTATGAGGACAGACTTAAAATCATCCATTTTTCAAAATATTTACCAGGTGATGAATACTATTTAGACGATTATCTTGAAACTCTTTGGAATTTGATTGAACAGAATTTTGTCTATAAATTCAAGCCTCGGGGAATAGAGCGGCATTCTTTGATCAATCATGTTTTTCAACCAGATCAAACCTGGTTATCTCAGTTGGATAGTGATCCAGATTGTCAAAAGAACTATTTTAAAGATCGTTTTTTAATTGAGCTGGTAATTTCTTTACTTCAATCTGATGGTTTGTTGCATGCTCGCCAAATCATGGAAGATCGATCAGGGAAGTACTTTAACCTCTATAAGAAAAGTATGAAGGATACAAATATTCAAGTTTCTTTAAGGGGAGAATGTCAAAATTTTGGGCTGAAAATTTATAAAGGGTTTGTTGGAGATACCTTTACCCTGCAAGATCCAATTCTTTTCTATAGTTTAGATGACAATGATAAAGAGAATCTTTTTCATTATTTATATGACTTGTTAAAAGAAAATTTAAGTAAAAGGCAGAAAAAAAATATAAAGCACGAAGAAGGAAAAAAGAAGTTTCTTGACTTGGCTTCAAAGATTAGAAGAAGAAACGTTTCAAAAATAACACCTAATTACAGATATCCCCACGGTCATTTATTTTCTTTCGTCAAAGAATCAGATGTCCTCAACACTCCTACAGGATGGATTTATCGATTTCAAAATACCGTCAATAAATCGAATAAATGGGATTTGCTGCTTGCTATCTCTGAAAAAGGACGCTTCCTTAATAGCATCGATAAGGAAAATTTAAAAAATAAAAAGGTTGAATTGGTTGTTGCTTCATTCGATCTGCCAGGGTTTCCGGATATGAACTCCAGACGGGAAAAAGACTTGAACGAACAGATCAATTGGCTAAGTGGAAATATTCAATATCTTCCCTGGTGGCTTCACAATCGTCATATGGTGCTTTTTCTGAAACGGAAGAAAAATGCAAATCACTTTAAGAATGAAATTGATAAATGGGATTTTTATGCTGGTTTCTATTACGAAAGCAGATTGCTTTCCAGAAGGGTTAATCCTGTTTTCATCAGGCATCAAGAAGATCTAAAATTAATGTTATATGATTTCGTGAATTATTGGCATCGTGCGAGAACCTATACTAAAAACAAAAATAACCCGGATATTCAAGAAAACTTCGTTCCTATAATTTCAGATCAAGATTCCTTAGACCAATACATAGAAGAATTATTGTGCCATTGGGAGAAGGATTAATCAAAATGGGTTTTCTTTATTACCACTTCTTTGATTGGTTCCATATTAAATCCAAACTCAACCATCCCATGTTCACAGCTGCACTTTGTAACGAAATCGACAAACGCTGGACTATCTTTTGGACGGCCGGCATCACTAATCCCCCCTCCACTGCAACTCCCACAAAATTATTCCGTATACTTACCAAACAAAACCTTATTTCATCATCAACTAACTCAGACTCCAGTCGGAAACCAATACTTTTCCAAACCGTATCTCAACCTTGCTTACCTAAAAATCCCTACTCCACTGAAGTCTGATACACATTGAGAAAACCGCTCTGCCTATGACCGCAAGCATAGCCACCGGAACACGCATCACCGTCCGCCACGAAGACTTCCTCGTCACCGAGGTGCGTACCAACCATGACGGCAGCCAGATCATCGAAGCTGAAGGCATCAGCGAATTGGTCAAAGGCCAACGTTTTACCTTCGACACCAATGTCGATCAGCAGATCAAAGTCCTCGATCCGAAAAATACCCGGCTATTGCCCGATAACACCCCTGGCTACCAACGCATCAAGCTTTTCGTCGAAACCCAAGCTCGCAACGCTACCTTGCACTCCGATCAAATTACCATCGCTCACAAAGGAGCTTTCGACCTGGCCGAATATCAACTGACCCCTACCTTAAAAGCACTACAACTCCCACGGGCCCGCATCCTCATCGCCGATGGGGTCGGGCTGGGGAAAACCGTCGAAGTGGGCATCCTCCTGGCCGAAATGATCAAAAGAGGCCGCGGCAATCGCATCCTCGTCCTGGCCCTAAAATCCATCCTGGGCCAGTTCCAACAGGAGATCTGGAACCGATTCGCCATACCGCTGGTTCGACTGGATTCCGAGGGGATCGAAAAAATACGCACCGAACTGCCGACCAATAAAAATCCCTTTGAATACTACGATAAAACCATCATCTCCATCGATACCCTGAAAAATAATGCCAAATTCCGCCACTATATCGAAAAAACACGCTGGGACATCGTCGTTATCGATGAATGCCACATCGTAGCCAATACCTCCAGCCAGCGAGGCAGCCTGGCTAACTTCCTAGCCCAAAAATGCGAATCCCTGATCCTAACCTCCGCTACGCCGCATAACGGTAAAAAGGAAACCTTCGCGAACCTGATCCAAATGATCGAACCCATCGCCATCCCGCGACACGGGGATTATAGTAAAAAAGAGGTCGAGCCTTACTACGTGCGCCGCTTCAAAAACGATATCCAGGAAGACGCCATACGGGCGAATTTCCAGGAACGAAAAGTCATTCCACTGGAAGTGGAACTCAGTCAGGAAGAAGAAGATTTCCTCCTTTTTCAACAAGAAATCAAACAACTGGCCCGCAAAGAGGAGCAGTCTGATAAAAGACGAGGCCAACAAGACCTGCTCTTTTCCATCGGCCTCTTCAAAGCTTTCCTGTCTTCCCCAGCCGCTGCCCTGGCCACCGTCAACAACCGCATCCAACGGGTGCAAAACCGCGAACTGGATATAGAAGAACTGGCCATCAGCGATAACCTGGACACCTTGAATGAAGCTAAGGCACTGCTGGAAAACATCATCGACCGGAAAATGGATGCCAAGTTTCGCCGCCTGACCACCCAACTCGACGAACTGGGCTGGAAAGGCAAACCCTCCGACCTGCGCATCGTCCTCTTTGCCGAACGGATCGATACCCTGAAATACCTCCGAGAAAGATTGATCGATACCTATAGCCTGAAAGAAGAAACCATCGTGGATTTCCACGGTGGACTGACCGATATGGAGCAGCAAAGCATCGTGGAGGATTTTGGTAAAGAGGATTCCGCTATCCGGATATTGCTGACTTCCGATGCCGGTGCTCAGGGCGTCAACCTCCATTTTTTCTGTCACCATATGATCAATTACGATATCCCCTGGTCGCTCATCACCCTGGAACAACGCAACGGCCGCATCGATCGATACGGACAGAAAAATACGCCCTACATTTTTTACCTGATCGCCCAGTCTCGTGATCCTGATGTAAAATCGGACCTGTACATACTCGAAAAGCTGATCGACAAAGAAGAGGAAGTCTATAAAACACTCGGCGATGCCGGCTCCGTTATGCACCTGTATGATGCCGGCAAAGAGGAGGAAAAAACCATGCAGGCCATCATCGAAGGAGACACTGCTTTCCTGGACTCCATCGATGATTTTGATCCCTTCGCCTTGTTTGAGGAACCCGAAACGACAGATGCGATTTTGGGTAATCATCCCATCGCAGAAATGGCTTCTTTTTTTGAGGATGATTTTAGCTTTTATGCAGAACTGGTACGCTATCTCGACGCTAAAAACGCCTTGCAGCCTGACCAGGTCCGCATACAGGATAACGGCTTCCTGGAAATTGCCAATACCGCCGAACTCAACCACATACTGTACGACCTGCCTCCGGAAGCACGTCCGGCTAATGGAGAGAATTATCAATTATCGGTGGATCCGCAGATCGTCCAAAAGGCCATCGTTAAAGCTCGCAAACGACAGGGGGAATGGGCCCAATACCAGGTCCTGTACGACCTGCACCCGCTGGTGCGCTATTTGATGACCAAACTGGAAGCGGACATCGATAAGGGCATCGCCCTCATCGCTAAGACCGACCGGCTGCCGGCCAACCACCACTTTTTCCTCTTCCATGGACAAATCACCAATAACCTCGGACAACCCGTCTTGTCTGAATTTTTCGTCATCGGCCTGGATCAGGAGGGCGGGCTGATCGTGCGGCCTATGGAACTTGGAGCTTTCCTTCAGCAATACCAACTTAAGGACCAACTCTATGATCAACCCATCACCGATGCCGAACAACAATGCATCCAGCATATGCTTCCCGATGCTATCGACTACGCACATGATTTCTATATGAAACAAGAGCAACAAAAACTGCAAATCCGAAAGGAAGATGAACAAAAAAAATACCTCAAAGACCTCCAAAACTGGGCCGAAACCTCCAAAGATCAACTCGAATTGATCCTCCAGGATAAAGCCCAAACCATCTTCCTCCAAAAACGCCGCGAACGTGAACAGCAACAAATAGAAACCATACTCAGCGAAAAATCCCAGTTTTTCAAAGACCTCACTGTACTCAATAATGACGCCTATTTGAAAGTGCTGGCTGTTTTTTTCAACAACTGAACACTTTTTAAACTAAACTCAAAAAACAAAAAATGGAAGATCAAAACATGGATGCTTTACTGCGAAATCACCTTGAAAAAATCAATGAAAAGATCAATAAACTTACTTCTTTAGTGGAAAAGAATGGGGATGTGGAATCTCAAATCTCCGAACAGGTGGGGCCAGTTGAACTTCTATTTGAAAAAGCTTTAGAAGTGAAAAGTATATATGCCCGGATTCATGACCTTATTCATGCCTATGGAATGGCTATTACTGTACAGAAAATCATGAATGATGGTGAGAAAATTGTCCGAACCTCCTTAGGTCCGGATAATTCCAAAAGTGAATATGACTTAGTTACCGATCAAAGAATTTGCGAATTTAAGTTTTCTCAATGGGACGATAAATCAAATGATGCCCGAAAAAGACAAGTAGCCAAAGATTTTGTCAATCTCGTATTAGCAGATGAAGAAGAAGATTTGAGGGAAAGGAAAAGACAACTTGTTTTTTTTCGAAAAACCGATGCTGAGAAAGCCAAAAAGTTTCTACAGGGCGAGGCCTCTATTGTCAAAAACATCAATTCAAATCTGAAAGATAAATTCGAGTCATTTCTAAAAAAGAAAAAAAAGAAATTCGAAAAAATGCATCAACTATACGATGCTTATTGCTCCGAAACTTCGGACTCCACAATTGAAATAATATCCATCGAAACTAAAAAACTAGAAAACCAATAAACATACAAACTTGATCACTCGAACACGTGATCACCAGAACACACAACACACATGATCCGCTTCATCGAAAACATAGGAGACTTCTTCGCCACCAACTACTTCAACGAAGACTTCGCCAAGGAAGTCCTCAAGAAGTCGGGCTACGATAATGAAGGCCTGAAAAACCTCAACAAGCAGATCAACAGCCTCAAAGATAAATACTACCGCTACAAACAAAGCCTACTCGAAGGCCGCCTGCGCACCAAAGACGTCATCACCGAAACGCACCGCTTCCATACCCAACTGCTCAAAGCCCTCGATTATGAAGGCGATGCCAACGCCTACCAGGAACTCTATCTACTTAACGGCAAGCAGGTCATCCCCGTTCGCCATCAACTCTATCGCGGTGATCAGCCCCACCTCTTCATCATGGAAATGAAACCGCTGATCTCCCCAGGCGATGAAGAACCGGATGGTCTTTTTGATCAAAAATACCTGGCCGAGGAATGGGCCAATGTCTTTAAGTTGCGGGACGACAGCCTCGAGATCACCCCTGAGATCATCAACGAAGCCATCTCAGAGATCTTTCTGCTCGACCAGCACCGCCGTCCAGCCTACATCCTAATGCTGGCGGGCAACGAATGCTACCTGCTCGAAACCGAAAAATGGATGCGGGGCTCCTACCTGCGCTTTCACCTGGAAGACCTCTTTAACGAGGCTTCTCAGCAGCGCAACTACTACAGCCTGTTTTACCTGCTGTGCGGGAAAAACAGCCTGGCCCCCGATTCCGACATCGTGCTGATGGAACAGCTGGAAGAAGACTCCCACAAAAAGGCCTTCGAGGTGACCAAAGACCTTAAAGAGGGCGTCATCTTCGCCGTGGAAGCCCTGGCCAATGAGGCCATATGGTACCTGCAGCAGCAGGGCCATGAACTGCAGGAAGCTGATCCGCATTTTGCCGACCAGCTCAAAGAGGACTGCCTGAGTATGGTGTACCGCCTCCTCTTCCTGTTCTATGCAGAGTCGAGGCCGGACCTGAACATCCTGCCTATCAATGATGAGGTCTACCTGAAAGGCTACAGCCTCGAGATGCTGCGTGATCTCGAGCAGGTACAACTTCACTCGGATTCGGCCCGCAACGGCTATTTTTTTCACGAAAGCCTTCAGCTGCTTTTTAAACTGATGAGCAAGGGCTATCAGGAAAAAACAGCCGACAACCGCAGTTTTAAGGTCGTCCACCTGGATTCGCCCTTGTTTGATGAGGAACGGCTCCACTACCTCAATCGGGTGCAATTCCGCAACAAGGTATGGCAGGAGATCATCTCTCTGTTGAGCTTGTCTCGCAAAGACAAGCGCAAGGCCCGCGGACGCATCAGCTACGCCAATCTGGGCATCAACCAGCTCGGCAGCGTCTATGAAAGCCTACTGTCCTACCGAGGATTTTTTGCCGACGAAGATTACATCGAGGTGCACAAAAAGAAAAATCCGGACGACGGCACCTTCCTGGTGCCGCGCCGTCGTCGCGATGATTTCCATGAAGAGGAAGTGCTGCACAATGAGGAAGGCCGCATGATCATCCATCCAAAAGGCAAATTCATCTACCGCATGAGCGGGCGTGACCGCCAGAAGTCGGCCTCCTACTACACCCCGGAGGTGCTGACACAGACGACCGTCAAATATACGCTCAAGCCCATACTCGAACGACTGGACCAGGGCGAAATCGAAGCTCGCGAATTGCTTCGACTGAAAATACTGGAGCCGGCCATGGGCGCTGCCGCCTTCCACAATGAGGTGATCAACCAACTGGCCGTGGCCTACCTGGATGCCCGCCAAAAGGAAACCGAAAAAAAGATCAACCCGGGCGAGTACCAGGAACACCTGCAGCGTGTCAAAGCCTACATCGCCAATAATAATGTGTACGGGGTGGATTTGAATCCCACCGCCGTCGAATTGGGCAAGCTGTCCCTCTGGCTGAACGTCATCCATGAAAAAATGGAGACGCCCTTCTTCGGCTACCGCCTGGGTGTGGGTAATGCCGTGGTGGGCAGCTGGCTGAAGGTGTATAAAGCCAAAGACCTTTTGCTGGACCCCAAAAAGAAAAAAGCTAAAAAAGAGTGGTGGAAAAAAGCGCCGAAAATGCTGGCCTTAAGCGGGAAGGGTATTCGCCGCCAGACAAATGAGATCTACCACTTCCTGCTGCCGGATGCGCATATGGTGCCTTCGGCCGATAATGATTGGATGAAAGCCGAATATCCTGGCCTGTGCAAATACGTCAAAGAATGGCGACAAGCCTTCTGCGCGCCCATCAGCCGCAATGAATGGCCGCGCCTTCAGGCCATCTGCCGCCGCATCGATGAACTGCTGGAAAAGCACTACCGCTTCCAGGCCCAGGTGAATGCCTGTACGCGCAGCGAGGTGGATGTATGGGGTGCCCTGGATATGGGGGAGCAGTGCCCGATGGACCTTGACTCCTATGCCGAAAAAGAACGACTGGCCGCCGAACGAAACAAATCCAATGCGCCTTACTTCAAACTCAAAATGGTGATGGACTACTGGTGCGCCCTCTGGTACTGGGACGTCCGCCAGGCGGAAGCCCTGCCCAGCCGCCGCCAGTGGTACGAGGATCTGATCAATATACTGGATATTGACCTGGAAAAAGAACTGCGGGAAGCTGAAGACCGGGGAGAGACCGCTATCCAGATCATTGAGCAGGGGGAACTCTTCGGCGGAAGCAGTCAAATGAGCCTGCGTTCTTATCGCCGTGAAGAGGAGGCCTCCCAGGCCGCGGATGTACTGCTGGAATATGGCAACCGCACCTCCACCGAATTGTTCAAAAGCCGCCGACTGGAATTGGTACAGCAATATGCCCGGACCTACCGCTTTTTTCACTACCAACTGGAGTTTATCGAAGTATTCCGCGAGCGGGCGGGCTTCGATGTGATCGTGGGCAACCCGCCCTGGATCAAGCTGCAGTTTGAAGAAAAAGGGGTGATCTCGGAAAAAAGACCGGAGGTGCTGGTGAAAAAGATCTCTTCGCCCAAGGTGCGCAAGATGCGCGACCAACTGCTGGAGGAATCTGAAATCCTCAAAGACATATACCAGATGGAGATACTGGAGCATGAGGGCGGCAGTACCTTCCTGAATGCCTTTGCCAACTTCCCGCTGCTGGAAAAACAGCAGACGAATTTGTATAAATGTGTCGTGACCAACTCCTTTTTACTGACCAATACCCAGGGGTACATCGGCCTGGTACATCCCGAAGGCATTTACGATGATCCCAAGGGAGGAAAGTTGAGAAAAGAGGTGTATCAGCGATTGAAGTATCATTTTCAGTTTAAAAATGAATTGATGCTTTTTGCTGAAATTGATCATCATGTTTTTTATGGCATTCACATTTATGCCGGCTCTAATTCAATGCCCCAATTTTTTTCCATGAACAATCTTTTCCATCCGACTACTATTGATAGTTGTTTTGTTCATAATGGGAGTGGCCTGGCAGGTGGATACAAGATTAAAGATGAGCAATTGGGAAAAATGGTGTGGAACATCCACCCTCATAAAGACCGTATTATCCACATCACACCAGATGTCCTGAAGATTCTTGCCCGTACCTTTGAAGATTCCGATGATTGGGAAACAGCCAAACTGGTAAGCATCCATACGAAACAGATCGTGAGCGTACTGGAAAAACTGAGCCGCTTCCCGACCAAAGTGGGGGATTTTAAAGTAATGGTGTCAGAAGGCTGGCATGAAACCAATGCACAGGACAAGGGCATCATCCGTCGCGAAACGCGTTTCCCTGAGCTGGAACAATACGAACTGATTTACAGCGGCCCGCACTTTTTTGTCGGCAATCCTTTATATAAAACACCCACGCAAGTCTGCATTAAAAATTCCGACTACGACACCCTCGACCTCACTCGCATCCCCGAGGACTTTGTGCCGCGCACGAATTATGTGCCGGATGAGGAGGTGCAGAAGTTTCGCGAGCGGATTGAAGGGGTGAGGGAGGAAAAACTGTGGATCGAGGAGTATAAACTAGGATTCAGAGCTATGTTAAGTATCGCCGGAGAGAGAACTCTTAATAGCGCACTACTAGTTTGCAAATCTTCTCATATTCATACAGTTAAATCGATATTGTTTTTTGATCAAAAAGACCTTCTTGAGTTTGCAGCCACATCTTTTTCCGTAGTAGCTGATTTTTTTACAAAAAGTACTGGAAAATCGGGCTTATATGATAGTAGTATTATCAATAATTTACCATTAAAGTATGGAGGTGAATTTAGACAAAAACTGATAACAAGAGCTTTATTGTTATCCTGCATTTCAAAATATTACGCCCCTCTCTGGGAGCGCCACTGGCAGGAGGATTTCAAAAAAGATACCTGGGCAAACGAAGATGCCCGTTTAAAGCCTTTTTCCACTTTAGACAAAAACTGGAGTTGGGATATCCCTTTGCGCAACTACTACGAGCGTCGCTGGGCCCTGGTGGAGATCGACGTCATCACGGCCATGGCCCTGGGCCTCACGCTGGAAGAGCTGATCCTGATCTACCAGGTGCAGTTTCCCGTCCTGCAGCAGAACGAAGACGACACTTGGTACGACCGAGAAGGTAATATCGTATTCACCTGCAGTAAGGGCCTCAGCGGCGTCGGCCTCACCCGTGCCGAGTGGGAGTCCATTAAAGACATGGGGCCGGAAGATCAGCCCGATACCAGTCGCTTTGATGAGCTGGCCTGCCCAACAGCAGGAGAATTACACTACACCATCACCCGCTCCGAGCTTTATCAGGGGGAAGAGGTCATCTACTACGCTCCCTTTGACAAATGCGACCGGGTGGAAGATTATAAAGAAGTGTGGAAGCATTTTGAAGAAATATTCCGCTAAAACCCGGGATAATCTGTGCTCAAATAATTTCGACACGGATCTGCAAGTATGGGATCGAACCAATTTTAACCCAAAAAAATTAGATTATGGGGTTTAGTTATCTCGATGGAAACAATTGGAGCGGCATCACTCGGGAAGAGCGCTATTTCTGCGCCCTGCTTTACGAACACATCCGAAAGCAGCCTCAGGCTTTTGTCGCCTGGTTGAACGAGGCCATCGGTACCCAATATGATACAAGTGTGGAATGGGAAGCTGGCTATGAGGTATGTCTATACCGGGATGTTTTCAAAATGCGCGGCGAATCCATCCGCTTTAGTGATTATCCCGACAAGCGCACCTTTGATTTTTGTCTGTTTTCAGAGGATCAATTGGTCATCATTGAAGCCAAGGTCCAGCAAGGCTTTGAAGGCAAGCAAATGGCCAGTCTGACGGCTGAAAAAGACCTCATTCGATTATTGTTTGATCGCCATATAGATATCGACTTGATGGCACTAACCAGCAGTCGGTATTTACACAATCTGCGGGTGTATGGAAAACGAACAAGAGCAACCTTTGAAGAAGTCTTTGGAGAAAGGGCTTTCAGTTGGAAGCAACTAGCAGCGCAATACGGTGAGCCTGCCTTCCAAAGAGCAGAAAGCCTGTATAAAAAATGAAAAACGGACCACAGCGTTCACGCTGTTTGGAAAACGGCCTTTAGGTCGTTCCACTGAGCACTGAACCGAAAATCAAAATCCATTCGAAAATAAAATCATAAAACTAATGAGATCAAAATATCTGTTGTACCTAATCATTGGCCTAATAGCCCTGAGATATGGACTGAAGCAAGAATCCCGGGAAGAAAAAAGTCTGCCCCCAAATCTTGAGGGTTTAAAAAACAAGACCTTTTCCGCCGGAACCATCCTTGAGATCAAAAGAATAGATGCTAAGGTTCTACAAACAAACGGCATCGGTAACGAATGGAGTTTTCATTCGGACATCGGCGGATCACGGGTTTTTACCAATCAAAGTTTCACTATAGACCTGAGCGGGCGAAAAAAAATGGATATTAAATCTACTGCTATTGATCACGATCCTACCTATGATGATGTAGGCATTAAAACTCGGGAAATCACGCCTCAAAATTTATCCGGTTTTTTGGAAGCCGGCCGGATAACAGAAACAGTGGAGGTATTCGAGTACCACGGGCCCGGCGCCGGCAAATCGGCCATCTGCCAGTTTGTTTATGAGATAAAGCGGAAGGGAGACAAGGAGGAACCATAGGGGTTGTGTAAAAAGTCCTTAGGTCTTTTTACACAACCCCAAAAAATGTGTTCCAATTTTTAATAACTATCCCCCCAAAAAACAATACCTATGAACAACACACAAAACACCATCGACTATTACTTCCAGGAAACCATGGCCCTGGAATACGAGATCACCCATCAGATTCTGCTCAAAAAGCTGTTGGAAGACGCCAATTTTGCCCAGCTATTTACCGGCATCAAGGCTAAGCCTTCAGACCCCATTATGGAACCTCTAAAAGGGAAATTTGATCTGCAGGTGAATTTTGATGACGGGACGGAGGTCTACATTGAATGTAAGTACATGTCCGTTCTTTATTCCAGCCAGTTGAAAAAGCAAACAGAGTGGCTTGAGAAATCAGATAAGCGAAAAGGCATCTATTTTTTATTAGGCACAAAAGACCTGGACATGCCCGGCTGGCTCATAGAAAAACGTTCGGGGAAAAAAAGCAGAAAGGTCGGCCATGAAGATTTACTCGAAATCCTGGATCAATTTCTGCAGGGGAGGGCAGAGCCCGATCTTACTCGTTTGGCCCAGGCTTATCGAACAGCCATTGCGGCACAATGGAAACAACTCACCACCAACTGGAAAAGGAAAGGAAAAGTCCATGACCACTTTTATTACTACTCTTTTTTTTACCAAATGCAAAAGCATCTGGACGGCATAAAGTTTCGCATGTATCCGGTTACCAACCGAGGCGGTACACAATATGGGATCAATGCCGATGATACCTGGTTGCCGGTAGTTCATAACACTTGCAAAGGTAAATTATACCTGGAGCTTCTCAACAACCAGCTTTGCATCCGCTGTCAGATCAATGAAGGGGAGCACAAAGACAAGCGAGCGTTACGTCGTCAACTCATCGACCATTTCCGCACCCGCCTGGGAGACAACTATCCGGATCTGGAGAATGGAACTCAGGTGTCGAAGTACATGTATGTCGTTCGTACGCGATTGGATTTTGAGAAGTTGGGGGTAGAGCGAGTGGCGGAGGCTTTTGGTGAATGGTGGAGGGAGGTGAAGGAGTATCCAAATAATGAAAACTAAAACTTCATTTATGGAAATTATATACGCATATGTAGGAAAGTTTAAAAATATTGAAGAACAGGGATTTAATTTCAGCTCAAGATTTTGGGTTGATTTTAATCCGTCCTCAAAGGAGCTAATTATAGAAGAAAGAGAAGATTACATTCCCAATTTTTTTGGGGATAGAATTTCAAATGTGACAGCGATTGTAGGGAAGAATGGAGCTGGGAAGAGTAATTTGTTGGAGTTTTTGGTGAATCATATTGCGAGAGGAACTAGATATGGTTGGAAAAATGAGGCTCTATTGGTTTATTGCAAGAATGAAAAATTATTTTATAAAACCAATATGGATGTAGAAGATAGTCATGTCCAATATTTAGGAAACCATGAAATTGAAAGAGAAGAAAGATTGATTGGGGAAGTGGCCTACTACTCTTATTCATTTGATAATGAATTGAGGACATTTCAAGATCGGTATAATCAGGATATAACGGATTTGTCAACAAATCAAAGAGCAAGAATTACTGGTCATTCGGCTCAGCTATATCCAAATTTTGAATTTCTATCATTCAGAGCAAAAGAAGTAAGATCGGCTGCCATTTTTTTTGGAAGTGTTGAAGGTTCATATATAAATGACCTGGGAATAAGAGTACCAGATTTTCTGCAAATATCAGTCCATTGGGAATATTTACTAGATAAAGCTGTAGAAGTTTTTCAACGCGATGGAGGGAAGCCAAAAGAGATGCAAAGAGTTTTAAAATCAATAAAAGATAGATTATTGGAGCGCGAAAAAGATAAAATAAGGCATTTTCGCTTTGCCCTTTTTTGTGCAGTGGTTTATGATGGAATTGGAATGATTACAAATGAACGACCAATAAGGTACTTAATAGATTTAGATAGCAGGCTTGCTAGAGGAGAAGAAATATCAAATCAAGATCTATTTAATATTCCAATGTTGGAGCTTGGCTTTTTTATTGACGCTCGGGCTATTATTGAGCTTCTTGATTTCATACAGCAGAATGAGAATCATATTAGTGAACTGAACATAATAACCTTTCCAACGAAACTTGTTTCAAAGGTAACTGAGTTTTTCAAAAAAGTAAATGAAGTTGGTTTTAAAAATTTAGACCCATTCAACTATGATTGGTATTTTAACCGAGCGTATTCCTTAGGTGGATTAAGTTCTGGAGAAAAATCATTTCTTTCCTTAATTGGGAGATTTTATGAGGCCAGAGAAAAGATTTTACCAGGCTACGTAATCTTTTTAGATGAACCTGAAATAGGTTTTCATCCACAATGGCAAAAGCAATATCTTAAGGCACTTCTCAAGTTTTTTCAGAATGAGAATTTTATTGCTAATCAATTTCAAGTCCATATTATTCTTACAGCCCATTCTCCCTTCCTTATTTCAGACCTGCCAAAAGAGAATGTTTTATTTTTAGATAAAGATGAATCTGGATTGTGCAAAGTAGTTCCCGGGGTGAACCAAGAGAAAACACTTGCGGCGAATATTCATACACTTTTAACTGACTCTTTTTTCATTCAAGATGGCATTATTGGGGACTTCGTAAGTGAAAAAATAAGAAATTTAATAAAAGACATCAAAGAATGGGATAATGAGAGCAATGCCTTACTATTACCTAGGGATAAATCTGAAAGGAAGAAGCTGATTAAGGCGCTAATAGATAAAATTGGAGAGCCAATAATTCATCAAAAGCTTCTTGAATTGTATGATCGATACATACAAAGAGAAAGTATGGAAGAGAGAATTTCGAGACTTGAGGAAGAATTAAAAAGATTAAGAGATCAGAGTAATTAAAGTACTTTCTATGAAAAAACTTGAATTCAAATATCAAAACGGTAGGAACATCCCATACGACCAAGTTGCTGAAAAATTTTGGGATTTAATAAATCCCAAAACTCAAACTGAATCATATGATAAAAGAAAGTCTGAAGTAATTTTGTTGAAGAACACAATTTTAACTCTCCCTGCAACTAAACGTTTATTTTGGCAATACATACTAGATGAGAACAATGATTTCGAAAGATTTAAAAGAATTGTTACTGGAAAGCCAATTGAGTTAAAGTCAATTATTGAAGAAATTAACCAAGTATTGCATGATCTAGGGAAAACTATTGATCAGGTAAAAGATAAAAAGATAACGAATAGGTATGATAGGATAAGGAAGAAATATACGAAATGGATCATTGATCAATTAAGGGTAAAGGCTTGCCCTTATTGCGGCACACAATTTCTTTTATCATTTGAACCTGCTCAAAAGGTATTATGTCAATTAGATCACTTTTGGCCTAAAGATTCTTATCCTTACTTCTATACTTCTTTTTTTAATTTAATTCCAAGTTGCAGTTATTGTAATCATTCAAAAAGTGACGATCCTACATCTTTAGATGATTATCCTCATCCATATCATGACAATCTGGACCATTTCTTTTTTTGGAAAACAAGCCCCCAAGATGTGATAGAAAAAATTATTTCTGAAAGAGCAGAAATAGAAATCGAGATTGGAATACCTAGTACCTTAAGTCCTACAGATAAAGTAAGGTTTGAAAATCATGTCAAAAGGTTTAAGTTAGATAAAATATACAAGAATCATTCTGATGTGGCTTCTGAAATTTATTGGAAAAAACACATCTATAATGAATCAAAAAGAAAGGAGTTATTGGAGCTTTTGAAACGAGTAAATCTCACTGAAAAGGAAATAGATAGGTTTATTGTGGGTAATTATTATCATGAAGATGATCTTTTAAAGCGTCCACTTTCAAAATTATACAAAGACTTAGCTAAAGAAATAGGTTTATTACCCGGTTAAATTAATTTGAATGCTCACACTCCAGCAAGCCTACGAAGTCAAGGAATCCATCCTGTCCTACCTGCGCACTACCTTTGCGTTCAAGGAGCCCGAGGTGCGGCGTGCCTTCATGGAAAAGGTGACCGATGAGGAGGAAGGCCTTTTCAAAGGGCCTTACATTTCCACCAGGCTGCCTTTTGAGAGTGAAGCTGGGACAGAGTCGATTCCACTGGAGATCAAGCCGCCCTTTCCGCCATTTTCGCATCAGTTGCAGGCCTTCCAGCAGCTCAGCGCCCGTGAGGGGCACGAGCCGGAGCCAACCATTCTAACCACCGGTACCGGTTCGGGTAAAACAGAAGCCTTTTTGTATCCCATTCTGGACTACTGCTATCAACACCTAGACCGGTCCGGCATCAAGTGCATCATTCTGTACCCTATGAATGCCCTGGCCACCGACCAGGCCGGACGACTGGCGGAGGCCATCCATCGAGATCTTCGACTGAAAGGAAAGATCACCGCCGGCCTTTTCATCGGAGAAGGCCGCGACAAGACCAAATACCCGGCCTTCATGGGCGAGGACCACATCATCGAAAACCGCAATACCATCATCGATGCTCCACCGGATATCTTGCTCACCAATTTTAAGATGCTGGATTACGGTCTTATGCGGAGCAATTTCCATCATCTTTGGCATTATAATCTGAAAGATCCGTCCCTGCTAAAATTTCTCGTATTGGATGAGTTACACACCTACGACGGCGCTCAGGGGACTGACGTGGCCAATCTCATTCGCCGACTCAAGCTCAAGCTTGGACTGGAGGTCGGACAGTTATGCCCGGTCGGCACGTCCGCCACTATCGGTTCGGGAGAAGAGGCCAAAAGCTTGCTGGCCGAGTACGCCCGGAAGGTATTCGGGGAATCCATCACCGAGGCGGCCATCATCGATGAAAAAAGACAGGCACAGGAAGTTTTTTTTGGAAAAACGAGAGAAGCACTTTCCCAGAGGATTCCCACAGCCTACAAGCTAAAGGATACTCTTCTTTCTGCAGGAGAAGAATACCAGTCTTATCTGGATCGGCAAAAAGACCTTTGGGGGATCAATCCGGCCATCGATCCGGTAGGGCTGGGTAGGGAATTAAAAGAGCTGACTTTTATATGGGATCTGATAGCGATTTGTAAGGAACAAATGCCCAGCATGAGGCAGTTGATGCGAGCACTCGACCGGATCAATGATGAATTTGCAAGGTTGCCTGATTGGGATGCTGCCGCCCACTTCAACCCGAAAGAAGCGGTTATTCAATCGGCCTTATCTTTATTGTCTGAAGCTCGTAATGAGGTGCAGTTGACAGATAAAAAAATACAGTTGCCGCTGTTGTACCTTCAGGTACAGCTATGGGGAAGAGAGCTGCGGCAATTGTTGAGAGAATTATCACAAACACCTGTTTTCAGCTGGCGGTCCTATCACAACATCCCGGCTGTCAGACAGGCCCTGCCAGTTTGGTTTTGCCGGGACTGCGGCGCCAGCGGCTGGTTGGGGTTGAAACTAGAAGCGAAAGACTACTTCGAGTCGGCTGTTGGAGATATTCAGGCTCGCTATTACAACAATGATAAAAATGTTTACTTCTTAAATCTCGATCAACCCGAGCATTTAGCCATCGACGCCTACGAATTTACCGACATGCTTCGCGGTTATCTGGATATCGATTCTCTGATGATGCATGATGAGGAAGGTTCTGACAGAATAGCTGTGGTAGCCTATCGAAAAATACAAAATAACCGGGCGATTCACGAGTGTCCCGAGTGTGCTACTCGAAACTCCATCGTGATCATCGGTTCACGCGTATCTACGCTGAGCAGTATTACCACCAGTCAGTTATTTTCCTCAGATTTGCTGCCCGCTCCCGAGAAGGAGCGCAAGCTGCTCGGCTTCACCAACAGCGTTCAGGATGCTGCTCACCTGGCCGGTTATATCCAGGCGCGGAACTTTCGTTTCACCTTCCGCACTGCCCTGCAGACGGTTATCAACCAGTTTGAGAGGCCGGTGTCTGTGGTTGATCTCACTGAGGCTTTCATCAACTATTGGAAAGAAAAAAGCGATGAACGAGGTGAGCGTCCTTTGTCAGCATACCTCAATAAGTTTTTTCCCCCGGATTTACTCGGAAAAGTGTCGATTGAGGGCAAAAGAATTAAAGATGACCATTTCCAGGCTACCTTTGTGCGGGAGTTTGACAGCAGGATAGCCTGGGAGATCCAATCGGAGTTTGGCTACAATGCCCAAATTGGGCAGACGCTGGAAAAAACGGCCTCTTCCGCCGTCGGCTTTGAGGCCGAAAGAGTATTGCAGGCGATCGATAAAGTGAAACCCTGGCTGGAAAAGAACTGGAATCAGTCGGTGGATGAAAAAGTGTTTGGGGCATTTTTGCATGGGCTTTTGCACCGCATACGTATGCGTGGAGGGGTGGATCACCCGTTTTTGTCTAAGTTTCGCGATACAAAACTGAGCTTATGGGATCTGAACTGGATGCAGGATAAGCGGCATTACATGAATCAAAACTTTCACGCTCAGGATCGGTTCCCTCGTATTGTTACGGCGGAGCGGGAAAGCCGCGGCTTACTGGATAGTTCTTTTTCTACTGGATCGGAGAATTGGTTTCATGCCTATTATAAAAAAACGTTTTTGCTGAATTCTGATCATCGGGACGCTATTAATGAATTTTACGATCAGCTTTTCAGCATACTAGCCGATGAGGAAGTAGAGATTTTTAGTGAGATGGAAGCCAAAAAGATCAGGAATTATGCTCTTGAGCCCCAAAGTATGGTGGTCAGTAAGCACGGATTGAGCCTGGAATGTGATCGCTGCAGGCATCAGTTGACCGTAGAGGAGCAGGAAGCAGGCCGAGTTGAAGCCGCCGCGTGTTTGCAGTATCGCTGCACCGGTCATTACCAGAAGCAGCCCGTTCTGAAGGCAGGTAATTATTACCAGGAGGTGTATAATCGCCAGCGCTCTCCGCGGATATACGCCACCGAGCATACTGGTTTGCTGGAACGCAGAGACAGAGAGAAGAAGGAGCAGGATTTCAGGGAGCGACCTCGCTACAATTCATTGAATGTTCTCATGGCAACCTCTACCCTGGAAATGGGGATCGACATAGGCGATTTGAATATGGCCATGAATACCTCTGTGCCGCCTCTGGTCTCCAATTTTTTGCAGCGTATCGGCCGGGCCGGTCGAAAATCTGGAGCAGCTTTGATCCTTAACTTTGCCAATACGGCTCCACATGATCTATATTATTTTGAGGAACCGAAAGAAATGATGCAGGGCGAGGTGCATACGCCGGGTTGTTATTTAGAGGCTCGTGAAATTTTAAAAAGGCATTTCCTGGCTTTTTGCATCGACAGTTGGACGTCAGAGGCTCCGGAGCAGAACAAAATTCCCGCTCGTGTAATGGGCCTGAAAATGAATTCTTTGCAGCTTAACGATCCTTCTCTTTTTTTCAATCGGCTCATCCATTTTACCAAAATTAATGAAGTGCCGCTATTAGAAAGTTTTAAGAAAAAGTATGAAGGGGAAGTATCAGAACAGGTATTTGAAGAACTGGAGCGATGGATGCGGACAGAAGGTCTTTATTTAGCGCTGAAAAAATCCTTTTTAAACCTCAAGGAAGAGTATGATCAACTGGGCGATAAGATTCTTTCCATTAATGAATACATCAAAGAAAAAGGGCTCAGCAAGCAGGAAGAAGAGTATCAAAATCTGCTCACGGAGGTTCGCAACCAAAAAGGGCTCAGGCGGGTTTTGCGTAAGCGACAGGTGTTGGAATACATGACTAACTCCGGCTTGTTGCCCAACTATGCTTTCCCGGAAACGGGCGTGACCCTGGCCGCTCGCATCATGAAAACTCATAACCCTGGGGATGTTGGAAAACCAGTTTTTGAAGAGAAAGAGGTAGTTCGACCGGCTAATATGGCGATCAGGGAACTTACACCCGGCAATGTTTTTTATACTCAGGGGTACAAACTCAAAGTTACTGGTCTGACAGTGCTCAACTGGCAGGAGGAGGCTCGACAATTCAAGTTTTGTAGTGTGTGTGATCATCTGGAAGAAGTCCAAAAAGCAATCGAAGGTCCCTGCCCGAAATGCGGCGACCTATCCTGGCAGGCTCATTCCAACCAGCACACTTTTTTGAAGTTGCAGTTGGTAAAGTCCTTCAATTTTGAATCAGATGCCAGGGTAGATGACAGCGCCGAAGAGCGTGAGCGTGGCTTTATGCACCGGACGCATCACCTGCGATTTAATTCAGGGAAAACACTTGGCGCCTACGCCATCAAAGAAAAAGGTTTTGGCTTTGAATTCGTGCGTGGCATAGATGTCATCGATGTCAATGAAGGTACTTCAGAAGATCACAACGAATACAGTCAGACGCTGACCATCGCCGATCGGAAAGTGCCAAGAGCGGGATATATTACCTGCAAATATTGTGGTCACGCTACCTCTACCCGCCTTAAGAAAGACGGACGAAACAGCAACCAGCGCAAGGAAGCCAGAGATTACCATTACGCTTATTGTAAGTATCGCGGACATGCCTATCAGGATCGAATGGATGAGGTTTTTGAGGAAGTTTATTTGTACCGCGAAATGCGAACGGAAGCTTTGAAAATACTGCTACCGGTAGCTTCTTATGAAGCAGATGACAAAGTGTTGCTATACAAATCGGGGATTGAACTGGGCCTTAGAAAATATTACAAGGGCAATCCGCAGCATATTCGCATAGAAACTTACCGGGAGCCCAACCAACAAAACAATCAAAGCGATCAATACCTGGTTTTATACGATACCGTACCCGGAGGAACAGGTTATCTGGAACAGTTGTTTAAACCAGAGGTGTTTTTAAAAGTATTGGAACTGGCATATAGTGCGATCAAAGAATGCACTTGCCGGCACAAAGAAAAAGACGGCTGTTATCACTGTATTTACAGCTACGGCAATCAATATTCTCAGGAAGAATTGAGCAGAGAACGGGCGGAAAAACTGTTTCAATCTCTGATAGAGCGATCTGAGCAACTGGAATTTTATGAGAATGGCCTTAGCAATATCCTGAAGTCCGGTCAAATCGAAGAATCAGAATTAGAGGATCGTTTTATCCGTCTGATCCGGAATCTGGCCCTCAAAGATGAGCGCAAGCAGCAGGGCTGGTCCTTTGAAGTCAGTAATCAGGATGGGGTGGTATGTTATTATCTAACCATGGTTGCGAACGATAAAAAGCTCACTTATTTTATTCGCCCACAATATGCGATGGGGCCGAGTCAGGGCGTCTCTTTTTATACCGAAGCCGATTTTTTGATGACTTGTATAGAAGCAGAGATAGGGGGAAAGAAATGCAAGCGGGAGGAACTGTTGCGATTCCTGCCTGTTGCCGTTTTTTTGGACGGCTACTTGTATCATGCCACCAAAGAACATCTTCGTGTGGAAGGGGATATTCAAAAAAGACAGGCAGTGGTGAGGTCTCAGCGGTTTCTGACCTGGACGCTCACCTGGGAAGACATTGACCTTTATGAAGATGGTAAGGAGGATGACCTGGGCGGCAAGCTGGCGAAGAAGAGCAATAACAAAAGAGTTATAAAACAATTGGCCCAGCGAAACGGCTACTACGAGGAAGGGATGTTTGAATTAAAAAACAGTGTGGATCGGCTCCTATGGTTATTATTGCATGCTGATGAGCCCAGTAGCCTGAGGAAGCAGTTTGAATTTTATCTGGGTGTTTTCGTGAACTCTTCTATGCGCTTCGATCCCTCAGACGCTTATAAGATTTTCTCCGGTGAAATAACCTTGGCGGAGGCCAACGCGTATAATCAACCAGATGCTTTTGTAATGCTGGAGCTTCCTGACTTAGAAGAACTGGAGCTCAGTGCTTTTGTCGGAATGAAAGATTGGGTCTTACTTTGCAGTATTGGTCTTTGTTTAACTGGAGAGAATGTGGATAAAGCTTCCTGGCAATTTTTTTGGTGGATGTTTAATCTTACTCAGATGGGAGAGGAACAAATTCATATCAAGTTCCGTGACGAGGCTGTTCCTCAGCACATGCCTGAAGAAGGTGGTGAAGATATAGAAGAAGTTTTGCGGTATTACGACATGGAATATCACTCTATCGTCAGGCAGTTGATGGAGAAGGAGATTCCTTTTTCGAAGGATGGAACCTTTGCTTTGATCAATGAAGTAGGCCGTTTAGAAGCCGAAGCTGTTCTTGGTTTTGAGCAAAAAAAGATTTTCCTGGGGCCTTTGGATGAAGAACAGGCCAGAATATTCAAAGATAAAGGATACACTGAGATAAGCGCTGAAGAATTCGATATTACACAACTTCTTTGACGAAAAAATCCGGTTTTATCATGAAATTAATGCTCTACGATAAATTTTTCGATGCTTTAATCAACCTGCCGAAGCATGCGCAGAAAAAGGTAGGTGATTTTATTAGAAAATTCCAGGAAGACTCCAAATCAGCAGCTATTCATTTAGAGCCTATTTCTACTTTTAAAGACGCCAATCTTCGAACAGCGAGAATCGATAAAACTTACCGGGCCATCATTCATCACCCCTCTGAGGGCGACGTTTTTCATTTGCTTTGGGCCGATCATCACGATAAAGCCATGGCCTGGGCCGAAAACAAAGTTTTTCAATGGAATGATCAAACACAGTCCTACCAGATCTACACCGCACCGGAGGTAGTAGAAGAACAAGCCGCGAGCTATGGCCCCAAAACATCTGAGGCTATGTTACTGGGCAATGTAAGCGACGAGGATTTGATAAAAGTAGGGGTGCCGGAAGTACTGCTGCCCTCCATCCGAAGGATTAACTCAATGGATGACCTGGAACAAATGGAAGAGTATTTACCGGTGGAAGCTTTTGAGAACCTGTTTTTCTTACTGGATGGAGAACCGGTTGAACAGCTGATCATCGAGGTGGAAGAAGGCAAAGTGGCGTCTGAAGACTTTGTAACTCAGCAGCAAAGCGCCAATAATCAGCGCAGTTTCTTTAGTTTGACCGATGATCAGCAACTGAATGATATTTTAAGTGGAGATTTACAGAAATGGAAGATTTATTTGCATCCTTCACAGCGAAAGCTGGTTCAAGGGAGTTTTAATGGGAGCGTAAAAGTTACTGGAGGCGCCGGAACGGGAAAAACCGTGGCGGCTCTGCACCGTGCTAAATGGTTGCAGGATCATAGTCCTTCCTATGAGTATGGACCCATACTTTTTTCCACTTTTACAAAAAGCTTGACAGAGAATCTGAAGCAGGAACTATCGGGTATGAATATCGATTCTCGTAAGGTGACGGTCATTAATATCGATGCATTTGCAGTTGAGCATGCTAAGGAATTAGGCCTGGTTCGTCAGGATGTTAAAATTTTAGACTTCCCTGGCTGTAAATCAGGTATTGAATTGTGGAGAAACTTGCTTGAGTTTGAGCTTTCCACCTTTGAGGCTGCTTTCTTAGAAGAAGAATATAAACAGGTGATCCTTTTCAATAATGTAAAGGATGAAAACGCCTATTACAAAGTTTCCAGAGTCGGCAGAAAACAAAGAATTTCAAGAAAAGATAAAATGAATATCTGGAGCCTGGTAAAGGCATATGAGTCCTTAAAGAAAAAAGAAAATCATGTAAATAAAGAGGAGGTCTTCAATTTGGTCTATGACTACTATCGATTCAAAGAAGAGAAGCCATTTGCGCATATTATTGCAGATGAAGTCCAGGACTTCAGTAATGTTGAGTTGCGAATGTTACGTGCGCTCGTTGCTGAAAAGCCTAATGATCTTTTTTTTGTTGGAGATCCGCTGCAAAGAGTCTATAGCCGAAGAATCAATTTTTCCAAGGCCGGCATCAACATAAGAGGAAGAAGAAGCAGACGCCTAAAGATTAATTACCGGACAACCGAGGAAATCCGCAGAACTGCTGTAGGCTGTATCAAGGCCATCCGTTTTGATGACTTTGACGGAGAAACCGAACGGAAAAATGGATATGTTTCCCTAAGAAGAGGAGGTGTTAGACCATCCTATGAAGTGTTCAGAGATGAAGGTCAGGAGGGCATTCACATCATTAAAAAGCTTCGGGAATATTCGGCGAACAACCATCCAGGTGCTTTCAGTTTTAATGAAATGTGCATTGCTGCTCACTTCAATAGAGACATCAAATCTATAAAAACTTTATTACACAAAGAAGGAATCCCTTATTATGATATCAGTGATGCTATTAAAACGGGTAACAAAACTTCCGGAGTTCGTTTGTCCACCTTTCATAATATGAAAGGACTTGAATTTAAAGTGGTTTTTTTAATGAATGTCAATGACCGGACCATGCCTTACCGTCCCAGAGGCTTTGAAAGCTGGGATCGATTTGAGCAGGAAGAGTACGAAAAAAGAGAGAAGGCCTTGATCTATGTTGCCATGACCAGAGCCATTCACATTCTGCAAATTAGCGGAGTAGGGAAGAAAAGTCCTGTAATTGTTGACTAGACTCGTTTGTCCCCGGATAAATCAATCTCTATTTCACTTTACGGCCTTCAATCAAAACTTTTCTCCTCTTCCCACGAACCATTACCAGCCTCATTTGTCTTAAAAGTAG
>CAZJQS010000078.1:0-25263 GCA_964548175.1 uncultured Saprospiraceae bacterium
CACAATCACCAAACCATCACTGCGGTAGCTCCCGTATGATGCTTAAAATACAATCGCAGCCGGATCACATATCGATGCCCCTTAAAGAGGCGCATGCGGATGCGGGCGTTATAGTCCTTCCCGCTGTCATCATCTCCAGAACGATATTTCAATTCGCCATCTTCCTCTTCAAACAGCACCATAACCGTATCCATTTCCCCGAAAGTACCGATATCGTAATAACGGGTGTGCGGAGGAATGAACACGAAATCTCTTTGCTCTGAAGGTCGCAGGTTAAACGAATAGGAAGACATCACTTTCAGGTGAGGCAATTCCTCTTCGTGGTCAAAGGGCGGATAAAAGTTCTTGGCCCAGGTCTTGTCTCTGGAGGAAAGCCCGGGACGAGGAGAAATGCCCTCCCGTCGATATTTGGCCGGACTTTTGATCAGGCCTTCCTCAAAGGGATAGTGCATGATAGAGTCGGGATCCCAGTTGGAACCCTGCACTTCATCCGGGCGTAGCTTTTGAATGATATTGCGATAGGTGATTTCCCGGGGCCAGAAATTAGGAGGCCCCGCCAGCGCCTCGTACACTTTGTTTTCGTCCCAAACGATACCGGAAAAAGGGTTTTGATGTTCATGAGGAAAGCCCATAGTGTGGCCGATTTCGTGCAAAGCTACATCAAAGCCATCACGAGAGCTGACGATATCCCAGCCGAAGTTCATCGTTCTTTCATGCACGGGTACATTCAGAATATCCCTTCCCACAAATGACCAGGAGCCGTCGCCCTCCATAAAACCAATGCGGATCTCTGCCTCTTCCCTGTTGTTCACTTCTTTAAACACCAGCCCGATGCCAATGTCCATCCACTCCTGGAAGGCCTCTCTGAGGACGTTTTTTTCGCGCGTACTGCCGACCCAGGAACGGAAGCTCCGGCGGCCGTTCGGGAAATAGACGTATTCTCCGTCGGTATCGCGGTCAAAAAAATAATAGTGCAGTATGGTGCCGTTTACCCACTTCTTATCATTGATAAGGATCAGCCGGGCCCTTTCGGTGATGATATCCGGGCCGAAGGTGCGCTCCGGGCCTTGTTTGACGGAACAATAGTGAGGAACTACCTGATCGTTTTCATGATCAGGGTTGTTTTCATTGGTTTTTTTGGACATACTGAAATAAGGTTTTAACGGGTTTTCATATTTTTTATGACTTTAAAAATACAGTAATATTTTTATATCTTCCTTCTAATTTGAATGGAGCCAAAATAAAACCAATGAACCCAGGAATCTTCGATCAGCAGCAAAGAGTATTTTTCGAAAGGTATAAGGAGAATGATTCTTTTCGTTCTTTTTTATCTTCAAAAGCCCAAAATGATTGGCCACATATCATCGACTATTTTCGTTTGGTGGAATTGGAAAAAAAAGGTCACGAACAAGCGATGCAGACCTTTTTTGCAGAACTATCAGAGATAAAGATGAAAACCAGACTGGAAGCCGCGGCTATCCGCTCTTGTTTTTCGGTACAAAACAGCTGGTCTGAACAGCTGATGCCGGACGGTAAGGAAACCTATACCACAGCTGAGGACATCAAAACCATTGATCAGCTCTGCCGGACTGTAGCCAAAAACAGAGAAGATGCCGAAGCCATCTTAGTGTCTTTTTTTCGCAATCTGTTGAAAGGTAAAAGAGCATTGCAGGAAAATAAAATCAAAGAGGGCTTCTCTTTGGAAACGGTCCTGGATCAACTGCCGGATCAATGGTATGCCGACCCCTGGTACTATTTATATGTGCAATATTTTGGAACGGATGAGCACGGAAACGGCGACTTCCGATCTCTTATGAATATGCTGGATTACCTGGATAACATAGGCATTAAAAACCTTTACCTTCTTCCCCATTACGAATCCCCCTATGGGGATGCCGGCTACGATATTTCAGAGTACAAACCCGCAAAACGACTGGGCGGGGAAGAGCAATTCAAGCAATTTCTCAGGGAAGCCCTCCGAAGAGGATTCCGAATTGCTACCGACCTTGTTTTCAACCATACCTCAGCAGAACATGAGTGGTTCTTGAAAGCGCTTGAAGGCAACAGCCGCTATTTTGATTATTATTTGAAATGTCCGGATCAATGGGCAGACCTGGATCTGGAGGACATCAGGAAACAGGATGAGGACGGCCATATTTATTTATACCTTCCGGAAAAGGACGCCAGCGGCAATCCTGTTATTTCAAGACGGACGGTGTTGTTGCCGGATGTTGATCAGACTTTGTGGCTCAGAAAAAGGGTTAAGGGCCTGGATAAGGACGTTCTCTTCTACCGCGAATTTTATCCTTTCCAGGTAGATCTGGATTTGCAAAACCCCAAGGTAATCAATGAATTGTTTGGTTTGTTATCGGAGGAAATCAGTTCTGGCATCCTCGGCAAAAGAACCGGCGTTATCACCCACTGGATCAAAAAGCCCGGAACAAGCGGGGAGGGTCTAAAAGAGACCTATGCACTGCAAAAACTGATCAAGCAGTTCCTTAAGCACCTGTGTTCAAAGGCGATCCTCTTGCCCGAAGTCGTCGCCCATTCCCGGAAACTAAAGGAACATGCCGGCGCACCTACCACCATCAATGGCCAAACGACTACCACTATGGGGGATGCGCTACAAGACTTCCAGCTGCAGGGCATGCTTAGGGAAATGATGTATTTCCAAAAAACAACCCCTTTCTGGTCGCAGGTACACGATCGAGGTGAGGAAGAAGTCAATCCTTCTATGCTTTTACTACCCATAGAACATCATGATGAAACCTTCCTCCAGTTCATCCAGGAAAAAGAGGCCATGCGCGACTATATCCGGGCTGATTATAACTACCTCGACAAAAACGGCAATGAGATCAGAGCCGTAAGAGGCTTAAACTATAAAAACGGAATGGCCGGCGGCGCCCGTTATGCGGATTGTCTGAACAGGGACCAGCGCCGCATCGCCATCGCGCTATTGTGCTTATATCTGATGCCTGCCAGTCCGGTGATCTATTACGGGACGGAGATCGGCGCCGTCAATCAATGGACGCACATGAATCTGCGTCAGGAAGAACAGTACACCACATTGCGCAGATTATTGGGTGAGGACCTGGTTGGCCCCGGCAAGGCTATTACCTTTGAAAGCTGCAAAGACCCCAGGGAATTGCAAAGAGGACCGATCCCTATGGCAGATTTTCAAAGAGCCCTCAAAAGTGGTTATCCGGCAATAAAAGCACTGCAGGCCCTCAATAGGCTAAGAAAAGAAAAATCAGCGCTCCGCTCTTTCGAGCTGTCGGATGTTGATACCTGGCACGAATCCATTCTCGGGATGATCCGTCTTCCTCAATGGCGAGGTGAGCCGGATAAGCCTGTCCTGGCGCTGGTTAATCTTTCCGAAAAAAAGCGGACAGCCCAGGTCCCCTTCACTCAGGTGCAGCGAAAAACGCTCCATTCAAAAATCATTCTTAAAGAGTTTTTCCGCATCGAGGGCACTTCTCCACTTGACGCAAAATTAAGCCTGGAAGAAAAAACGTTGGAGCCGGAATATGCTGAATTTTTATACCTTGACCTGGAGCCTTACAGCGGTGTTTTATACGAAGTACATTAACGGCAAATTTTATGTTTTTTTATCTTTAAGTTAAAAAATGAATCATCAATCATCGCTAATAACCAAACTATTCATTGGAATAGGATTGCTTTTTCTGTGGGCAAATACAGAAAGCACTGCACAAGAAAGCACGTCAACCTACGACGCCAAATTTTACGATCAACTGGAATGGCGTAATATCGGCCCTGCCAGGGGAGGTCGCTCTCTCTCGGCTACCGGCAGCCCGGGGCGTCCCAATGAATATTACTTCGGAGCTACGGGAGGTGGTCTATGGAAAACCGTGGACGGAGGCCAGGAATGGTTTCCCGTCACGGACGGGCAAATCACCAGTTCCTCCGTAGGAGCTGTGGCCGTGGCCGAAACCAATCCGGACATCGTTTACATCGGCATGGGCGAAGTGCAACTGCGCGGCAGTATCACTCAGGGGGATGGCGTATACAAATCAACAGACGGGGGTAAGACCTGGCGCCACCTGGGGCTGAAAGAAACCCAGGCCGTGGCGCGAATCAGAATACACCCCACCAATCCCGATATCGTTTACGTCGCGGCGCTTGGCCATCCTTATGGGGAAAATGAGGAGAGAGGCGTTTTTCGTTCGACCGACGGCGGCAACACCTGGAAAAAGGTCTTGTACGTAAGTCCCAAAGCTGGGGCTGTTGACCTTATCATCGACCGGACTAACCCGAAAGTCCTTTATGCTTCCACCTGGCAGGTATATCGTAAAGCCTGGAAAATGTGGGGAGGCGGGCCAGATTGTAAACTTTGGAAATCCGTCGACGGTGGCGATAATTGGATCGATCTTACGGACAATCCTGGTATGCCGGAAGGACCGATCGGCAAAATCGGCGTGACCGTTTCTCCCGTCAACCCCGATCGGGTGTGGGCCATCGTTGAAGCAAATGAAGGAGGCGTCTTCCGCTCCGATGACGGCGGCTGGACCTGGAAGCGCACCAACAGCGAGCGTAAACTCCGCCAACGAGCTTTCTACTACTCTCGCATCTACGCCGACCCCTGGGACGAAAATGTAGTTTATGGCTTGAATACCGGATTGTATAAATCCGTCGACGGCGGCGTCACCTTCGACATCCAGATCCGCCCGCCTCATGGCGATCAGCACGACCTCTGGATCGATCCTAATAACCCCCTGCGCATGATCAATGCCAATGACGGCGGTGGCAACGTGACCATCAACGGCGGGGAAACCTGGACGGAACAAGATTACGTTACCACTCAGTTGTATCATGTCATGGCAACCAGCGACGTGCCTTATCACGTGGCCGGGGCTCAGCAGGACAATAGCACGGTAGCGGCGCCCAGTGACGGCTGGGATCACATGCAGGCCCGGGGCCCCAATCATGGCTGGTATTACGCCGTGGGCGGAGGTGAAAGCGGTTACATAACTCAGCATCCCACTAATCCGGATATTTTCTACGCCGGCAGCCAGGGGGCTTTGTTGACCCGATACGATCGCAGTAATGGACAGATCAGAGATATACAGGTTTATCCCCGCTTCTTTTCCGGCGAACCGGCCAGTGCTTTACCGGAAAGGTGGCAGTGGACCTTCCCCATCGTTTTTTCTCCACTCGATCCTACTATCATGTACACCTGCTCGCAGCATGTATGGAAAACGACCGATGACGGGCAAAGCTGGGAAAAGATCAGTCCGGACCTCACTTATGCCGACCCGGAAACTTTGGGGAAAACGGGCGGAGTGATCACCATGGACATGAATGGCCCGGAAATCTATGCTACAGTCTTTGCGCTGGCTCCTTCTTTTCACGATAAAAATACCATCTGGGCCGGTTCCGACGACGGTAAAGTGCACATCACCAGGGATGGCGGTAAAAACTGGAAAGACATCACCCCTAAAGATCTTCCTAAGTTCTCCAGGGTTAGCATCATCGACGAGTCTCGTCACCATCCCGGAACCTTGTACCTGGCTGCTAACCGCTACCAGGTAGATGACCGGCAGCCTTACGTATATCGAACAACAGATTATGGAAATACCTGGACGAAGATCATCACAGGCATCAGAGACGGACATTTTGCCAGGGCCGTACGCGAGGATCCTATCCGTCCAGGACTGCTGTTCCTCGGAACGGAGCATGGTGTATATGTTTCTTTCAACGCCGGTGATGCCTGGCAGCCTCTACAATTGAATCTTCCGGACACGCCCATTCGTGATCTGGTAGTGAAAAACGACGATGTGGTGCTGGGTACACATGGCCGTGGTTTTTGGATACTGGACGATATCGGACCGTTACGTCAGTTGACGCCCGAACTTGCCCGGCAAGAGGTCATCTTGTTCCAGCCCGGCGATCCGATCAGAGGCGTGTATGATCTGGTCGTGCAGTACTATCTTGATAAAGAGGTAGACTCGGTTGAGGTGGCTATCCTGGATGCCAATGGAGTATTGGTGCAATCCTTCAAAGGAACAGCGTCGAAACAACAGCCTGATTCCAATATTTCCAGAGGACGCAGAGGAGGTTCTTCCACCCCTCCGACAGCTGCAGGTTTAAATACTTTCAACTGGAACGGACGCTATCCCGGTGCGACGACTTTCGACGGCATGATCATCTGGAGCGCCAGTCCGGCCAGAGGCCCCAAGGCCCCTCCGGGAAATTACCAGGTCCGGTTGAGAACGGGAGACTATGAGAAGACTTATTCCTTTGAGCTGAAGATGGATCCCAATTTAAAGGGCATTACTAAGGAGGATCTGGCGGAACAATTTGATCTGGCCATGAAGATACGCAACAAGACCAGCGAGGCCAACGAAGCTGTTATTTTGATCCGTAACATACGCAAGCAGTTGCAGGAACGTCTGAATGAGACAGACAATACCGATTTGAAAACTCAGGCTGAAGCCATGCTGGAGAAGTTGGCTACCATCGAAGAGGATCTTTACCAGGTCAAGAACCAGAGCGGCCAGGATCCGCTCAACTTCCCCATCAAGCTGAATAACCGCTTGGCTTCTCTCAGAAGAAGCGTAGAGACGGGCGATGCCCGTCCGACAAATGGCGCTTATCTGGTGTTTGAGGAGCTTACAGCAGAATTGTCAGGACATATGGCTAAGTTGAATGAAGCACTAAAGAATGAACTTGGCGGGATTAATTCGACATTGAAGAGTGGGAATATGAGGCCGGTGGAATTGGGCGAGATGACGAAGAGGTGATGGTTCAATCTTTTTGTACCGTTTGAAAGCCGCTGGTGAACGCTGGTCTGCCTCGCCGCCAGGCAGGAGCAGACCAGCGTTCACCAGCGGCCTTCAAACGGTTTATCTCAAACTAAATTTATTCACATGAAAAATTTCTTCCAGGATATCTTCAAATACCATCATCATTTTAACCAAAAAATAGCGGACAAGCTTATCGAACACGCAGATCAGATCAGCGAGCGATCCATTACGCTTTTTTCCCACATCATCAACGCTCATCAAATCTGGAACGCCAGGATTTTAGGCGAAGAAAAAATGGGCGTGAACCAGGAGCATTCCCTCGAAAAATGTAAACAACTTATAAGAGAGAGGAGGAACTATAGTTAGGTGCAAATTGTTTTTTAAGTATAACCTACCTAAATCTCGAAACCATGACTACCACCAACACCATTCGGCGCGTATCTTATTTTTACGCCACCCTTCAGGATCAACCCGGAGAAGCTTACCAAATGCTCAATCAGATCGCCGAGCTAGGCGTCAACTTACTGGCGCTTACTGTCATCCCCATGGGGGTAAACACTACGCAAATGACCATTTTCCCGGAAGATGACCGGGAGTTCGAAAGCATTACTCAAAAAGCAGGCCTCAAGATTCAGGGCCCTCATCCGGCTATTCTGGTGCAGGGCAGTGACCGGGTAGGCGCCCTTACCGAAATCCACCAAAAGCTGTTTAGCACAGGAGTCAATGTGGCCGCCTCCAGTGGTGTCTCTGATGGGAAAGGGAGCTTTGGTTATGTGATCTATGTGCGGCCTGAAATGTTTGAAACGGCAGCGGAGGTTTTAGGTATATAAAAAATTAAAGGTCTTTTAGTCCACTTCCACATTACTCTTCCTTTACTTTAAGGACCAACTTCCCTAATTTTTCCCCACTAAACAATCGGAGAAAAGTATTGTGGAAGTTTTCAATGCCCTCATAAATATCTTCTTTGGATTTTAGCTTCCCTTCCATTATCCAGCGGGCCATTTCCATGGCGGCCTTGCCGAAGTCTTTGGTATAGTCCATGACCAGGAAACCTTCCATCCGGGCGCGGAAAACGAGGAGGGCCATGTAGTTGCTGGGGCCTTGTATAGCTGAAGTGGCGTTATACTGAGAAATGGCGCCACAAATGGGAATGCGGGCATGTTTGTTGAGCAGTGTCAGGGCGGTATCCAGTATTTCGCCGCCTACATTATCAAAATAAATGTCAATTCCATCGGGGCATTCTCTTTTGATGGCCGAGTGGAGGTCCTCGTTTTTATAGTCAACAGCGCCGTCGAAGCCCAATTCTTCCATGATGTATTTGCGTTTTTCCGGTCCGCCGGCAATCCCCACAGCCCGGCAGCCTTTGATCTTGGCGATCTGGCCGACTACGCTGCCTACGGCGCCTGCTGCTCCGGACACCAGCACCGTTTCCCCTGCTTTCGGCCGGCCGATATCGAGCAATCCAAAATAGGCGGTCATGCCCGGCATGCCCATTGCGCTGAGATAGGTGGGCAGTTCCATCATTGAAGGATCGACCGGGAACCAGCCCTTTCCGTCGGTAACGGCATATTGCTGTACGCCTCCCCAGCCCATGGCGTAAGTACCCTCCGCAAAGTCAGGATGTTCGGATCGGATGACCTTGCCTACCGCCCCGGCCCTCATGACGGCTCCGATTTCCACGGGAGGAATATAAGATTTGCGATCGCTGATCCAGCCTCTCATGGCCGGATCCAGAGAGAGGTAATGTTGTTCGACAAGGAATTGGCCGTCTTTGATTTCAGGAACCGGGCTCTCTTTTAACTGCCAGGTATCAGGTTCGGGCAAACCAACCGGCCTTTTAGCGAGAACGATTTGTTTGTTCATGTATTTGATTTTATCTTCCGAAGTCGTCTTCCAGACGGACAATGTCCTCTTCGTTTGAGGGGTTTTCCGGATCGGTATGCAGCCAGATTTCGGCAACTAACCCGAAGGCATCCAAGCCTACCAGGCGATGGCGTAGTTCCTTTTCCAGGGTCACCGTATCTCCTTCGGTCAGCTTTTGAAGAGGCCCCTGCTCGTCGCTTTCGCTTTTGACTACGCCCACTTCTCCGCCCACTACGCGCCAGACTTCTGACCTGCGGTGATGGTACTGCCAGGAAAGCCTTTTGTGAGGAGCAACGATCAGGATCTTCGGACTAAGTCTTCTGCCTTTGACCAGATCCTTAATGTCGATATCCGGGAAATAGGTATCAATGAAATGAGGAGCATTTTCCTCTTTGAGTACAAAAAAACCGCCCCAGGGCCTGGAAAAGTCCTTTCTGTCAATTTCAAAGCCCTGTTGATCCAGTAATTTTCCTAAAGTTTTGAATATGGCGGCTTTATCGTTTTCTTTAATTTCGATGATCCCTTTCATAAAATGCGGGTTTGGTTGAAATAATGACTGAATACTCAATTATTGTCGTTCCGTCAAATTTCCCAATAAAAAAGAACTAATCCAACAAAAATCTACAGTAAGGCGTCTGATTTGAAATTATTTACCAGGTGTTACAAAATCTACCATGGCCCCTACTTCCTGCACGTGAATGGGGTGATCCTTTCCCTCTAAGGTGATCATCTCTGCCTGTCCATTCAGTCGTTTGAGTAAAAAAGGAGAGTTTTCATAGGGCACCAGACTGTCAGCGTCACCGTGGATAAGGACTATCGGTACTTTAATCTCTTTATAAAGAGGCATGATGGATCTGAGGGCATTGGGATGTTTTAGTTTTTCTACATTGGCGACCCAAATAAAACGCGGTAACAGGTATTTGAAGAGCTTAAAATTGATAAAATGAGAAATGTGAAAGGTGATTTCATTGTCGGGATCGTATTGCCCTGAAACACCATAAATTTTAGCGATTTTTTCCGGAAGCAGGGCCCCCATGGTCACGGCTATAGGACTGCCGTAACTATGACCCATAATGGCGACTGGCTTAGTCTCTGTCGTGATGACCTCGAGCAGGCGTTCAGCCTGTTTTATTATAGAAGGTTCAGGGCCGCGAGGCCTGGTGGCGCCATATCCCGGCCGTTCCGGTATTAATAAGCGATAATGGTCATAGAGCTCTTCCTGCATAGCCATTCCTCTCCAGTCAAAAAGACTTCCCGGTGCTCCATGGATCAGTAACAGGGCGGGCTTATCCGGATCGCCTATTTCAAAATATCGGACGCCTGATGAAGTGAACCGGATATGCTTATTCGCATGAGGTACTTTTTTGTAGAGCCACAATGCTCCTTTTTCAGAAGATAGATATCGATCAAAACCCTCTATCAATCCAAGCAACAACGCAAGGATTAGAATAATGAACAGGATAGCCCATTTCAGTATCTTCAGGATAAATCTCAGCGCCTTATTCATAGCAGGGAAAAGCTAAGTGATTATATAAAATCATAAACAGCCCAATTTTTTTAATCGTTCAGTCGTTCTTTGTAAAAAAAATGGAAGCTGTTCTTGATTTTATCCTTGCCCACGAAGGCGAGCAGCGCAAGGTTATGGAACAACTACACGAGTTGTTGTCTTCCTTTCCGGAAGTTACCGGAAAAATCCTTTACCGCATTCCTTTTTACTATCAAAGGAGTTGGCTCTGTTATCTGAACCCAACCAAAGATGGAGGCGTAGAACTTGCTTTCACCCGTGGCAATGAGCTCAGCAATGAGCAGGGACTGCTGGAATCAAAAGGAAGAAAACAAGTCTGGGGAGTGACTTTCTACAGCACCGGAGATATCAATGAAGAGCTTGTCCTGGAAGTTTTTCAGGAAGCCCTGATCCTCGATGAGGAAGTGCCCTATACTTCAAAAAGAAAAAAAGCCTGATTCAAACCCATTCCTCGCCTATTAAAAGTGTCATCGAAGCAACACGCCTACTCCCACTCCAATAAAAGTACCGATTAAATACCCCAGAATACTGATCAAGATCGCAGGGGTGACTGCTTTCCTCATTTTAAAAGTAATGGCCATAGGCGCCGTAACCGAAGGCCCTGCTGCATTAGCACAGCAAGCGATCATGATCTCTTTTAAACTGAATTTTAACCACTTCCCTATCAGTAAACTCATCAACAGCTGTACCGTAAGAATTATAATAGCCATGATGAGAATGCCGGGAATAGAGGTAAATAACAGTCGTAGGTCACAAGATGCACCGATCACCGCTAAAAAGAGATACAAAAGGAACATGCCCAGGTCAAAAGCAACGAAATCATATTGCTCCAGAAAGCCGGGAATGATGTTGGCGACAATGACGATCAAGGCGGTTATGACCAGCATGTCGAGGTTGATGTCTGTATGCAAAATGTCCATCAGCCCTCCGGAAATCGCCGTTCCCGACCAACAGATCAAGGCACTGATTAAAAGACAGACCGTAATGGATTCCAGCATGCCTCCCGGCATTTTAGGAATTTCTTCTTTCTGGTAGTCCACCTCCTCTTCTTCATCGACATCCATCTCCGGATAATATTTTCGCAGAAAATTAAAGGCCGGAATATAGAATAACAGCATGATGTATAAATAGGTGAAGACATTGTCCACCGCAATAACCGACGGAAAGAGACTGCTCCTCAGAAAATCGAAAGTGGCGGCAATGGCCATAAAATTGACGCTCCCTCCAATGTAAGTGCCGATGAATACGCTTACGATCTTGTACGTTTCCGGACCCAGGTCGATCAGCATATAGGCGACCAGGGCTCCGGTCACCACGCCTGCCGAGCTGACCAGATATATGATAAGCAGACGCCCCGATTCCCGGATGATCTTCCTGAGATTAAGCTTGAATAACAGAAGGGGAATGGAGAACGGAATGAAATAGGTAAATACAAAATCGTAAACGGGTACTTCAATGCTGCTGTCAGAAGCATTTGGGATCAGACCGATGCTGGTAAAAACCGCGGAAATAATGATGGTCATTAAGGCTCCGGAGACTTTTTTAAACCAGCCTTTTCGTTCGCCATACATTCCGAAAAGTGCAGCAATTAAAAGTATGGCCCAAAGGCCAAGGGTGTTGTCCGGACTTATCATATTGATTAAAGGGTAAGTGATCAAGTGGCGGGTATTCTAGATAACCCGCCACTCAATGGATAAACATTCCTTACAAAAGCCTCTATTTTAAACAATTCTCCCGGAATAACCAACTTAGGCCGTATTAATCAGCGCTCATACTCACTTTTCCTTGCCTTTTTTCTGTATGAATTTTATATTTGCAATATTAATTATTGGTGTAGCAATTAAAAAACAAACTTATGCCCATCTATTATAAAGTAGGTACGGTTCCGCACAAGCGGCATACTGCTTTCAAAAAACCAAATGGAGGATATTATTACGAACAGTTATTTGGCACAGAAGGCTTCTCAGGCATGTCTTCCCTGTTGTACCACATTCACCGCCCTACCCAGGTAAAGGCGGTTCTGGGCCGGGAAGATGTAAGCCCTAGAATAGCGGTCGACAAAAACATCATGGCTCGTAAGTTTAATGGGTGGAGCGTCGAACGCAAGGAAGATTACCTGGATGCCAGGACGCCGCTGTTGGTTAACAATGACTGTCATATCGGCATCGCCATGCCTCGCAGTTCTTTTCGCGACTATTTTTACAAAAATGCCGATGCAGATGAGTTGCTATTTATTCACAGGGGTAGTGGAACCTTGCGCACTATGCTTGGCAATATTCCTTTTAATTATGGGGATTATCTCATTATTCCTCGTGGGATGATTTACCAGCTGGATTTCGACACGCCTGAGAATTGCATTTTCTACGTAGAATCCTTCAGCCCCATTTATACCCCTAAGCGCTACAGGAATCATTTCGGCCAGATGCAGGAGCATGCTCCTTTCTGTGAAAGGGATTACAAACTGCCCGGAGAATTAGAAACACATGATGAAACCGGCGATTTTCATATGAAGATCCGCAAGCAGGGGGTGCTGCACGAACTGGTCTACGCTACTCATCCTTTTGATGTGATCGGCTGGGACGGTTACAATTTTCCCTATGGTTTTTCCATACACAATTTCGAGCCCATTACAGGCCGCATTCACCAGCCGCCGCCAGTTCACCAAACCTTTGAAACCAGCACTTTCGTCGTCTGTTCTTTCTGCCCCCGGCTTTATGATTATCATCCTCAGGCTGTGCCGGCTCCCTACAACCACAGCAACATCGATTCGGAAGAGGTCATTTATTACGTAGATGGTGATTTTATGAGCCGAAACGATATCAAGCCCGGCTATATGACCCTCCATCCAGGAGGTATCCCTCATGGCCCTCAGCCGGGAGCAATGGAGCGAAGCCTGGGAAAAAAGGAAACGGAAGAATTAGCCGTCATGGTGGATACCTTCCGCCCGCTGATGATCACGGAAGCCGCGATGGCCATAGATGACGGTCAATATTATAAATCCTGGCTGGCGCCGGATCTGGCAAAAACAGAATAAGCTTGTTGCCGCCATTGTTAAAGAAAAAAAAAGATATGATTACGGATACAAAAAATGAAAATACCACTAAACTATTTGAAGATGCGCAGGACTTCTTGCCTATCCTTGGGACCGACTATATTGAATTGTATGTAGGCAACTCCAGGCAAGCGGCTCACTATTATCAAACAGCCTTTGGCTTTCAGCCGCTGGCCTATTCCGGCTTGGCTACCGGGCGCAAAGACCGAGAATCCTATGTGCTGGCCCAGGACAAGATCCGGCTCGTGCTGACCTCCCCCCTGCAACCGGGAACGGACATCGGCCGTCATATCGACCAGCATGGCGATGGGGTGAAAGTCGTCGCCTTGTGGTTGGAAGATGCCGAAAAAGCTTTCCAGGAAACCGTCAAAAGAGGCGCCAAAGCTTATATGGAGCCGGCGATAGAAAAAGATGAATATGGGGAGGTTAAACTTTCCGGTATTCATACCTATGGAGAAACCGTCCACATTTTTGTGGAAAGAAAAAACTACAAAGGCATTTTCTTGCCCCAATATCGATCCTGGGAACCGGAGTATCGCCCCTCACCCACCGGACTGAGGTATGTCGATCATATGGTCGGCAATGTGGAGCTCGGACAAATGAACGCTTGGGTGAATTTTTATAAAGAAGTCATGGGCTTCACCCAGATCATTTCCTTCGACGATAAGGATATTTCCACAGAATATACCGCCCTGATGAGTAAGGTGATGAGCAATGGTAACGGACGCATCAAATTTCCGATCAATGAACCTGCGAAGGGACTGAAAAAGTCTCAGATCGAGGAATACCTGGACTTTTACAATGGCCCGGGTGTTCAGCATATTGCCGTGACGACCAATAACATCATTGAAACGGTTACCGAATTGCATAACCGTGGGGTGGAGTTCCTCCGCGTTCCCACTACTTATTATGATACCCTCACGGATAGAGTGGGAGAGATCGATGAGGAGGTCGAGGCCCTCAGAAAACTTGGCATCTTAGTTGATCGCGACGATGAAGGCTACCTGCTCCAGATCTTTACCAAACCGGTGGAGCCCAGGCCGACCATGTTTTTTGAGATCATTCAAAGAAAAGGGGCCACTTCTTTCGGAAAGGGAAACTTTAAAGCCTTATTTGAGGCAATCGAAAGGGAGCAGGAACTAAGAGGAACGTTATAATCAAACTAGCGATTCGTTTATCGTAAGGTTTTTCCCGGCAAACGGGAAAAATCTTTTTATTTTGTGGTTATGACAAAAAAGCTAGCATCCTGGGTGGAAGTACCACCCCATTCCGATTTTACCATTTATAATTTGCCGTATGGGATTTTCGCCACAGCAGATCGTCCTGACCGGCCAGGGGTGGCCATAGGCAATTACATTCTGGACTTAAGAGAACTGGCCAGGGCAGGTTACTTAGAGGATATGGGCATTCCATTGGGCGTTTTCAGAAAGGAATTGCTCAATGATTTCATTGCTCTGGGTAAACCGGCATGGACAAAGGTCCGCAAGCGACTTATCGAATTGTTGTCTGAAGGTAATGAAGAAATGCGTACTCATGCCGGTCAATTGCTGGTGCCCCTGTCGGAAGCGACCATGAAAATGCCCATCCACATAGGTGATTACACTGATTTTTACTCAAGTAAAGAACACGCCACCAATGTCGGAAGTATGTTCCGGGACCCAGACAACGCCCTGTTGCCCAACTGGAAGCAACTGCCGGTAGGCTATCACGGCCGGGCCTCTTCCATCGTCCTTTCAGGGACACCTGTACGTCGACCGGCCGGGCAAACGCTTCCAACCGGAGCGGACAAACCTGTTTTCGGCCCTACCCGTCTGCTGGATTTTGAACTGGAAATGGCTTTCGTGGTTGGACAGGGAACACAACTGGGCGAACAAATTCCCGTAGAAAAGGCGGAAGACTATATCTTCGGCATGGTTTTGTTTAACGACTGGTCGGCTCGCGATATTCAAAAATGGGAATATGTGCCCTTGGGGCCTTTCCTGGCGAAAAGCTTTGCTTCTTCGATCTCCCCCTGGATCGTGACAATGGACGCTCTTGATCCTTTCAGGATAGAGAACTATCCTCAGGACGAGCCGGTATTGCCGTATTTGCGGTCTGAAGGAAAGCATCGCTTTGATCTGAACCTGGAGGTAGCACTGCAGCCGGAAGGAGGAGAAGAAAACGTTATTGCCCGCACCAATTTCAAATACATGTACTGGAATATCTGTCAGCAGTTGGCTCATCATACGGTCAACGGCTGCAATGTCAAGGTAGGAGATCTCTGCGCCAGCGGGACCATCAGCGGGCCTACTCCAGATAGCTATGGCTCCATGCTCGAGCTCAGCTGGCGAGGGGAGAAGCCTGTTAAACTGTCTGACGGCAGTGAGCGTAAATTCCTGCAAGACTACGATACCGTAATCCTGAGAGGATACGGAGAAAAAGACGGCATCAGGGTCGGGTTTGGAGAGGTGAAAAACAAGATACTACCCTATCGAGGAACGGAGCTTTAACGCTGCTTCAAAAACAAATGTATCATGAAAATACCAATCTTATTCTCCTTTTTGTTTATTTGTTTGGCTTGCCAACCTCAGGCGAATAAATCCTCTGCCGACTAGGAAAAGGAGATCTCTACTGTCAAGTCATCGTCCACCGCCGAAAGCTACGATTCCACGCTGGCCGAAAAACTAGGCGCCGATGACTACGGCATGAAGTCCTATATCATGGCTTTTTTGAAAACTGGCCCCAACCGCAGCAAGGATTCCACGACGGCCGCTGAATTACAAAAAGCTCATCTTGCAAACATCAGGAGACTGGCAGAGGAAGGGAAACTGGTCTTAGCCGGGCCGTTTATGGATGGTGATCCCGAGCTTAGAGGGATTTACCTCTTTAACACCAGCTCCGTGGAAGAAGCTCGTGCGCTGACCGAATCAGATCCGGCTGTTCAGGCCGGCACATTAGTAATGGAACTGCATCCATGGTATGGCTCCGCTGCTTTGCAGCAAGTCAACGAGTGGAGTCAGCGGATTACAAAAACTTCCTTCTAGAGAGGGGGTGTGACAAAACTCAAAAAGTAGAATTAATTAAGCCCAGCGAACCTGCAGGCCGTCAGGCGGGAGAAGTAGCTGACTTTTTACACAACCCCCGGGTTACGACTCCGCCTTGCTTCTTGCCTCCTCAGCATTGACGATATCAGAGGTCAGCTTGCGCCACCTGAATCTTTCCAGCCATTGATGAGGCTCTCCAAGGGCGGCCGAGGCGATCAAACGCCCTAATACCGGCCCCATTTTGTATCCGTGGCCACTGCCGCCTGTTCCGATAGTAAGGCCTTCTATTTCAGGATGACGATCGATCCAGAAGTGCCCGTCCAGTGTATCGGTATATACACATCGGCGGGTATAAACGATGGACTGCCCGGCCAGGGAGGGAATGGATTCGACTAAGAGCCGGCGGAGCTTTTCGTGATCAACGGTATAAACCTTCCTTTCATCTTTTTCCGGATGGAGTTCCAGGCCTTTACCGTGATTAGCAATTTTAATTACCTTTTCTTTGGGGTGGGTAGGAAAGCCATACCAGCCCGAATTCGAAATATCGAGTGCAAAAACAGGCGTTGATCCAAAGCGGAATAAGTCCGGGGAATTCGTTTGAATGTGAAAGACGGGATGGCCGGTGATCTTGAAATATGGTTTCAGCTCGGGAAGAAGAAAGGGCGTAAAGGCGCCCGTACAGACAATCACCTGGCCCGCATCGAATTGGGCTCCTTCGCGTGTGCGAACGCCCGTTGCACGACCATTTCGGATCAATATTTTTTCAGCAGTTTGACCTTCGTGTATGCTTACGCCCAGTTTACGGGCATGCGCCGCCAGTACCTCGATCGCCCTGCCAGATTCCGCAAAACCCGCCTTGTCATGAAAAAAGCCGTCCAGGTATATTCCAGGGCGTACGCCGGGAAGATGTTCGACGATCGTTTCTTCATCCAGCCGCTGAGGCCGCTTGCCGCATTCGATTAGATTGTTGTAGCTGGACCATTCGAAGTTTTGAGCGCCGCTGTCCATGGGTTGTTTGCACAACAGCAAAAAGCCGGTTTCATGATATAGCGTTGTTCCCAGCATCTCGTTCCAGGCCCTCCATCCGTCAATGGCCTGATCGGCCATTTTCATATATTCCAGGTCTGATCCGTATTCCATGCGGACGATCTTGCTGATGTCAGTAGAGGCGGCCAGAGGGTGAGGTATCTGGTCAGGGTTCAGTATGCCTACCTGATGCCCTCTTCCCCGTAGTTCGATAGCGGTGGAAATGCCGAAAATGCCGGCGCCAAGAATGAGAAAATCGTAAGTCATAGTCGTTAATTGTTAAAAAAGAAGCTTAAGGGATTCGCTTCCACTCATAAGGTTGCAGAATGATGGGAAATGGACTTTGCTTGAACCGGTATAGGTGTCATGGTGTTTAAGTCCTTCTACCTTCATCCTTCTACTTTCTACTAATAATAGTATGGAATTTTTCCCCCAAAACAATATCTCTTTTTCCAATCCAAACCTTTTCTTCTTTTTTCAGTTCGAGAATGCCGTTTCCTCCTCTGTTGTCCATTTCGGATCTGACTTTTTCAGTTAAAAGGGAGTCGTTGTTGAAATGAGAGGATCAGAAACAAAAAAATAGTCTTTTCCATAGCTGTGTTTTTCTAATAAAAAAAGAAAAGAGCCGTCGACTGTCAACCGATAGAAAAGGAAATATCCTTTCTTTATCTACCTTCGAAACACACCTTTCTTAATACTGTTCCGCCCATGGGATAGAGGCTTACTGCTGTATTCGCACTACTGTCGGGATCAAAAAGAACGCCTTCCAGCTTTAATTTTTTTTGCCACGGATCATTAGTAGCGTCCTTTTCTTTTACCGGCTTGAATGGTGCTTTAGGAAACCATTGATAAGCTTGTTGTTGATCAATGGTGGGTTCATACATGATATCTCTGAAGTCTTTAACCGGATAGGTTTTAAAAGTTCTGTCGTCCCCTTTAAGAGGAAGCGCAAAAACAAGGGGGCCGTAGGTTATAAAATGAAGGCCCTGCGAGTCTTGTTGCCAAAGCGGCTCTGCTTCGAAGCCTAGTTGGATCTCATCGCTTGTTGACCATGTTTTTTCAAGGTAAAGATACTGCTCGTCTTCTCTCATGCCCGCCTCTGAGTTCAGATTGACCTTTTTCGCCCAGGCCGGCTTTCGAACGGCTATTTCGAAGGAGACAGGCGCCTCCGTTTCGATCAAAAATTGAATGGCCAGGTCAAACGGGTAATCGGTTTGCTGGATAATGCTTACTTTTTTACCGCCCACTTCAGTGGTTAGTACAGATGGACCGAACAGATCAGCAACGAGACCCTGCTCCGAACGCCTCCACATGGATTGAACATAATAGGGATAAATGCGACCGGCATTGGGCACACAGCAAACCGCCACATCCTGATGAGCAGGAGAGTACTTGTAGTGGGTATGTTGTTGCCTTTCTAAGTGCAAATCGCCAAGCATGTGATAAGAATTATCGGTCTTGCAATACGCAATGGCGCTTTCCTCCGGATGCCGGGCGCCTTGAGCAGCATTGAAAAGCAACCACTCTATTTTGTCGGCCCAACTTGATTGCCGGCTCTTTTGGAGTAGGAGGCTGTAGGAATCCAGCAACTCGTGAAGGGAGCAATATTCATAACCCACAGTATTTGCGTCGGCATGTCTTTTGCCCACCCATTCGTCACCGATAGGGGCTCCGCTAGGCGTCAGTACAGGAGCTAACTTTTCCAGATATCCTTCCAGTGCTTCCCGGTAAATAGTATCCTGAGCGTAATAGGCCGCCAGCGTTAGTGGACGTAAATGCTCAAAGGTGTGCACACCATGCCCGGTAAAGCGGTAATCCGGGTCCAGCATGTTTTTAGTAAGTACATCTTCTCCCTTTTTTTCGTATCGATCAAAATCCCGGTATAAAAAAACGGCGTAGTCGCGGTAGTCCGGCTTTCCGGTAATCTGGTATAAACGGTCGAGTACATCCACGAAAGTCAGGCCGTGGCTTAATCCTCCGGATTGCTTTTCTGTCCGGAAGGGGGTAGACTGGTTAATGGGATAAGCCAGCATGGTCCGTTGAACGGCCCGCTCAATGGCCTGCAACAACTCAGGAGATTGGAATGCTTCATAATAGGCCAGCAATCCCCGGAGTAAGGTAGTTTGCGCCCATAGCTCGCCGTTTTCCGAACGATGCTGATAGCGCAGGTCTTCGGCATAGATGCCGAGATACCCGTCCTCGTCTTGAGTGCCGAGTTTGTTTGTAACATAGGTATTGACCTTTTTCAGGGCAGTGGTGTTTTCGGTGAGGATAGCATGACGTATGAAGCCATCCCACCAGTTGGACTGCGTTTCGCTGTTCCACCAAAGAAATTCTACTTCCCAGTCCTCACCGGTAACGGCTACGCCAACATCTTTGGATTTTACCTGGCGAGTAAGCCGGTCTTCTCCGTAAATATCGTCCTCCAGGATAAGATCCGGGACCAGTTGGTCGAGGTGCCCTACAAAGCCCTTTTCCAGGTCTTCCTGCATTTGATCCAGTATCCAGCCCTGAGGCTTGATGTCCCCGAAATAAATAGGGTTGGAATGTTGAATGGGGTCCTCCATATGGCTTTCATATTGATTACAGGAAAAAAGGAGGATCAGGCAAAAAAGTAATCCTGTTGATTTCATCCTTGTCGGTTTTTTCCGAATACAAAGGTTAGCGGGATGTGCAGGCGCCTGTGCCAGTCGCGTTCATTATGGTCATGGCCTTCGAACTTCCGGCTCATCCAGTTATCGTTGGCAATGTATTGCTTTTCCATCAGAATGGAGTCAATCTGTTGCTGATAAGGCTCATAATATTGATCCAGACCTCTCGTGCCGTGATCGAAGTACCAGGTCTTTCCGCCGGGGACATTTTCGGAAAAATATTCGACGATATTCAGTGGTATTAAAGGACTGGAATCGTCCATTGAAACAGGCCAGTGAGTGGAGAAGCAGAGGGCGCCGCCGAAAACGCCGGGGTATTCACATTGCGCGTACATGGAGATCAGCCCTCCCATGCTGGAGCCGCCGATAAAGGTATGGTCCGTATCCGGAAGAGTTCGGTAATCAGCATCTATTTGGGGTTTGAGTTCTTTGACTAAAAACTGCAAAAAGTCGTCGGCATAGAGCGGCGTTTCGAGTACAGATAGAACAGAATCCCGATAGGCTTCCGGAAGATTCATCACCGGCTTCTGCGGCATGTATTCGGAAAAACGGTTGACACCGGCATTGTCGATGCCTACGATAATGATCTCTTTCATGGCGCCGGCCTCCACCAGGCTATCCGCCACCTGGTTTATCCGCCAGGAAAATCCGCCATAAGCAAGACTGTCGATAAAGAGGTTTTGTCCGTCCATCATATACAGCACAGGGTAGTTTTTCTCGGTATTTTCTTCATAGGAAGGAGGTAGATATACATGATAGGCTCTATCGCCGATGTATTCAGAGCCTTTAAAGCTGGTGCTGATCAGTCGGGTATGGTCAGTCATAGTTTCTTTTTCGGTGTTTTCCGTACAGGAACATACGATTGAGGCCATGATCAAAATGCAGAAAAAAACGTTGGTCTGATTCATAAATAAGGATTTGGTGAAATGACTTTTTACACAACCCCATAGCATTTGCTTATAGGATCACTTAGTTGAAATTCGGGATAGTTCAGGTTTTTTATTACAGTGATTTGAAAAATGCCCAGATCACATCACAGGCATTGATCTCTTTACTGGTTTTTCCAATAAGTCTTTCTCCGAGATACTGCTTGCCATCGGGCCAGGTGTGTCCTCCACCAGTGATCTTGTAAAGCACCAAGGCTCCATTTCCAGCGCAGTTCCTATATTTTTGTATGCTAATGCTGGTGCCGTCGTCCTCTTTATCAATGAAGTCCTCCTCGGCCATAGAGGAACATTCATTCCGGGTTTTCCAGAAATCCACATAAGCATCGGTTGAAACGATCTGTCCTCTTTCGCGATTGAATATTTTTATTGGTCCGCCATTGTAGGGAACGAGGGGGTCGTCGGTTCCGTTCATGATCAGTACCGCCATTTCTCTGGAGGGTTGGCATGCAGGCATATAATCCTTCGACAAGGTAGCGGTGACAATGGCCCCGCCTCGAAAGAGGTCGGCCCGATCACAAAGCAACCTGGAAGACATAAATCCCCCGTTGGACATTCCCGTCGTAAAAATGCGCTGATCATCGATATTGTGTTCCTTTTTTAACGTTTCAATGATGGCGGCAATAAAACCCACGTCGTCGATATTCTCTTTCCAGGCCTTGACCTGATCTAGTTTTCTGCCGTCATTCCAGTTTTTTTTGATGGCGTTGGGGTAGACGACGATGAAGCCATCCTCGTCAGCCAGGTCATTGAAGCGGCCAAAGGTCAGTCCGATCGCGCCCCGAGCGGTTCCTCCACCTCCGTGAAGGTTAAATATAACAGGTAAGGGGCCTTTCCTTTTGTCTTTGGGAGGTAGGTGAACGAGGTAGGATCGTTCATAGCCGTCCCAGGTCATGCTGTGAGTAGTGGCTTTTGTGTTGATCGATTGAGTAGACTGGCGGTTGCATTGAAGGCAGACTAATGCAGCAAAAAAGCATAACAACAGGAACAGGTTTTTATTCGGCATATTTGGAGTATTTATTCCCTGAACACTATTATTTGAGCGTAGTAATTCTTTTCTCTCATCTCAAAGCTAACCTTCGCTTTCAAATTTTCATTTTTTTTCCAAAAAGTCCATACTCCGTTCTTCAGTCCATCTCTTTCAAAGGGATCTAATGGCAGTTCGTAAAGCTTTCTATTCTTAATCGTATGGGGGAGGGAAGGATCGTATGAGTTTTCAAAATAATGACCTTCGGCCATTTTAACGCCATTGGGATACCAATAAGTCCATTTTCCAATTTTTTGGTCGTGTTTATATTTTCCTGCGCCATTGAGTTGACCATTTTCATGAAAAAATCTCCATTCGCCGGCTTTTTCTCCTTCCACCGTAGTGGGCCCCTCTGCTTTGACCAGGCCGCTGCGATATCTTTCCTCATAAAAAATTTGATCATCGAGGTAAGTTTTAGAAACCAGCAGTACGTCAGGGTTTAAATATTGATCTTCTTTAACCATTTCCCCGGATGCCTCATATTCTTTCCAGGTTTTTGCTCTTTTTCCATTTTCAAAGTGCCCCGACTTGTGAATGGCTCCGTTTTCGTAAAAATACTGCCAGGGGCCTTGTTCCTTTTCGAATTCATTATAAGCGCCCCTGGATTGCAGCTGACCATTGGGATAGAAGGTTTGGGCCAGGCCGAATTTTTTGTCGTCTCTGTAAGTGATTTTAGCTCGTTGAACGCCGGAAGGGTAGTAATAGGTCCACAGCTTTTCTTTGCGGTCTATAGCCAGTAAGCCTTCTCGTTCTTTTGATCCTTTTTCATCATAATATTCGAATAGATCACCATCATAAGTTGGTATTTTGACGACTTTCGGCTGTCCATTAGCCCAGTATTCAATCACTTCTTGTTGTTTATTACAGGCAAAAACAAGAAAAAGCAATCCTATTCGACAAAGGTGTTTTTTCAGGTTCATAAAACGATGATTAGTACCATTTTAACGAACCGGAGCTTCCTTAAATTTTTATATCCGTTCTTTTTAAGCAGCAATGCCGTTCTTTCTTTTGTATTTCAATACATTTGCGGCAAACAGGCCGTCATGCACCCTTTTTGGACTTTTCTTCGAAACAATAAATATTTATTACTCTTCGGCATCTTGCTGACTTATTTCTCCAGCTTTGGGCAGACTTTTCTGATCTCTCTTTACATTCCGGAATTGGGCAAAGTCTTCGATCTGTCCAATACCGGACTGAGTTCTCTGTATGCGATCGCCACCATGGGCTCTGCTTTTACCCTGCCCTGGGTGGGGCGTCTGGTGGATACGCTTCCGTTGAGAAAATTTTCTTTTGTGGTCGTTACCGGGCTGCTGCTTGCCTGCTTGCTGCTATCCTTCGCGGTGCATCCTTTGTTGGTATTGCTGGGTTTCTTCGGCCTGCGCTTATTCGGGCAAGGCTTGATGAGTCATACTTCGATCTCGACCATGGCCAGGGCCTTTGTTCGTGATCGGGGAAAAGCTATAAGTATAGCGACTTTAGGTCATCCGCTGGGAGAGGCGACTTTGCCACTATTAATTTCTCTATTAATTGCCGGGTTGGGATGGCGGAGCAGTTTGCAGCTTTCGGCTTTGAGTTTGTTGGTGCTGGTGTTTCCGTTGATCATTTTGTTGTTGAAAAATCAGGAGCGGAAACTGCTGTTTCCTCAGCCATTGGAGGAGGAGCAAGCCCGGAAGAGCAAAAATCCCTTTCGGGTGTTTCGCGAGCGTTCCTTTTGGGTCATTGCTCCGGCTGTATTTATCCTGGGGTTTATGAATACGGCCCTTTTCTTTTTCCAGATCAAATTGGGCAACAGCAGAGGCTGGGATCCTTCCTGGGTGGCGGGATCTTTGTCGGTTTTTGCTCTGGCCAGCGCCTTGTCTATGACCGGCGCCGGCCCCCTGGTCGATCGGCTGAGCGCCAGACGCATGTTCCCTTACATACTCATCAGCTATTTGGCAGGTTTATTGGTACTGGCTTTTTTCGATCATCCGCTGAGCTATCCGGCGGCGCTGATTTTCCTGGCTATTTCCAATGGCGGCGGGAGCACGGTTAAAAATGCTTTGTTTGCAGAAGTGTTCGGCACGGAAGTCATCGGCACGGTGCGTTCGGTATTTACGACGGTGATGGTGTTCAGCACGGCCCTGGGGCCGCTGAGCTTTGGGTTGTTGTTGGATGCGGGATGGAGCTATGGGCAGGTGTTTTTATGGTCGGCAATAGTGGTGGTTTTGATAATTGGATGGAGTTTCAGATTGAGGTGAGTATTAGGTGTTAACTCCTCTAATAATCTGCTCCAAACTTCTTACAATAGTCAAATACGCCTGATCCTGATTCTTCCAATTCGCGATGGGGGTCAGTTCATGGGTTTCGGGATGCCTGGGAATGGCGTTGTAGGCGGCGAAGTCCTCATCCTCCCAGTAGCATTCGCGGGTAATTACCGGAACGATGATCGCGTCCCTGGATTGCCGGGCCTCGTTAGCCCAGACCCGTTCGTTTTGTTGGATGTAATCTGAGGATAAGAAATCCACACTCACCATAAATAAAATGATACCGGAGGAACGGAGATTGTCCTCAATGGATTTACTCCAGCTCTGGCCTGGTTGGATGTTGGAATCGTTCCAGGTTTCCAGCAATCCTTTTCTTCTTAACGGAGAGAAGTGTTTTTCCAGCTGATCCACGTAGGATTTATCCTCCCGGGCGTAGGAGATAAACATTTTTTTGACGCTGTTCTGAGTATCAAGCTGCTGATTATTGTTAAGGATAGCAGCCGGATCATTGTTCTCAGCATCGACTTTTATCTGGCTGGCCAAATCGATCAGGGCATGGGTAATCCTGTTTCTTTCCAGGTTGACCTGGTCGAAGCTCATAATGCCCATGCGCTCATTTCTTTGGACGCTGCTTAACCGGCTGCTGAGCAGAATGGCATCATTTTCAAGGGAGGGGTCATTTTTGGCCGCCCAACTTTGGATCAGGTCCAAGGCTTCTGATAACTTGTTTCTGGCAATGAGTTCGCGAATCTTTTCTGGAGTCATGGTCTGGTTTTGGTGCGGTTAAGAAGAACAAAGCGTTAAAATATTCTAACTTTTTTAATATTCAAAAAAGCAAAGCAGAATTTAGCCCGCAAAAGGATTTCAGGATGTTTTGGGTGTAATAAAAAAAGGTGGTGGATGTTGGAAATCAGTTAATGGATTGATGTACTTTTCCTTCAATGCATGCCTTTCAGGCAGTCTCAATTGATGGGACGATTATTCTGTTGAGTTTTCCTTTTTGTTGTTTTATTTAGGAAGTTGTTTAAATTTTACTCACTGGGCTGCAAAAACGTCTTTTATGCCCATTTTTCGTTTTCCTGCCTGCCGGCAGCTAATCTATGCACACAAAATAATTACGATATTTGTAAAAAAAGAGTTATGGA
>CAZJQS010000079.1:0-24880 GCA_964548175.1 uncultured Saprospiraceae bacterium
TTGGGTTCAGGGTTTTGGGTTCAGGGTTTTGGGTTCAGGGTTTTGGGTTTTGGGTGAAAACTCAAAACTCAAAACTCAAAACTCGAAACTCGAAACTCGAAACCCAAAACTCAAAACTCGAAACTCGAAACCCAAAACCCAAAACTCAAAACTCGAAACCCAAAACCCAAAACTCAAAACTCAAAACCCAAAACTCTGAACTCAAAACTCAAAACTCAAAACTCTGAACCCAAAACTCAAAACTCTGAACCCAAAACTCAAAACTCTGAACCCTGAACCCAAAACTCAAAACCCCGAACCCTCTAGGCAACCAATTTCTTCACATGATGTTCTTTAAAGGAACCAAATTACCCCACATCATGAAAAAGATCCATTTACTTACCATTTTCTTTTTCTCTTTACTCTTTTCTGCACAAGCCCAAATCAGCAAAGGGAGCCTGTTGGTGGACGGTCAATTGGGAATTGGAACGACTGTAGGCCAAACGGATAACGGATTTAACGTAGGAACCGCTCCTCTGGCCGGCTGGTTCCTTTCCGATCGATTTGTATTAGGCGGCCAGGTTGGGGTGGACTATTTTAATGAAGGCAATATCAGCGCCGGAATTTTAGCCCTTTCTCCTTTCGCCAGATACTACCTCAGTAATGAGGAAGAGCGGAGCTGGAAATGGTTTTCTGAAGCAGGGCTTAATTTTACAAGAGGTTTCGGGGGAGCGGAAACTGATTTCAGTTATGGCCTGAACTTCGGCGGAGGGTTCAATTATTTTTTGAATGGCAATATCGCCCTGGAAGGCACCTTGCAGTATGTCAACCTGGACCTGGAAAGCAGCAGAAGGAGCAATTTTCTTGTATTCAGCACAGGGGTTCGTATGTTCCTGCATCCTCAGGATGATGAAGAATCGGGTTCCCTTTCCATTTTCAAATCCGGAAAAATATTTGTGGGAGGGTCTATAGCCAGTTTGCAGGCCGACCTCAATCAGAACTCGGAAAGTTTCACCCTGGCTTTCAGTCCCAGGATAGGTTGGTTTATTTCGGAAAAATGGGCGCTCGGCGCCACTTTGCCGATCAGCTACACCTCCACGAATTTTTTCGATGGCTTCACCGCCGGCCTTTTACCGATGGCTCGTTATTATCCTCAAAACACCAGTGGTCCCTTACAGTGGTTTTTAACTGTTGAAGGTGGACTTCAATACGTTTCTAACCAATTCGACGATGCTCTGGTCAACAATCCGGATTTTGATAGTAATGACTGGTTAACCACTTTCAATGCCGGCATTGGCCTTAATGTTTTCCTTACGGAGCATGCTGCCCTGGAAGGTGTTTTAAGTTACTCCTACGATGAGAACTTCGCCTTGCCTCCTGTCGTCAGAAGGATAGGTTTTGAGATAGGTTTTCAATACTTTTTAAGCCGGTAAAAAACGGACAAACAAAAAGAAGGGCGCCGGCAGGCCCGAAGATGGAACATTATTAGAGAAAATTTGATCTCACCGCGAGGGGGCGCCAGGGAATGGTAAGGCCTAGGCGCCTTAGCTTCCTGGCGGTGAGAAAAATAGAATGCTATTATATTTTAATGTTCTCACCTCGCAGCGTACTTCTTTAAGTTTTTTCCAAAATAATCTATCAGCGATTTATACAGCGGCTGCATCTGCAGCAATTCCGGATTACCCAAAATGATCAGCTGTTCTCTGGCCCGTGTTAGCGCCACGTTGAGCTTTCGGTCCACTCCTTCTTCCGATAAAGAAGAGATTGACGCCAGTTGGCTCAGCGTGTTGGTGCATAAGGAAATAATGATGATGTCCCTGGCGCCGCCCTGATAGCGCTCCACGGTATCGATGGTCAGGCAGGCAGGGTCGATGTCCAGTTGTTGGAGTGTATGCCGGATTTGTGCGATCTGCGCCCGGTACGGGGTGATGATGCCTATGGTGGAGCTTTTTATTTCCAGGCCGTTGTGCTCGTATAACCGGTGATAATATTGAACCAGCTGTGCTATTTTTTCCGCCTCATGCAAGTTGGTTTTCAGGCCGTGGCGAAGGTCATCGGCAGGGGTAGGAATGAACAGCAGCCGTCTTTCGCAGAACAAGGTATTAAAGCCTTCAAAAGCAATTTTTCCCGAAAAAGACAAAGGGCGGACCTGACGAAGATGAGCGCTGATTTCTTTTGGCAAAATGTGCAGTGTTTTTTCGTAAAAATACTGATTCGGAAAGTCCATAATTTCCTGATGCATTCGGCCCTGGTGGCTGAGTTGGGCGTACGCCCAGCGCCAGTCCTCTTTAAGCGCTCTGGAGAACAGACGCTCAAATAAGGAATTGCTGCAGCTGTTCAGTCCTATTGCTTTGAGTTGCTCGTCTTCTATCTGGGCATGATGCTTATCCTGTGTGACCACTGCCGGCAGCTGTTTGTGATCTCCGATCAGGATAAAGCGGGCGAAACGTGTGAGCAAGCCGGCCAGCAGGGGTTCCAGAATCTGTGAAGCCTCATCGATGATCACACGGTCAAAATTTTTCAATTCAAACAATTCCGACTTACCGGCCATTGAACTAACGGTGCCGACAACAATGCGATGACGATCAATAATGTCCATCAGTTCTTTTCGTTTGTTGACTCCCTCCGTTTTGGCAGTCAACAGCTGAGCTCGAAATGCTTCCGAAGTGGAATAGCGGGATCCGATCCTGAGATAATGATCCCGCATATGATCTCCGATTGACTCGATGGATTCGCATATCTCATCTACGGCTCGGTTGGTATAGGCCAACAACAGGATGTTTTCATTAGTGTGCTCCATGAGGTAATCCACGATGCTTCGGAGCATGATGCTGGTTTTCCCCGTACCGGGAGGTCCCCAGAGCAGGAAATAGTCTTCGGCGGCGATGAGTCGACGAAAGATGCCTGCCTGTTCCGGGGTCAGATCCGGAGGGGTATGAATAGGAAGCGCCTCTTTTCGCCGGGGCGCTTCCAGTCCGAGTAGGAGCTTTTTTTTACGCTGCGGTGCTCCGGCCCATTCAAAAAGTGCGCGGTACATGCCGGTAAAGCTGCTGTCGAGCAAGTCGTGTTCGAGGTTCCAATACTCGATGTTTTCAAACAGGCGATCATTCGATTGGCGGGAGCGGAGCCGCACCACCACCTGATCGGCTGTAATATCGATAATGGTGCATTTGAAGATCTGATTGGATAAAACGGCGTTATTTTTACCACTAAAAGGATAGAGCACGGCAATATCCCCTTTGCGGAAATTAGCGAGGTCGTTGGTGAGTTTTGTCTTTTGAAAAATGACGAGCGGTTCTTCCTCGCCGGCTTTATTTTCCAGGATATGGAGGTGGGAGATGATCTCAAAATTCTCTTGTTTTTCATCAAAATCATTCAGCCAGAGAGCCGCCAGGCCGTTATTGGCATCGAGATTTTGCTCGCCCACCTTGGCCATTTGGTGTTCCCGGGCGATGAAGCTGGAAAAGGCAGTAAAATAAGCTTTTTCCATATCAGTCAGTCGATCCCAGGTATGGGCGAAATTTTCCAGATCACTCAGCATGAACCCTTTCGTTTGAGGAAAGCGCTCCGGGCGCAGGCGGCCGAAAAAGCGTTGTCCGACTGTGGAAAGCGGCATTTCCCGATTCAGGCTCAGGTTAGCCAGATGTTTTTCCACGGCCACCAATTGATTGCGCACCTGTAAGGCCTCATACTGCTGCGAGCGGATACGGGGGGCAAAGCGCAGATGTTTATCTTCGATGCCTGAATATAAGATATAACTTAATGGTTCTGTTTTCCCATCAAAAACATCGCGGACCATGAGGTCGTAGAGCAGGGTTTGTGTAAAGTGATTAACGCTCAGGCCATATGCGTTTGGGCGGAAAGGTTTGCCGCTTTTTAACTCAATGATGATGGAGTTGTCACCTTTTCGGGAAAAAAGGTCGAGGCGTCCCTGAAGTCCGTAGGTTTCGGCAAAGAAAGAAGGTTCGAGGAAGACCTCATCTGCTTTGATGCCTTGTTTGGGAAAATCCTGCAGGATGATGCGTTTGAGGTTGACGTAATGAAATTGCGCTTTATTCATGATCTCCCGGATGGTAGGGTTATCGAGCAAGCAGAATCCTAGTGGGTTGAGCTGAAAAACTTTAGGAAAAAGCTCTTTAAAAGTCGCGTCGGGATTATTTATGAGTTCGTCCAGGAAAAAGTTTGCGATGTGGCCCAGCAGGAGGTGCTTATTCACGCGCAAGGGGAGGAATCTTTTAAGCAGATGCTGCATGGGATCGGCGCCGTAATCCTTGAAAGCCTCTGCCACGGCGGTGACGTCCACCAGGTAATCCGGTTCGACTACGAAAGCTGCCGGCCGGTAAATGCCCTCCTGATCCACTTCCACGTCAATGAGATTCACCGTTACGGGAAAGCCGAAGACATTGCGAATGATATCGATGGTCGGTTGAAAATTTTCATTGCGATCGGGGATATGGTATTGGATGCGAATGCGATCTTCTTCCTGCCCGGCGGCTATTGCGATGAGTTGTTCGCGTTCGGGATCATCTTCCAGGACGACGACTCTGACTTTCGGAAAAAAAGCCTTGATGTCTTTGTAGGATTGGCTGACGGGCCATTTTTTTTTCAGCAGATACTGCTGATTTTCAGGAGGTAATTCGCCCAATAGTGCTTTGATCAGGTGGGTCAGGACCATGGCGCCCAGCAAGGGCAGCTGTAATTTTTCGGATTCATTGATGTGATCGCTGACTTGCCGGCGAAACCAGTGAGTGTAGAACTGCAGTTTTTTCGGAAGTTGGTGTTTATGGCCTACGTACGCCATTCGGGCGAACAGGGTTGAGAATTGGATGCGTTCTTCTTTGGTGACTTCCAGCAGCAGCAGGTTCAGCAGGCGGTAGATGGATTTGGTTTGCTGCACGGGTGCAATGGAAGGCTGGGGGAAGACCTTTTCGAGTTCTCGGAAGAAGAGGGTGGCAAGTGCGGGTTTGTTCATGGTTTTGTGGTCTGGTACACTGTCTGTCCTCAGCGAGCTTAAGGCGGCCTGGAGCAGTCTGGTGAAAAAATTGATGATGGTGATGTGGAATGGAAGATAGGGAAGATTTTTTACTTAACAATGGATTTACGTGATTATTTGGAGAAGGGGCAGGTGATTTTATTTTGGGACTCATTCTTAGACCTCAGAGGTCTTAAAGACCTCTGAGGTCTGGGGTAGTTTTCCACAGGACAAAAGCGGACACCCATTACGAGGTCTGTGATTTTTTTAACACTATGTAAAATTCTGATTTTCTATTTCTTGTAGGCGAAAAATCAAGAAAATGTGGAAAATTTTCATTTTTAGACCTCAGAGGTCTTTAAGACCTCTGAGGTCTAAGCAAATTTTCCACAGGACAAAAGCAGACGCCCCATCCCAGATCCACCAATAATTATTATTTTGTAAGTCAAATAATAAATTTAACCGTATGAAAAAACAGCTCTCTATCCTTGCCTTGTTTTCTTTTTTTTTCTTGACCGCGCTAACCGGCCAGACAGACATACCCAGGACGATTCAGAAGCATATTAAAAAAGCCTCCGGCGATGAAGTCAAAAAGCACATCGCCTATCTGGCTGATGACCAACTGAAAGGGCGACTGCCGGGGACTCCCGAATACAATATGGCTATTGAATATGTGGAAAAGCAACTGGATCGAATGAACATAAAGCCGGTCGGTGAAAACGGCACTTACCGGCAGTCTGTAATCATCCGGAACTCCAATATCATTGCCGAAAAATCCTCCATGATGCTAAACATAGAGGAGCGACTCCTTCCGGGTGAAGACTACGTTTTTCTGGCTGACCTTAACAGCACCTCCAGCAGCGTCTCCGCACCGGTTGTTTTTGCAGGATACGGCATTTCCGCACCAGAACTTGGCCACGATGATTATGCCAGCATCGATGCGAGAGGTAAGATCGTACTCCTGCTCTGGGGCATACCTGAAGGAAAGTTCGGTTCAGCTGAGAGCGCTCATTTTGGAAATTTTGGAAGCAAATTCGATATGGCTCATGATCATGGAGCATTGGGTGTTATTATTCTTGCTCCCCCATCGATCGGAGATAATTTCTCCAGAACTGCGGGCCGGTATGCCCAGGGAGGAAGAGGCGTTGTACTACCAAATGGAAGAACCAGAGGACTAAGGTCTAATCCTCATTCAGACATCAAATTTGCGGCTATCATGAGTTGGAAAGGCGTAGCCCGCCTTATGGATCAGACAGGCAAAAGCAGCCGCGAAATCGCCGGGATGCTTTATAATCCAAAAGAAAAGATAAACTTGAAAAGCTTACAGGTAACCACCACTTCGGAGCACGTCGATTTTACCAGCTATAATGTAGCAGGAATCATTCCAGGCAGTGATCCCGAATGGAAAGATGAGTACGTAGTGCATTCAGCTCATTTAGATCATGTAGGTATAAGGGCAGCAGTAAACGGAGATTCCATCTACAATGGCGCACACGATAATGCTTCGGGCTCTGCTTCCTTGCTCGAAATCGCAAGATTGTATTCCACTTTGAAAACCGACAATCCCAAACGCTCCATTCTTTTTCTCTGGGTAACAGCTGAAGAAATGGGACTTCTGGGATCATTATACTTTGCTGAGTCACCTACCGTTCCAAAAGATAAGATCATTGCAGATGTCAATACAGATATGCCTACCCTAATCGCCCCACTGTTGTCCATCGAACCATTAGGTGCAGAGCATTCCAGCCTTATGGAACCGGTAAAAACAGCAGCCGATCATTTGGGACTTGAGGTCATGCCCGATCATATGCCCGAGCAGGTCCGTTTTGTGCGCAGTGACCAGTATAGCTTTATTCTACAGGGCATTCCCTCATTGCATGTCAAATATGGTTTAAAGACAAATGATCCGAACAAAGACCTTACCGAAATGATCGAAGACTATACCGAAAATGTCTACCACAAGCCCTCTGATGAGCTCAATGAGCTTTTTGATTTCAATGCCGCCCGTACCTATGTGCAGTTGAACTTTTTGATCAGCTACCTGATAGCGCAAAACCCGGAAAGGCCGGTGTGGAATGAGGATAGTTTTTTTAAAAGGTTTGCAGAGTAGTAAGGGGCTGGGCAAAAAGGGGGGGAGTTACACAACCTCTCGCTCCTCCAGCCGCTCCCCCGACTTCCAGTCGTGCGATGGCAGATAGATCAACGGCTTCAGGCTTGCTAACTGCCGAATACGATTATAAGTATCCATGGACGCCTTTTTGTCAATATTTATCCCTCCTACCCTATTACGGATCAGTTGCTCCTGATCAAAAGAGGTATCCCCGGCAAAGAAAACAGTATAGCCATCGGCTTCCAGCACAACCGACTGATGTCCATACGTATGCCCGGGCGTAGCCACTATCCTGACACGGCCGTCGCTGGTCAGCGGGTACTGTCCCAGAAAAATGGGGTCTTTTTCATAAATGATCTTATTCGGTCGCATACCGGGCGGCAGCAGACACTTCATCGAACCATAGGGCTGGTCCCATTCCGCCTGCGAAACGATTACCTCAGAACGCGGAAAATACATCAACCCATCAGTATGGTCAATGTGCAAATGAGTGAGTACTACATAATCAACATTTCCAACATACATGCCGAGTTGGTATAATTGCCGGCCGGCCTCCATTTCTCTTTCCAACTCGAATCGAAGGATTTTTTGATTCACAAACCCCACCGTCGGATCGCAGTCGAAATACCAATTTTCTTTCACCTGAACATTTTCTCCGGTATCGATCAGAATATTGCCCTCGGGATGCTCAATCAGCCAGCAATAGATCGGCATAGGATCTACCCAACGCCAGTCGACCATAATCTGCAGCATGCCCTGACTAGGCTCGCGATGCGATTCTTTTACCTGTACGGTTCCCGTCCGAATGCCGTGAATTTTGATAGGTTGGCCATCAAGATGGTAGGTGGCGGATTGTATAGGTAACTGCATGATTGGTTATTTATTCAAAATTCTTCAGTTTTAATATTTTTTGTCTAAGGGCTTATCACTAAGAACCATCAACAAATCACATACTGATCAACCGGTTCTTCTTCTCTTCGTATCTTCTGATCAGGCCATCATCAGCCTTGGTCAGGCGTAGGAAGGCCAGGTAAAGTTCCAGTGCAAAGATGTCCTCCTCCGTTCCGAAGATAACGGAATCTGTCATGGAGAAGTGTTGGAAATAAAATTCCATTTCGCCAGATTCAGTTTTATCGTGACGTGGGGTCTCGAGTATGGAACGTAGTAGTTTGTCAAAATTGGTGTATTCATCCTGAAAGAGGTCTTTACAATTTTTTTCATAATTGAGCTGACTGATGTTTCCAACCTGAGTGCAGGCCTCAAACTCGGCGCCTAAAAAGTATTGCTGATCTTTTTTATGTATGGAAAAAAAGTGCAATAAGGATCTTTTTTTATCAATCATAAGAAAACGCATTCGCTCGTCGGAAGCAAAATCAATTCCTGCCGATAACTTCTGCATAAGATTGGTATAAGAATCCTGCTGACCTTTGGTAGTTTGGAGGGAAGAAGCAGGCATTTCTTCGGAAGAATGGTTCGAGCTGGAAGGCGAGGTGTCACAAGCCGTAAAAAATAAGAATACAGCAAAAGAACAGACCAGGATTTTCATAAGTGTTGTTTTTTTTATGAAAAGCAAACTTATCACTCAGACCAGGGAGGTCTAAGTATCTGAATTTCTAATTTCCATAAAGATTTCCCCTCATTTCTACCACTATTTTTTCAATAGCATCCATATTCGGCTCTCCAGGCAAGTTACTTTTTTCATACCAATAATCCACTTCCTCTAATTTTGTCTCCGCTTGTTTCATCAATTCCTCATACGAATAATGACCGGAGCGGATCAGCAGCAATTCTTCCCGATTGGGTCGTTGGACGATCAGCTGCTCGTCCCGCAGGATCTCGATGGCCATATCGAGCAGCCGAAAGGTATGCATCATATTTTTAGCATCGTAGTTTTTGCCATGGGCCAGGGTATTTTGGTATCGCGCTTCATTCCTTTTGTCCACCCAATCCCAATATTCCCGATAATCTTTGCAATACTTTACATAGCCTTCCAGGTTGAAATACATATACGTCAGCGGCTTTTCTGCTTTGGGAATGCTGCTCAGCAGAACCTCATTAGCCGTTTCCTTTTTCATTACTCCTTTGTAGCCAAGGGAGCCATCGGGATCATAAAATAAGGCATATAGGTTTTTCATATGAGAAATATTTACCAGTCCACAATGCTGCTGATCCAACTGATTTCGTTCCAGCCACCTTAGCAGGGGCTCGGCGTCCTGTCCTTTAAGAACATAGCAAAAGTGCAGTATGGATTTGCGTTCTTTATCCACCGGATTGTGGATCTTTTTATTCAATCCTGATGCTTTTCTGATTTGCGTTTTGGCATATCCGGCGAACGTATCCCGGCATTTTTTTGATAAAAAAAGTTGGGAGTCCAATTCATCTAGAATTGGATGACGCTGGAGAACCATTGCGTCGGGCATATTCAGCAACTCGAGCAGGTTGGGATTGTTTTTGGCCAAAAGATCGATAAAACGGCCCAGTTCATAATACACTAAATCATTTTTTTCGTCATTCAATTGTGGGATGTAGTTTATACCGTAAAATTGTTGTTTTGGAAGGAGAAAAACCCCTTTGATATCCGTATCTGAGGATGGAAGATCCAGTCCATAAGCTTTACTGCCGGTGACGGCTTTTAGTAAGATCATTTTTGGATTTAAATCTTCTAACTTCATCTTATTTTGCTCAGTTCGGTTAAAAAAAATTATTCAGAGGTTCTGCTGACTTACTTTCATTCTCCCCGCTAAAATTTTGGTCAAAATCTAAATTTTTCTACTAAAATGAAACCTGTTTTTGAGATGATTATAAGTATTAAAAAAATCGCAGACCTCGTAGGGATTGTCCGCTTTTGTCCTGTGGAAAACTTACTTAGACCTCAGAGGTCTTAAAGACCTCTGAGGTCTAAAAATGAAAGTTTTCCACATTTTCTTGATTTTTTGCCTGCAATGATCAGAAAATCAAATTTTTACATAGTGTTAAAAAAATCACAGACCTCGTAATAGGTGTCCGCTTTTGTCCTGTGGAAAACTTAACTAACCTCAGAGGTCTTAAAGACCTCTGAGGTCTAGGCAAACGCAAAGGCAAAGAACCGATCTAAAAACCACACCTCCACTAATTCCTTTATCTTTACACCCAAAAAGTTCACACATGAAAAAGACTTTATCTATCCTAACCACATTTCTCTGCCTCCTTGCCTGGAGCTGCCAATCCGATGAAACCGGTACAGCAACCAGCACAGCTATCCAGGTAGACAGCACCGATATCGGTTACTTCATCTCAACCCTGGCCTCCGACGAATTCATGGGCCGGATGCCTTTCACAGAAGGCGAAACCAAAACCGTCAACTTCCTCAAGGAAGAATTGGAGAAAATGGGTGTCGAACCCGGCAATGGCGACCGCTACTTCCAGGAAGTGCCCCTAGTAGAAATCATCGGTGATCCCGCTCCAACCCTGACTGCCTCGGGGCCGGCGGGAAATGTCGCCCTTGACGTAAGCGAGGATTACGTCATCCATACCCAGCGCGAACAGCCAGAGATTAACCTGGCGGATTCAGAACTGGTCTTCTGTGGATACGGCATCGTCGCTCCGGAATACAATTGGAATGATTACAAAGGCATCGATATGAAGGGCAAAACCGCCGTAGTACTGGTTAACGACCCGGGCTATGAGAGCGAGGACAGCACCTTCTTCAAAGGCAAAACCATGACGTATTACGGCCGCTGGACCTACAAATATGAAGAAGCGGCCCGGCAGGGCGCCGAAGGTGTTTTGATCGTGCACCAGACCGGTCCGGCAGGTTACCCGTGGTTTGTAGTGCAAAACGGATTTAGTGGGGCTTCATTAAACCTCCAAACGGAGGACGGCAACGCTGGGCTGCCCGCCATTCAAGGGTGGCTGACGCTGGACGCCGCCGTCGAACTATTCAAAGCTTCCGGAATTACCGACACTAAGTTCTTCGAAGTAGCCGGACAACCGGGCTTTGAACCCATCCCTCTGGGCGTGAATGTCAGCACTAGCCTGACCAATAGCTTCCGCAGAGATGTTTCCCAAAACGTAGTCGGTATGATCAAAGGATCCGAAGCGCCGGAGGAATACATCATCTATTCCGCTCACTGGGATCATTTCGGCATCGGTGAGCCGCTGGAAGGGGACTCTATTTACAACGGTGCAGTAGACAATGCCAGCGGTACGGCAGCGGTGATGTCCATTGCCAAAGCCATGAGTCAAATGAAAGAAAAACCGAAACGTTCGGTCGTCTTTTTATTTGTGACGGCAGAAGAACAAGGTTTGCTGGGCTCTGCTCATTATGCAGCTAATCCTATTTTCCCTCCAAAAAAAACGGTAGCCAACCTCAACATGGACGCCCTGAACCCCAACGGTCGTATGAAAGACCTGACCATTACCGGATTGGGCCAGTCGGAAATGGACGAAATAGCTGAAGAAGAAGCTAAAAAGCAAGGACGATACATCTTACCCAATCAGGAGCCCGAAAAGGGCTTTTTCTTCCGCTCGGACCATTTCAACTTCGCTAAGATCGGCATTCCGGCGCTTTATGCTTCGGGTGGCTACGATCATTGGGAAAAGGGCAAAGAGTATGCCATGGAAATGCAAAACGACTATACGGCTAATCGATATCACCGCCCGTCAGATGAGTATGTGCCCGCAGAGTTTGAACTCTCCGGTATGCTGCAGGATGCTAATCTGTATTTGAATGTCGGCTGGCGATTAGCTAATGACCTGGACCTAAATCCACAGTGGAAAGAAGGATCTGAGTTTAAAGATAATAGGTAGGGTGTTAAGGAGAGTGTGTTTGAATTTTGAGATTGTACGCACTTTGAACCGGCCTAATTTTTCCAGGATCTTGTGATCGTAGATCGCAACATAAGAGGGGCCCATCACTTCAAACGTATCTCCTTGTACAACGATGGCTATCCTCTCGTCAATACCGATTCCCAAAAGCTCCGGTTTGGCTTTGATGATCTCTATGAGATCAAACTGGCGATTTCAACGCAGCAGGTGCTGGTCGATAGCGGAATTTTTCAGGTAACCGAAACCTTGCTCATGGTCGCCCATCATAATGGTGTTGTTTTTAGTGTCTCCCTGGGCCAGGTAAGAGCCCTGAATAGTAGCACCTGCAGAAGAACCACCAATGACGCCGCCTCGATCCAGAACGCGTTGAAAAGCAGCTTCTGTTTTTGTCCCCGCATAAGCATCTACAAGGCGCCACTGACGACCGCCACTGAACCAGACCCCAGTAGCTTCATTGATCGCTTCGACGAAACCTTCGGTATCGGCTTCTGACTTATCATAGGTATGCACTACCGTTACCTGTTGAGCTCCCTGCTCTAAAAAGGGCTGTATCACGCGGCCTTTGTAAGCCAGGCCAAAATCCTGCTGCCTGCTGGCGGTAGGGATATAAACAATTTTAGTATTCGGCCCTCCAGCCAGGTCGACAAACCGTTTGATGATTTCCGGTCCGACGCTACCGCCGCCGACAATGATCAGAGCGCCGGACCTGGGGCCAACTTCCTGGGCGGATAGATCCGATGAAAAAAGCACCGCCAGAATGAAAAAGGATAAACTTATTTTGAACATGCTTTATTTTTTGATGAAAAAATGAAGTTAGAACTAAGATAGAAATTATTGGCTTCCGAAAACAAGAGGACCACCCGCCTGCTTCAAACAACTTGAATTTTTGGGTAGATCAATTTAAATTAACGGCAAATATGAGCGATGCAGCAAATCTTATCTGGTATTTTTGTGGCGCCAAGCCCTCTGGGCGGCCGGGGAGTTTTCACTTCTGAGGACATCCCCGAAGGCTCTCTGATCGAAATCAGTCCGGTCATCGTCCTGCCTGCCAGAGATATTCCGCATATCCATGCGACAAAGCTGCACGACTATTATTTTATTTGGGGAAAAAAGGACAGGAAGTGCGCCATCGTGCTGGGCTACGGCTCTATTTATAACCATTCCTATGAACCCAATGCAGAATACGTTCCCGATTACGAGAATAAAACACTGGATTTTTTTGCCTTACGAGATATTAAAGCCGGTGAAGAGATTACGGTAAACTACAGCGGTGATCCTGAAGGGGAGAAAGAAGTGTGGTTTAGAGTGAGGGAAGCTTAATATGGAACTGTCACGTCTTTTCTTTCCTTGAGCGCTTTCCTTAACAAAAAAAGCCCTCACTGATAAACCTATCAATGAGAGCTTTTAATTCTTGTGGAGACGGCGAGCAACAAGTTAGAAGTAAGTTAGACTTCCGTTGAGTACGGTTTACTCAACCTTTGGTTTCCCAAAGTATCGGACTATATCATCATCTTTTATTAAAGATGTCGGGCGCTGTGGGCTCACCTTGGTGTCCCTAGTCTCTGCACCTTCCAAAGTCTGCCCTTTGGCTTGGCTCAGAATTACCTTGTCCGCCTGGGGCGGATTTAGGCTTCTCTGAATTCACCCGATTTTTTCATCATACGTCACCGTATGAGCGACCCTTCGAGTCGAACTCGCGTCCAGAGAAAGCACCAGAGAGCTTTCTACATGCTTAGTTCCCAGTTAGATTTTCGAGTGGATGGTAGGATTGGAAACCCTCCTTACAGCCACCTTATCTCCTGAATTTCGCAAAACCGGTCGGAAAAGGCCGATTTGCTAGCCTGAAAGCGATGATGTGCGGTAAGCTGTGTATCAGGCGTCAAGCCTACGGCACAAAGGCAGTTTAAGACCTAGTCTTACGCTGCCATGGCATAACTTCCGTTGCCATGTAAAAAAGTTGTCGTCGTCATTTGTTAACGGAGTGAACAACGTGCTCCGGCATGCTTACTAACCAGTCGACTTTCCTGTCGATTCCAGTACGTCCCCATGTTTTCAATAAAAAAGAACAGATCTTTTTCCATTCTCTATTAGTCTGCAATGATACAAACATCTCAACACAAAAAAAAGTTCCATTTGAAATGGATACGGCCCTGAGGCCAATGTCCCCAGGACCGTTCACATGGGTTAGACGCCGTATCAGCACTTTTTTGATAAAGATCACTTAAGCACTCCTGGGCCAATTGCTTTTTAATGACGAATAGTCCAAGAAAAGTCACCATTTTGACTTCAGAAAATGAAATTCCATCGCTTTTCTGCTCAACAAGTAATACCTTGGCTTTTTACTCAAGCCCCGGACTACCTGACTACCAAATCCCTTTTCTATATTTGCTATACAAAAAATAGCTATAACAACAAAAACTAAAACGTACATGACCTTAGGTATTATCCGCGAAGGAAAAACCCCTCCAGATTCCAGAGCACCCCTCACTCCTGAGCAATGCAAAAAGGCGAAGGAGAAGTTCAACATCAGGGTCCTCGTCGAACCATCGCCGGGCCGTTGTTTTACCGATGAAGAATACCTTCAGCACGGCATTACCCTGAGTACGGATATGGAAGCCTGTGATCTTTTACTAGGAGTGAAAGAGGTGCCTGTCGACCAACTGATTCCAGACAAAACGTACTGCTTTTTTTCTCATACCATCAAACAACAGGCTCACAACCGGCCGCTGCTACAAGCCGTACTCGAAAAGAATATCCGACTAATCGATTATGAGGTGCTGATGGACGGCCAGGGCAGAAGGCTGATCGCTTTTGGCCGTTTTGCCGGCATGGTGGGCGCACATAATGCTTTGTATACTTACGCCCGGCGAACCGGTGCCTTTAAAATGAAAAGGATGAAAGACTATCTCGATTATGCCGAAGCCAAAGCGGATTACACCAAAATTTCCTTCCCTCCCGTTAAGATCGTCCTGACCGGCACCGGAAGGGTCGGCCAGGGCGCCGCTGAAGTCCTGCGCGACATGGGCATCCGTCAGGTGGAGCCGGAGGATTTCCTGAAGCACCAATACGATCAGGCTGTTTTCACTCAACTGAGATTGAATTACTACATCGGACGGCCCGACGGCAAGGCTTTCCCTCCAAAAGCATTTTATGATCATCCCGACCGCTTTGTCAGCACTTTCCAACCTTTCTATAAGGCGGCCGACATCATGATCAACGGCATCTACTGGGATAACCGAGCTCCTGCTTTTTTCACCAAAGCTGACATGCGCTGCGAAGATTTCAACATCAAGGTCATCGCTGATGTCACCTGCGATATAGCGCCGGTTTCCTCCATCCCGTCTACCTTGAGAGCCTCTACTATTGCGGATCCGATCTTTGGATACGATCCTTTTACCGAATCAGAAACTGCCCCCCATCAACCTCAGGTGATCGATATGATGACCATCGATAACCTTCCGAATGAATTGCCCCGGGACGCCTCCTCGGCCTTCGGCGAGCAGTTCATCGAGCACATCCTGCCGGAGTTTTTAAAGCCCGAAAAAAGTGAGATGCTGAAGCGGGCTACAGTGGCTGTAGAAGGCGAATTGGGAGCTTGTTTTCAGTATTTGAGGGGTTTTGTAGAAGAGCAATAATGCTGGAGAAAGTTGGAAATTTAAAGTTTTTCTTTTTCTTTTGGATGGCCAAAAAGATTCCGGAATTTAAGTGGAGCAACAAAAGATATACTTACGGTTAGTTCCTTAAAATCAACAGATTAACTAAGTATGCAAAAAGCACTTTATGAAACCAACTTTACCCTCCCCCGCCAAACTTCCTTTTATCGCGGTAAAGTAAGAGACGTTTACACCGTCGGAAACAAGCTGGTAATGGTCGCTTCCGACCGGATATCTGCTTTTGACCATATTTTACCCAGGCCTATTCCGTTTAAAGGTCAGGTGCTTAACCAGGTAGCCGCCCACTTTCTGAGGGCTACGGAGGATATTGTTCCCAATTGGCTGATCGACACGCCTGATCCTAATGTAGCCGTTGGCTGGGCTTGTGAACCATTCAAGGTGGAAATGGTCATCAGGGGATACCTGGCCGGACATGCCTGGAGAGCGTATAAGGCTGGAAAAAGGGTATTGTGCGGAATGCCTATGCCGGAAGGAATGAACGAAAGCGATCCTTTTCCGGAGCCCATCATTACGCCGGCGACCAAAGCGGAAGAAGGGCATGATGAGGACATTTCCAGAGAGGAGATCATTGCCCAGGGCATCGTTAGCAAAGAAGATTATGAGGTTTTAGAAAAATATACCCGCGCGCTGTTTGAGCGTGGGTCAAAAATGGCCGAAGAAAGAGGCCTCATCCTGGTCGACACTAAATATGAATTTGGCAAAAAAGACGGCAAGATCATGGTGATCGATGAGATCCATACACCTGACAGTTCCCGCTATTTTTACAAAGATGGTTATGACACCCGACAGGCTAGCGGTGAGCGCCAGAAGCAATTATCCAAAGAATTTGTCCGCGAATGGCTTATGGCCCATGGTTTTCAGGGAAAAGAGGACCAGTTAATGCCACATATGCCGGACGCTTTCGTGGAGCAGGTGTCAGAAAGATATATCGAATTGTATGAAAAAATTACAGGACAAATGTTTGTACGGAGGGATACAGACGATATGGAAGAAAAGATCCTGGAAAATATTCTCAAGGTCTTGTAAACATTCCGGGAGTCATCAAAAATTCACTTAACACAAGACCAACTTTTGAAATAATTCTTCCAATTGAGCTTCCGGCGTCCAACAAATCCCCGGATGCACTGGCGAGCACTGCAAGATCGTACTCTTCGGTGCGGTAATCCACCGAAATCGATAAGCCTGATCTAATTGAGCAATCGAACCTCCCAGTGGATCGCCCTGACAGATTAATTTCCAGGCCTTCAGATGGGCTTCCAGTTCCTTCCAATCCACTTCCTCTGAGAATAATCTCAAGCGCCTTTCATTCAGCAAATATTTCAAATCAAGGTACTTTTTTCGTTTACAGAAAACGATCACGCCTATGTTGATAAACTCCCCGCGCTCCACACAAGGAACGTACCGTATAGAAGCATATTCATACACCAGTTTTTCTTGCATGCTCCGCTTCTTTGGTTAACAAATCGATTTTGAAAAGTCTCGCCATCAAAAACCGGATGTATACTTCTCTTTTTTTCTCAGGAGAAGCCTCATCGCTTTCTTCCTCCAGCCATTCCTGAGGAATGAGTGCTACGATACCTTCAATGAGCTCCCGACTAAGGTACGTGCTGATCTCTTCAGCTGCCTGTTCCAGGACAGAAGCCCGGGAGAGCAATACATGATCCTTAATGAGCGGAAAAGTCTTCTCCAGGTGCATTTCCCAGGTTTTCCAGGAATGATGAAAATACAGGCTCGCCCCATGGTCGATCAACCACAGTTCTTTTTTCCAGATCAGCATATTGGTATTTCGATAAGTTCGGTCAATGTTGGTAATGATACTGTCCAGCAAGACTACCTTGGAAGCGATCAGTGGGTCTACTTCTGACACTAGAGGATCGAAGGTGATGGCTCCTTGCAGATAATGCAGCCCCAGATTCAGTCCTACGCTGAATTTTAACAGGTCTTGTATTTCCTCATCCGGCTCGGTCTTGCTGAAAGAATCGTCCAGATGCATAAAAACCAGCTCCGGCACTTTCAGCCCTATACTCCTGGCCAGTTCACCGCCGATCAATTCAGCGATCAAAGCTTTTTTCCCCTGGCCGGCGCCTCTGAATTTAAGCACGTAGGAAAACCCGTCATCCGCATCCACAATAGCCGGTAGGGAGCCTCCTTCGCGTAAGGGCATAATATACCGAACGACCTCAACTGTTCTGATTTCCGGTTGATTCATAAATCAAAAATAGGATATTTCAGAAGTTTTACACTCTTAAGAACGAATCTTCCTTCCCTTCCAGCACACTTTCTCCCATTAAAAAAGCATCCACCTTTTTAGCAGCTTCTCTGCCTTCAGAAATAGCCCAAACGACAAGAGATTGTCCACGGCGCATATCGCCTGCTACGAAGACTTTTTCCAGGTTGGTTTTGTAGTCCGTATCCGCTACATTTTTTCTTTCCGTTAATTCCACTTCCAGTTGTTCCAGCATTCCCTCGTATTGAGGAGATACGAAACCGATCGCCAGCAGGGCCAGGTCACAGGGCAATTCCCGCTCGGTGCCGGGAATTTCATTAAAGCGGTATCTTCCTGTCTTGTTGTCTTTCGACCATTCGATCTCCACCGTTTGGATCGCTTTCAAGCGGCCTTTTTTATTACCGATGAATGCTTTGGTGAGTATGGCCCACTCCCGTTCGCAACCTTCCTCATGCGAGGAACTGGTGCGCAGGATCATAGGCCATTCCGGCCAGGTGATGAGGTCTCGTTCTTTAGGAGGCTTTGTCATTAATTCGATCTGGGTGACGGATTTGGCCTTATGCCGGTTAGATGTTCCTACACAATCAGAGCCCGTGTCTCCCCCACCGATGACGACCACATGTTTGCCTTTAGCAGAAATGAATTCTTTTTCCGGAATGAGGTCTCCAGCTACTTTGCGGTTATTCTGCTCCAGAAAGTCCATAGCAAAATGGACGCCTTTTAACTCGCAGCCGGGGATGGGAAGGTCCCTTGGAATGGTGGCTCCGCCGCACAGCACTACTGCATCATGGTCTTCGACCAGCTTACGGGCATTGATATTGCCGCCGACATTGGCATTAGTCTTAAAACGGACCCCTTCTGCTTCCATCAGGGCGATCCGGCGCTCGACCACCCATTTTTCCAGTTTGAAATCCGGGATCCCGTAGCGAAGCAGACCGCCGATCCGATCATTACGCTCGTAAACCGTCACGGTATGTCCGACTTTGTTCAGCTGAGCTGCAGCAGCCAGGCCGGCAGGGCCGCTGCCCACCACAGCCAACCGCTTACCCGTGCGAATGGTCGGCGGCTTTGGCCGGATGTATCCTTTTTCAAAAGCGGTCTCCGCAATTGACTTTTCAATATGCTCAATGGCTACCGGAGGCTGATTGATCCCCAGCACACAGGCAGCCTCACAAGGCGCCGGACAAATGCGGCCGGTAAATTCCGGAAAATTATTGGTGCCTTGAAGGATCTCAAAAGCCCGGCGCCAATCTTCTTCATATACCGCATCATTAAATTCCGGAATTACATTGCCCAACGGACAGCCGCTGTGGCAAAAGGGAATCCCGCAATCCATACACCGGGCAGCCTGATGAATGGTCTTTTCCTCTTCAAAAGGCTCATATATTTCTTTATAATCCTTCACGCGCTTTTTGGGATCGCGCGATTGGGGTAATTCTCTGCTGTATTTTAAAAATCCTTTGGGATCTGCCATGGTTATTTAGTTGTTGGTTGAGTGCTTGTACAAAAATTTTTGAAGATAATCTGCCGCCCAGGGGGCGGCAGATTATCTTCAAATATAGGTTTTGCTGGCGCCTAAGGCGCCAGCAAAACCTATATTTGAAATGGTTTGCTTACTTATTGGTTGTTGGTTAGGGTGTTGGGATGGGTACTGGAGCTTCTTTTTTCTGTTTTTTTCTCTTTTCCAATACTCTTTTATAATCCCTTGGCATTACTTTGATGAAACGAGCTTTTTGATTTTCCCAATCGTCCAAGATCATTTTCGCCTTTTTACTATTCGTATAGGAAAAATGATTTTCGATCAATTTTTTCAATACCTCAAAGTCCTCTATGGATAGAGGATCCAGGTCGACCATTTCCCGGTTTACTCTTTTGGGAAAATGTCCATTTTCATCGAAAACAAAAGCCATACCTCCACTCATCCCGGCTGCAAAATTTTTACCTGTATTGCCCAGGATGACGACTACTCCGCCGGTCATGTACTCACAGCCGTGATCGCCAATACCTTCTACGACGGTTTTTACGCCGGAGTTACGAACTGCAAAGCGCTCGCCGGCCATGCCGTTGATGTAAGCTTCCCCGGAGGTAGCCCCATAGAAAGCCACATTACCAATGATGATGTTTTGGGAGGCTTCAAACCTGGCCTCTCCGTCGGGGGCCACGATAAGGCGGCCACCGGAGAGTCCTTTACCGAAATAATCGTTGGCTTCTCCTTCCAGGAAAAATTCGATGCCGGAGGCGCCAAAAGCGCCGAAACTTTGCCCGGCAGAGCCTCTGAAGCGAAAGCTAATGGTTCCGGCCGGTAAGCCCTTGCCGTGGTAACGCTTGGAGATTTCGTTAGACAGCATAGCCCCCACCGCCCGGTCGGTATTTCGAATAACAAAAGTTCCGCTAACAGGCCGGCCCTTTCCCAAAGCCATCGCCGCCTGTTCAATCAGGCGACGATCCAATACCTGCGCAATACCATGATCCTGTTCAACCAGTTTGTACTGACCGATGGCTTCATCAGCAGGTTCTTTATATAAAATAGGGCTGAGGTCCAATTTTTTGTATTTCCAGTAATCGATATTCTTTTTTAACTTAAGCATCTCTACCTTTCCTACCATTTCTTCTACCGTCCGAAAACCGAGAGAGGCCATGATCTCGCGCAAGTCCTGGGCCAGGAAAGTAAAGAAATTGATTACGTGTTCCGGATCACCGGCAAAACGCTTTCGAAGAATGGGATCCTGGGTGGCAATCCCCACCGGGCAGGTATTCAGGTGGCATTTGCGCATCATGATACAACCTTCCACTACCAGGGCGGCCGTAGCGACGCCCCATTCCTCGGCGCCCAACAGAATGGCAATGGCCAGATCACGACCAGTACGTATCTGCCCATCCGTCTGAAGCGTGACGCGATCCCTGAGATTGTTCATCACCAGCGTCTGCTGTGTTTCCGCCAATCCCAATTCCCAGGGCAGGCCGGCATGCCGGATGGAAGTGATCGGGGAAGCACCCGTTCCTCCGTCGTGGCCGGAGATCAAAATCGCGTCAGCATGTGCTTTGGCCACACCCGAGGCAATGATACCCACCCCAGCCTTGGAAACCAGCTTCACATTGATGCGCGCATCCCGGTTGGCGTTTTTCAAATCAAAAATAAGTTGCGCCAGATCCTCGATCGAATAAATATCGTGATGTGGAGGTGGAGAGATCAAACCTACACCCGGCGTAGAATGGCGCACCCGCCCGATCCACTCGTCAACTTTATGCCCGGGCAACTGCCCGCCTTCTCCAGGTTTGGCGCCCTGCGCCATTTTGATCTGCAGCTCGTCTGCATTGGTCAGATAATAACTCGTCACTCCAAAACGGCCGGAGGCAATTTGCTTGATAGCGGATCGCTCTGAATCTCCATTGGGTTTAGGGGCGTATCTGATCTCATCCTCTCCACCTTCACCGCTGTTACTTTTCCCTCCGATCCTGTTCATGGCTATGGCCAGCGTCGTATGCGCTTCATGCGAAATCGAACCGAAAGACATGGCGCCGGTAGCGAACCGTTTGAAGATTTTCTCTACCGGCTCAACCTCTTCGATCGGGATCGCCTCCCCCTTTCTAAAGGCAAGTAAGCCCCTCAGGGTTAGTGCTTTTTCGTTCTGTTCATTAATAACAGCTGCATACTTTTTATACGCTTCATAATCATTTTGGCGGGAAGCAAGTTGAAGATAGTGGACCGACTTAGGGTTGAAGGTATGGGCCTCCCCCTGTCTTTTCCATTGAAAAACGCCGCCTACTTCCAATTGCTGATGCGGCACTTTCTTCTCGGCGAAAGCCAGATGATGGCGGCTCAGGGTTTCCTGGGCTATACCGTCAAAGTCAACTCCTTGTATCCTTGAGATCGTTCCTTTGAAGCACTTTTCGATCACCTCCTCGTGAATACCCAGCGCTTCGAAGATCTGTGCCCCATGATAAGATTGCAAAGTAGAAATGCCGATCTTGGACATGATCTTCAGTAAGCCCTTACCTACAGCTTTATTATAGGAGCCATACAAACGCTCCAACTCCTGGTCAGGATCGAAAACGCCTTTCCTCTTCAAATCGGCGATCGAGGAATAGACCATATATGGATTGACGGCGCTGGCCCCGTACCCGATCAAGGTTGCAAAATGATGCGTTTCCCGAACATCGCCCGCTTCAACGACCAGCGAGGTCTGATTGCGTAGGCCCTGCCGGATGAGATGATGATGAACGGCGCCAACGGCTAAAAGAGAAGGAACAGGGGCCTTAAAAATATCAGCTGACCGATCGGAAAGGATCAAAATATTGTATTTATTGCGCAGCAAGTCTTCCGCTACAGCACAGATCTGATCAATCGCCGCCCGGAGTCGCCCTTTCTGACCGTCCGCACGGAATACAATATCGATGACCCCCACTTTGTAGTCTTTATGGTTGAGGAGTTTGATCTTGTTAAAATCCTCATTGGTCACTACCGGGGAAGGCAGATGGATGAATTTGGCCCGCTCGGGCACAACGTTCATGATGTCCTCTTCTCCTCCAAGCATAGCGTACAGGGACATAACCGAACGCTCCCGAATGGGATCGATCGGCGGATTGGTTACCTGTGCAAATAATTGTTTGAAATAATTGGCCAGGTGTTGCGATTGGTGAGAAAGTACGGCCAAAGGTGTATCCGCTCCCATTGAGCCGATGGGGTCCATACCTTCCTTTATCATCGGTTCGATGATTACTTTCAGATCTTCCTTGGTAAAGCCAAAAAGCTGTTGCCGTTGTAATAAATATTGGTCACTTAACTCCACGACCGGTTCCTTTTGTTGTGGAAGTTCGTCCAGGCATACCTTGTGCTCGTCCAGCCATTCCCGATAAGGATGAGCTTTGCAGATGGCAGCTTTGAGTTCGTCATCTTCGATCACCCGGTTTTGCTCCAGGTCGGCAATAAGTATCTTTCCCGGTTGAAGGCGACCTTTGTATAAGATGGTGGACGGATCCACCGGCAAGGCGCCGGCCTCAGAAGCTACGATGAGGGTATTGTCCTCCGTCAGGCAATAACGAGAGGGACGAAGGCCATTGCGATCAAGTGTGGCGCCTACCAACCGGCCATCGGTAAAGCAAATGCTGGCCGGGCCGTCCCAGGGCTCCATAATGTTGCGATGATACTCGTAGAAAGCTTTTTTGTAATCCTCCATCTCTTCATCGTGTTGCCAGGCTTCCGGGATCATCATCATAAGAGCGTGGGGAAGAGAAAATCCTCCGAGCACCATAAATTCGAGCACGTTGTCGAAATTGCCGGAATCGGAGAGATTTTCGCCGCAAACAGGATAAAGTTTTTCCATTTCCTCTTGTGTGAAAGCCGTTTGTTTAAGCAATTTTTCTTTAGACTTCCACCAGTTGAGGTTCCCCATGATGGTATTGATCTCACCGTTGTGGGCCACATACCGGAAAGGCTGAGCTAATTTCCATTTGGGTAAGGTGTTGGTTGAAAAACGGGAATGGATAAGGGCGATGGCGGACTTGCAGGCCTCGTCCTGCAGATCAGGGAAATAGGGTCGGAGTTGGTAGGTCGTCAGCTGTCCTTTGTATACGACTGTTTTATAGGAAAAGGAAGTGATGTAAAAATATTCCTTTGACTGCGGAAAAGTTTTATGGATGTTATGGGTAGAAAACTTGCGCAGCACATATAATCTTCTTTCAAGAGTGTCCCGATCAAGTTCCTGGATGGGCTTGACGAATACTTGTTCCATGCGGGGCTCTACGCTGACGGCCGTTTCGCCCAACTCTTCGTTATCTGTTGGTATTTTTCGATATCCCAATACTTCGAACCCCATTTCGTCGATATAGTCGTTAAACAGAACCCGGCATTGGCGTCTGAGCATACGGTCGGAAGGAAAAAAGACCATCCCTACCCCATATTTACCGAATTCGGGTAAATCAAAACCCAATTCTTTACATTTTTTACTGAAAAACTCATGTGGCGTTTGTATTAGAATACCGGCGCCATCGCCCGTATTGGGTTCACATCCACAGGCTCCGCGATGCTCCATATTGGTGAGCATCCGCAAAGCATTTTCAATCAGTTGATGGGTCTTATGGCCGTTCAAATTAGCAATTAGACCTGTGCCACAAGCGTCCTTCTCCAGTTGAGGCGTGTACAGTCCTTTCTTCTTCGTCATATACTTTAATTACTTGATGATCTATGCTTAAAAAAACATTCAAAGGTAATTTGCGGCTGTGCTGGGCGGCAAATTGCTTTTGAATGATTTGGGTGTCCTGATAAGAGATTGGCTATAGAAGCTCCCAGAAGCCAAGCAACAGGATTTTAGCCCACGTTGCAGGATTACGACCTGGGCCATTTGTTCTTTGCTGCTTCAATAGTTTTGGTTAGGGAAAAAAGAGGATAAAACGGAGCAAAAAGCTCTTGCCCGCATAATGTTTTTACGTTTTCTTCACTAATACAACATAAAAAAGGCTTAGTAAGTTTAATTTCAAAACTTACTACCGGAAAGTTAAAATACAAAGACCTCCCGATAATCCCGAACGATGCAGATGATTTTTTGGCCACAATTTCCCTGAAATTACGACCTTCGAGAAGTTGGGTTTCAAAATACAAGGAAGAGCAAGATTGCCTAAAATCCAAATATTATTTTAAAAATAATTGATAAAAAAGAATAAAAAAGACAAAACTGCAAAAGACGAAAATCAAACCTCTTTTTTGAGGGCACATATCTAATATCCCCTCTCTTCCAACCAAGCAGGATATTACAATAGCCAAAAGGGTTCGCCTATAGACATTAACTCATTGACTATTTGTTCTCACCAGAACTGATGTTTTTTTTCTTCCAGACACCATTTTTACTGGAATTTGCCCATATTTTGATAAGGTCTGTTTATGAGTCTTTTATGCAATATATACAATGTTAAAAAAATCAAGACCTCGTAATAGGTGTCCGCTTTTGTCCTGTGGAAAACTTGCTTAGACCTCAGAGGTCTTAAAGACCTCTGAGGTCTAAAAATGAAAGTTTTCCACATTTTCTTATTTTTTTGGCTACAAGAAATAGAAAATCAACTCCTTACATAGTGTTAAAAAAATCACAGACCTCGTAATGATTGTCCGCTTTTGTCCT
>CAZJQS010000080.1:0-12769 GCA_964548175.1 uncultured Saprospiraceae bacterium
TTTGAATCGCCACTTAGGTTGCCGGATTTTCAGAATGAATACGGCCAGGGCCGCGGCGGTGTTTATAACATCGGTGACGGCGGCAGAAGCTGGGGGCCTCCCCTGGATGGACGACAAATCGCTGTGCCGGTAAATACCGAATGGCCGCCGAGGAATGGTGAAGTCGTAACCTGGGAGCCATATCCGGATAACGTAAAAGAATTTTATGAAACGGGTCGTACTTTAACTAATAATGTATCCTTAACAGCAGGTAACGATCAGGGGAATATCCGCCTGTCATGGACTAACCTATCTCAAACCGGTATGGTCCCTAATACCGATTTGACCAGAAATACGGTGGCCATTAATACCGGATACAACCTTACAGAGAAACTTCGCTTCAACGCTGCGGTGAATTACATTCACAACAATAGTGACAACCGTCCGGTAGTGGCTTATGGTAATGAGAGTGTAGCTTATACCTGGATCTGGGAAGGCCGCCAGGTCCGTACGGACAAGATGCGCGATTATTGGGTGAAAGGCCTGGAAGGTGTGCAGCCGTTCACTTACAATTATAGGTTCAATGACAACCCTTACTATACTGTTTATGAAAACTTGAATGGTGTAGAACGTGGGCGTTGGGTAGGGAACGTATCTGTAAATTACGACATTACATCAGAACTAAGTTTGATGTTGAGAACCGGACTTGATCAAAGTAATGAGCGCCTCGATACCCGACGCACTCCTGGTAGTAATGCTTATCCATTGGGTCAGTATCGCCAGGATCGCACTTTCTTCCAGGAGCGCAATTCTGACTTCTTGCTGTCTTATAATAAACCGATAAACAAGGATTGGTCTATTGAATTATCCGCCGGTGGAAACCAGATGACCCAGCGTGAAGAGTATTTGAGCACAAGAGCCGACCAGTTAAGTGTGCCGGGTATTTATAACCTGGGTAACTCAAGGGTTCCGCTGGTTAATAATCAATTCGACTCAAAATATCGCATCAATAGTTTGTATGCTTTTGGTCAGGTCGCCTATAAAAATGCTATCTACCTGGATGTTTCTGCCAGAAATGACTGGTCAAGTTCACTACCGGCAGATAACAATTCTTACTTCTATCCTTCCGTATCATTAAGCGGGGTGATCTCCGAACTTTTAGATCTGTCGCCTCAAAGCAACCTTACTTTTGCAAAAATACGCGCCAGTTGGGCGCAGGTAGGTAACGACACCCGCCCTTACCGGCTTCGCGATGTGTACAATTATGGTCTTCCCTGGGGAAGCAACCAGGCGGTATCTTTGCCTTCTACGATTGCTAATTCAAACCTGGTCCCTGAATCCATTTCTACTTTTGAGATAGGTGCAGACCTGCGCTTCTTCAATAGCCGCGTAGGGTTGGATGTGACTTACTATAACACCAGTAGCAAAAACCAGATTTTGAATATCCCGATCGATTTGACTAGTGGCTTTACCTCCCGATTCCTGAATGCAGGTGAAATCCGTAGCCAGGGCTTGGAAGTGATGTTAAACCTGACGCCGATCAATGCGATAAACGGTTTGCGCTGGGATGTGAATATTAACTGGTCTGCAAGCCGTGCTGAAGTGATCGAATTGGTTGATGGCCTGGATACTTATGAACTGCCAAGTAGATATGTTTCTGTTCAGGCACGGGTAGGTGAACGCATGGGTGATATGTACGACAGAGGCTATTTGAGGGATCCTCAAGGTAATATTATACACCTGAATGGCCTTCCTCAAGTTACCAATGAATTGATCAAAGTTGGTAACTACAATCCGGACTGGATGGCCGGCATCAATAATTCATTCAGCTTCAAAGGATTCCGTTTAAGTACATTGATCGATTGGCGTCAGGGAGGAGAGATATTTTCATACCTCAATCAGCGGGGTAATCAGGCAGGTCAGTTAATCGAATCTGCACAAGGTCGTGAAACCGGAGTAGTAGGGGAAGGAGTTATAGCCAATGGAGATGGAACTTATCGTCCTAATGATGTTAACGTAAGCGCTGAACGTTACTGGGGGTCAAACTATTTCGATGGCGAAGGCTCTGTTTTTGACGCTACTTATGTCAAATTACGAGAAGTGATCCTGGGCTATACGATCCCAAACAGGGTGCTTGAAAAAATCGGCATTCGCGATTTGACTATTCAACTGGTTGGTCGTAACCTTATTTTATGGACAGATGTACCTCATTTTGATCCGGATACCACAGGGATCAGTGGCGGAACCATTCTTCCCGGCATTGAAGATATGAGCTTGCCAACACCAAGAAGCATAGGTTTTAACATCGGTTTCAGTTTCTAATTTTGCCATCTAGCTTATTAAAACAGTCATTATGAAAAACAATAATATATTATATTTTTTCCTCATAACAATTGCGTCTTTATTTGCAGGTTGTGATGAAAATTTTGTGGAGATAAATGCGAATCCTAATAATCCGGAGGAAGTCAACCCCGATTTATTAATGGTCACTATCATTCGAAGTACGGTCAATCAAATGGTTAACGAGGGTTTTTCGCCTGGCAACCTGGTGGTGCAGTACGCTGCAGAAATTCGCGATCCGGGTACCGACCGTTACAACTGGGGGTCTTTCAGTACCTGGGATAATGGTTATTCTACTTTGCGAAATGCAGATGATTTGCGGAAGATTGGTATTGAAAGAAACCTTCCAAATTACCAGGGTATTGCATTGATCATGCGTGCCCTGATATTTTCAAGAATGACGGATGCTTATGGAGACCTACCCTACAGCCAGGCTTTACAAGGGAAAGAAGAAAATCCCATTTACAGCCCGGTTTATGATACGCAAGAAGAAATATACAGCGGGTTACTGAATGAACTGGAGCAAGCTAATAATTTGCTTTCATCGAATGGGGGTGCGGTCAGAGGAGACATCTTGTTTGACGGCGACATCACTAAATGGAAAAAATTGGCCAACTCGTTGCGCTTGCGTTTGTTGGTGCGCAGGTCAAACCGTGTTGATCCATCTGCTGGGATACAGGAAATGTTGGCTAACCCCCAGCAAAACCCTTTGATTTTGACCAATTCGGACAATGCCGTTCTGGAATACATCGATGCCCCTAATCTATATCCATTGACGGGTCAACGCTCCGGTTTTTTCCTGGATCGTCGCTTAAGCAAGACATTTGCCGACTACCTTAACAGCACCAACGACCCAAGGCTGCCGGTTTATGCACAGCCAACTGCAGAATCCCGGGATGCCTTTAATGAGGGTAGTGGGCCTTTGGAATATGCCGGTGTTTTAAATGGAGAAACAGATGAAAACCTTGGTAGTAATATCGACAGGAATGTTTCTCAACTGGGGTCTATGTTCTATGTCAATATTCAGGTGCCCGTGCCGGCGCAAGGCCTGATAATGACAGCTGCTGAGGTAAACTTCCTGTTGGCTGAAGCAGTGCAGCGCGGCTGGATCAACGGCGATGCAAAAGCTTACTACGAAGCAGGAATCAATGCTTCCGTTGATTATTACCGTTCGGTATCGGGCGTAAATATCAGTGCTACACCGGAATATTTGAACCAGGCTGAGATTGCCTTTGATCCGGCAAAAGGTTTGGAACAAATACTGACCCAAAAGTGGGTTGCATTGTTTATGCATGACCTCCAGGCCTGGCATGAATGGAAAAGAACAGGAATTCCAGCCCTGACGCCTGCTTTTGTAAACGACAATGGCGATCTGATCCCTGTGCGTTTCCGCTATCCAACCGATCAGCAAGTAACCAATCGCGACAATTATAACGCAGCGGTCGCAAGACAAGGAGCGGACGATCTTGATACAAGGGTTTGGTGGGATAACTAAAAAGCAACGGTCAGCATAATACTCCTTCAAATTCAGGCTGCAATTTAAGGTGAAAAAAAACTTAGATTGGGGTCTGAATTTGGGGGAGTATTATAGCTGTATGCCACCTGAGTATGTGTACCTTGATTTTGTTGCCCCAAACAGGCTCCGGAAAAGCTGCGCGTATTCCAGTCCTTTCAATCCACCAGTTCCTTGCGGCGTGGCGAATTGCGCAGTACAGTTTGCATACGTATTTTTTGATCCCGTGTAAAAATATTCATACAACCATCGGAGGTATAATCCATATAATTTTCGATCATATCTGCAGAAAGGCATGATATATTTTCAGTGCAGGTATCGTTAGGGGCTGCAGCACGAGGCGTGTCGTTACAGTAGTCGTCCGCCTGGCAATCGCCATCGCCCCAGATGTGCCTTAGCCCAAGCCAATGCCCTACCTCATGGGTTGTGGTTCTGCCCAGATCGTAAGGGGCAATCAGATCTGGGAAACTTCCTTTTTCGCTGCTCCCAAAATATTTATAACCGACAACGATACCATCCGTTTCTGCAGGACCACCGTCTGCTTCCAACCCCTTTAAATTGGAGTCGGAGGGAAACTGAGCGTAGCCCAGTAAATTACGACCAACAAAGCCGCCAAAGTTGACTGTCCAAATGTTGAAATACTCATTTGGATTCCATATGGTGACTGGCTTGATGAGTACTTCTATCGGATTGCGTACCGCGCCTTTAGGCCAGGAGGCCCGCCCCCCGTTAACTCTATCGACTCCGGGCTCTGATAACCTATTTCCTTCCGGATCAGTAGTGGCTAAGTAAAACTCAATTTCAGTATCTACACCATCAGGGTGCCTGTTGAATCCATTGGTGCCTGGTTTTTTCCTGAAGTCTTCATTCAAAACCTCAATCTGAGAAACAACCTGTACATAACTGATATTCGCTCCTGTACCAACAGGCTCTCCATTATGGATAATGTGTACGACCACTGGAATGCGTTTAATGTCGGCTTTATTTATTGGGGCGAAGTCTTCTACCTCACAACTAAAGACAAGGAAGGCGGATAATACTGCTGCTAACGTTCCTAGTGTCCATTTCATTTTTGCTGTTTTTAGTTGAAGGGCTCGTTAATTTAAATTAAAGCTGTTTTCATCCAACGGGAGATTCGTGGATTAAAAAGTCGGGACTGGGGAAAAAGTCCTTTGTTCTTTTTCCCAGCCCCGAACGACTGTCTTATGATTCTTTTTTCATTACGCTGGGTAAGTTTTCTGCCGAAACTTCAGTCCCATTTTCGTCTGTATATACTACTAACTTTTGTGCGCCTTTTCTTAATCGTAGACGATAATAGATGTCACTAGTTGGAAGTATTTGAATCTGTTCTCCGCTCTCGAGGGTAAAGCCATCGTAATTGCTGGCTGCAGTCTCCTGGATTTCGGCGGGTAGTTGAGAACCGCTGTAGTAAGTAGTTGCAGTAGTGCCATTGCCATTAGGGTAATACCTTGCTCTTGCCTTCTGGCCATTGTTTTGAAAATTGGCAATGTAGCGATCTGCGGAATTACTTTGACCATTTGCGGTTTGCTGCTCCCAGACATTGACATTTGCGCCTGGGAAATAGGTCGCCTGACGGCTAATTACCGCTGCAGGTACATCATCGGCATTAATGGCCTGGACGGTTACGCCCACTTGAGCTTGTGCTACAAAAGTTGAGGCAATAAAAGACAGAATGAAAAAAATGTTTTTCATGATAAAAAGTGATTTAGATAATTAAAAAATGATAAGATTAAATTCAGATGTTGATGCAAAGTAACGGGCTGCCACAGCGCCATCAAAGTTTATTCAACCAGCTGTTTGAATTACTCAATCATTGGTCAATAAACCTGTATTTGCAGGTCGTTGAAGCATTTGAACCACTCATTGAGGGGTGGGCATAAAGTCGGGGGCATCTTTACTGCTTTATAAGGGCTTTACAAATGTTTTGCCCTTTCAGGGCAAATTGGAAGCCTGTTGTAGATCTACGGGCGTTACCCGGAGTTGGTTTGTATTTGCCTTGTCCTGGCTCAAATCATGCAAAGAAGCTGCGGTTAACGGCGAAATAACGATGGCTGCCAACTAGCCCCGTTAGGGGCTGAATGTTGGTAGAAAAAAGATTAACAACAAAAAACCGAGCCGTAGGTACGGAATAAATCACGTAACTTTCGTACGCTATCCTTTAATTTCATTTTTTTCTACCAACATTTTGCCCCTCTGGGGCCTTAGGAATCTGCGAACTCACGTTAATTTAATTTATGAAAAAGGAAAATCAGGATTTATCGTTTGATGAGTATTTGGAAGGTCAAAGCGAAGAGGCAAAAAAGGTACTCTTAGCGCTTCGCGATCACATACTTACTGCCGTTCCCAGTGCTATCCAACTAATGAATTATAATATTCCAGCCTTTGCTTTAATTGAAGGAGGCAAAAGAGAGCAACAAATTATGATTGCAGGATATAAAAGACACGTGGGCTTTTATCCCCACCCAACTACGATGGAATATTTCTGGGATCAACTGGATGGCTACAAAAAGGCAAAAGGCTCTGTTCAATTTCCACTTTCCAAACCATTACCCAAAGAACTGATCATCAAAATGGTGAAATACCGAAAGGGATTGATTGATAAACAACAAAAAACTTAATGGAAAAATACATATGGAAAAAATTACCGTTTCGATCAACATTAGTGCTCCCATTAAAAAGGTATGGGAATTTTGGACAAATCCAGAACACATTGTGAACTGGAACTTTGCGGCCGACGAATGGCATTGTCCTAGTGCAACAAACGATCTAGTACCCGAAGGAACATTTTCCTGGAGAATGGAAGCCAAAGATGGTAGTCTGGGCTTTGATTACGCGGGCGTCTACAAAGACATTGAACCATTGAATAAAATAGAAAAACAGCTGGGTGACGGACGCGCGGTGACCATCCTTTTTTCCGAGCAAAAGGGCACTTCAATAGTCGCAGAAACCTTTGAACCTGACGAAAATGATCTCGACTTGCAAAAACAAGGTTGGCAGGCTATATTGAATAATTTCAAAGCATATGTTGAATCCAAAAGTTGATCAATATCTTTTAGAAGGTTGCGGACGTTGCCCATTCGGCGGTACTCCCGACTGCAAAGTGCATCAATGGACTGCTGAATTGGAATTGCTGAGAAGCATTATTCTCGACTGCGGACTAACCGAAGAATTAAAGTGGGGAGCCCCTTGCTATACCTTCGAAGGGAAGAACGTGCTCATGATAAGCGCACTCAGAAGCTATTGCTGTATTAGTTTTTTCAAGGGCTCTTTATTAAGTGACAATAAAGGCTTGTTGAAGAAACCCGGGAAGCATTCACAAGCAGCTCACCTGTTTAAGTTTACAAATATTGAGGATATTAAGAATATTGAGGCCGATATCAAAACGTACATCTTCGAAGCCATCGAAGTAGAAAAAGCAGGCTTAAAAGTTGATTTCAAAAAGAATCCTGAACCAATTCCTGAAGAATTGGAAAAGAAATTCGAAGAAGATCCCGTCTTGAAAACCGCCTTTGAAGCATTAACAGCTGGACGACAGAGAGGCTACATACTCTATTTTTCAGCGCCTAAACAATCACAAACCCGTATCACCAGAATTGAAAAATGCATGCCGAAAATATTAATCGGAGAAGGATTGCATGACAAGTATAAGTCGATGAAGAAAAAATGACAGGTATTTAAAAGAACAACAACATGAAGTATCTGATTTTCTCAATCCTATTTGCTGCATTTTGCATTTAATGGACAGAAGTTGTTTAAAGTTTCCTCACTGGGCTGCAAAAACGTCTTTTATGTCCATTTTTCGTTTTCCTGCCTGCCGGCAGGCATGGTTTATTGCTCCATAGCGCTGCTATGAAGCTCAAAAAAAGCCTCAACTGGACATAAAATCCTGTTTTTTCGCTTCCAGCAGGAAACTTTAAACAACTTCACACCAAAAAAATTAAATTTTCTGCTATGGAAGATGATTTTTTAAGTGTTCCCGGGGTAAAAGCACTCTATTTAACAATAACGGAATTTCACACTTTTGCTATATAAATTAATTAACTCAAGTTGCGAAGCAACTTTAGTAGAAGGTAGAAGGTATTAGGTAGAAAGAAATACAACCTAAAAAGGTATCTATTTGTCCATTTCAGGCAGAAATCTTTCTACTTTCTACCATTTACCATCTACACCTAAGTTGCATCGCAACTTAGGTTAATTAGGTGCAGCAACTTAAGTACGGAACTGTTTAAATCAGATGAAAAAAGGCCAACCAATTAATCGGGTAAAGTTTAAACGCTCTAATTTTAACCGGAGGGCGAATCATGTTTTTTATGGATTTTTTCCCGATAGCTATCGGGACTGGATGGATACTTGCTCAAAACGAAAAAGGCCTGGAGGTTTTCCAAGCCTTTTTTATTTTTTCTCTTTCTTTTAAAGTAGCGCCCTATTTTGGCGCTCTGAGTGTTTCGTGGACTTGATAAGGTGCTGTCCGTAAGACAGTTAGGTGAAGTTGATTGTAGACCTCACGGGTCTATATTGGCCATAACAAGGTATTTTAATCGATTTTTTCATGGCAAAAATTCCTGTCCCAGGGTTCACGCTCAAAGATGTCAACGCTAAAACGCGCTCTTTGGTTTACCTCATTTATCGCTACCGCGGCCTGAAGCTGCGTTACTCGACCCAGATCAGTATTGCCCTGGAGGATTGGAGCCGGAAAACGCAACGCCCACACGCTAAAGAACGCCGCCCCGACCTCTGGGCAATCCGCCGTAATGCCAACTGGTCCTTGCGCCTGAAACTGATCGACTGGCTGGCGGCCAGAAAAGTGGAGCTTGCCTATGGCAATAAAACCCTAAATGTCTTGCGTCAATTCATGGAAAGGGCGCGACGCAAAGGGCTACACCTGAACACCGGATACCAGGGGCAGGGCTGGCAGGTACGCCCCCTAAAAGCTGAAGGTGAAAAGGTGACACTTATAAGGTCAGAGTTGGAAGTGTTGGCTTCCATGCGGCTCAAGGGCCATTTAAAGAAAGTACGGGACCTACTATTGATCGGCGCGGGCACCGGGCAACGCTTTAGTGATTTCTCCCGGCTGAAACCGGAGCAGTTTTACAAGACGACTAAGGGAATGCCGTTGCTTTCAGTGATCTCTCAGAAGACGGCAACACCGGCCAGGATCCCGCTCAATATCTTTCCCTGGCTCGCACCTGTTTTGGAAGAGCATGAATACCGAGCGCCCCGGATGTCGATGCAGAAGTTCAACGATGGCCTGAAAGTGCTATGCAAGAAAGCTGGGATCGATGACGACGTTTTGGTGGTCGAACAGTACATGGGCCGCAAGCCGAAACTTGTAAAACGCTTTGTGCCAAAGTACAAGCTGGTGACTTCGCATATTTGCCGCCGAAGCTTCGCCACAAATTTGTACCGAATGGGTTATGCCCTGGCCCAGATAATGCCGATGACGGGCCATTCGACCGAGGCTCAATTAAGATTGTACATCGGGATAGATGCAGAAGAAAATGCCGAACAGATTGCACTGGCAATCCATGAAAGAAATCAACGAGCCGTGAAATAGAACTATTTTGCCCCCTTTGACTGTTATCATTTAAATAAAACCGTTATACTTGTAGTATGAGTACAGCACTTAAACAGATATTTGAACAGGTACATAAATTAAGCCGGGCCGAGCAATTACTTTTACTTTCTTCTATCACTCAATTACTAAGCGAAAAGGAAGCCGAGCAAATGCCAGACGATGACATAGTGCAACCCGTTCTCTTCCGCAAACCTTTTATCACAGAGGGGGACAAAAGTATTGATCCGACAGGCCTGTTCGGAATATGGGCCAATAGTCCCAGGAACCTTCAGGAGATTAGACAAAAAGCGTGGGAGCGCAACTAATTTCTGAACGATGGTTCTATGTGATACCAATATCTTTATTCACGCCTTCAACGGCGACGCCAAAACGATCTCCGCTCTCCAAAGTATCGGTTACGACAATATTCTGTTGTCCAGCATTACGGTCATGGAACTTTACCAGGGCATGGGCAACAAGAAAGAGCTTCAGGAGATGAAGAAGAAAATCAAGTACTACGATGTCATTGAAATCGATGTGGAGATTTCAAAACTAGCCACTCAACTGATCGATCAATTCAACCTGAGTCATGGTCTGCTGATACCGGATGCCATCATTGCTGCCAGCGCTGTTGTGCATCAGATAGAATTGTTCACCTACAATGTCAAGGACTTCCAGTTCATACCCGATATTAAGCTGTATAAAATTTAAGGAAAAAAGCTTTAAAAATCCTACAGACGTCTCGTCTAAGGATTTTTGAACCCAATTGACTGGGTGATAATTTTACAAGAGATCATCCAGTCTATTGGGTGAAATGCCGATGAAGAAATTATCGGATTAATATTTTACGATAATTTCGAATCGGTATTAGACCTCAATATTGGGATCTTTTCTCTATTCACCAGCCCTCCTCAAATTTCTGTCCATAAAAAAGTTATCCCCTGTTTCTGTGGTTGAAATCGTGGATAAAATATTCCACACTTGACCAGCTGGATGGACGCTTTCCTAAATTGAAAAAGGCCTGGAGATCATCCAAGCCTTTCTTTTTGTAGACCCACTAGGACTCGAACCTAGACTGACGGAACCAAAATCCGGAGTGCTACCATTACACCATGGGTCTATGTCATCGGGGCATTTGATTATTTTTTTATCCGGTCACTTGCTGAAGCGGCGACCAGCCCCTCTGAAAGCTTTTCTTATAAAGCGTTGCAAAAATAAGACCTCTCTTTGTTTTAATCAAGTGTTTGCGAAAAAAAATGTGTTCCAATCGAAAGTCGCCGGATGATACCCGACAAAGTTTTTTCCAAAAGAAAAAATCACATCCACACCACCAGTCCTGTCTACAAAAATCCACGATCCCAATAACCAAATAAAAAATAACCAAATATCCTCACGCTACCATACTGTTCTCCCCGCTATTCAGCTGTAAGGGCAACTCCTCCCCATTCAAAATGTCATACAAATACTCGTGATACTCCGGAATGCTGGGCAGGTTGTTGTGGTGGGCATCGTCTACGGGGACGAGGGTGATGCGATCGGGAGCAACCTGCTTGAGCTTCTCGCTGTTCCTGAACGGGATCAGGCGGTCCTTGCGGCCGTGGATGATGTAGATCGGACAGGTCGTCTTCTTCACAAAGCGATCTGTGCGGATCTGGTAGCGCAGCAGCCAGTTGAGCGGCATCCAAAATCCGTACATCCGGATGTGATGCAAAAAGCTGTAATAGGGCGAGTCTAAAATCAACATCTTGGGGTTGTTCCAGGAGGCGAGCCGCGCCGCTATGCCGCTGCCGAGCGAGCGGCCGTACAGCACGATCTTGTCTTCCCCATATTGCTGCACCAGCCATTTGTATACCGTCTGGGCGTCGTTGTACAGCATCTGCTCGGTCCGCTTACCCGAACTTTTACCAAAACCGCGGTAGTCGATCATGAAAAAGTCATACCCTTTGCCCACGAAATCTTTCGCAAATTTGCCCCAGCCCTTCAGTGAACGGGAATTTCCTTTCAAATAAAATACCACCCCCATCGAATTGGGTACCTTAAAATGCAGGGCATTGATGTGCCCCCCGTCTTCCATCTCAAAATTGACCTCGTCAAAAGGGAAAGGATACTGATACTCAAAATACTTCGGCAGTATTTCCGGACGGAAAAAGAAGTAGTGCTGGAAAAAATAAAAGACCAGGCACAGTCCGACATAAATGACTCCTACAGTGGTCAGGATGGAGATAAGGGCCGTCATAGCGTGTTCGGTTTTGGTCGTTTAAAGGTAGTGAATTTTTTTTATATGTTGCAGGTTAACCTGGAGAAGACCTGTTAATAGCAGGATGTTGTTTTGCGCAGTCTATTAAAACTGCTTCTATCCGTTCGTTCCGGAAGGAAAAATTTCATTTTTCCTTCCGGAACGAACGGATAAAACATTTATCGGGCCGGGCGTAAACGCTGCTATGAATACGATCTCCTCCCGATCACTTTTTTCACTATCTTCGCCCATAAAAAACAACACATATGTCAGATCCACTACTCCTACTCAAATCCATACACGTGATCGGATTCGTGGCCTGGTTTGCCGGGCTGTTTTACCTGGTCCGGATGTTCGTCTATTATGCGGAAGCGAAAGAGCAACAGGAGCCGGCGAAGAGCATCATGGAAAAGCAATACAGCCTGATGTCCTGGCGGGTGTATAAGATCATCGCTAACCCGGCCATGATGATCACCTGGACGGCCGGACTGGCCATGCTCGGACTGGGCTTCACGGATTATGCAGTGAATTACCTGAGCGCCCAGACCGGGACGCCGGGATGGATGCACCTGAAATTGACCCTGCTGGTCTTGCTGACCATCTACCATCTCTGGTGCAAAAGAATGATCAAAAAACTGGATGAGGATCGCGCCAATACCACCTCCTGGCAGTTCCGCCTGTGGAATGAGGTGCCTACCTTGTTCTTAGTCGCCATTTCTTTCATCGCCACCCTCGGGGTGAGGGGAAGACTGAATTATCTCTATCTGGGCATCGGCCTGCTGGTATTTACAGGATTGATCTATTGGGGCGCCCGAGCTTACAAAAAAAGAAGAGAACAACAAGCATAGTTTACGGCTATTAGATGGTGGTTGATAGTTCTATCAGCTACCCTCTAACTTCCTGCAGGGGGAACCGCGCAGATGTTTATAAGAGAATATTCAGAGTTCCGGGTGCTGAGTTCTGAGGCACCCTGAATATCAATGAATTAGAATTTTATTGACACATTTATTTGAACTATCCCGTTTATAAGATCATTTGCCAATAAATCACAGCATCCAGCATCACAGCATCCAGCATCCAGCATCACAGCATCCAGCATCCAGCATCACAGCATCCAGCATCCAGC
>CAZJQS010000080.1:12869-23904 GCA_964548175.1 uncultured Saprospiraceae bacterium
ATCACAGCATCCAGCATCACAGCATCCAGCATCCAGCATCCAGCATCACAGCATCTAGCATCAAAGCATCCAGCATCACAGCATCTAGCATCACAGCATCCAGCATCACAGCATCTAGCATCACAGCATCCAGCATCAAAGCATCCAGCATCACAGCATCCAGCATCACAGCATCAAAGCATCCAGCATCACAGCATCTAGCATCACAGCATCCAGCATCAAAGCATCTAGCACCTAATCCCAATCCCAGTCATCATCGTCATCGCCGAAGCCGCCGAAGCGCAGGGTGATGCCGCCGACGAAGTTGCTGAAGTCCTGGTTTTCCAGTCCTGGCAGGTCATTGATGCCGGTAGTGACGCGGTAGCCGCCCGTGAAGGCCAGTTGGAAAAAGGTCGTTACGTTGACTTCAAAGCCGATCTCGGGAGTGACAGTGAAGATGCGGTCGGAGAAAACGGTGTCGCCGTCCTGCCTCAGGCGGGCCTTACCCCATCCCAGACGGGTGCTGCCGTAAACGTGCAACAACTTATAAGGGTTGCTGGTTACTCCCAGCCAGAGGCCACCGTGGTTGTATTTGATGCGGTAATCCTGTCCTTCGAAACTGTGGTTGGCGTCGTCAGTGCCGATGCCGTAGCCGCCGAAGAAGAAGTTGTCCATGATCAAAGCGCCGCCGCCGCCTACACTGACGATGGATTCGTCCGCAATCGAACTGATCTCAAAAATGGGGCCGCCAAATCCGCCCCATACATTTACATTGCCGAATAAAGTTTCTTGCTGAGCCTGCAGCCCCAACGCTGCTAATAGACAAAACGTCAGTATACTTAGCTTTTTCATGTCTGGTGATTTTTTTGTTTTCTTAGTCGATTATAATTCTTTAAAGGTTACAGCTTCCTGATGAAGAAGAAAAGTTTTTCGTTGAAACCTGGAAAATTTTAGATGTCTGCGGCTGTCAACTATCAATATCTACGTTTTGGCAGTCGGAGACTGCCGTTGTAATGCTTTACTCCGATCAGCCGAAAGCAAGGCTGGCAGTCAGAGACTGCTGCTAACAACTAATAAACAGCCGGCATCCAGCAACCAGGAATAATTTAGACAATAGGAAGAGAAGGCCGGCCTGAGGCCGGCCTTCTCTTCCTATTGTCTAACCAATGAAACTTTCCTTTTCCAAAAGATGTATTCTTCAAAGAATAACCCCTATTTTTCAACGCCGAAACGCAAAAAAAACTTTTAATTTATTATGGATTTCAATAAGCAAGTAATCGAAAAAAGCTACGAACGCCCTGTGGTGGTGGATTTCTGGGCCGAGTGGTGTGGTCCCTGCCGCATCCTGGGCCCCGTAATCGAGCAGATCGCGAAAGAACAAAAAGATAAGTGGACCCTGGTCAAGGTGGATACGGAAGAAAATTATGAGGTATCCATGCAGTATCAGATCCGCAGTATTCCCAATGTCAAGATGTTCCATAAAGGGGAAGTTATTGCGGAGTTTGCGGGGGCTCTGCCGCACAACCAGATACTGGAGTGGCTGGAAGAAAACCTGCCCGATGCCGGCAAAGACCAGATCAATACCCTTATCGAAAAGGTCAGGGCGCATGCGGCTACTGAAGAAGACGTCGTGGCCCTTGAAATGCTGCTGGCCGAGAAGCCGGAGATGACAGAGGCCAGGGTTGCCCTGGCGCAGTACTTCGTCTTTACCCGGCCGGAAAGAGCACTGGATATGGTGGATTCAGTGAAAATGAGCGATAAGTTCTCTGATCTGGCGGATGACATCAAGGAGCTGGCTCGTTTGATGACGTTCAGCGGCAATGGAGAAAGCCCTGCTGCTCCTAAGCTCCAGGATGCACAGAAGGCCTTTCGGAAAGGTCAACTGGAGGCGGGCATCCAGCAGCTGATCGATGCCGTCAGCCTGGATAAAAACTGTGAGGGCGACCTGCCAAGAAAGGCGGGCATCGCCATTTTCCGCCTGCTGGGCGCCGGGAGTGAATTGACAAAAAAATACCGCTGGAAGTTCGATATGGCGATATACTAGCGGCCAAAAAAGCATCTATGCATGCAAGTTCTTTAATTTCTGCTTGTCTTTGATGTGAATCACTCCATCCACAATATCAATATAACCGTCCACTTTAAATTCGGTCAGCATGCGGATCACGCTTTCCTTGGCGGTGCCTACGATGCGCGCCAGATCGTCGCGCAGGATGGAGATGTCCTCTTTTTCCTCTTTTTCACTAAGGAAAATAATGGCGTCTGCTACCCGTCGGCGTACGGAATTGTACGCCAGGTTCAGCAGTTGCTGTTCCTGATCGGTGATGTTGTTGGCCAGCATTTTGATAAGTTGGGAAGCCACGTCGCGGTTGCCGTACATCAGCTGGATGAAGTCGTCCTTGGGCACCAGCCGCAGCTCTGAATCCTGCAGGGCTGCGGCCGATTCGGAATACTCGGTTTCCTTGATCAGGTCGATATAGCCGAAAAACTCGCCTTCTTTGTAGATATTGATGATGTATTCTTTGCCGTCTTCGTTGGTCTTGAACAGTTTTATCTTGCCGGATTCCACGAAATACAGGTAGCGCGGATAGTCTCCCTCTTCAAAGATGAGCTCTCTTTTTTTGAATACTTTCACCTTGCGCTCGTCCGACAGCTTTTTCAGTTCTTCGTAGCCTTTGGCCTCATTGATGAAGGCGCTAAGGCCCTGAGCAGTACGGTCGAACTTTTTTTTCAGTTGATCGCTTTTCCGCAATCTCGTTTCGATGACCGCCAGGAGCTCATCCTTATAGAACGGCTTGGTAATGTAATCATCGGCCCCGAGGTTCATACCCCGGCGGAAATCGCTTTTTTCGGCTTTCGCAGTCAGGAAAATAAAAGGAATGTCTGCCGTATCGGTGCGTTTGCTCAGGATATTCAGGACGCCGAAGCCATCCAGGCGGGGCATCATAACATCGCAAAGGATCAGGTCCGGCTTGTCCTGGAAGACCTTTTCAACGCCCACTTTGCCGTCTTCGGCCAGCTCTACTTCATATCCAGAGAGCTCCAGGATCTCTTCCAGGTTCTCACGAACTTCGAGATTGTCTTCGATCACCAGTATTTTTTTCATTCTTTATAGTTTAGGCTTTTTCTTGGAATAGTGGTTAGGGAAAATCAACTTGACCATAATTTAAGGACAAAAATAACATCTATCGCTAAAGTTTGAAATACGACTTAAAAATATTGCGCTGAATGTGAGGCGAACTTTTTAAACAACTTCAAATACTACCGCATTTGTTTTTCATTCTTGGACTTCTTTTTTGTCAAGCGGAATAAAGACCGAAAACGTAGTACCCAGGCCGAGCTTACTCTCAAAGGTAATGCTTCCACCCATGAGTTCGACGTATCGTTTAACAATGTTGAGTCCAAGGCCGGTGCCCTGAATGTTTTCAACATTGCGTGCGCGGAAGAAGCGAGTGAACAGATGCTGTTGTTCTTCTTCCGGTATGCCGATGCCCTGATCGGCGATGATCACCACGAGGGTGTCACCCTGCCGGGCGAGGCGGCAATCGATAGCGGAGCCCGGGCCCGAGTATTTGATGGCGTTGGAAAGCAAATTGAACAGAATGTTCTTCAGCAATCGTTTGTCCAGGATGATGACCGGCGGGTCGATCAGCATTTCATGGCGAATGTGTTGATCGGGTTTTAACAGGCCCTGCATTTGGTCCAGCACGTCCCGGCAAAATTCATGAAGGTCGAAAGCCGCAGGTTGTTCGAGTATCTTACCCTCTTCCAGCCTGCTCAGCGAGAGGAAGTCATTCAGGATGCCGGTCAGATTGGCTACTGACGACTTGATGCGGTTCGTATGGCGTTCGCGCTTAGTCTGCTGATCTTCCTTTTTGTAAGCCTCGATGAGGTCAGCTGAGGATAGAATGGTGCTCAGCGGTGTTCTGAACTCATGGCTGGCCATGGAAACAAAGCGCGATTTCAACTCGCTCAGTTCTTTTTCTTTTTCGTAGGCCAATCGCAGATCGTTTTCGCTTTTTCGCAAGGCATCTTCGATGGCTTTGCGTTCCTGTATCTCGAATTCCAGTTGTTTGTTGATGTTTAACAATTGGTTGACGGCCTCGGCGAGTTCTTCGGTGCGTTCCTCCACGCGTTCTTCCAGCTGAGCATTGAGATCTTTAAGGCTATTCTCGGCGGCTCTTTGTTCGGTTATGTCCACTCCCGAGCTGATGGTGGCGATGATCCGCCCGCCTTCGTCGGTGATGGTGGAATTGCGCCAGGCGATCAGCCGTCTTTTGCCGCTATGGGTAACGATAAAACTCTCAAAATAGCCTTTCGTTACGGCTTCGGCAGCTCCCGTGATGATGGCCTTGAAGTAGGACCGCACCCTTTCCTTTTCTATATTGGGGATGGCGACATCGAACCAGTTTTTGTTATGAAGGGCGCCCTCGGTATATTCCAGGAGCTCGTACCCTTTTTTGTTCAGCAGGGTGATCTTTTCATCGGTATTGATGACCACGATCAGCGTGTTAGCGACGTCCAGGTACTGCTGGGCGCGTTCCTTTTCTTTCTTCAGGGCTCGCTCGGCCAGTTTCCGGTCGGTAATATCAATGCCTGATGAGATCATGCCGGCAACCTTCCCGTCCTTGTCCCTGATCAGATTATTGTGCCAGGTGTAGTAGCGGCGGCGACCGTCGCGGTCGATAACGATATTCTCAAAATAAGACATGAATTGGGTTTCTCCGCGCATCATACCACAGAACGCCTTGCGCATTTTTTCCTGATCTTCCGGAATCATGATGAGTTCGAACCAATCCTTGCCCTGGAGGTTTTCTTCGTTTTTTCCTAAAAACTTACAGCCTTTTTGGTTCAGCTCAACGACTTTCCCCGACGTGTCCAGCACTACATTAATGGTGTTGGCCAGGTCAAAGTACATTTGCACCTTCTCCTTTTCTTCCAGCAGCGCTTTCTGGGCGGCTTTTTGTTCGGAAAGGTCGTGCACGATACCTGTGAAGATGATCCTGTCGTGCAGCTTTACCTCGCTGATGCTCAGCCTGAATGGAAAAACAGAGCCGTCTTTTCTTTGGCCCTCCACTTCCCGGCCGACGCCGATGATCTTGGCGACGCCCGTGCGGTGATAATCCCGTATGTAGGTGTCGTGATTGCGGCGATGGTACTGAGGCATGAGCATTTTCACGTTCTGGCCGATCAACTCCTCGATCTCATATCCAAAAAGGCCGGCTGCGGAACTGTTGACCAACTCCATGTTACCCTTATCGTCAATGATAATGATGCCGTCCGTGGCCGTTTCGAAAATTGCTTTTAACCTAAGACCGTCTTCAGAGTGTGAGGTATGCTTAATCGTCGTTTTCAAATTTATTTTTTTTCCTTATACAGGTGTCCAATTTCCCGGAATCTCTAATATATCAGCTTATTTGGATTCATTCAACTTGCTCGATAAGGTTTTTTACGGGCGTTTTATCCGAAAAAGATGGACTTGCCGGCTTTAACAGCAATGTAATTTAGCCGGATCAACCAACAAGGTGCTTATGGCGCCGTTTTCTTGAAAACACCCCTTTGACTCGTTAAACAGTTGTTAATTGCTGTTAATATACCGAAAAAAGGACAAAGTCATTAGAATGGGGTGATAAAAATCATCTTGGTCCAGAAATATTTCGTCAATCTTGCGACCAGTGGAGGCCAATAGTGCATACTATTGGACTTTACTTTTTGTGATAGAATAAAAGAATAGAACTATTTTAACATTGGAAATGGATCCTGAGATGACCCTAAAGAAAGAAATTAAGCAGGCAACCAAGATCGAACTATTGGGCATTGGTTCCTCAAAAGACCGACTGTTGAAGGCGAACTTGCTTCAGGCGCTGGAAGAATTAGGGCTTGATCTCCCCATCATAGAAGTAAAGAGTATTGACCGGTTAATGAAATATGACGTTACTGGCATTCCTGCACTGTTGGTGAACGGCAAGGTGGTTTTTCAGAAAGTCGTTCCAAACGTGGAAGACCTGAAGATCGTCTTGAATATTTTGCTGAAAAAAGAAACGGAAACGGTAAAGATCAGCAGGGTTATCGTGCCGACCGATTTTTCAGAAACGGCGGATAATGCGCTTCAGTTTGCCATTGGCATAGCTAAGTTGCTGGACGCCCAGGTCGAAGTGGTGCACATCCACACCCCCTCCCTGAATGGGCCGCCGGCGCCGGCGCTTCTGGACGATCAGGGGTTGGACTATAAGCAATCCCTGCTGGATGCCTTGCGGCAACCTCATATCGGACAGGAAGAGCTGACAGAAGATCAGACTTACATCACCAAGACGTCTCTGATCAAAGGTTTTGTAGCTGAAGAGATCCAAAAGCTCTCTAATCGACCGGACACGGACCTTATCGTGATGGGCACCACCGGACAGTCAGGCTTATTGGAAAAGCTGTTCGGCAGCATTTCCCTGGAAGTGGCCCGAAAAGCAGGCTGCCCGGTCATCCTGGTTCCGGACAAAGCGCGTTTCAAAGGATTTAAGCAGATCATCTACGCCAGTAATTACCATCCTGCAGAGGAAACGGTCCTGCCGAAAGTGTTTAGCTTCGCCAGGCTATTCAAACCTGTACTGCATTTCGCCCACATCAATGAACAGTCGGAAAATAAATATTTTGTCCAAAGCAATTTTCTCGGACAGATCTCCTCAGATGAAGACATGTCCTTTAAGCTAACGACTATCGAGAGTAAAAATGTCGTTCAGGGACTCAACCGATATGCCGAAGAACAGCGCGCTGACCTGATGATCATGGCTACCATACAGCGCAATTTCCTCAAAAACCTCTTTCATAAGAGCATCACTCAGCGCATGGTCTTTAATACCAAGATCCCTCTGCTGATCCTCCATTTCGAAGAAAAAGACTGATTCGCCAAAAGATGAAAAAGATACTGGTACCCACTGATTTTTCAAAAAATGCGTTGAATGCAGTGAAATACGCCATAGAAATGGCGCAGTTGCTGGAGGGTGAAATAACCTTGCTGCATACCTACAAGGTGTACAGTACTACAGGGATGTTCATTTCAGTGGAATCTTTTTTGAAGAAAGATGCCGCCCGGCAAATGCTGGAGGTGTATGAATTCGTCGAACAGTATTTGGGCAAAGAGCGGGTAGACAGTAAGATCGTGAAAGGGGACGTCGTCGCCGTTATCACCAACATGGCTAATAAACAGGATGTTGACCTGGTCATTATGGGCACCCAGGGAGCCTCCGGGCTGGCCGAAGTCTTCACCGGGACCAATACCAACGGGGTGGTCAAAAAAAGCCGCAAACCCGTTCTGGCTATTCCTGAAAATTACCAATTCCGGCCCCTCCAAAATATCGTACTGGCTGTCGACCAACAGGGCATCTCTTTTTCTAAAATATTAAAACCGCTGGTGACCATCGCTCAGCAGTCTGACGCCCTGGTGCGCATTTTCCATAAGGATACCGGAGAAGAAGATCCCGGCATAGACCCCTCGGTGGAGATGTTCCTGGAATCCGTTGAACACTCCTTCCATTATGAACTGGATACCGATAACCTCAATGAAAGCATCAACCAGTTTGTTGTCGACTATAAAGCCGATATGCTTTGCATGATCCGTCGGCAGCGCTCTTTTATGGAGAGCGTCTTTCACGTCAGCGCCACCACCAAGGAAGTCTTTGAGTGCTCCGTGCCCCTGCTTATCTTGCAGGAAGAACCCTCCGACACCTGATCCGCTACAGCCCTTTTGGGGCGCCTTTGATAAAAATCAACCATCGGCATTGATGAATGTCATCTCAATCACGTCCTATCAAATGTAGCTTTGATATAGACGTAAAGCTTTGATCAAGAGGTCAAAAGACGTCCGAAAGATGATTTGACAATCTAGGTTGCTGTTTGTTCGCAATACTATATAATGCCATTAGCAGAGGCGTGGCGATGGCTGCGCCTCTACTATCCGGTAATGGAAAAACCGCAACTGAATAAAAAATATACGCCATGAAATTCTTGATGGGATTCTTAATAATGAGTACGATGATGTTTGGAGATCTCTCCGGCTATACGAACGATATCAGAAGGGACATGGCGCAATTTGACCAGGCTTTCATCCCGCTGTGGTTCCATGTGTATGAAGGGAACATGACAGAAGCGAAAAAGGGAGTCTTCATGGTCAACTTCAAATGGCGGCAGCTGAAAAATCGCTACGGCCGCGCTCTTGAAGACGGAATGTGGCAGGATGCCTTCTGCCGTGCGGAAGAGTGGCTGAGCGATGCTTTCGCCGCCATTGATCAAAACAAAGAACGCCTCGCACTTAACCAATTAAACCATGTCCGGTATGAGTTGATGGAGCTGCGCAGTCAGTATAACATCCCTTATTACCTGGACGAAGTGTATCGCTTCCAGGAAATTGTCCGGTCCGTCGCAGAAGTTGTCCATGACGACAAGCTCTGTTTGTTGGAATGGAGCGAACTGGAAGCCATGATCGGGCGCATGAACACCGCCTGGGTTCGGGTGAAGCAGTTGGAATGGGAGCCTGCTCTGTATGAGTTGGACCGCAAAGGCCAGGAGAAGATCCAAAATACACAGGATCGCATCACCACGCATCTGCTCAACTTCAATGAGCAACTTGCTCAAGCCAACCAACTGCTCCTCGCCGAAGCCGTCCGCCCCCTGGAAAGAGAGGCCCTCTATCAGATGCGATTATTCGGAAAGTTCGATGCCTTTGCAACCTACTACGCCAGTCGGTGAGGGGCGACAGTATAATTTTTGAACCGTTAAAATCCAAGGATAATGAAAGCAGATAAGCCAATCAGAGACATCATGACGACCGAACTGGTTACTGTTTCGCCAACCACTACCTTATCGAAGGTCAAAGAGATTTTCGATGGACATAATTTCCATCACCTGCCGGTGGTGGATAAGGGCGAAGAACTCGTCGGCATCATCAGTAAGGAGGACTTCTTTAAACTTTCCTACATCTTGTCTATGACCACCTCAGGTCATACATTCTCAGAAAAAGAATACGACAACCTGCAAGCCAAAGATGTCATGACAAAGTTTCCTTTGGCTTTAGATCCGGATGATACCACAGGGCTGGCGGCGGATATTTTCCTGGCCAATAAATTCCATGCTCTACCCATCATCGAAGACGGACGGCTGATCGGGTTGATCACCACTCATGATCTGCTGAAATATAGCTTTAACTCGGAAGTGATCAAGGAGGAAGAGGAAGAAGTATTGTAAATACCAAAAACATTAATTATGGACAGAAATACTAAAGTTGGGCAGGTAATGACCACCGAGGTCAGAACACTGGGACCTAACGACACCATGGATAAAGTTCAGGATATCTTCAGAAAATATAACATTCACCATATTCCCATAGTGAAAAACGGGAAAATCGTCGGCATCATCAGCCAGACCGATTACCTGAAGGTGCTGCATGGGTTTACACTCTTTAAAACCCAAAAAAGTGAATTGTATAACAACGCCATCCTCAGGTCGTTACTGACTTCAGAAGTCATGACCAAACAGGTGGCTACCCTCCATCCCGACGATACCATAGAGGTGGCGGCAGGCTTCTTTAAAGAAAACCTGTTCCATGCCCTTCCCATCGTCGACGACGAAGGCGACCTGGTCGGCATCATTACTACTTATGACCTGATTAACCTTGCTTTTAACCTGACCTCGGCGCCTGCCTGAGATAGGAAAATTAACGGGGTTGTGTGAGAAGTAGCTGACTTTTGCACAACCCCGTTAACTCCTTACTCTCTTTTTGCTTTCATGCTGAAATATCCCTCATCTACACTTACCTCTCCAGAGAAGGCATTATCCTCAATTTTACCTTTAATGGTCACATAATACCCCTCTGCATAAGCGGAAAAACTCAACACGTTGTTCTCAAACTTAAGGTTTTTTATTTCTGCCGACCCGGAAGGAGTCACCAGCTTACCGACATAACCTTCATCGCCTTTGGTAAAAGCATAGTGCCTGTATAAACACCATCAGGCGTATCCACAGAGTACGACCAGTTGCCGGCCAGTGCATCGAACGGGGCAGCATCACTCTGTGCGTGTAGAAAAGTACAGGAAAAAGCCAGCAGGAGCACTGCGAAAAATGCTTTCATTTCGGTGATTTTTTGTTGATTAAGTAAGCAAATGAAAATAGGCCGTTTTTCTTATTTAATAAATTTTGACCTTTCGCCCCTAAAATATCAAAACTCAAGCAATTCATTGCGGTCAATCGACTATTCAGATCACGAATTCGACAATTCACCTGTATTCTGTTTAATCTGACGGTTTTTATTTGCAAATTTGTAGGAAGTAAAAGACGACAGGGTTCATCCTGCAGCCTATGCTAAGTAAAACGAACATAAGACATTACCTTGGATTCAGAGATACCTGGTGGATGGTTATCGGAATTCCGGTGATCAGTTTTTCTATTCCTATTCTTTTTTTCGGAGATAGAATAGAGGGAGGGCTGGTCGGCTATTTGCCGAAGTGGGGTGTTTCCATGATCCACACCGCGGCTTTTTGGCTGTCCATCCGTTATATCATCATCTACCTGCGCAAATATTTTCCTTCCCAAAAAGAGATCGGTAAGCGATTGGTCTATTCCTCCTTTCTCATCCTCCTTGCTTTCTTCATCATAGAACGCGGACTGGAATGGTTGAATGAATATTGCTTCCCGCAGTCCGTTCATGAAATTCCCAGCGAGTTCCAGGTTCGCGTAGCTTCCCTGATGGTCATCGCCCTGGTCAGCTCCATATACGAAGGAATTTACCTGAACGCGCAGTGGAAAGCTTCCATCATAGAAAAAGAAAAGCTGAAAAGGGAAAATGTAGAATCCCAACTGGAAGGTCTGCGCAGCCAGGTCAATCCCCATTTTTTGTTCAACAGCCTCAATACGCTTGCCTATATTATTCCCGAAGATCCCGATAGGGCAGTTAAGTTCGTGCAGCAATTGTCTAAGGTTTATCGCTACATACTCGAGATCCGGGATAAAAAACTGATCCCCGTCCGGGAAGAACTGAAATTCCTGGATTCTTACCTTTTTTTACTGAAAGAACGCT
>CAZJQS010000081.1:0-22051 GCA_964548175.1 uncultured Saprospiraceae bacterium
AGGGCGTCGGCGTGTTCCCATCGGCGCTCGTGCTCAGCGATCGAGACGGATTCCGGGCGTTTTTTTTCGTAAGCCTCCAGGAGTGGGTGCCACTTTGCCAGCAGCGGGCTTCCCGCACCGCCTGTGGGATCACCTGCGCCCATTCCGCTCCGGTACGGATGGATTCATAATCCTGGAATACGGTGCCTTTTCCGAAGTACTGCTCCAGTTCTCTGCGTAGGTGGCGTGCGTAGGGTTCGCCTCCGTCGGTGCGGTAGGAAAGGAAGATGGGTGGTGTGGGTAGGGTTGGCATGGGAAGAATTTAGGCGCTGGAAAGATAAAAAAATATTGGCGTTCTTTTTGGAGGAAAAATTTTGAATTTTAAATGCTTAATTTTGAATTATGCCAGTTATTGCCTTTATACAGAGTTGTAAACCTCCTGTTTAAAAAATCATCTCCACATTCCTGATTTGAGTGATTCTACTCGAGACGATTTGGATATCCAAATCACTTTGACGTTGGTATTTTTTTTTCAGAAACATCCGCTCATAATGCGGTTTTAGAATTTTTTCAAGGCGCTTCGCGCCTACAAAGCGTAAAAGGAAAAAAGGGAAACTACGGGCGCCGGACAACCCGAAAACCAACATCGTTAGTCAGATTGATCGGAAGGATCCCGAGGCGGTAGGAACAACGGCACGCCATCGCAAAAGTGTACCAGGACCCGCCACGAACCACTCGGTGTGAACCCTCTTCGGGGCCTATTGGATTATCTGGTGCTTGCTCCCGGCCAAAAGTTTGGTAATACGCCTCATCGTACCTATCCCAACACCATTCGTAGACATTGCCGCTCATGTCATACAGGCCCATGCCATTCGCCCTATAAGCGCGGACAGAGGTCGTGGCTTTTATGGCCTTTCCCTCCGGCTTTAATATTCTTTCTCCGTTTACCTTTCCGTATTGTTCATTATACGGATGTGTCACATCAAAATTTAGTTCGGTCACGTCCGCGATCATTTTCCCATTACCAAAGCGAATGGGCTTACCTCTTTCCCGCGCCGCAAATTCCCATTCCGCTTCCGTAGGCAGGCGATAGCCATCCGCTTGCCAGTTGACCTCCACCTCTTCCCCATCCACCTGATAAACGGCTTGCCGGCCTTGTTTTTGGCTCAGCCAGTTGCAATAGTCGATCGCTTCGTACCAATTTACGTTAATTACGGGGTGATCTCCCCGACCAAACCCGGAATCACCGGGTAGTTCGTCCTTCTTCATTTCCTGACAATACAGGCCGTATTGCCAAAAGGTAACCGGTGTATCTGCCATCAGAAAAGAGCTGACCCGTACCCGGTGGGGCATTTCCATCTGGGCAAATAAGCCGTCACCCAACTCATCACCCTGCAGGTATTCGCCGCCTTCCACAGGAATCATAGAGGGGTAATGTCGTGCTTGCATTTTATTGTAAAGATCTGGGCTCCAATTTTGTAATGTATGGATCAACTCTTCTTTGTATTCCTCTCCTTTACTGGCAAGATGGTATACCTTATCAAGTACTGAGTCTGAATCAAAATCATTTTTTGTCAAAAAACTCAGACTGTGTGTAAGTCTATTTTTATCCCCAAATTCCAGAAAAAAGTACGGAATCTCCTTTGCGAGCTCAAAAACGGCCTCTTGATCGTGGTACTCTTGATAAGCCAGTCGTAAATCATTAAGAGCCTTTGGATATTGCAAATGTTCTATATGCGATTTTGCGTTTGCCTTAAACAATTCAAACCGATCCTGACGGAGACGGATGAATCTTTGCTGATTGTGCTTAATTTCCTCTAAAAGCAAATCAGGAATAGCATACATACCTGAAATGCCTTCGAGTATTATATCACAATCCGTTTCGCTAAAAACATCTCTTACCGCAGTATCACGCTCCCGCTTTTTAGCTTCCACGATGCGCCGGGCCCGTTGCCCCACCGCATCAGACTCCTGGAACATACGCCGGATAATCGGCGCCAGTGTATCGTGGGCCAGGCGAATGAAACTCGTCGCCTCCCCATCGATCATGACCGATTGGTGAACCACCAGGTAGTGTTTTTTCAATAAGGCCAGCATGCGATTACGTACTGCCTCGTCGATATGTCGGTACTGCTCATGGAACACCTCCCGGGCGTAGCCGGTGGCCGTCTCGCTGGCCGAGGTGACACTGGCGGTAGTCAGGCTGTAGAGGATATCCAGCCCCAGGCCTTTTTCCATGTACGCTTGGATGTCAGTCTCCTGACGGAGCGCTGCCAATTGATCCACCACAAAGGTGGATAGATCTTCCCGCTTGTTCCGCGTATACAATGTCTCGGTGAAGGTGATTTGTCCATCCGGGCTGTTTTTCGACGCTATGTTCCACAGCTCGCGCAGTTGGATCTGTAAGAGTATCGGGTAGGGTTTTTCGGCGTCACCGACAAAATCGCGCGCGATCTCAGTCGCCATTTCATCGGTTACGGTGTAATCCCACTTCTCCTCGAATTTAGCTATAGCCGGCCCGAGGATGGCTCTTTCAATATCCTCTTGATCCATAGGACCTACATAGAAGGACCCGAAATATGTCCTTAAACTAGGTGGGTTTAAGTAGATCGCTTTGAGTTGACGTTGGAATTCACTTCGTAAGGCCAATAAGAAATAAACATCAGAATGGTTCTTCAGGGTATCCGCTAAAAGCTGCTTGAGGGCAGCGTTTTCACTGAGTTGTTTTTCCTTATTGATTATTGGATCGGTAAACATCTCTTCCACCTGATCCAGAATAATCAGGGTCCGCTTCCCTTCCGTGTCCGGCAAATATTCCAGGCACTCCGATAATTGCCGGTGCAGACCACCCGCTTCCTTATTCCGGCGAATAATCGGCAGGATATGCCAGTTGGGAACAGCCCGCATCCGGGGCAATAATCCCGCCCGCAGCAAGGAGGATTTGCCGGAACCGGAATAACCGTCCAGCATGACCAGGCGATGTTGCCGCACCTTGTGGTAGAGCGACCGAATATCCCAGTCTCGCCCAAAGTACAGGGCTGCATAATCCTCCGTGAAATGGGTGGGCCCTAAAAAAGGCGTCTCAATGAGTGGCTTATTCGTCTGTTCATCCAGCGCAAATACCTTATCCACGTACGTTTCCGGAAGGGGTAAGGCTTCCAGCGGCCTCAGCACCTTAATAGGTCGGCCGGAAGTAGCTATCTTCTCATCTTGTCGCAGGAACTTTTGGATGCTCGCCATTACATCAGAAGCGACATCCTCCACTTTGCCCTTGGGCATCACAAATCCCTGTCGGTCCAGGATGTCAGCTACCGCCGGCGGGAAGCCTTCGGGCACCTCCTTACTACTTATGGTACGCTCCTGTTTGATGAAGATGGGAATGATATCGATCCGCTCGGCCAGGGCCGTTTCGATTTCGTACTGCACCCAATCGGTAATTTGTCCGCTTTCCGTATCCTCCTGCCTTTCGGCAAAACTAGCGACCCAATCCGGTCCGATCAGGCACAGCATGATCTCCGTTTTTTGGAGATTATGGAGAATGTCCTCTCGCCATTTTTGCGTAAGCTGAATGGCCTTATCATCAAAAAAGGGATCGAGTCTTTTACGGCCAAGAATATCCCGAAAGCAGCGGTAGATGGTGCGGGCTTCATCGAGGCAATCGTCGCTGCGGTAGGAGAGGAAGATCATGGTGTGGGGGTTGGGTTTAGGTGTTAAAACTATACAAAACCTTTTACCTAAGCAAAGGCATGAAGTTGGTATCATTTTTACAAATGCTGATCAAGTGATTAAGCGTCTGCAGAAAAGCCCCCTATGTTGTTTGACTGCATTTGGCCTTCAGGTGGATAATATAACCTGCATAACTTCATTGGTTAGAAGAATTCAATACGATCCAAAACGATCTCACTTGCTTTCCCCGTAGTGTTTACAACCACCAACATGATGCTTTTAATCCTATTCAAAATTGGATCATATGGTTCGTGGCCATGAGGAGAGATCAATTCAGAGAATAAAAATTCTACATGCTGGCCCTCCGGGTTAGCGGCTACAGCCAAATGTGGAATGTTGGCCCAATACCTGTTGCGGTAATCATACAAGTAGAATTGGAGGTAAAATAATTCATCACTGGATTCTATCACTACACGTGCTCCACGAAATCCCCAAAGATTAAAAAACGCCCCATCAGGAAGGCCATATCGCATGCGATAGTTTAGGACACTTACCCTATCCTCCCGGGTTCTAATACTGAGTTTACAGGAATCATTTTCGCAATCGACATAATCGATTATGGCCGTTTTATCAGCTCCGTCGCGACTTATGCCTAGCTGCAAAATGGACCAACGGTGAAGGTCTATAGCGTTGCCCGAACTCGTATTCAGGTTGGTTGAAATGTCCTCTGCATGATCAATCCAGCAAGCCCTGGAAGATTCGGTTCCGATGGGTAACACGTAAGGATATGATACCAACTGTCCCTCTAAAATATTCAGCGTCTCACAATCTGCCAAATTCGAATTAAGGGGCCTTTTAAAGGCATCTAAAATGTGGACGGTCTGATTTTGCGGACTATCCGCAGGACTAGTTGGTGGAGCTGGAGTAGGTTTAACCAGATCGAATTGCATCCCGCTATTTCCTTCTCCTTTTCCAGATCGAACATTCTTTCCTATCCAGATGTGTATTGAACCATCCACCCATCGGCTGCGACGTATTACCCGTTGAATTTTCTTACCTATCCTTGGAATTTCTTCTTCGCGAATACGATAAGTTTTATCTGCTCCATTTGGATTTAATATTTTTCCGAAGGCGAGGATTGGTTTTCGGTTGCCCAGGGCATCCAGGACATTACTTAGCATCGCCCCCTTCTTGAAAAGAATCTCCCGGAATTGACCCGCTATTTGTACTGGTAATAAAGGAATCCAATTCTCCGGAGCACCTGAATTAAGAATATATTTTAGTGGTGCTGACGGCGTAGTTTCTGAATGATTTGACAGCCCGTTTTGTCCTGCTTTTGCTCTTTCATAACCAGGCCATGGAAAACCGAAATGATCTTCAACAATGGACTCGATGGCCCAAACCATATTGGCCATTTCATCTCGGATCAGCTTAACTTCTTCAATTGGTTCACTATTCTGTATAACCTGACTGCCGGCAGGTGGTAAAATAAAGTAATTGCCTGTTCCACCAGTTCTCCCCCTGATGGTATTGGAGAATAAAGCCCAGGGGTCGTCTTCATCTTTAACTGCGCTCTCGATTAAGGTTTTTCCTCCGAATACATCGTGAACAATGAGGTAATCGATCTTACACAAAGATCCCGCTTTTTGGGAAAAAGGTACCACGAACCAATCATCGGTGTGCATGGTCAAAAAACTGGTAAATGCGATTTTTGACAGCTCTGAGGTTTCGATATTTATGTTTCCAAGATCCACCTGCCTGTCTTCAAACTCCCACCAACGCTTATTTGGCATGCCTCGGAAAAACAATCTCATAGGGTATAAACCCTGTTGAATGGTTTCGACGTTTGAAGCTTCCAGCGCTTCCTTCGAAACAGATTGATCAAAGGAGTACCAATCGATTTCGCCTTTAAACCCAGGATAGACGTCAAATTCCATTAAGGAGCCCGTTCCAACTTGGCTATCAATTGATTCTGCAAAAACTTTTGCCTGATACTCTACCTGTTCGGCCAACCAGAAATCTGTTTCACCACTTGAAAAGTCTCCATACACGGCCTCACTCCATAGTCGCAATTTCTGATGTATATCCTGCAAAATTGCGCGGGTTTCGTCGGATATTTGTTCTGGAAATTGTACTACCGATAATGGGCTTCTTCCCGGGTCTACGATATCAAATAGTAACTTACTACCATCCAGGGTGGTGTGCGCAATCAGTTGAAGGGCAGCAAACGCTTTTTTATCCTGGATTACAGCATCATAAATAATAAATTCTCTATTTATGGTTGGATGTGAAAGAAGAAGTAGCGATTTATTTAATTCGGGGTCGTAAATATGCCAACTATTTTCTCCTTGCGGCTCAATGAAGCAGTCTTCACTTAACTGAAATACCTGCTTTATTTCTTCGGGAATTTTTTTATGATTGAGGTCATCTTCAAAATCACCCTGTGTTTTTGCCACTAACTCAATTGGCTTGGCCTTAGGCAACTTAGACAATGGGTACGCTTGCTGATAAGCTTCAAGTATTAAAGTTTGAAGTCCCGAATCGACAACCTCCTTTTTTACATAGAATGAAAACCGTTGTCCAAGGTCAATTTTAGTATTAAAATTATCCCGAAAAACCGATTCGTTTTCTATACATTTTACGATTGGCTTGTTGGTTGGATTATAGGGTATTCGCTCAGGATGACCTGTTGAAGGACTGGAAAAAGCATTTAGTTCAGAGGTAGAGGCCTGGAAGCGAATCCAATAAGGGGAAGCGGCATCATCACCTTTGAACTCGTTCAATTGCCATTGTCTGGCAAGAAACCATAAAGGATCTCTGACCTGCGCTTGAAAGACCCTGGTTAGGTCTTTACTCCGTGGTCTGGATGCTATTCTTTTCCATAAAGATAAATTAAAGTCAGGCATGTCTATTCCTCATTTTCAGGATCAGTCAAACAATTCATTGCATTCCCGGGAGCGTTTTCTTCATCGGGAATCTCTACATCATAGCTATCTGTGTAAAAAATAAAAGGCCACCTTGATAACATACGGTCGTAAATTCGATTTTTAACCCTACCATCATCCTCATAATACTCACCATCATCAGCCCTGGTAATAACATCTTCAAAAGTATTATTGAGGATATTGGAGACCAACTCAAAATCCCACGAAACCTGATTCTCTTGAAGATGGATCAAGGGGGGAACGGCTAATAATAATGATTGTGGGGCTTCGTTATTTGGACTATTATAATGAAAAGAAACCCCGGTGTTTTCCTCAGCAGTCGGTATTTTTTCATTCCATTCATCAATAATTAAACCTGCATACGGCCTTTGATTTGAAATAGGCGTTTCTGTTCCATTATCAGCCTGGTAACAATAAAATATTTTTGACTCTGTTCGCCTTGGTAACTCCTCATTGGCCACATCAATTGTAGCATTTCCAAGCCACTTTGCATTTGCTCGATATGGAAGCTGTATTATATCAGGTAAAGGACAGGAATTCCCTGCCGAAAAGGCATAGGTTTGATACTTTTTCCAGGTGCTGATCGGTTTCCTGATCATGGCAATTTGATTTAGCCAACGGGAAAAAAGCTCTTCCTTCTCTTCCAATTGAATCGCTTCATCTGAGGAAGAGTAACCTAAATCGGGCTGATTATTCCAAACAACATCAAGACTTTCAATCAGATGAGGAAAAAACCTGGGCAATACGACAAACGAACCGCCAAACATCACCTGAACAATACTTGTCAACAGTTCTATTTCATGTTCAGCAGATAAGCTTCCTTCCAATCTTTTCTGAGAAAGGGCTTCAGAAATTGATTCAATTTTTTCCCACTTACTTTCTAATTCCTCCAGTATAAATCTGGACTTGATTACGAAAGACTGGCCTCCTTCACCTGCTAAACCGGAATATGAAGCGTATAAATTATTCAAAGATGATAAATCAAAGGAAACAATTTCTTCAACAGCCAATAAAACATCAGATAGTATAGGGTCAGATAAATAACCCTGATTATCATCATCGGCTTTAAGTGTTTGTGAAAGCGCAATAATCGCTGACCTGTACTCTTTTTTTATTTCCTCTACCCGTTCGAACAGCTCCAAGGGGTCATAAGAGGAGTTACGCTCTGATAAAACAAAATCTTTTGGCAGCACTGGTCTGGCATGACTTAACAGGCTGTTTATATTATTAACCAACTCAAAAACCTGGGCAAAATTTAATTCATCGGACAAATCAGGTGTGAATTGGTATTGTATTTTTTGAATCCTTGCTAAGTGATTATTCCCGGTAACTTCCTTAGCTTTCCATACGAGTCTATCCTGAAAAAAAGAAGTTACCGTTTCTTCTCTTTCAGAAAGATATAATAAGTCTAACGGTTCTATTTCCAGATCGTGCATTGAAAGTTCAGTGTATTCCTGTTGTCCGTCGAACCAGACTCTTACCTTCATTTTATTCGGATCAACCAGCAATCGGCTAATCCATGCATTTAGAAAAGGCGCCATTCTGCTGCGAGATGTTCCATTCTCAGTCCATACTCCAGCATTCAAGATCTCTTGGTTAAATAAAAATCCAAAAGAAAACTGTATGCTTCTTCCACTTCTGGGAGTCTTGATAATTTCGGGTGAAGGCGGTATCCGGCCCTCTGATGTTGATTTTAAGGTGGCATGGATTCCATCTGTATTTCCACTCACCATCTGATACACCGATTCTGATAACAACAAATCAGAAACGGCATCCATACAATCCTCTAATTCATTAAGGTGCCTTTCTAATGTCTCAGACACAGGAAACGGAAATTGGAAATTTTCATCCCGCCATTTCACCATAATCTGATAGCCGTCAACGACATTTCTGGCGGCCATTTGCTCGACCGGACCATTTTCCGGATTAATTTTATTGGCCACAATGGGGGCAACTTCCCTAAACTGATCTATGTAATGGTTTAATCTGGCATCGTGTAATCCGCGTTCAAAAAGGTAGCCAAGGATCGCACCTAATGATTGGCCCTCCCTTAAACCATCGAGGATCCACATTGCTTTTCGTACTCTCTGGGAGGATAAATTGATGGTAAAGGCACTGCTATCTTTTCCATCAAACTCTAAATGTGCATTTCTCAGAATAGCCGCTGCGCTAGCATGTTGCATGGATGGAGCATATAGGTATCCATCGCTATTTACTCCAGTAAAAACATTTTCTTCTCCCTCTATATTAATGAGTTGCGGCAAAGAATCCTCTGGAAGCTCTTCCGAAATAGGTCTTAAATTTTCAACCCATCCATAACAAGCAAAATAGGAGCCTACTGGGTTGTTTTGGCGCAATTGGTCTAAATAACGAGTAGCCATAGATGTGCTCCATGCATCCTTTCGATAGCTAAACACATCCATGGTTTCGGTAAACAATCTTTCCAGTTCAGCAGTAGGCAGGTCTGCTAATGCTTCCAGATAGGATCGATAATTATCAATTTGTTCTAACCAAATTTGAATTTGATCTGGAATATTTTGATCGCTTGGACGAGTCAAAAGGAAAGTCCCTAAGGATAAATTACCAGTAAGTTCTGGAATCGGATCATCTAAGTAATCGTAGATATCCTCTCTACCCTGAATCTTAAAATTCAATTTATAAAAAAAGCTGTCCGCCGCTAATTCGTCAATAACACCTTGATGTAGCAGGATGTCTACACTGATACGGATGTATTTGGTAAGCAGAGCTCTCCGCAATACAAGATACAACAGTGGTAGATTAGAAGGTGTAGAATCACCATTGCCTTCCGGGCTGTAGTGTTCTGTTATCAGCGTATCAATGTCACTATCTAACAACCACCGAATATAGTTATTGGGCAAGGGATCAGTCTCCGAGAGGTTTTCAACACCGTCAATTTTGAAATCAACTATCCCGCAATTGAATTTTTTGAATTCTTTTAACCAGGGAATTGGTAGATAGGAACTGGTGCCATCAATACCAGGGATACCGGGTGCATTGGAATTGGTAGGAGGAATAATAGAACCTAAAGGAATATTTGGCCTAATGGAACCTGGCAGGTCACCCAGATTGATGGGACCGAGCGGTCCGCCAGGCCGGTTGGGGCCTAAGGGACCATCAGGATTTACCGGACCCAGAGGATTATCAGGACCTATAGGTCCCAAAGGATCATTAGGATTTAATGGATTGTTTAGAATAGGTGGAAAATTTGGATTGACGGGAAAACCAGGTCTTCCCGGAGGAAAAGTGGTCGCTCTGTTTTCCACCAAAACAAAATTATCCATTTCCCGGAAGTAGAACTCCCTGGCACTGGCGGTTTGAGAAATAGCCCAAAAGAAGTGGCGATAAGGATCATATCTTTCAAGGTATTCTTTGCGCCTTTCATTTTCCGTACTCCAGTGTTTCCTTGTTCTTGGAGAATCCTCAATTAGGGTACAAAAGAAACGCTCAAATGGAGGTACGTGACCTCGCATTCGTGTTTCAGCTGAATCGATGATGGTTGTGGGAAGAAGGCCGTAAGGAACACTACCTGTGCGAAAACTTAAAAACGGCCCTCTGCCTCTTACATAAGAGGAAAAATGGTCAAGTGCTTCCTCGTCAAGGGTATCAAGGTGATTCTCCAACATCCCTTGATTTGCCGTGTGTTCATAGGTCCTTTTGTCATTGAATTTAAAAAGTGTACCTAACCAGGAAGACCAACTTGGCCAATTATATGGACCACCCTCGGTTCCTGTCATTCTAAAGTAATCAGGTTTTGAACGGGTTATCATCCCAAGCGTAACCGGAAAAAGAGCATTAACCATAGCTTCGGCTGTTAGTTGCTCTTCTAAATCAGCACCCTCAACTTGTTGAACCAAATCAGGCGAGACGCCCATGGCTCGGGCCCATTTTCTTCCATCGGATCTCTCATGAGCTAAACCAGTACCTCGTTCTACCAAGAAACTTCTTTGCCCCAGAGGATCTGCCGGTGGGTACCCTGAAGGTCGCTCATCCGTATTATTGGTGGGGGTACCCTGCTTTAGGAAAGAAAAACTCCTGGAAAAGTGGTGTTTGTCAAATAGTTTTTCTATCTCCTCCGAGGATTCTTCCGCATTCATGGTAGTACATACCCCAAATACAATTATTCTTTTGAAAGCGTAATTATTTGAAACATCCATTCTTTCTTGACCTATTTTGATAGCCATGCCAGCCTGATAGGCTGCATCAAAGTTGTATGTCCATTCAACATCAGGATCTGAAGGCAGGTCACTGTCAGCTATGTTTGTCCATCTTCTTTGTTCTTCCAATGAGCCTTGCCAGTTCATTGATACGAATAAAGGCTCTCGGACCGGCTGACTGACTCCCAGAATTTCATTTTCTTCGTTTATCGCTACCCAGTAGTCTGGGAGCAGATCCGTTTTAGGTTTCCGTCTCCAGTCATTTGAGCGAGTAGGAATTTCTTCGAATTCAGGCTCAATTTCCTCCGGTTCTTCCTGTTCACGATTTCCCACGAAACGTTGGTAAGCACCGAGGTTGGTAGGCTCTGTTTGGTTTACAATCCAGGCTGCTCTGGTCGGGTTATATTCATTTACAAGCTTGGTCCAGGCTGTTTGCTCACCATTTGCCACTATTCTTGCGAAAGTATCTCTCCAGTATCTAAGTCCGGATGCATGTTCTTTTTCTGTCAATAAAGGCTCATGGCTATCAATAAGAATTCCATCGGGATAAATGCGAACACGCAATTCTTTCTCTTCTTCCCCATCATTAATAAGCGTAACATATTTTGTTTCAAGTCTTACCGGAAAAAACAGGATTGGGAAATCTAATGACATATTTTCCCACTGTGATTCCGACTCATTTTGAAATATTTCGGCTTTAATCGAGTCAAGATTGGCTTTAGCAGCTTGGTTGGCTTCCCGAAGCGTTTCCACTTCTTCTTCAATGTCTCTAAGACGTTCTGATAATTCAAGGAAATAGGGATCTTGGGGCCCAAACAACTGTTCCCTTGTATCTTTGGTTTTCCTAATTTTAACAAGCTCCCCTTCCCTTTCTGCTAACTGCGAGGCCGAATTTTGTTCAATTAATCTTGCTTGTTGTAATTCTTCGATTGACCTTGGCATAAAACGTGGTATTTTAGGGTAACATATCAGAACCGTGGATTGCAGCCATGAAGGGGTTCTGATAGGTAATAAAGGCTATATCAGTAGCATTCACATCCTCATCTACTTTCCATGGGATACCCCCCGGAAGATTTCCCGATTCTCTATTTGGCAATTCAGAGGTTAGGTCTACATAACGAAACGAACTTAGCTCCGACTCACTATTCACAAGATGGTGCCAACTCATATTATCAATATTTTGAACAGCTTGTCCTATTGATTCAGGATTAAGGTCAAGACCAAACCTCGGTTCAGAAGTGTGCTCTTTAAAAACAAAAAACCATCCTTGATTTTCCGGTTGATCAACATTTGATTGCCCTTTTACATCCTCTTCTGATAATTCAAACCCCAGAAAATGAATATCAGGTGAAATAAATCCTCTAAAAATAGGGTAGCGTTTTTCATCACTAGGTATTCTATTATTTTCTGGATCTAATATTGCCTTTTGCGCAAAAATGATTGTATTTGGGTATCTGTGAAGTAAATCTCCTCGGATTAAAAAAACAATTAAATCGTTGGAAGACATATTTCTGGAAGCATTATTACCTAGTGCGGTTTCTTGCCATGTATGAATGGGTTTAATATCATGTAAATCTTCTGGTGTAGTTACTGTTGCTCCCTGATGATTTGCACGAAAGGAGGAACTCCAAAAATGCTTGAAATAGGTCCCCCGTTGATCAGTTGGGTATTCCCGCCATAACAATTCTCTGGACATTTCGTGGTTTAATCCAACCATGTAGCTTTCAATAAATTTTTGATTTACTTTTAGTAAAGTCAAGGTATTATTGGGTATTTTTAAAATACCAGGTAAAAGCCAGTCTGGAGAAAGATCACGTAACCCGGCATACATTGCCTGATTTAGACTCGGTGCCTCCAAAATCGGTTCCAAGGGCGGTATTTCTTCCCGCTCCTGCTGCCAATCGGAGGAGTTAGGAATGGAGATTCTGTTAAGGCTTTCTTGTAAAACTGTTCTTTCAGGATCTAATTGAGCTTTTATATTTGATTCTAAATCATCAAAATCAGCGGGTCTTATTATCGGCGTATTAATTTGAGGAAGGGGATACGAGTCTGGTGCTTCTTCACCTGAAAATAAACCAACTATTGGTCTATTAGGAATAGCAATTCCAAATGGACTTTGATCAATTTTTATGTCTCCTGAATATAATCTGGTGAAAATCGATAGTTTAGGGTTGGCGGATAGCCTATTCATTTTCATCCTTTTGTATACTGAACCAGATTTCCTGGTTAATTTTTGAAGACGCATACTGGTAGCTTCTTTGGGAATGTGATTTTCAGCTAGCACAGACTGGATATTCCCATTTGTCCCGGGCAGGCTCATCTTACCCAGCACCTTATCCGATACAGATAATAGCCTTTCGGTGTCGAGTGAGGATATGTGCTTTTTGTGCATACACCTGGAGACTTCCAGAGAGAATTGCAATCGCTTTAGTTTTCGGTTAAACTGTTCAATATTCGGAAGTTGATCCCAGGCACTGGCTACTAAACTTTCTTGTGATTCACGTACCACCTGAACACCAAGTCCGGCTGCAGCTCGCATGGAGAGATCCACATTCAGTTCATTGAACCAACTTTCATCATCCCCATCAACGTCGTTTTTCATAGCGTGCCATTGCCCGTACAATGGCGGGCTTACCGGTAGCAGTACTTCGTCGTCTCCAAGATCGACTGTTATGGAGGCTTGATTAAGAAGGTTCATAAACGATCCTTCAAATTCATCCGTTGGGATTGCCTCCTGCTCTAATTCCGCTAAACGATCTTCAGAAGCAGGGGAAATTAGCGCCCCTTTCATATAAAATGTTTGGGGTTCCTTTTCGGTGGTTTGACGGGGTAGCCCCCAGCCAAGGTTTTGAACATCCATCTCATGATACCCGATATCCAAATCGGCAGGTAGTGAGATGGGGGGCAATAACATTCTTACCAGGGATTCAAAATCGCCACCAGGGCCAGTTTTAAATTGCCATCTATGATAATAAGGTATTCTTATTTCCCGGTCCTGATTTGTCCAGGCGGGTTGTATCGCTGATATGTCTCTTTCTTGCACCTTTAGTTCTCTAAGACCTTTTAACCGACCACGCTCATAAGTTGGAACCAGGAAAACATGATATTTTGTTTCGGGTTGAAGATACCTGGGGCACATCACACGTGAAATTGATCGGTTTAAAAACGCCTCTGTGTCTTCATTGATGGATTCATTTTCCCGAAGTCCTACAACCTGAACGTGGCTCCATGCCCAGGACTGACTAAGGTCAGGTAGGAATTCCTCATTAACAGTTACCCCAGCTAATGATTTTAAATCTGGGTCAAAGGGAAAGCCAGTAAATTCATCTTCCGTTAATGCAATTAAGGCTATCCATGGTTTTAGTCGTTGACCTGTTTTTAGCTCCGGAGAATAACGCCAGGGAAGATCTGACTGATAAAATTCTAAAAATGGGAAGTAATTGTTTTCGGTATCTGCAATTCCGGGAGCTGGATAAGTTCTTCGAATTTGATTTTTATCAATTCCAATAATTTCGCCTGCCCCAAAAACAGCAAAATCAATAGAAGCAGAAAGCTGATTCGGGAGACGTAGCTCAACATTTTCCTGAATGTAAGGACTATTGGGATCGCCTAATTCAATCGAATTACGAAACCCGGATCTGGAATATGGGAAAAACGAAAGTGATGCATTACTCATTCTTTGATCATTTAAATGGACTCATGGAATTCAGTCGATTCTGAACAACTGTTCCTCAGGAACATCCTTTAGTTGGCGACGTGGGTTATTTGAAATAAGTGGAGTTTCATTCAGCAATTGATGATCAATCAACTGATCCTCCAAAGAATCCAGGGAAACGAATTCATTTATTCTGCTTTCATCGGGTGAATCAATAATAACAGTTTCATAATGATTGATTTCCCGTTTTCTGGAAACGCTTCCAAAATCAGTTGATCCTTGATTTATGATCAATCCGGCATTCATTTCCTGAAAGGGAACACGACTTAGCTTTTCATCATAACTCAATTCCTCGTAGTTCCCTGGTACAAAAGGTTCCTTAGTATATTTCCAATCTAGATCTGCAATTGCCTCTCCGGAAACAAGTATTTCTTCAATTGAAAAATCCTCATTTTCCCCTACACTAAACTCTCCATACTTTTCAATTCTCTTTAGGGGAACTATATTTTGTAGAAAGGTAAGTCCTCCCAACGGATGAACCATTAAAACATCGGGGGGCACATGGCTCGTTGACAATTGAACACCGGTATTGGAATATGGACCTGACTCCGTTCCCCAATTACCCGGATCCATAATCGCCGCCTCCAATTCTCGCCAGGGATCCTTGACCGGTGGTGGCAACTCTTCTTCATTTCCGCCGCCGATGGTGAAATCAAATTCCAGACAAAGGTCAAGAAATAGGATTGAAATACAACCTTTTCCCTTGATTCTGAAAGGAGAAGGTCCTTCTAATATTCCAGTAAATTGAATTCCTGCTAAATTTTTCCCGGCTACACGAACGGATAGTTCAACAGCAAAATCAAATCGGAAATAAAAAGGTGAAAAGATGATTAATGTCTCGAAAGACAGAAAACCTTCAATATGTGCGGCATCAACCCCCAAATAAACCTTGAACTCACCACCAAACTGCAATGAGTTACTGGTAACTGCAAAAAAACCATCTAAGCTAAGGGAAAGCGCGTCACCCGATCCCATCGACAACCCTAACTTATCTAAAGCCGGAACATTTCCGGCATGGGGATAGTCTGGATGGAACCCACCGATGGACAAGATGAAATTGGAAGTATTACCCCATTGGAGCATGAAAGCCATTTGTCCGTTGAGGTTTTTGTTCATGAGTTTGGAATTCCGAATACCAGCTTCTATGTACAAAAGCTCCGCACCAAAGTCCAGGATCCCAAGAAGGTCAACATTAATTTGAAGAATCCGCAAATCCTTACTGGGTAAAACAGACCGCAATTGACCCAACAAAATAATCCGGACAGGCTCCGGCAAATCTACGATTACGCCCAACTCGACTTCAAAAATATTGGGCGTTCCCCAACCCAGTTGAAACATGGGCCCAAATACATACTGACTCATCTGGACGGGAAAAATACTCCGAATATCCGTGATGATCCTATTCATATTCCGCAAAGGATCTTCAGGAAACATAATGCTATCCAATGCACCTGCGCGCATACCAGTTTGCAATGCCTCCGTATCGGTAGTACGATTAACGCCTAATAATCCACCTACACCATTAAGCGTAAAGCCGAATCCAATTTGCAGTTTTGGGAGATCTGAAAGGATAATGATGAGAAAAGAAAAGCCTGGGCTTGGCAGCGGCTGGCCTGATGGATCTTTGGTATCCAGTACGCCCATTACATTCACGCCTATGCTAAAAATATCCAAAGAAAAGATACCGGCATATTGCCCCTTTTCTGCATTAAAATCTAAAAACCCACCTCCTGAAATAATACTGGTATTGATGGAAACCCCTAAACCGCTAGGAGACTTTATGCCAATATCGAGATCAAAAAGCCCTAAACTTTTTGGCCCTTCTCCTCCAAAACCGAATTGAATATATATCCCAACATTCTGAATAGAGAGGGAAAAAGGACCTAATGCGCCCTCAATGTCGAATCCAAGATCTAATTCCGGAGCCTCAATTTCAGGGCTAAAGTCAATGTGTATATTGGGAATTCGAATCAACCCAAGGTTGATATGGCTGGGAATGGAAAATGAAAAGCTGGGACGTCCATTTAATCGAAGTCCATTGAGTGAAGAAAATCCTAATGAAAGGTCAAGGGTGATGGGATTATTTCCAAATGGCAACAGGTTCCGAATCAGACCATCTAATTCAGAAGGATCAAAATTCAATGTACTGTCATATGCATGAAAATCAAAGCCAAATCCTAATTCCCCGTTTTTGGTTTCTATAAAGAAGTCAATGGCACCTCCTCCAATTGTAAGAGAGCTCCCCAGTAAATTGAAAAGCTCAATGTTTTCTGGTCGGGGCAAAGTGTAAGACAAGGTAAAAACAGTCTTTGTTCTTAAGTCGGTTACACCATCAACCGCAGAAACATTAGCACCTGAGGGAGTAATTTCAATACCAAAATCATCCGTAGATTCAATATTTGATTTAAAACCAAAAGACAACCTGTCTGAAAGAGCAATTTGCGCACCTAAATTTCCTGTACCGTACAGAAAAAGCCCCAAATAGCTTTCATTGAAATCGACTGTTTTGGGAATGATTATTGGTCCTGCTTCGACTAATTGATTACGATTTAAATACTTGAAAATGGGAATTTTCAACGAACGATCAACTTCCTCTACTCCTTCAGGGAAAGACATAAAGTTCAATTGAAATAAAGACGGTTCGGAAAAATACCCATCAATATTTACATGCTCTAAAAATTCTTGAAGATTCGATAAGGCATAATAAGGTCGAAATTCATTCGTATCCCAGCGATAATAACGCGCGATTTCGTTCAATGGTGTATTTATAAATCGAGAAATAGCACCAAGATTAATTGATCGCTGATTATTTTGATCATCTATCGCTCCAATCAACTTAAGAAAGCTAAAAACCTCTTTTCTTTCCTCAAATAAATACTGTACGGTAAGGTCATTTACAATTAATGCGGGAATGTTTGATATCTCAATACCACTACTCCTCTGAAAAGGAAGATCGGCAAACCCACTTAGGCTTTGGTGCAAATTTGAGGTTAAGACAAACACATTGTCCATATCACTTATGTCGAGTGTGCCGTCTTCTAAAATCTGTTCTACCTGTGCATAAGCCTCCAATAGATTGGAAGAAATTTGTTCAAGCTGTGACCAGTCCGAATCTGCCAGATCAAGTCCAATTCCCCGCAAGTACTGAACTAAGCCAAAGGGTGGTTGATAGGAAGCAACAGCAACCAAGGGACGAAACACGTTTCGAATCTCCTCGACAATATTTAATATGGTTTTATTTACCGCCATAGATAGAAGTCAAGATGTTTTATTTAAAGGGCTTTAGCATCAACAAATAAATTTGCTGCACTTTGTGCATCACTGCTTGGAAAAGTCATTATACTTAGTTCTACATGGTCTAAACTTAAAATTGGGAACGCGCTTTTCTGAACAAAAAGAAATAATTCATATTCTTCAATTATAGTACGCCCCTCAAGAATAATATCGCCGGCACTATGATGAAAGAAAACAACCCTTTGATCTCCCCAATTAGCTGGGTATGGTGTTTTCCCAGTGCGATCAGGATAAATCCTCAGTGGTGTCGAATTGTTGTCCCAAAAGAATGTCTTCGTATTTACATCCCAAAATTTCACGCGTATTTCCATCCTGGGTCCAGTCAAGTGAGGATCAGGCTCTATTTTTATCGATAATAAACTGTAAGCATCACCAAAAGCGTCAACGCTGTTATGCATTCTAAAAACCCTGTCAAAAACATCTATTGTTCGATTTGGGTGGAGTAGTGATATTAGCGCTCGAATCCTTCCGGAGATATTATCTGTAAGATCTACAGCGGTTATATTTGGAGGGTAAATTACAGATTGGAACTTTATGATCTGACGATTGAGATCAAAGAATCGGAAGTTGATAGCATCCGGATCAAGTGTAGCATAGGCAGTTTCCGTTCTGGATGATCCGAAAATACTTACATCATCTTTCCAAAAAGAAATTCTATCAATATAATTTTTTCCGAAAAAACAATATTTAAACCAAGTCTCGGTGGACGCGTTACCCTGCGTGGTTGACAAATAAACTCCTAAAAGACCTAATGCAAAAATACTCCCCGAAACCCAAACTCCTGGATTCACAGCAGCTAAAACCAGCATTAGTTGTGAGCCACCACTGATAATAGATAAAAAATTACCTACTAAAGCTCCCTCATCTTCATTTTGATATGCATCATAGCTGTCTAAAGCCGAGTAAAATAAGCCTACTGTCGCGAAAACATGATTAGCTGCTTTCAAAACATGACCACTCTTCAATCCAGTCAATCCCTTTTTAAGAAGCTGAGCTGAATCCGGTTTCCTTTTGTTTAGCTCTGTAAATTCATCTAGCCCAGAAAATATAGCCTCTGATAATTCAACGGATGATCTGACTGAGAATGATGACCCAAAAGAAGATACTTTCTGCCCCGTTTTGACGAGCACTTTCAGATACTTTAAACTACGGTATAGCTTTAAAGCATCTAATCTAACTTGCTTTCCCGCAGCATCAAATGCTTTTTCGAATAACTGCTTGGCAAAGTTACTTCCTATTGCGTCTAAAATTAAGAGGTAATCACTATTTAAGATTCGTTGAATTTCGGAAGTCTGTCCGAAAGAAAGCTCTAATCGATATCGCTCTGCGACATACTCATCAAGAGTTAATGGTAAGTTCTGGTTCTCGCTCTTATCTCTGGCAATAACTAAAAGTACCTCGGCAAATGCTGCTTTTACCGCAAGTAATGAATCGGAATGCCTGTTTAATTCTCTAGAAGATAGTACACTGCTATAATGTCCCATAATCTCAGTAAGCAGTGTAAGCAAGTCCAATTTTTCCTCTTCTGATAGGGACTGTTGGCTATTTTCTACACCCTGCGTTAAGGAGATAGCAATAGATTGAAATCGATGGTGATGAAAGATTGGAGCTGGAATAGGTGAACCTTCGGAGTCAAACTCCAGAAAATTAGCCTTACTGGATTCCACGAGAAAGGATCGACCAAATAAACTGTTGTTTAATCCGGAAATCAATTTTGCTTGCAGGCGAATACCATCAGCTAATTTCAGATTGTCGAATGCACGTAAAAAATCGGGATTTCTAAGAACAGCAATCAGTTCCTTGGCTTTGGCTTCCAGATAAAGCTTTAAATTACTAAGGGTTATCGTTTTTTTAACCGCATAATTTTCCGGAAAAACATTTTCCAGAAATCTTTGGATTGATCCATCCTCGGTGATGATGGGAGCATCTGTAAGCGCGAAATCATCTAAAGATTTCTGCTCCAATAATTCACTCCTTAATTCATCAAGATCAGGGAATATGCCATTAACATCTAATTCTGCCTCCTTTTTATTCTGAACATCCACGATTAGCTCATACAACCTGAGCTTATCCGCATTATCACCTTGTTGCAGATATAAGGCGATTTTAAGAGAAGCATTATCAAAAGAGGCCTTTCTTTTTTCAGCCTCTTTAACAATTGGGTCTTTTGGATTTTCAGAGGGCATTGGATCTTTGAGTATTTTAGATTAGTGCTAATTAGGCTGTGTCTGAAAAATGTTTTTTAGATAAATTTTGATGAAAGCGAGTTTGATCATGGCTAAGAAGTTCACTGCCTTTTTCTCGAATCTTGTGTAGATGCGGCGGCATTACTCGATCCAGACAAGCAAGCGTTTAATCACATTGCATTCTTTGTAAAGTTGGTTGTCAAATTTTGGATGAGGCCCTTTTTGCATCTGTTCTTTCCAGTTCGAAGTTTCTTCTCTGCAATATTGGCTTTGATGCCTCCTTTCCAGAGATAGTACCGGACCTGATCAGAATGGTAGGCTTTATCTGCTACCACTTGTTCAGTTCGGGGTCGACTTCTTCCTCTTCGCTTTCTGACCTCTACAGTGGACAAGACCGTTTCCAGGAAAGCAGAATCGTGCCTGGCGTTGCTGCTTAATTCAGCCCCTAAAAAAAGGTAAGCCATTTCGATCGCAGACCAGCTGGATTTTAGTCCCGCAGCCTCCTCTTGATCGGCCTAAAGATTCGAACTGTGGGTTTTCCGGGGCTTTTTTTACGAGCTCCCGCAGCTGATTTACTAGCACGCACGCTCGTGGAATCTACCCCAAAGAAGTTCCAGTCGACAAGGTCTTTCTCGTCCAACTGCATTTGCAGTTGCCTCAAAACTCGGTCAAAAGTGCCGTCGTTAACTCACTTGCTAAAGCGATCATGAACCGTCTTCCAGGGACCGTAACGATCAGGCAAGTCCCGCTAGGAAGCACCACTGAAAAGAATCCAGAAAATACCACTCAAAACTTGACGACTTGATCTAGGGGGACGGCCTTTTCCGCCTTATTTTTCCAGGATTAGATCACAAATCTGCTCCTATTGCTCATACGTTAATTCGCACCTAAGCTTCTCCCCTTCCGTAAGAAAAGGCATAAAATTATCAACGAATGGCTGATCCGGAAAAATCCGGATCCAGAGTTCATGTGGGTTCACCCGGTTTGTCGCATTTGTCACAAACCGGGTTTCCAGTTTGACCGGCAGGAGCAGGACGGGGTAATCAGCTGAATTTTCGATGATAAATTATTTGGATGATTAAAAAGACTTCACAAATAAATTATTAGCCTTAAAAACGAGTATTGAAACTAGACTTCTCTTCTACAAATCCGAGACTTAGAGTTTGTTTGGTATTTTGATTTTTTGTCAAATCCGTAGGGAGTTAGTGCCTAGGGTATTGGGTTAAGTAATTCGACTAATCAGATAAGCTACTTCGAAGAGTACTAGTTAAGAGATTTCGTTGGTTTCAGGTGCAGTTAATCTAAATACAGTGTAACGTAAATTCAAAGACATAAAATATTACCTAGTATAGTTTTTGCCAAATAAATTTATAAATTATTTTTTTTCTATAAAAGAAAATACTCATTTTTTTTTAAAAAATTACTCCACCACCAGTATCATCCGCGCTTCCACCAAACGATCCATACTTTCCTCATCCACCTGCTCCACCAGCCAGGCATGAATGAACTGCTCCGCAATCGCCTTCGTTTCTTCGGAAAGGACGAGTGAAATGACTAATTCGTGAATGGGTGATTGGTCTTCTTCCAGTTAGAAGGTATCTACCCAACCGGAGATGTGCAGGTCGCCGACTTCTTCTTTGATGATTTGAAGGATTCGGATAGCGCGATTCAGGATAACTACATAGGTATTGTAGAGAGGGTTGGCATCTCTTTCTTTTTTGCCGTTGGATAGGCGAGTATCGAGATATGGCGCATGGGAAAAACCGTGCTCTGTTGCCAATGCATCTAACACTTCTTTCCACATGTTCTCGGCGGCATCGTAAGCAGCCGTATTTTCCATAAAATCAGGGTATAGAATCTTAGCCATTGATTTATAGATTTGACTTCCGTAGAGTGACAAAAGTGCAAAGACATATTTGAGTTCCTGTTTCTTTAGCAAATTTAACAACAGATGCTGGATGTAACCAAAGCCATATTTGAAGAAACTGCACAACCGTTTGCCCGTTTTTTTCAAAAGACGAATGGGCTCTTTTTCATTTAACCAAATGCCGGCTTTACAGCACCACACAAAAGCGATAGCCAGTATGGCTA
>CAZJQS010000082.1:0-2387 GCA_964548175.1 uncultured Saprospiraceae bacterium
TCACCGCTGATCTAATTGTGTATACCACCGCAACTAATATTTTGCCTAATGTTTTTCCTATTCTCATAATTCTCAATTCTGCTGAAGAATTCCCACGAAATTCAACTGCATTTTCATCTTGAAAAACCTCTTTTGCTTTCTCAAAGCTTATCGAGTGCTTTTCTCGATTCGACTTGTTTTTATTTTCATCCCATTCGAATTCTAGCATTGCGTAGTTGATTTTTCAACAACTGGATTAAAATACAACTATTTGAGAGCCTTAGCAAATGCACCTATGCCCCGTCGACCATTCGGTACACAGCTGTTTTTTTATCATCTTCCTTAAGAAGAATAAGTTTTTTTCCCCACTCCATGTTTCAGGCCTCTGCCGACTTCACTTCACAATACTGTTTCCCTAATACCGATTCCCCACCGTTGCTGAAGGCGTCGATGCTTCAATGAAAGCCAGATCGACCTGGGTGAGCTCCACATGAAAGGCGCCTAGATTTTCTTCAAGCCGATGAACTTTTCTGGTGCCTGGAATAGTAGTGATCTCATCATTCTGACTCAGCAACCAGGCAAGTGCCACCTGTGCTTTAGACGCTCCCTTGCTTTTCGCAATCTGATCGATTACCTCAACGAACTTAAGATTTTCCTTGATCGCTTCATCCGTAAAACGAGGATTATTAAGCCTGAAATCTCCTGCTTCCAGGTCGTCACGGCTCTTTATCGCCCCGGTTAAGAAGCCGCGTCCGAGTGGACTGTAGGCCACAAAGGTGATGCCGAGTTCTTTACAAACATCAAAGATCTCTTGTTCCGGTTCGCGACTCCACAAGGAATATTCGGTCTGAAGGGCCGTAATGGGATGAACAGCGTGAGCACGCCGAAGCGTCTCCGGGTCCACCTCTGATAGTCCAAGGTATTTCACCTTTCCTTCCTTTACCAGTTCAGCCATTGTGCCGACAATGTCTTCTATCTCCACTTCAGGATCTTGCCGATGCATGTAATACAGATCAATGCACGCTACTCCCAGATTCTGAAGGCTTTTGTCACATGCCTGCCTTATGTATTCCGGTTTTCCGTTGAGCCCGAGAAATTCACCATTGGGTCCCCGCATTATGGCAAATTTGGTGGCCAGAACTACGTCATCCCAACGGCCTTTAAAAGCTTTTCCCAATAACTGCTCATTGGCTCCGCTGCCGTACATATCTGCGGTGTCGAAAAAGTTTACGCCCAGATCAATGGCTTTGTGTAAGGTGTTAATAGATTCTTCTTCATTAAAAGAACCGTAAAACTCTGACATGCCCATGCAGCCAAGTCCAATGCGATTAACATTGAGTGTGCTGTGGCCTAAGGTTGTTGTTTGCCTCATGACAATTATATGTTTAATATTTTTTTACTCCCCCTTGATCTGCCTGACACTCTCTGCCATCTTCACGCCCTTCTTCAACAAAGGGTCCGGAACGGGCTCACCATACGTCATCTGCATGGGCACCACCCCCGCCCAAATGGGCAATTCGTAATCCTCTTTATCATCGCCGGGATCGCCGGTGCGGATCTTGGCGGAAGCTTCTTCGATCTGGAATCCAAGGACCGATGTGGCTTTCATTTCTTTTTCGGTGGGTAGGCGGGCTTCGTCCCAGCGCCCCTTCAGGATCTGTTCGGTGATGACCTCCAGGGCATGCATTTTTTCGTCGCCTTCCATCAGGGTAGCTGTTCCAAACAAGACAGCCGACCGGTAATTCATGGAGTGATGGAATACCGAACGGGCCAGAACAAGTCCGTCCAGATGCGTCACCGTGATGCAGGCGGGAGCGCCGGTCTCCAGATGCTTGAGCATCCGACTGGTAGAGGCGCCGTGCAGATATATGACGTCTCCATCCCGACCATAAGCCGTCGGGATCACAAAGGGCTGTCCTTCAATGGAAAAGCCGACGTGACCTAAAAAACCGGCGTCTAATATGCTGAAAATGGTCTCGGCATCGTAATGCCCGCGCTTGGGTATGCGCTTGACCTTGGAACGGGAGGTCGGGTTGTTTTTCATCTTTTGTTTGTTTGTGCTGACCGATTTATAGTAAATCCGGCAGTCGGAGACTGCCGTTAGCATTTGTTGTTCTTATCTACAGAGGTTAAGGCTGGCAGTCGGAGACTGCCGCCAACTTAGAAAACACAGTCATAGCATCGCCAGCATCATGATCCGCCATAGCATCGCCAGCATCAGACTGCCGCCAACTTAGTGCTGACCGATTTATAGTAAATCCGGCAGTCGGAGACTGCCGTTAGCATTTGTTGTTCTTATCTACAGAGGTTAAGGCTGGCAGTCGGAGACTGCCGCCAACTTAGAAAACACAGTCATAGCATCGCCAGCATCATGATCCGCCATAGCATCGCCAGCATCATGATCCGCC
>CAZJQS010000082.1:2487-21738 GCA_964548175.1 uncultured Saprospiraceae bacterium
TCCGCCACAGCATCGCCAGCATCATGCTCCGCCATAGCATCGTCAGCATCCACCTACATCTTCCCCTTCTCCTTCAATATCAATTCAAACGCCTCCCGCTCCGTATCCGTCAAAAAAGCATCCCTGGGAATGAGAATAGCCTGGATAGAACTGATGTACAGCAAGTAGCTCAGTTTCGACAATTCTACTTTTTGAATGACTGACCACCGATATTCATTCTTGAGCTCGCTGGTTTCCAGTACGACCTTATCCTCTTCCAGCCAGATCGTCCGCTCGCCGGTAAAGACGCTTTGATCTTTGGCCCTTTTGAAACGCATCCTGATCAGAACGGGCATCAGAAATACCCAAATGACGACGATCAATACCATAGGGATCAAATAGGAAAGGATTTTAGCTGCTGTAACGCCTTCCTCCGCCGTCATGATGCCGTAAACAGACAGCCCGATAAAAACGAGTAAAAAGATAATCAGAAACCGGCGCAGCGTATGATGCCGCCAATGATGGATGGCGAAGTCGTGAACGTGCTGCAGCGTTTGGGTGAACTGTATTTTCATCATCAGGCGGTTAGTTTTTTAAAAGCATCTATTGTTCTTTCTATATCACTTTCGGAGGTATAAGCTGAAAGCCCCAGGCGCGTAACGCCTCCTTTTTCCCGTAAATTCATTACTTCAACAGCCCGGAGCGCGTAAAAGTGCCCGTCCCAGGCACAAATGTTGTGCTGCGCTAAAAAATGGCATACCTCCGAAGGACGCTTACCTTCAATGGTCAGAGCCAGGGTCGGCGTTCGGTGATCATTATGGCCTTCAAGGCCGATTGCGGTGACGCCTTTCAGAGAAGCCAGTTCTTTGTACATTCCGACAAATAGTTGTTTTTCGTAGGCGCGGATCTTACTCATCGCGTCCACAATTTTTTGCCTTTCATTTTCTCCTTCTCCGTAAGCAGCAAGGAAGTCAACGGCCGCACTTACCCCAGCCAGTGCAGCGTGGTTTTGAGTGCCGGTTTCTATCTTAAAAGGCGCATGTTGATCCGTAGTGCGCAGCCTGTCGGTAGGCAGTCTGTCCAGCAGGCCCGGACGAGCATACAGGATGCCTACGTGGGGGCCGTAGAACTTATAAGCCGAACACAACAGAAAATCGCAGCCTATTGCCTGCACATCCACCGGAAAGTGAGGAGCATAATGCACCGCATCCAGTAATAGCCAGGCGCCGGCCTGATGAGTCATTTCGCGTACTTTTTTCACATCGTTCACCGTGCCCAGAATATTGGACGCCCAACCCATGGCGACCAAACGGGTGCGGTCGTTGAGCTTGGCGCGAAGATCCTCGTAATCCAGGACGCCACTCGGCTTTAGCCGAACTTCCTTTACCAGGATCCCTTCTTCCCTAAGCGCCAGCCATGGACCACGGTTGGCCTCATGATCCAGCTGCGTGATGAGGACCTCATCCCCCGGCTGCAACTTCCGGGCCATGGCCTTGCTCAAAGAATAAGTAAGCGTGGTCATATTCGCCCCCACAGAAATGGTATGCGGGCCTGCAGCCCCTAAAAAGTGAGCCATTTTTTCCCGTACTCCATCGATCACCTTATCCGTTTCCTGAGCCGTGATGAAGGCGCCGTGTGAATTGGCGTTGGAAGTCTTGTAGTATCCTGAAATGGCTTCAATTACCTGATCAGGGACCTGAGTGCCGCCCGGGCCATCCAGAAAGACCAGCGTGGCGTCCTGGTGTTTGCGCTGTAAAGCGGGGAATTGTTGTCTGAAATGTTCATTCATATTTAAAATTATTTCTATACCGGCCTCAGTCTTTAACCTGCCGGCTTTACTTCACCATTATTACCTTCATGCCATGCTCCGTAAACCCCTCATTCAACGCTCTCACTCCTTTTTGCTTCACCTCTTCCAACTGATCCTTATAAGGCTGGAACATTTTTTTTAGATCTTCCAGACGCTGGTATTCGCCTTCCGTCGGCAGATCGTCCGCACGATTGACCACAGAATACAGGTAAGCGATCTGATCGTCCAGCATGGAAGGATAATTGATCGGATCCTGACCACTTTCGCTCCTGGTCTGGATCAGATCGCTTTCCATTTTAGTCAGCTTTTTCACCATGTCTTTGGCTTGTTCCTGAAAATCGCCGCTGATATCGTGCTTTTTGGCCATATTCAGGGCAGTATTGATCTGCAACCGGATCGAACGCAGCTCTCCGATCAGTCCGTGACATTCATTAAATAAAGCTTTTACCTCCATGGCCAGCTCATAACGCTTCTTAATGTCTTCATCTTCGATACTTTTCCAGCGTGGATCTTTTTTTATCCTCAAAGGCTGAGACTGTTTTTTTCCGTCCACTTCCAGCACGATGGTATGCTGTCCCACGGGGGCTTTGATGCCGCCCATATTGGCCAGAGAAAAAACGGCTTTGGGTTGCACTTCCGGTCTTTCGTACTGCATATTCCACTGCATACGATTAAGGCCTGAATGCAAGGAAATCCTTTCTTCTTCTCCTTCCGGTTTATTGGAAAAAAGACGGCGGGTGTTGCCTTCTGTACCCTGAATGTGAATATTCACCTTGGCGGAATCCAGATCCAGCTGATCGCCGAGGTAGAAATAAACCAGAGCGCCATTAGGCGCAGGATCCGGCTCACCTGATCCCCGGTGGTTGGTCAATTGAGTGCGATATGCATCAGATGGTTTAAACAGATGAGCCTCCCGGGCCATGATCTCTTCCGTCAACACCCGCAAAGGTGAAAGGTCGTCCAGTATCCAAAAAGAGCGTCCCTGAGTCGCCACGACCAGATCGTCTTCTTTGACCAGCATATCCGTAATGGGGGTAATGGGAAGGTTTTTCTGAAACGGCTGCCAGGTTTTTCCTTCATCAAAAGAAAGGTACATGCCAAATTCCGTGCCGGCATACAACAAGCCCTTGCGCTCAGGATCTTCTCTGACCACCCGGACAAAATGATCGGACGGAATACCGTTTTCTCCGCTGGTCAAAGGCGTCCATTTTTTTCCGTAATTGTTGGTCATGAAAATATAAGGCCGAAAATCGTTGTCCCGATATTTGTATACCGACATGAAGGCGCGACCTTCGTCATGAACCGAAAGATCAAAATTATTCACAGTGCCTTCCGCCGGCATTTGCTTAGGCGTAATGTTCTCCCAGTTCTGACCTCCATCTCTGGAAATATGCACCAGTCCGTCATCACTTCCGGCCCAGAGCTCTCCCTCCTGATGAGGTGATTCTTCGAAGGCAAAAATGGTGGTGTACAATTCCACGCCGGTATGGTCATGCTGGACCGGCCCCCCGGGAATGTCCTGGTATTCATCCTTATTGGTCGTCAGATCCGGACTGATGACCTCCCAGCTACGGCCCCCGTCAGTAGTTTTGTGTACATACTGCGAGCAATGATACACCACATCAGGATTGTGTTGAGAAATGCGGATCGGGGCATTCCACTGGAAACGGTACTTGATGTCCCGGGAAGCCTGACCATCGTGCATTTGAGGGTAGGTCGTTACTCCTTTGGTGTACCACTCCTTGCGATCCATACGAGAGAGGAAGCCGATGTAATTGCCGGCATAAATGATATCAGCATCCCTGGGATCTACTGCAATGTGGCCGCTTTCGCCGCCGCCGACAGCATACCATTCCTGGATGGGGTCAATCCCCTCGCTGAAGCGGCTGGGAACCGAAATGGTGGAATTGTCCTGCTGGGCGCCGTAGATGCGGTAAGGGAACTGGTTGTCGACAGCCACCCTATAGAATTCTGAGGTCGGCTGATTGTATTGGGTCGTCCAGCTCTGACCGCCATTGAGGGTAACGCAGGCGCCCCCGTCATTCCCTTCGACCATGAGTTCAGGTTGGCGGGGATTGATCCATAGATCGTGATTATCGCCGTGCGGCGTAGATATCCGGCTAAAACTGTGCCCCCCGTCAATGGATTTGTGGAAACTGACATTAACGATGAAGAGCGTATTTTCGTCCTGGGGATGGCCATAGACACGAGTATAATACCAGGCGCGCTGCCTGAGCTCGTGATCCCGGTTGATCCGGGTGAAGGTCTTTCCTCCGTCATCCGACTGGTAAAGGCCGCCTTTATTCTCATCTTTGGCTTCCTGCAACACCCAAACTCTTTTGGAATTAGCCGGTGATACGGCCACCCCTACCCTGCCGACCACCCCATCGGGCAGGCCGCCTTCCAGTTTTTCCCAGTTGAATCCGCCGTCGGTACTTTTCCAGACGCCCCCTTCCTCGCTGCCGTCGATCAATGTCCAGGGCTTGCGCTCGGCCGTCCACATACCCGCATAAAGCGTGCGGGGGTTATTGGGGTCCATGCAAAGGTCAATGGCGCCGGTACGATCACTGATGTAAAGCACTTTCTGCCAGGTTTTACCGCCATCGCTGGAACGGAAAACCCCCCGTTCCGGATTCGGACCGAAAATATTACCCAATGCTGCTACGAAGACGACGCCAGGATTATCCGGATGGACAACCACCTTGCCAATCTGGCCTGTTTTTTCAAGGCCCACAAAAGTCCAGCTCTCTCCGCCGTTCGTACTTTTGTATACTCCTTTCCCGGCCGACACATTGCCCCGGGGATCAGCAGAACCGGTGCCGACATAGATCACATTGGGATCGCTAGGCGCTACTGCAATAGTGCCGATCGAACCTACCTTAAAATAACCATCCGACACATTATACCAATTCAGACCCGCATCGGTCGTCCTCCAAACTCCCCCTCCGGTAGCACCCATGAAGAAGGTAAAGGGTTGTTGTGGAACGCCCGCCACTGCTGTCACACGTCCTCCTCGAAAGGGGCCGACCAGCCGGTATTTCAAGTCGGTCAGCTTAGAGACATCGACCTGAGCAGATAGGTCGTTTTGGAAAAAATGCAGGAAGATCAGAAGAAAAAGAAAGACCGTTTTTTTCATACTATAGACTTATTTAAAGAAAATACTGAATGATTGGAGCCAAAATAAAAATAAAAAAAGAGAAAAAAGGAGTGAATTAATACCAGGATCGTGGGGATCGTATAAAAAGTCACTTTAACAAATTGCGCAACAGCTCTGCCCGCATTCTGAGCAAGGCCTCCTGGCGCTCCTCCTTCACTTTCCGGCACTTGCGTTCCTGGCGATACCGTTCACGATAGTGATCAAAGGCGATGTAGGCGATCCCGGTAAAGAACAGCAGGGGAATGCTCAATAAAAGCCACCAAAAGCCTGTGAACAGGCTGATCAAAACAATCACAATGATCAAAGCCAGGTAAATACCGATCGATCCACCTACCAAAACCGGAGAGGTATATTCCAGTCGTTTTACTTTTTTTCTGACTACATTCCTGACGGTATTGACAAAAGGGTAGTTCATCCAATAACCAAGGAAAGCCGGAAAAGCCAGCAATACCAATTGGAGACGTAACGGACCGAGGCCGGTTTTTCCTTCAAGCAGGGTGCTATCCATCAATCCATGGCGGCTCAGCTGGATCTGATACTGTTCCACCTGTTTTTGAAGCGGTTCCAGTTGATCTTCCGGGAGAGCATTTATGGCCTGGGCCACGGCTTGTTCGGCACGAAGAGGAGCGGGATCTTTTTTTACTACCGGCCAAAGTCCGTCATCCCGCCGGGATCGATCCATTTCCAGAAATGCTTTGGTTAGTATGTCCCGCTTCGGTTCTGCTATGATGATCATTTCTTTTTTCATGGCCGGACTGAGATCTTCCAAAACCTTCATCACACCCGCATTGGGATGCTCCCGGTATTTTTCCCAGTAAGTTCTCGCCTTTATCGGTTCGCCGAACTCGATCATCACATCTGAACGAAACCGGAAGGGATCGGTATAATTGACGCCTACAGGAACGATATACAGTTCCTCTATTCCGGGATATTTCTCAAAAGTTCCCATTACAATGCGCCCGATGCCCTTGTGCAAGGAACGAAGGCGATATTCCATTAGTGTACGCCCTTCTGGAAAGATCATGAGGGTTTTCTTTTTCTTCAAAATATCGAACGAGGCTTCCAGGGTAGCAAAATTATCTTTCAGTTTGGAATAGTCGCCGTCGTGGCGGCGATATACCGGCAGCATATGCAGGGCCCGGAGCAGGAAATTGTACATGGGCTTGTTAAAGTAGTCGCCTCGTACCAGATAATACAAAGGCCGATCCAGAAAACACGCCAGGATGCAAGGCTCCAGGAAAGCCGTTGGATGGTTGCAAGCCAGGATCACCGGCTTATTTTCGGGTATGTTTTCGGTCTGTGTTAGGTAAATGCGCCGAAAAAAAATCGAAATCCCTATTTTCGCTAATGGGCGGACAAAGGCGTAGAGCATATATTTGTTTGTCTGTTCCGTACAAATGTAGTGAAAAGTGAGTTAGTGAGCTTGGTGATCTGACATGTTTTCAGCATCGAAACTACCCGGATGAGCAGATCAACATACCAAACGAAATATGAATAAATCAAGAATACTACTGATCATTGGCGGCCCTACGGCCAGCGGAAAAACCAGTTTGGCGATCCGGCTGGCCCGGCATTTCGGCACGGAGATCCTGTCGTGCGACAGCCGTCAGTTTTTTCGGAAAATGGACATCGGCACTGCCAAACCAAGCCAGGCGGAACTTGCGCTGGCGCCCCATCATTTTATTGACAGCTTAAGCATTGAAGAGGACTACAGCGTAGGAGACTACGAGCGGGACGCCCTGGCATTACTGGAGGAGTTGTACAAAAAGCACAGCCTGGTGATCATGGCCGGCGGTTCCGGTTTGTACCAAAAAGCCGTTTGCGAAGGATTGGATGCATTCCCGGAAGTGGCTCCGGCCGTAAGACAAAAAGTGGAAAACTGGCACCAGCAGGAAGGAATTGAAAGCTTGCAAGAAAAACTAAAGCGGATTGATCCCGACTATTACAGCATCGTTGACCTCCAGAATCCCCATCGTTTGATCCGGGCCTTATCGGTTTGGGAAGCCAGTGGCCGCCCGTTTTCTTCCTTTCGAAAAAACAAGAGCCTGCATCGCCCTTTTTTTCCTGTATATATCGAATTACACTGGGAGCGTTCCGTACTGTATGAACGCATCAACCAACGGGTCGATCATATGATGGAGCAAGGATTACTGGAAGAAGCCCGTCAATTATACCCGCACAAAGACCTGACTGCTCTTCAGACCGTCGGCTACCAGGAACTATTTGCATATCTGGACGGCAGGATCAGTCTGGAAGAAGCAGTGGACCTCATCAAACGCAACAGCCGGCGTTATGCCAAACGACAGCTCACCTGGACGCGCCGGGATGGTCATTGGAAACATTTCAGCCCAGAAGAATGGGAAAAGACCCTCGATTATATCCAGTCTGCTATGGCTTACCAATGGAAGTTGGAAAAGCAAGACCTGCCCGAGAATGAATGGGAAAACCCACTCTTTCCAGAGCATCGTTTACTATTTTCCAATGAAAAGGAAAATATCGCCCATTGCCGGGTCATAGAAAGAAAGTATAAAATTTACCAGGACTTTCACCTCAACAAATCTTATTCGGGTCAAAAAGAATCCTTCTTCTTTTTTCATGAAATATACCACCGCATGCAGGATCAGGACCGGGTACTCGCGCCGGAGGAAGGGAAACTTTTTTTACTGGAATGGGGTTTAATTAACTTCGACGACGAATTTTTACTGAAAAAATAAGGCATGGTATTCATTACGGCGCTTAACAATTACCGAAAAATATCTCGTCCTGTGCTGAACCTGATCGCGGCTCAGTTTTGCCTGGAAGGCGTCAATACCGCTTTCTTTTTACTGCTCAACTATTACATGGTCAAGGAAGGTTTCACGGATTTTGAGGTCGCCAAAGTATTATCGTATCGCTTCCTGGCGGTTTGCCTGCTGGCCTTTCCATTGGGCCTGTACATCAAAGGTCGAAGGCTGAAGCCTTTTTTCTATGGTGCAGCCATAGGCGTGCCTGTATTCTCTCACCTGATGATCTTTGCCATTGAACAGCAATGGACGGGCATCCTCAACTATGCTGCCATGGCCTGGGGGGTAGGATTTACCTGCATGCAGGTTTCCGCCCTGCCTTACATTCTGTTAAATGGCAAAAAGGAACACCATTCGGAAGCCTTTTCCCTGTTTTTCCTGGCTTTCAGCGTGACGCTCTGCACGATCGGCGTCACCTACTTTTTTGCCAATCAGCTGAATCCCGAATTTTTCAATGAAAAACTGGCCTTGCAGGCCGTTTCTACCTTGTCCATTCTGGCTTTGTATTTCATATTGAAAATACCGGACAAGGAACAAGTCTCCTACAAGATCCCTTTTCGGGAAACCCTCGAAAAATACGACTGGCCGCTGGTATTGCGAGCGGTAATGCCTACGCTAATCATTGCCATCGGCGCCGGTTTTACCATTCCCGTTATCAATTTGTTTTTCTTAAATGTTCATGGCGTGCCTTCCAAAGTATTCTCCATCATGGGGTCGTCCACGTTTTTTCTGGTGGCGGTCATCATGTCCTTTATGCCGCTGATCCGCCGCAATTTTGGCTACCAGATCGCAATTACGCTTTTTCAGGGCTTGTCGGTTCTGGCTTTGTTTATCATGGCCACTACCGAGTATTACGCCAACTGGTCTTTGGCCGTATACATTGCCATTGCGGCCTATGTTATCCGCCAGCCGCTGATGGGCGCCGCCCGCCCCATGACTACGGAACTGACCATGTATTATGTAGGTAAACGCAATCAGGAGATCATGAGCGCTCTGAACGCCTCTATCTGGTCGGGTAGCTGGTTCTTCTCTATGCAAATATTCGGCCTTCTGCGGCAATATGAATTCCGTTATGTGACCATTTTCCTGATCACCGTGGTTTTCTACACTTTTGGCGTAGCCTGGTACGCATACCTGATCTATTCCTACAAAAAAAGGACCGGGAACACAGGAAGAGAAGCCTGGATAAGGTCGAAGCATAAAGGGCAAAGGATAAAAGAAGAGATAAAAAGCAGTTATTGAGTAAATAGGTTATTGCGCCCGGATCAAAAGTTGTTTTACCGCATCAATAAACAAGCATAGCATTTCAAATAGCTTTTGTTGGCGCATCTAACTACGAACATTGAAAACAACCCAGCTTGCCCTGAAAGGGCAAAATGACCCAGCCCGGGGCCTTTCCCACACGGCGCGAGGGAAAATTAACAAAAAAACCAAACCATGATCTGGAAAACGAAACCAACGCTTACGGCCCTAAACGCCAGCAATCCCAACACGCTCAATGAAAGTCTGGGCATTGAATTTATTGAAGCAGGAGACGATTTTCTAAAGGCCCGGATGCCGGTGGACAAGCGAACGGTGCAGCCATTTGGATTGTTGCACGGAGGGGCTAACGTATGCCTGGCGGAAACGCTAGGCTCGGTGGCGTCTCTGCTGTGTCTGGAGGACATGAGTAAGCAGGCCCCTGTAGGCGTTGAAGTCAATGCCAACCATTTACGTTCCGCCAAACAAGGTTATGTGACCGGCACGGTAAAGCCCGTCCGGATAGGCCGGAGCCTGCACGTCTGGAACATTGAAATCGTTGACGAAGAAGGTCGGCTGACTTGTGTCAGCCGTTTAACAGTAGCCATCATTAACCAAAGGGATTGATAAAATTTCTATAATTTGAGTGCTTAATCAAGTGAGCAAATTTACCCGAGGCTGTCTCAAAAAAACTACGGTCTTTTTTCGCGGCTAATAGTATATTTTTCCTCTTAAAATACCGCTAAAAAAGAAATTTATTAGGCTGCGAAAACCTGCAGGATGCTTTTGAGCCAGCCTCAATATAACTTTCTCTCGCCCACGGGGGAAAGTTATATTTAACATTGCTTGCTTACTTAAACACGCTAAAGATACCATGAAGATGAGATTGATTTGTTCCGGTATGCTATTCATGCTGATGAGTATGACGATGATACAAGCCCAACACAATATAGAGCTGGTGAGCCGTCTTCAATATGATGCCTTGTTAAACGATATTTGGGGCTATCAGGCGGAGGACGGGACAGAGTATGCACTTGTGGGGCTTCGGACAGGGGTTTCCATCATTAGTCTGGCCAATCCGGCTAATCCGCAGGAAGCAGCCTTCGTACCGGGGCCTTATTCCATTTGGCGGGATCTGAAAACCTTCGGCGACTTTGCCTATGTAACTACGGATCAATCCGGCACCAAGGAAGGTTTGCTGATCATCGACCTAAGCCGATTGCCGGATACCGTGACTTACACCAACTGGAAGCCTTTAATAGCAGGTAGGCCTCTGGAAAAATGCCATAATCTATATATTGACGACAGGGGGATCGTTTACCTTGCCGGTTGTAATGTAAATGGCGGAGGTATCGTGATGGCGGATGTAGCCACAAAGCCGGGAGTACCGGAACTTATAGGCCCCGCCAGTCAGGAATATGCCCACGATGTATATGTGCAGAACGGGAAAATGTTCACCTCCGAGATATACCGTGGCGAGCTAGGCATTTATGACGTATCGGATGAAACGCAAGCGGAGCTGTTATCCTTAACGGTTACTCCTTTTCGTTTTACTCATAACGCCTGGGTTTCGCTGGACGGAAATACCGTTTTCACTACTGATGAAAGAGCTAACGCTCCGGTGGCGGCTTTTGACATTTCCAATCTGGGCAGTGTAAGGCTGCTGGATGAGTTCAGGCCTCTAGCATCGATCGGACAGGGGGTGATCCCGCACAATGTTCATGTTATAGATAGCTGGCTGGCCATCTCTTATTATACAGACGGAGCGGTTATTGTGGATGCCAGCCGGCCGGACAATCTGATCGAGGTGGGCCATTACGACACCTCTCCCGACTTTGACGCTGGTTTTCACGGGGCCTGGGGGGCTTATCCGTTTTTACCCTCCGGCCTTTTATTGGTGGCGGATATTGAGACCGGCTTTTACGTGTTGAAGCCAAAATACCTCAAAGCCTGTCATCTCGAAGGTATGGTCAGAGAAGAGCGTACGGGGCAGGTTTTGCGAGATGTGGAGGTTAATATTCTTTCTGATCAACTCAATGGAGTAGTCAGTGATGCTTTCGGGCGCTATAAGACCGGTCAGGCGAAGGCGGGCACATTTACCGTAGTTTTTTCCAAAGCAGGGTACAGGACCAAGGAAGTCCAGGTGCAGTTAAAGAACGGCATTTTAACCGAGCTGGATGTCGAATTAGCCCCCTTAAGGACCTTTTCTCTGTCGGGGCAGGTCCTCGAGGAAGCAGAAAGCCTCACTGGCGTTGCAGGGGCCCGGTTAATGTTGGAAGGCAGAGATACCAGTTACCTTTTTACTACTGATCAGGATGGCGTTTTCGACTTCACTAATGTGTACGAAGGCACCTACACCATTTTTGCCGGAGCCTGGGGATACCGGCAAAAAGTCCTTGAAGACTATCAATTATCGGAAAACCAGGAATTTAAGGTCCGGCTGGAACGTGGCTATAAAGACGACTTTGTGCTTGATCTCGGCTGGCGGAGCACGGGTAATGCCAGCAGCGGATATTGGGTGCGTGAGGAGCCGGTAGGGACCAAGTTCGACAACCGGCTGGCCAATCCAGACAGCGATATCGAAGGCGATCTGGGCCGGCTGGCCTACCTTACCGGCAACGGCGGCGGCAATGCAGGCACTGATGATGTCGACAATGGCAAAGTACGTCTAACCTCTCCTGCCATAGATCTCCAGGATACGCCCTTTCCAAGACTTTCCTTTCATTACTGGTTTTTTAACAGCGGCGGAGAAGTCCCCATAGACGATACCCTGAAATTTTTCCTGGCCAACGCCACAGATACGGTTTTACTGCACCAGGAAACCGGAACCACCTGGAATCAATGGCGCAAGGTCGAATTTGCTTTAGACACTCTCATAAATACCGATATCCCCTTGGTTTTATTTGTCGAAACCGGCGACCTTGAACAGAGCAGCCATATCGTAGAAGCTGGCTTTGATGGTTTTCGCATCACCAGCGATGCTCTCAGTACTTCCACTTCGGATGGGGACCCCAATCCTTCGGCCATTCTGGAAGCCTTCCCCAATCCTTTTTCTGAAAAGATCACTCTGATCCTCCAGCCTTCCTCCATTGAGCGGGAGCGACAACTGGTGATCTATAATTCGCTGGGACAGACGGTTTTTTCTCTTTCCCTTGATGCTCAACAACGCCAGGTGGAATGGCATCCGGATGTTCCTTCAGGCATGTATTTCGTACACCTATTCGACGGAAACCGGGCAGTAGGCAAATGGAAAGTGATTAAAAACAATTAATTTTCCGCTCCCAGATCTGCGCTATTGTTCACATCGCCTGATTTCATGGCGGTAAAATTGAACTCCAAAAGATCCCCGGTCAGGTTTTCGATCATAAATACATCCGGCAGCGGTTCGCTTATAGGATTAGCAGGCATATTGGGTACAAAGTCAGCCGGTAAGAACCGCCAGGAGGATACCTTTTCGAATTCATCGTCTATCCCCATGATCACTTTCTGGATCAATATCCGGTCAAGTGTGGTGACGGATCCCGACACATTGACGTCTGCGGCCAGCAAAGTCGTCAGCTCGGTAATGCTTTCTATCGCCAGGATATGTTTCTGGATAATGATCATATCGAGTATGTTAACGCCATTGACGGTAGGTCCCGGTTTGCTGAAGTTAAGCCCGTAGTTTTCTCCCTCGATCAAGCCCGTGAACTCATATTGCCCTTCCACGTCTGTGGTGTCCACGGCAGATCTTGGTCCTGAAAGCGTCACGATAACGCCGGGAAGGGCTGCTCCGGTCGAGGTAGTCACTTTTCCGCCGACCCTTACCTCACCGATACCGGTATTGATGGTGCCGTTCAAGGTTTCGGTATCCGTTCCTTCAGGATCGAGAAAATCTTTTAGGCGAGTTTCCGTGGTGGCTCCCCCATCCCAGGCCATAGTCAGTCGGCCAAAATAAGCAGTAGAGCCGCTGGCGCAAGAAGATCGCCCTCCGTGCAGCCATCCCACCATTCGGCCGTCATTATTGATCAATGCGGCGCCGGAAGAGCCCGGTTGAAAGTAGCCGGTAGAATACACCACTCTAAAGTGATGATCCTCAGGGGTCACCACATCGTTGTCCCATTCGATGGGGAACTCATGGACCTCGGCTTTTTTATTGATGAGGCCGATTTTTTTAATATCCCCAAAAGGGTGATGGACATACATTTTGGCGTCGGGCTCTGTATCTGAGCGATCCCAACCCAGGTAATAAGCATTAAAGGACGGCGGTACGGGGATGACCAGTTCCACCAGGATAAAATCATTTTCCTGCCGGCCGGATAGCAGTTTTGATCCCAAGATGGATTGGCCCCGGGGTTCTGTAGCCGGATTATCACAGGACAGGCTCTCGTAGTTGAAGTTAAACTTCCAGAAATCGAACAGCGGGGTAAATCCATCCTGGCAATGGAAAGCCGTCAAGACCAGGGGCCGGCCGTCGACGCTGGTATTGTTCATCAGGTTGCCGGTGCAAAATCCAGCCCCCTCTTCAACAATGACCATGATCCGAACAGAACTTCTCTTTTTTTCCTGCACCTGAGGATCGGTATTGCAATTGACATTTTCATGGCAGCTAAAAGAAGAATCAAACCCGCTGTTGTTCATGCCGGCATGGACCTGGAACTCATAATTGGCGTCGCGTAAAACTTCTTTGCTGTATGCATGGTCCAGCCTGAAAATGTGCAACCTGCCCTGCCCTTTTACACGGCCCGGCTCAAAGTATTCGATTACCGCCTCTTCCCCGTAGATCAGGCCGGTCAGGAATTTTTTACTTGGCCGGTTATTGGCGGAAGTATATGCCCCCAGTACCTGACTTTTATCCGGAGTATAGACGAAAAGCCTTGAACCTTCGGGCAGGTAAAAATCGTCATAGAGGATATTCAATGCCAAGGCGCCTGTAGATCGAAGCACCAGGCGCCAAACCCGGTCGCCATTGTCCAGTTCCAGCCACTGTCCCGAGTTACTCAGGTCGTAATCCACTTGAATGGGCGCCGCAAAACGGTTGGCCCAGGGACGTTCGCGATCTTCCGCATGGACACGGTCCATATCCAAAGGCTTAACAATAGTTGATTTTAAGGGTTGCAAAGAAAATGCTTTACTATAGGTAGCTCTGGAACTGATGGGTTGACCGCCAGAACTGATCTGGGCAAAGGAAAGATGAGTACAGAAAAAAAGACAAAGGGACAAAAAAGTGTTCCGGATCAGATTGTCCATAAGATTATAATTTGTAAAATCGGTTTAATGATCGGGATAGATATCAAAAAAGCAAATCGCCTTTTTTCAAGCTACTAATTCTATGAATAGTACGAAAAAAAAGAATAGTAGTTTCGAAAAAAAATAAAATATAATGGAGGGTGGTGTAAAAAGGCCATTAACTACCTCCCCATTAAAAACTCCATAGCAGAGGCGAATGCATCGGCGGGGGTCGTCCTGAAGTCCTTTTCGCCTTCGGAAGGCTCATATTCTTTAAACGGCCGTTCCGGTAAATCCTGCGATTCGCCTGCTTCGCGATGGATGGCGGCCAGCAGGGTGTCCTGCTGGTAGAAGAATTGGCTTTCGTAGTATTTTGGTCCTCTTCTGCCTATTTCTTTGAGCATGACCAGCTGGCGGTTTTCCAGGTAATACCAGGCTTGCTGCCCGCCCATAGGTGTTTGTGTGTAGATCACAACTGGCTCGCCGTCTTTATAGGAAACCCTGACTTCATAGGTTTCTCCTCCTCTGCTGACGGAAAGTGGTCCTTTGCTTTCGATATTTTGCAATTCTGTATTGATGCCGTTGACATAATTACGAATGCCGGTATAAACAGGAAGCTTTTCCTTTTGGCTCTTCATCATCTGGTCGACAGCAGCTTCGTCAGGATCACTGCTACCCTGGCAGCCCATCATTAAAACCGTAATTAATGCTAAAAAATATAGTGCCGGCTGAAATTTAACTATGGTCATTGTTCAAGGAATTTAATACTCCGTACGTAAATAAAAAAGTGAGCAAACTTGTAAAGGTAATTTGTGGCTTTTTGCTCGCTGACTTAGCCCCTGGATAAAGTAATTTTGGTTACTACACATTTAAAGCTCAAAGATAGTCAAATGAACAATTATGTCGTAGTGAAAAATGAATTGAGCTGATCTAAAAAAACATTTTGTTGGGTTACGCAGGGCCTAAGTCACTGAAACAAGATCACTGCCGAATAGGCCGGAACAGTAACCTGGCTACTGATGATGGCCGCAGTAGCTGCTTCCAACACCTTCTCGCCGTCCAGCGCCAGTTGCCAGTCACCCTGAGGAAGCCCTAATGATTCAGGACGGTCATTACCGTTGAAGGCCAGCACGATATTTTTCCATTCGTCTCCATTGGCATGGTTTTTAAGCAAAAAGGCCACCATCAGGTCTTTTTCTGTTTTCAAAAACTCCAGATGCCGGCGTATCCTATCATCGTCGGTCATTCTGAAGGCAGGATGTTCTTTTCTTAGTTTGATCAGCGCCTGGACATATTGGAACACATCGAGGTATTGCGTTTTCCGGTTCCAGTCGATCTGATTAATGGAATCCGGAGATTCAAAAGAGTTTTCCACCCCGTTTTTGGTTCTCAGGAACTCTGAGCCGGCATGCAGGAAGGGCACTCCCTGGGCGGTCAGCACAATGGTGAGCGCCAGTTTGTGCATTTTCTTGCGGTCTTCAAAAGAAACATCAGGCCGGGTGAGTTTGATTTTATCCCAAAGGGTATGGTTATCGTGACAAGAGGTGTAGGTAATGGTTTTCAGTGGGCTGTCGGCATAAGGAGCATCAGAATAATTGATCTTGTGGTAATCGATCTGCAGATGTTTGGTAGAAGCAACGATACCGAATTTGATGCTTTCTTCCAGTCCTCTACGGCCGCTGACGAAACCGCCCTGTTCCGGGGTGAAGACGTGTCCCTTTATGGCGTCGCGAATGTCATCGCTGAATACGGCGATGTGATCCAGCTGAGCGGCGTGAAATTTGGTGGCTTGCTTTTCCGGCGCCAGGGGGCTTCCGCCGGCCTGCCAGCCCTCCCCGTATAGAAAGATAGTCGGGTCAATTGCTCTGGCCGTCCGGCTGATCTCATTCATGGTTTCTATATCGTGAAGGGCCATTAGGTCAAAACGGAATCCATCCAAATGATACTCTTCGATCCAATGCCGGATGGATTCGATCATGAATTTGCGCATCATGGGACGTTCAGAAGCTGTTTCATTTCCGCAGGCCGACCCGTCAGCAAAGCGGCCGAGTGAATCCTGCCGGTAATAGTAGCCCGGAACCAGCTGGTTAAAATTGGACTGTTCGGTAAAACCGGTATGGTTATATACTACATCCAGGATGATCCTAAGGCCGGCATCGTGTAAAGCTTTTACCATTTGCTTGAATTCCCGGATGCGCACTTTCCCGTCATGGGGGTCAGTGGCGTAGGTACCTTCCGGCACATTGTAATTTTGCGGATCGTAACCCCAGTTGTATTGGCTGTCCTGCGGCCGGGTTTCATCCAAAGAGCGGAAGTCGAAAGAGGGCAGCAGATGAACATGTGTTACGCCAAGTTTTTTGATGTGATCAAGGCCTGTAGCGTGGCCATCCGGATTAGTGGTTCCGGTTTCTGTAAGCCCCAGGAATTTCCCCTTATGGCGGATGCCCGAATGATCCGAAATGGACAAGTCTCTGACATGAAGCTCATAGATAATGATGTCTTGGTATCCGTTCAAAGGAGGGCGCCGGTCGTCTGACCAGCCTTCCGGGTCGGTCTCGTCAAGATCGACGATCATAGCGCGCTGTCCGTTGGCGCCTAAGGCTTTGGCGTAAGGGTCAGGCACTTCCTCCATCCATTGTCCATTGATCATTACCTGAACGGTGTAGTATTTATTTTTATGATCGCCCTTGAGCTCAATGGTCCAGATGCCTTTTTTTTTCAGTTCCAGAGAGCGTGTTTCCATGGGCGGCCCGCCAAGCCCTTTTTCATACAAATGGATACGGGCCTTTTCGGCGGTCGGCGCCCACAATTTAAAGGTAGAAGCCTCGGCGGTATAAGCAATCCCCAGATCGGTCCCTTCATAAGCGGGGTATTCTTCAAAAGTGTCGTATTTTGTTTGCATATTGTTTGTACAAGATACCATCAGGGTAACGGGAAATAAAATAAGAAAAGATTTTTTTGCGAGCCTGTTCATTTTTATGCGATTTTTGAGGCTAATTTAGCAGAATTTCGCGTAGAAGCTTGACAAATAAGCTCAGTTGCTTTATTTATCAGGGAATCAGAAGTTTGTTACATTTAGAACCACCGCTTGCTGCCGGGCACTTTACTTTATCAGGCTTTTGACTAACAAACACCACAGTGTTTACTGATCTTTGTCATCGTATAAGTAAAAAGAACTATCGTTATTAGCTATCACAAAGTGATAGTGTAAATATTACGCATAGCAATCAATTATTCCATTTTTTCTAAAACCAACAATCAATGAGCATTAATTTAAGGCAGTACGGAATTGATGTCAACACCATTCACAGAAATGCCAGCATTCCTGTTTTGTATGAATTAGGACTACGGACAGAAAAAGGCACGGCTATATCTGACGTAGGTGCTTTATTGGTATACTCCGGCGAAAAAACCGGCCGCAGTCCTAAGGAAAAGCGCATTGTTCGCAATCCGGAATCAGAAAACAACATTGACTGGGGCAATATCAATATAGAATTGGACGAGCATGTCTTCATGATCAACCGTGAACGGGCGATTGACTTCCTCAACACCCGTGATCGTTTATTTGTTGTCGACGCCTTTGCCGGATGGGATCCTAATTACCGGATTAAAGTCCGGGTGATCTGCACACGCGCCTATCATGCATTATTCATGCAGAACATGCTGATCATGCCTACAGCTGCAGAGCTGGAGACTTTTGGAGAACCCGATTTTGTGGTCATAAACGGAGGTGGATTCCCCGCCAACCGATACACTTCCAAAATGACCTCTAAAACGAGTGTGGGGGTTAACCTGGAAAGGAAAGAGATGGTCATTTTAGGTACGGAATATGCCGGTGAGATGAAGAAAGGCGTTTTCTCCGTAATGAATTACCTGATGCCGCTGCAGGAGGTTCTTTCCATGCACTGCTCCGCCAACGTTGGAGAATCCGGCGACGTGTCCATTCTCTTCGGCCTTTCTGGCACCGGAAAGACGACCCTGAGCGCCGACCCCAAAAGAAAGCTTATTGGTGATGACGAACATTGCTGGACGGAAGAGGGCGTTTTCAACATTGAAGGCGGCTGCTACGCTAAAGCAATAGACCTCTCAGAAGAAAAAGAACCTGATATTTACAATGCGATCCGGTTCGGTACCGTACTCGAGAATGTCGTTTTCAATAAAGTGACGCGTAAAGTGGACTATTCCGACACGTCCATCACTGAAAACACCAGGGCTTCTTATCCGATCAACTATATTGATAATGTACAGATCCCTTGCGTTGCCGGTCATCCTAAGAACATTATCTTTCTGACTTGCGATGCCTTCGGCGTTCTGCCTCCGGTAAGTAAGCTGACTCCTGAGCAGGCCAGCTATCACTTTATTTCCGGTTACACGGCTAAGGTAGCCGGCACAGAAGTAGGCATTACCGAACCTGAAGCAACCTTCTCCGCTTGTTTCGGCGCTGCCTTTATGATGTGGCACCCCAATAAATACGCGGAACTGCTGGCTAAAAAGATGGTCGACCATAACACCAATGCCTGGCTGGTCAACACCGGTTGGACAGGCGGCCCCCATGGCGTAGGTTCCAGGATCAAGCTGAAATATACCAGAGCCATGATCGACGCCATCCACAATAATGACTTTGAAGAGGTGGAAACGGTCAAAGACGAAGATTTCGGCTTCGAAATACCTTCTTCCTGTCCGAACGTACCGGATAAGGTCCTCTTCCCAAGAAATACCTGGAAGGACAAAGATGCTTTCGACCGGACCAAGGAAAAACTGATCAATCTGTTCCAGGAAAACTTCAAAAAATTTGAGAAAGGAGTCAACCCTGAGATCGTAGAAGCAGGTCCAAAGGTGAAAGCGCTGTAAAAAAGAAAATCGTAAATCAAATGGTGCATATGGGTTTTGCCGTCGACGGCGGCAAAACCTTATTTTTTTGACCTCACCCTAAAAACAAAAAAGGCTAAAGCCGAAGACTTTAACCTGTTATGCTGCGATAAACGGCCAGATGAAAAAGATACAAATGACCGGGTAACTTGCAGCCCGTACGGGAATCGAACCCGTGTTTCAGGAATGAAAATCCTGCGTCCTAA
>CAZJQS010000083.1:0-5162 GCA_964548175.1 uncultured Saprospiraceae bacterium
TTTTGTCGTTCTTTTTTCGGCAAGTTCGGAAACCAGAACATTGAATGCTTCTATTCGAGCGGAAATTTTGGCTGTCATAATATCAGTACGGACCAGAGCGATCTGCTCCAGAAAAATAATTACCCCTGTATATTCTTGTTGAAGACGAACAATGATCTTTTCAAGGTTCTCGGCCACTTCAGCAGGAGATGATGGGGAATCGAGTAAATCGTTTCCACCGATTCCTAGCAACACTACTTTTGGGGGATTCATCAGGGATGGATTTTCCAGTGTAGCTAAGATGTCTTTAGTGGTCGCGCCTCCTGTTCCTTCGTGGTCGTTATCAAAACAAATACCCTGGAAAGCTGGATAATCAGATTGATCGGTTCTGGTCCCGATGAAGTCGACCTCCCATTTATTTTCCAGTAACAATTTCCAGAGTTCATAGCGGTAGCTTTCGAAAAAAGGCCTGGCCCCTTCTACCCTGGAATCTCCCAGCGGAAGAATATGGATCGTTGAAGAAGTGGGCGTTTGGGTGATGCAGTCCCTCATGGGGTTTGATCTGGGCCCATCGCCGGTAGAGCAATTCTGCAAAATGAAAAACAGCATTAAAAAAGTCAAGGATCGAATGGAGTAGTTCATACTTTTTTTTAAGTAGAACTACTAAGCAGGGGTCTACCCTACCATCAAAAAAAAATAACACCTATTCTTTATTGATTTCTCATTCTTCTCCTAGGTAAAATTCTACAATTCATTATTTTACGTTTCGAGGATGGGAATTTATATTTATTTGCACAAGAATACCATTACAACAACTAATCTTAAAGCATGAAAAAACCAATCACCAACTTGCTGGTCACGATGCTGACCTTTAGCTTTTTACTTTTTTTTCCCGAAAACAACCAATTAAAGGCCCAGTCGGACGCCAATATGGTCTACGACTCCTCGCTCATGAACGGATTACAGTACCGCATGGTCGGTCCTTTCCGCGGCGGCAGATCAACGGCGGTGGCTGGATTTGTTGAGCAGCCCCATCAGTTTTTGATGGGCGGAACGGGCGGCGGCGTTTGGAGAACAGATGATGCCGGAACCAGTTGGCATAATATATCCGACGGCTTTTTCGGCGGCTCCATCGGCGCAGTAGCCGTTGCAGATGCCGATCCTAATGTCATTTATGTGGGGACAGGCTCTGCTGACCCTCGCGGCAACACTTCGGCCGGCCGTGGCGTGTATAAGTCCGTCGACCGCGGCAAAACCTGGTCTTTCATAGGCTTGCCGGAGGCCGGACAAATAGGCAAGATCCGGGTGCACCCTAAAGATCCAAACCTGGTGTATGTAGCCGCCCTGGGTCATATTTTCGGTCCTAACGAAGAACGGGGCGTCTATCGCTCTAAAGACGGCGGGCAAAATTGGGAAGCGGTGCTTCAGTTGAACGACACCACCGGAGCAGTCTCTCTGGCCATGAACCCACAAAATCCGAGGGAACTATACGCCGGCATGTGGCGGGCGGAGCGCAAGCCCTGGAGCATGATCAGCGGCGGAACGGAAGGCGGCGTGTATAAGTCAAACGACGGCGGAGACACCTGGAAAAAGCTGGGCGGCGGATTACCCACCGGCATGGTCGGCAAGGTCGGCGTGACGGTCTCTCCCGCTAATCCCGATCGCGTCTGGGCCATCATCGAAGCTGAGCCGGAGGGCGGTGTTTATCGTTCTGATGATGCCGGTAAAACCTGGAAACGGGTGAACAAAGAAAATAAACTGCGACAGCGCGCCTGGTATTATACACATGTGGTGGCTGACCCTCAGGATCCGAATACCGTTTATGCCCTTAACACAGGCTTGTACCGCTCCATCGACGGGGGGAAAACCTATGAAAACATCCCCGTACCGCATGGTGATGTGCACGACCTCTGGATCAACCCTAACCATCCGGAAATCATGGTGGTAGCCGATGACGGCGGCGCCCAGGTGACGCTCAACGGCGGTAAGAGCTGGTCGACCTACCTCAATCAACCGACAGCCGAATTGTACGGAGTGGTAGTAGACAACGGCGTGCCTTATCGCCTGTACGGTGCTCAACAGGATAACACTACCATTAGCATCCCTTCCTGGACGTCCAGCAATACCTTGCATCCCAAAGAGCACTGGTATTCAGTGGGCGGCTGTGAAACCGGCCCCATTGCCTTGCATCCGGACCATCCCGAGATCATCTATGCCGGTTGTTATGGCGGGGTAATGGATAAATACGACAAAGCAACCGATCAGGTGATGAACGTAATGGCTTATCCGCAGTTGCAATTAGGAGAAGCTGCTAAAAACTTGAAATATCGCTTCCAGTGGGTGTCGCCCATGGCGGTGGCGTCATACGACAGAAATGAGATCTATCATGGTTCCCAATATGTGCATCGCTCCAAAGATGCCGGCAAAACCTGGGAAGTCATTAGTCCGGATTTGACCACAAACACACCAGAACATCTGGAATATAGTGGTGGTCCTATTAATCATGACATTACGGGTGTGGAAATTTACAATGTCGTTTTTGAAATAGTCGTCGATCCTGAAAATAAGGGAACGATCTGGGCCGGTACAGATGACGGAAGAGTACACATTACACGGGATGACGGCCAAACCTGGACGGAAATTACACCCAAGGGCATGCCGAAATACGGGACGGTCAACAAGATCGACCTGTCTGTCCACCAGCCCGGCCGGGCTTTCATGGCGGTGCAGAAATATCGCTTCGACGATTTCAGGCCTTATATTTACATGACCAACGATTACGGTAAATCCTGGACCTTGCTGACGGATGGGAAAAACGGCATTCCTGAAGATTACCCGGTTCGAGTGGTCAGAGAAGATCCCGACCGTAAGGGGCTTCTTTACGCCGGCACCGAATTCGGTATGTTCGTTTCTTTTGACGAGGGTAAGCACTGGCAGAGTCTTCAACGTAACCTACCCATAGTGCCGATCACCGATTTAAGGGTGCATCAGAAAGATATTGTTCTTTCCACTCAGGGCCGTTCCTTTTGGATATTGGATGATATTTCCCCGCTTCATCAGATCAGCAAGGAGATCGCAGCAAAAGAGGTGCACCTGTTTACGCCCAGACCGGGTTATAAGGTCAATGATCGCGGGGCAGGTGGATTAAGCGAATTGTCTCCCGAGCCTAAGCCGAGTGGGGCTACCATGTACTATTTCCTGAAAGACTCCGCGCAAAGTGAAGTTAAACTGGAGATCATCGATGAGCAGGCGCGGGTGGTACGGGTATTTTCCAGCGACACCGCCACGGCTAAAAAGCACAAAACGCCGATTTTGAACGTCAAAGACGGCATGCATCGCATGACCTGGGATCTGACTTATGAGGGGCCTACTTTTGTAGACGAAGCCATCATTTGGGGATACACCGGTGGGGTGAAGGCGCCTCCCGGGACCTATGAAGCACGTTTGGTATACGACGGCGGCTCTATGACACAGATGATCGAGGTCAAGGAAGATCCCCGGATTGAAGATCAGTTCACTAAGGGAGATTACGAGGCGCAGTTGCAATTAGGGCTTCAGCTGCGGGACGCCATTTCGAAGGTGCATGAGTCGATCGCAGAGATCCGTTCGGTGAAAAAGCAGGTCAAGTGGCTGACTGAGCAGTCCGAAGATGAAGAAGTTCAGGAAACGGCGAAGAAGATCCTCGATGAGCTGACCATGTACGAAAACCAACTGATGCAGACGAAAAATGAGAGTAATCAGGATCCCATTCGTTTTGCTCCTCGTCTGGACAACCAGATGGTCGAAAATTACAATTACGTAACGGGCCAAGATGGATATATTTCCGGTGGCCGCGAAGGTCGTCCGCCCAAGGCCGCTTATGAGCGCTGGGATGACCTGGAGGAAGAATGGGTGGAATTGAAGGAAGAGGTGGAGAAGACCCTGAAGCGCAATGTGGAGACGTTTAACATGCTGATACAGAAAAAGAATTTGATGGGGATCAAGTTGAAGGAGACGAAGAGCTAAAGGACAAAGGTCGGGCCTTGAGGCCCGACCTTTGAAGCATTTCAATGCCTTGAAAGTACATAATATCTCACCCCGGGGTAACTACCCTGGTGGCATCATGTACCGTTTGTTTCATTGCCCTGAAGAGGCCACATATCATAGCTTAGTGGATTTACCATAGCATATTTAAAAAAAATTTCCGTTCAGCCCACCATTATTAGGGTTTACAGCATTAAAGAAATTTATGACATATCTTGCAGCCGTTTAGATCATGTATTCCCAAAAACTGACCCAATGGCGCAATCTTTATCCAAGGTTTATCTACATACCGTATTCTGCACAAAAGGCAGAAAACCTTTCCTTGACGCAAATATTCGTCCGCATCTTTTTGCCTATATTGGGGGTATCATAAAAAATCTAGGTGCTTATCCCATCGTCATTAATGGCGTAGAAGATCACGTTCATATTTTATCTACTTTTCCCAGAACCATTACCATTGCAAGGTTTGTCCAATTCATCAAGAAGGACAGCAGTTATTGGATAAAGCATACTGACGCTCATTATCAATCGTTTGCCTGGCAAAATGGATATGCGACCTTTTCTGTTAGTGCGTCTGGTGTGGCAGCTGTAAAGAAATATATTGAAAGACAGGAAGAACACCATAAGGAAATCGCATTTCAAAAAGAGGTGATTGCGTTTTTAGAGGAATATGGTGTAGATTACGATGAAAAATACTTGTGGGATTAATAAAGGGGCTTTTAAAAAATAGACATTTTGTTGAATCCTTTCAGGATTTATTGGCGGCTGTCTCTTTTTCTCGGGGCGTTGCCCCGAGTTAGAATATTCTGCCCTTTCAGGGCAATGAAAACAGCCTGTCCTGGAAGGACTTAGCACATGGTGTTCCCCGTCCTGAAAGGACATAACATTCCACCCCAGGATATCTTCCTGCGATCCCCCTCCTGAAAAGACTTCACCCATGCGGCTCCGTCCTGAAATCCCAACCCAGGATAACATCCTGGGATCCTACCCCAGAATACCATCCTGCGATCCCCCTCCTGAAAGACATACCATCATGTTCGCTGTCCTGAAAGGACTTAACATCCCAACCCAGGATAACATCCTGGGATACCACCCCAGAATACCTTCCTGCGATCCCCCTCCTGAAAGACATACCATCATGTTCGCTGTCCTGAAAGGAC
>CAZJQS010000083.1:5262-21656 GCA_964548175.1 uncultured Saprospiraceae bacterium
GATAACATCCTGGGATACCACCCCAGAATACCTTCCTGCGATCCCCCTCCTGAAAAGACTTCACCCATGCGGCTCCGTCCTGAAAGGACTTAACATCACACCCCAGGATAGCATCCTGCGATCCCACCCCAGAATACCTTCCTGCGATCCCCCGTCCTGAAAGGACTTAACATCCCACCCCAGGATAGCATCCTGCGATCCCACCCATAGCCTCCCCTGGGCTAACTATTCGTTAAGGTCATTCATATTTCTTTTCAGGTAGAAAAGAAATATTATTTTTGAAAATGATGCCGATACCGGCATCATTTTATCAAAATTTAACCCGACTAAAAATTTCCTATCATGAAAAAAACGGTTATTACCTTACTCGCGGTCTTCGCCATAGCCGGCTTGTCCGCCTTTACCTATTCAGAAGTCAAAGAAAACGCAGCCGAAAAAGAGATCAAGGACCTCATCCTCAAATGCTACGTTCATGGCGCATTTAACGAATTGAATCCGGATGCTATGCGGGAAGGCTTCCACTCCGATTTTGCCATTTTTTCCGCTAAAGGAGAAGAAATCAACAAGTACCCCATCAACGTCTGGGCAGACGGTGTGGCTCAGAGAAAAGCCAAACCTGACTTCGACCCGGCTAAAAACAAGTGGGATCACAAATTTGCTTCTGTTGACGTTACCGGCGGCTCCGCAGCCGTGAAGATCGAATTGTTTAATGAAGGTAAGCATGTATTCACCGATTATCTGTCTTTGCTCAAGTTTGATTCAGGCTGGAAGATCGTGGCTAAAGTGTATCACAGACACGAATAGAAACGGAGCCTGTATCTAAAGCGGTGTGGTGAAATCGTCGGTTTCACCACACCGCTTTTTTCATTCAAAACTTTCAATATTTTTTGAAAATTGAAATACTTTTTGTATGTTTAATGTAAAAAAACAAACAAGGACTTGCTATGAAAAGTGTAATCACCTGTGACATGGAAGGTGTCATCCTCACCTTCAACAAAGGAGCTGAAGAGTTTTTCGGATACCAGGCGGATGAGGTTGTCGGGCAAAAGCGGGTATCCATCTTCTCACCTGGCGAAATTGTCCTGCAGAATGTCCCCAAATGGTTAGCTGAAGCCAGCAAACAAGGGGAAAGCATTGCCGAGACCATTTTCATACGAAAAGACGGCACCCCTTTTCCCGCCCGCATACGGGTAACGCCTACTTTTGCCAATGGGAAAGACAAAGGGCAAACCGGTTATTGCGGGGTGACGGAAACGCTCGACAAACCGATGGAAGAGGTACAGCCGAAGATCAGCTGGTCCACGAAGCTGATCAAAGCGCTGGTCATTACCCGCATGCCCTTTTTGTCGGCTGTGCTGATGCCGGCCTTCATCGGCGGAGCTTTTTCTTATGTGTATCTGCTGGAAGGCGCCGGGTTTAACTGGTGGTATTTTGTACTTACTGTGATCGGGGTTGCTTTACTCCATCTTGGAAGTAATGTTATGAACGACTATTTTGATGTAAAAGACGGAACGGATGATTTTAATACGCAGTATTTTCAACAGTATTCCGGCGGCAGCAGAGCTATTGAACTGGGGTTGATCACTTTGGAAGGAACCAAGCGACTGGGCTGGATACTGATTGCTGTTGCTACTTTGATCGGCTTGTATCTGGCCTATGAAACGGGCTGGGTAACGTTGGCTATCGGTTTGGCTGGGCTGGCCATCGGCTATTTTTATACTGCCCCACCCCTGAGGCTGGTGGCCCGAAGAGGATTGGGAGAATTGGGCATTGCGTTGGCCTTTGGTCCTTTGGTTACCCTGGGGACCGCTTATGTAATGACACAGGAGTTGAGCTGGTTAGCTTTCCTGGCGGGTGTACCTGCAGGTTTGCTCACGGCCAATATCCTTTTGATCAACGAATTCCCGGATGCTCCTTCTGATGCTAAGACCGGTAAGAACCATCTTGTGGTCACTTTTGGGAAAAAGAAAAGCATTAATATTTATCTCGGCATATTGCTGGCGGCAGTGGCCGGCATGGGTTTGTTGTGGTATTTACTGCCTGGCGCCAACTATTGGATACTGGCAGTAGCTGGATTGACGTTTCTGGCTGGCCTGCGGATCGTTATGCACATCCGCAAGAACTATGAAAGCCGCGAACTGGTAAAATCCAATGTAAACACTATTGCACTAAGTTCATTGAGTGCATTGTTTTTAGCTCTTGCCTTATGGCTCGGATAAAAAGGCTTATTTTGACGCAGAAGGAAGCTGATCCGGCAGTTGTCGCCGGGTCCTTCTGCGTCAACAACTGCGTTTACTACACCGGCATTTTGATGATAAACTCCGTAAACTTCCCATGCTCACTTTCCACTTCTAATTTCCCTTCGTGTACCTGGACGATGATGTCGTAGCTGATCGACAAGCCCAGGCCAGTATTGCCTCCGCCGGTAGGTTTGGTAGTGAAAAAGGGATTGAAGATCTTGTTTTTTATATTTTCCGGAATACCCGGGCCGTTATCCCTGATGCGAATAAGGACCTCATTTTGTTTACAGCTTGAGCTTACTTTCAGTTGAGGGGTAAAATCTGCTCCTAATTCCTTTTTCTTTTCATTTAATGCATAATGAGCATTGTTAAAAATATTAAGCAGGACCCGGCTGAAATCCTGAGGAATGACCTCAAGATCCGGAAGTTTTGCATCCAGATCTTCTTCTATGTTGACCTGGTAGTTTGGAGCTAAACCTTTGAAGCCCTGATAGGATAAGTGCAAGTTTTCTTTCAACAAGTGATTAACGTCCACTTTCTGTCTTTTTCCAGATTCGCCGCGAGCGTGTTCCATCATACTGTGGATGATACGGTCGGCTCGCTTACCATTTTGTGCGATATCTTCAGCATTTTGATGAAGATCCTGAACAATCTCTATCATGAGTTCATACTGATCGGCATGGAGTGAAGATTTTGATTCCTCCAGTATTTCTCTGAGTTCTTCTGTCAAATCCGTGGAGCCTTCCGCAAAATTATTGACGAAGTTAAGGGGATTCTTAATTTCATGGGCAATGCCGGCGGTCAGCTGGCCGAGGGTAGCCATTTTCTCCTGCATCATTAACTGGCGCTGGGTTTTGATCTTTTCCTCGGCGCTTTTTCGTTTTAACCTGTAATAGCTGGCCAGAACGAAAATGAAGGAGGTGGCGATGAGCAAGCCGGCGATGGTCAGACTAACGACCAGGCGCTGTTTGCGCAGTTGGGCATTGTATTTTAAGATCTCTTTTTCTTTTTCGCTGACTTCCAGGGCGCTCCGGGCGGCTTCTTTTTCGAGCTTTTCTGCTTCAAGCTCCAGCTCGGCTTTTTGCCGGGCCAGCTCGGCCAGCTCGGCTTCCTTACGCAATTTCTCTTCCAGAGTCTGGTTCAGGGTCGCTTCTATTTCCTGGCGTTCTGTTTCTGACAAGCTAAGCTCCTCTTCCTTGCTGCTAAACTCTTCTCTCAGCTTTTCCAGCTGAGCCGACCGCTGGGCCAGATTGAGTTGGCTCTTCAGTTGGTCGTAGGCCAATTCGGCTTCCGCCAGGCGTTTAGGATTCCGGGCGACCATATGGATCGTTTTCAGGATCTCGTAACCATACATTTCCTGTTGCTCCTCACCCAGTTTTTGTGCAGCTTTCACTCCTTTTTCCGCATAATTAGCGGCCTTGGCGTATTTGCCCTTATCCCGGTAATAGATCCCCAGAAAGTAAGCACTTTTCATAATACCCCTGGTGTAACTCAACTCTTCACTTAGATCGAAAGCTTCTTCAGCATAAGCACCGCCCAGATCATAATCGCCCGTGATCATCCGGCTACTCAGTTCATTCAGCAGGTCAATACGGTCATAACCTTCGGCGCTTTTCAACTGCTCCTGTAAGGCGGCTATTTCTCCTTGCTGCGATAAAGCGCCGTTAATGCAAAAAAAGCTGATAAAGGAAATCAGGTAGACTTTTTTCATCGAATAAAGGTTTTTCCCATTACGAAAATAAAAGTAACGATTGTCTCCACAAAGAGAAAGAGGAACATGCGCTGCATGTCCCTCTCCGGCCACAATTGAGTATGAAATCGTTTGTCGCTTGGTTATGGGAGTTGGTTATGCTTCAATGAAGCTAGAACATGGGATTATAAGGTCAAAAATGAGTGCTTGCTAGTTAATTGTCACTGAACATTTCCAGTTTTATTTTCCGGGCTTTTTGTTTGGCTCTCAAAATCTTCATTTTCACGGCGCTTTCGCTTTTATCCAGTTCCTCGGCAATGTCACGGATCGACATATCCAACTCGTATTTCATGCGCAGTATTTCTTCTTCGCTGAAGGATATATTGGCCAAAATAGCATTGATTTTTTCTGAGCGTCGCTCCTGTTCCACCGGATCGACTTCCTCTAGTTTCGCCTGCCGCTCCATCAATTGCTTACTTTTCTCTTCCCGATCCTTACGGCGGTTTTTCTTTCTCAAAAAGTCAATGCAACTGTTGTGCGTAATGGCATACACCCAGGTAGAAAACTTGGATTTGCTTTCAAATCCGCTGAAGTTGAGGAAAATTTTGATAAAAATTTCCTGGGTAAGATCTTCCGCGGCATTCTCATCTTTAAGCATGATCTTGCATTTATGATAGATCTTGCCGACATACTGCTTGTGGATCGAACCAAAATCCAAGCCCAGCTTTTTCAATGCCCCTGTGGAGGCCGCTTTTTTCTGATCGTACGAATAAGCCGTTATCATCTTTGTTTGCTTTGGATTTTATTTGTAAAAAACTTACAGTACAAAGATGAAGAGAAAAGAAAAGCCTTGCGTCAGTTATTGTTGCAGATGTGTACACTATTGTTTCACTTTCGGAACTCATTCGGCGTGAGGCCAAATTCTTCTGAAAAAGTCGTCGAAAAATAACGTGGATTGCGAAAGCCTACTTCGTAAGCGACCTCTGAGATATTCAGGTCGGTCGTCAATAACAAATCCTTGGCTTTCCTCAGGCGAATAGCCCGAATGAAGTGGGAGGTCGACAGATCGGTCAGCGCCTTGAGTTTCCGGTGTAGCTGGGAGCGGCTCATCGCCAGGTCACGGCAAAGTTCGGGGATACCGTAGTTCTCATCGTCAATATTGGCCATGACCGCCTCCCGGATGGATATGATGAACTCATCTTCTTTTTGAATGGCTTCATCCTCGACAGGGCGGAGGTTGTCCGGAGTGCGATACCGCTCTTGCAACTTTTTTCTTAGATCTAGTAATTTTTCTATTCTGATCAGGAGTTCTTCTTTATTGAATGGTTTGGCCAGAAAAGCATCCGCGCCTCTTTTTAACCCACTGATCCTGGACTCATCATCCGCTTTGGCTGTTAGTAAAATTACGGGGATATGGCTGGTTAACTGGTCGTTTTTGAGGCTCTCACATAGCTCAAAGCCGTCTTTACGAGGCATCATGACATCGCTGACTACAAGGTCGGGTATCTCCGCTTTGGCCTTATCGATACCTTCTTGCCCGTCTTCAGCTATAGCTATCTGGTAATGGCCGGTCAGACAAGCCTTGAGGTAGGCTCGCACGTCGGCATTGTCTTCTACGATGAGCACCCTGGGGAGGCCGGATTCGTGCACTTCTTGTTTGAGTTCCTGAACAGACAAGTGCCCGGCTTTACTGAGCATGAGGCTCATTTGTTCCTGAACGCCCTCCATGGTTTGGGCCTGCTGCAGAGAGGCGGTCTGGCGGATAGGAAGAGAGATGGAGAAAGTAGCACCTTTTCCTTCTTCACTCTCCACATCAATTTCGCCTTCCATCAAGCCCACCAGTTCTTTGACGATGGCCAGGCCAATGCCCGTACCTTCTCCTTTGCGTCTATGCGCCGTATCCACCTGGTAGAAACGATCAAAAATGTTAGTTAATTTATCTTTTGGAATACCAATGCCTGTATCGCTGACTTCGATATACAAACGGCCTCCTTTTTTTTCCACCCTTAGTACCACCTTCCCTCCTTCTGGGGTAAATTTGATGGCATTGGATAGTAAATTCGTGATCAACCGTAGGATCTTTGCCGGATCATAATCCATCATGAGCTCCTGCTCCCGGCTTTCAAAGCGAAGACTTATTTGTTTTTGCCCGGCCAGGGAGTGGAAAGACTCAAGTATATAGCTTAAATAAATAATGATATTATCCTGGATCAGGTTAAGCTGCAATTGTCCGGTTTCCAGTTTTCTGAGGTCCAGGATCTGATTAACCAGGTCGAGCAGGTTATCGGTGTTTCTACGGATCATTTCCACGCCTTGCCTGAGCCAGGCTTCAGGATCTTCGCCAATTTGTTTAGCCATGCCGCTGATCACCGTCAGGGGGGTTCGGAGTTCGTGGGAGATGTTGGTAAAAAAACGGGATTTTACCCGATCCAGCTCTTTTAGCTTTTCGTTCATCAGCTCAAGTTCCCGGGCGAAAGCCGCCTGACGGGCCACTTCTGCTTCTTTCAGGGTTTTTTTGATGGTGGCCAGCAAATCATCGAACTCAATAGGCTTGGTGACAAAATCGAAGGCCCCCAGATTCATCGCTTCCCGGATGTTTTTCATGTCTCCGTAAGCGGAAACGATCACAGCTTTCAGCTCCGGTTTGATCTCTTTAAGTTTAGACAAAAAAGTAAGGCCGTCCATTTCCGGCATATTGAGGTCAGACAACACCATTTCAATATCGTCTCTTTTTTCCAAAAGATCGAGGGCTTCTTTGCCGTTACTTGCAAAGGTGAATTCATACTCTTTATTGCGGACTTGCCTGCGAAAGCGCTGCATGATCAGGCGCTCCACCTGTGGCTCATCATCCACCACCAATATTTTCGATGTCATATGTTCTGGCTTGCTGAATTTTGCCCCCTTAAATTAGGATTATTTTTGTTTTGTAACAAACTGTAGGAAGCAACCTGTTAAAAATAGGGAAGCCTATTTACTTCCTTCTCTGCAGCACTAATGTTGTTACATCATCCGATTGAGACGTAGCTCCGCCAAAGGCCATTACTTGTATGATCAAGTCCTCAACAATCTCGCGGGCCTCACTGCCGGCGGTAGTTTTGAGGTACTTTAAAAGCCGCTCTTCCGTAAAAAACTGTTTTTCCTCATTTTGAGCCTCTGTGACGCCATCGGTATACAAGAATAGGGTGCTTCCGGGAGATAATGTCGTTCTTTGGGATGTAAACCGGCTATTTCCCACTAAACCCAGCGGCACATTAATGCCGTGTCCTAAAGATCGCACTTCCTGCTGATCATCAACGATAAAGGAAGGATTATGGCCGGCATTGCAATAGGTAAGCAGCCCAGTCTCCAGATTTATTACGCCGTAAAAAAGGGTCACAAACAGACTGGCCGGATTATCCAGACTTAACAGATAGTTCACTTTTTCCAGACATTGATCACAGGGCGATTCCCTCATGGCAATAGTGCGAATGAGTGTTCGGCTTACGGCCATGAAAAGCGCGGCAGGCATTCCTTTGCCGGCAACATCGCCTATGACAATCCCCAGCTCTTGTTCTCCTATTTTAAAAAAATCATAAAAATCGCCGCCTACTTCCCGAGCGGGGATCATTTTTGCAAACAGTGAATACGGACTATCCTCGGAAAAAACAGCAAACTGGTTAGGAAGAATAGCATACTGTACTTCACTGGCAGCCGAGAGTTCCCGCTCCAACTCATCTAATCGATGGCGGGTGGCTTCCCCCAATTTCATCACCTCCACCTCTTTGATGGCTTTATTTATGGTGATTTCGAGATCTTCAAAGTCGATAGGCTTGGTAATAAAATCATAAGCCCCCCTGTTCATTGCCGTGCGGATGTTTTTCATATCGCCATAGGCCGAGACCATCACGGTCTTTTGAAGCGGATGCAATCTCTGAAGCTCGGCAATGAAAGTCAAGCCATCCATGCCGGGCATGTTGATGTCGGTCAAAATAATGTCCGCCGGTCGTTCGTGAATGATATCCAGCGCTTCCCGGCCGTCGGTAGCAAAAGTAAAATCTAATTCCCCGCTCCTAATCCTTTTCCAGAGCCGCTGGCGAATCAGCCGCTCCACCTGCGGCTCGTCATCGACGACTAGTATTTTTACAGGCATGGTTGTTGGTTGTTGGTTGTCAAGCTATTAACCGATAACCGTTCCTATTCTACAATTTTAAAAATCCCAGCGTAGTAATCCGGGTCTAAAGTTATAGAGGCGGCTTCTCCCACCGGCATTCCACCGGACCAACTGGTGGTTGGATTCAGCCATTTTTCTTGGTTCCCTATCTGCACTTGTACCGGCATCATAAAATTGGCAATGGTGTTGTTCCAGCGGTAAAACAATTGTCCGTCGCGGATATAATATTCCAGGATGGGCACCCGGTCGTCCCGAAGGTATTGATCAAAAAAATAATCCAGTTCCATACCCGACTGTTCAGCGATGTACTGTTCGATTTGTTGAGTTGTGACCGTTTGGTGGAAAAAAGTTTCATTCAGACCACGGAGGATGCTGCGCCATTTTTCATCATCATTGATGAGCTGACGTAAGGTATGCAGCAGATTACCTCCTTTGGGGTACATATCCCCCGATCCCCTCTTATTGACGCCGTATGTACCGATGATGGGCTGGTCATTGTTTATACTGCGACGGGTTCCCCTGACGTATTCGGCCCCGGCTTCTTTGCCATAATGGTATTCTACGTACAGACTTTCGGAATAGTTCGTAAAACTTTCATGAATCCACATGTCTGCGACGTCCTGATAGGTAATATTGTTGGCAAACCACTCATGGCCGGCTTCATGGATAATGATAAAATCGAATTTAAGGCCCCAGCCCGACTGGCTGAGGTCCCGTCCAAGATATCCGTTCATATACTTATTGCCATAAGTGACGGCACTTTGGTGTTCCATCCCCAGGTAAGGGACTTCAACGAGCTTGAAGCCGTCCTCATAGAAAGGATAAGGGCCGAACCAGTGCTCGAAAGCTTCCAGCATCATTTTCGCCTGTTTGAATTGCTCTTTGGCTTTGTCCAGGTTTTCCTTCAACACATAGTAGTTGCATTCCAGCGGGCCTTTTTCTCCCTGGTAAATTTCGGAAAAATGCGCATAATCGGCTACGCTTAGATTTACTCCATAATTATTAATGGGGTTGTTGACAAACCAATGGTAAGTTTTCTTTCCATCGGATAGTTCCTCGATCTTTCGAAGCCGACCGTTGGATACCTCCATCAATCCTTCGGGCACGGTCACGCTAATGAGCATGCTGTCGGGCTCGTCTTCGGGATGGTCTTTACAAGGCCACCAAATACTTGCTCCAATACCCTGATTGGAATTGGCGATAAAAGGTTTGCCCTGCGTGTCCTTTTCCCAGCTAATGCCGCCATCCCAGGGAGGACGGACGGCTACCTTAGGTTTTCCCTCGTAAAAAACTTGCAGAGAAAGCAGGTCTCCCCGCTTTTGCTTTTTTTGTAGTTCAATAAAATGCGCACTTCCTTCCTTTTTCCAGCTCAGTTCCTTTCCATCCTGTATCACCCTGGTAATGACCAATGGCGCCTGTAAATCGATCTGCATAACGTCATTAGCTTTTTTTACCCGGTATTGCACCGTGTTTGTTCCGTCAAGGCTTTGGTTTTCGGGGTCGACCTCCACCGCCAGGTGGTAATAAGTCAGATCCCACCAGGCTCGCTCCGGGGTAATGGAGCCTCGCAGGCTATCCTGACGACTAAACTTATTGGGCTGGGCAAGAACGGAAAAATTAAGAATTACCAGCACAAACAACAGCAATGACCGGTTAAGTGAATACATGGTTCTTCGATTTTATTGATTAGTGGATGACCCGGTGCTTTTCCATCGCTTCAGCATGAGATAAATCATTGACCAAACCAAGGTTTTCCCCTAAGTTAGGAGAATAAGTAAGCAAACCCTTTCAAATATAGGTTTTGTTGGCGCTTTAAGCGCCAACAAAACCTATATTTAAGGATATTTTTTTTAAACCTAAAATATTTATTATGGCAATTGTTAAAGTTATTGAAGTGATCGGCACCTCAGAAAAAGGAATAGAAGCTGCTATTGAAAATGCAGTGACGGAGGTAAGCAAAACGGTTCGCAATATCGATTCCGTTTATATTAAAGACATCAAAGTACACGTAGATGGCGGTAAAGTCACTACTTACGGAGTGATCTGCAATATTTCCTTCCGTGTAGAAGCTGGTGGTGCTTTGTAAAAAATGAATCGCCCCCAAGGGGGGCGGCTTATTTTAGAGTTGACTTTAAAGCGGGGAGCCAATAAAAGTTTTTTACTACATTAGGGGGAAATTGAACATAAATGGAAGCCAACTTTTTAACGACGACCTTACTCCCCCTGTCCTTGTTTGTCATCATGCTGGGTATGGGCTTATCGCTCAGCCTAAATGATTTTCAGCGGATACTTTGGTATCCCAGAGCCGCTTTGACGGGATTGTTCAACCAACTCCTACTACTTCCTCTGATCGGGTTGATGCTTGCCCTGAGCTTTGATCTTTCTCCTGCCATGGCCGTAGGGCTCATGCTGTTGTCGGCTTGTCCGGGGGGATCAACGAGTAACCTGATCACTCATGTATCCAGGGGAGATACTGCATTGTCCATCACCTTGACGGCTGTTGCCAGTTTTATTACCGTTTTCACCATTCCGCTTATTACGAATTTTGCATTGGGTTTCTTTCTCGAAGAATCGACGCTGATCAGCCTGCCGCTTTTTAAGACGATCGGGCAGATCGTAGGCATTACCGTTCTTCCTGTTTCCATAGGCATGCTGATCCGCAGGCGAAACGCCACTTTTGCCGACCGGATGGAGCGCCCCTCCCGCATAGCTTCCACCCTTATTTTTATGACCATATTGTTGTTGATCGTATTGGGCAATTGGAACATGCTCGTGTTAAACCTCAAAAAGATCGGAATGGTCTGTTTCACCCTAAATGCGCTGACCATGCTGACGGGCTACGCCGCGTCCAGGATATTACAATTGGACGCCAGGCAATCCATCTCCATCATCATTGAAAGTGGCATTCAAAACGGCACACTGGCTATTGTAGTGGCCAGTTCGATCTTATTCCAGCCGGAGATGTCCATTCCGGCCGCCATTTATTCCTTTTTTATGTTTTTAAGCGGCGGATTGATGATGTGGGTATTTGGAAGAAAAACGAAACAAGTAGCCCTTTCCTGACCCATAAATAACCAGGTTATGTCAAATAAAGCCTCTTCTGCCAATTCTTCAACGGGACTCCATCGACAACTAGGGTTAACAGGGCTGGCCGCCACCGGCATCTGTTCTATGCTGGGCGCTTCTGTTTACGTAGTTCCGTTCATGATCCAGCGCAATATCCCGGGAATCGGTCCCTACGTCCTTCCGGCCTTTTTGTTTGCCGCCCTGCCGGCCCTGCTGGCGGCCATGGCTTATGCGATACTATCTTCTGCTATGCCCAGAGCCGGCGGAAGTTACATTTTTGCCAGCCGGGGTTTGCATCCTTACCTGGGATTTGTAGCGAGCTTTTCCCAATGGTTTGGTTTGTCTATTGCCATCGGGGTGATCTCTTATATCATCATTCCCTTCATCAGGGACGTTATGGATGCCTTAGGATGGGAGGCCTGGGCTACCTGGTTAGAACAAGGCTCGGTGAGGGTTACTCTAGCTATTCTGCTGCTTTGGCTGTTTGTCGGCATTAACATTATCGGGCTGAAGTTTTATGAACGCACCTTGATACCACTGATGGCGGTCATGTTCGGATTAGGCGCCATTGTCATTATTTCCGGTTTTTTCTTTACTCACGAGGACTTTGCATCGGCCCTGTTGTTGAAGGAAAACCGAGCTGTTCCGGACGCAGACGCTTCTTTTTCTTTTTCCACCTTTCTGACGGCAGCCGCTTTACTGTTTTCCAGTTTCATCGGTTTTGATTCTATAGCACAGGCTGGAGGGGAAGCTAAGAATCCTCAACGTTCCCTGCCGCTTGCTATTGCGATTGCAGTAGTGACGGTAGGCGGCTATTACTTTATATTCACTTCTGCCGTTTATCATACCGTGCCCTGGTCTTTTGTAGCCGAAGAAGCCATGACCAGAGACATTACTGCGCCTGGCTTACTCAGCTATGTATTATCTTCAGGCTGGGCGGTAGCCATTATAGCAGGGGCCGCTATTGCGTTGATCAATGACCTTCCGGCCATGCTGCTGTCGGTCTCCCGGTTGATGTTTGCCTGGGCGGAAGACGGCATTTTCCCCAAACAAGTTGCTCGCATCCACCCGAAACGGCATACGCCTCATATCGCCATCCTGATCAGCGGAGCAATGGCCACGATCGGCATCTTAGGAAGTCACCTGGCGGGTGATTTTTTTCTGGGTATCGACATCATGGTCACCTCCATGCTGGTCAACTTCTTATTGATGTGCCTGACGGTGATTCGGCTGCCTCACTACAATCCAGCATTGGCCAAAAACATCGCTGTATTCAGAAAACGGCCTGTTCAACTTATTTTTGCTTCGCTGGGCGCCATTTTACTAAGCCTGTTCCTAGTCGTTCATACCATTAAAGACCTGCAGGCTGAGGTAGCAGCCTGGTACTTTCACTCCACCCCGGTCTGGCTGATCGTCATGGGACTGGCCTCGCTGATCTTTTTATGGAAAATCCGGCGGCTGAAAAAGAAAGGGATTTCGGTGGTGGAAGCGTTTAAGGAGTTGCCGGAGTATTAAGGCGGGCAGTGTATTAAGGCGGGCAGTGTATTAAGGCTGGCAGTCGGAGACTGCCGCTAACGGGACTGCCGCTAACGGACTGCCGCTAACTTAAAACAGAATGATAATGAGATCAAAAAAACACATTCAACTTGCCTCTAACCTCAACATCTCGCGCCTACTGACCGGCCTTTGGCAGATCGCCGATATGGAACGGGATGGTAAAAAGATAGATCTGGAGCAGGCCGCTAAAGACATGCAACCCTACGTGGATGCAGGCTTAACCACCTTTGACATGGCCGACCATTACGGTTCGGCGGAGCTGATCGCCGGCATTTTTCGGAAAAAGACGGGAGGAGACAAAGTGCAACTACTCACCAAGTGGGTGCCTGAGCCCGGCAAAGGCAGCAAGGAAAAGGTCCGTAAAGCAGTGCAGCGATCCCTGGATCGGTTGCAGATGGAACAGCTTGACCTCTTGCAATACCACGCCTGGAATTACGCCGATCCCACCTGGCTGGACGACTTGTTTTGGCTGCAGGAACTCAAAGAAGAAGGCCTGATCAAACAACTGGGCGTCACGAATTTCGATGCGGTGCATTTACAAATGGCCATCAGCTGCGGTATAGAGCTGGTGTCCAATCAAATCTGCTATTCCCTGATCGATCAGCGGGCGGCAGGGGAAATGACCAGGTTTTGTCTGGAACATAATGTCAAAATATTGGCCTTCGGCACTCTCGCCGGTGGGTTCTTAAGTGAAAAGTGGCTGAATCAGCCGGATACGCCGGTCGACCAGCTTAAGACCTGGTCGCAGATGAAATACAAACGTTTTATCGATGTAGCCGGTGGATGGAAGCCATTTCAGTCATTGCTGCATGTCTTAAATGAAATCGCTCAGCAGCACCAGGTGTCCATTCCCAACCTGGCCACTAAATACATATTGGAACAACCGGCTGTGGGCGGCGTTATCGTGGGCGCCAGGCTCGGGCAAAGCCGGCACATTGAGGACAATATGCGTATTTTTGATGTTGAGTTGGATGAAAACAGCCGGGCCAAAATACAAGAAGCGCTCACTCATTTTCTGCCCATTCCCGGCAATTGTGGAGATGAATACCGCAAACCGCCTTTCCTTACGGCTTCCGGGGATTTAAGCCATCATCTGAAGGGAATGCCTGCCCCCTACCCTACGGAAACTGTTTCCCAGGACCGCACTAAAGCCCTCAGCGGAACCATCTGGGAAAACATCGCCGGATTCAGCCGGGCCGTTCGCAAGGGCAATCGCATTTTTGTTTCCGGCACAACTGCGACTCATGGAGAAAAAGTTATCGGAGTAAAAGATCCCTTTATTCAAACTCACTTTATTATTGATAAAATCGAGGGGGCCATTCAGTCGTTGGGAGGAAAGTTAGAAGATGTGGTGCGGACGCGGATTTTCATTCAGAACATGGAAGACTGGAAGCCGGTATCTGAAGCTCATGGCCAGCGGTTTGGGCACATACAGCCTGCCAATACCCTGGTGCGGGCAGATCTGGTCGGGGAAGGTTATTTGGTGGAAATTGAAGCGGAGGCGATCGTTAAGGAATGATCTTTCTCATTTCTTTTTAAAAAAAGAAGGAAGATTTTTAAAGGAAGAACTTATCAAAGAGACAGGGAAGCCATCTAAACGGCTGCAAAAAATAAAGGAGATGAAGATTCCTTATTAGGTATGCTCTAATTTATGAGAGATATGGCTGTTTGCGGATCCTAACATTGAAAACTCGTAGAAAAAAGTATGATTTCACCGCAAAGACGCAAAGGAACGCTAAATTTTAACGGTATTGGCGGCCTTTGCGGTGAAAATATTTAAGTATAAAAGGATCTTTTAGTTTTCATTAGCGATGCGATGAGATGAGCCATATTCCTATATTTGTTCTTGTGGAGGCCAAACTGGAGAAAGCATGTTTTTCTTCAACAACACTTCGCAAACGGATTGATGCCCTGCATGGGAAAGATCAAGGATGGATAGGCATCTTTGTCCGAATTGCACCATGTTATCCATCACCACTATCGATTCCATGCCAAAATCATCAGGTTCCCTGTGTTTAATGACATCTAGTTCAGGCGCAGCAAAAGACCTGTTAATGGTTCCTAATATAAAACACATGTGATTGGTTATAAAGTGTTTGTGAAAATGGTCGAAATGGAATTTGAATAGGGTATGACTATTTGATGATTTATATGGCTTTTCTCATTAAAGGTTTAAAATACAAGTATAATTTTCAATATTTTTTCGCTAGTCAAGACTGTAATCACCAATGATGGTCATCCAAAAGTTCTCATCGTAAATTTTTTCGACGGAAATGACCAAAAACAACTCGTTACTCCGTACAGCACGTTTAAAGTAAGTATTGCCATTTCCAAATAAGGCTACTTTTGCATTTTGATAGAAATGATTTAGAGCGGGTTTCCAAAAACGCCATTCCGTATCGGGCCTTAAGTCGTTCATGGCGTCGAGCGCCAATATTTTACCAGCCTGCTGGTCTAAATTCATATCCATGGAGTAAAAACCGTCTACAGTTATCCTCTTTTCGAAAAGCGGAGGTAGAGAAACGACTCCACCTGTTTTTCCATAAGGAACAAACTCATTCAAGTAGTAATGGTTGGAATAAAATAAAAATTGGCCTTCTTTTATCTGCAATTCTTTCATTGCCTGCATAATGGCAATAGCAGAAACCTGATGATCAGTATGACTGTCTAGCAGAGGGTGAGGTGCGACAATAACATTAGGTTTAAACTGTCGCAGGACCATTTTTAAATTGGCGACGAGCGAATGCCAGTCAGACCCGCCGGCAAGACTATCTTTTAAGCCGGACAGGTTATGTTTTCTAAAAATTGTAATATCATCTGTTTTTAGCGTTGAAGAAAAAACAGACTTTCCATTATTTTGATACATTTCCAGCAGCGTACCGTCAAAAAAGCCCAAATTAAGTGTATTCTCATACTTAATCCCCCCAAGCAGAGGCACCGTAACAGAATTCCAGGTTCTGACCTCTCCCTTTTTTCTGAAATGAGCCTTTTCTTCAGCGTATAATTCATCATAATTAAATTCTCCCTCTTCCCCAGCTGTAATGGTTAATATAAATGTACTGTCAGGGTATTTACTATAAAGACCAAAAGCTGCAATTTCAGCATCATCCGGATGAGGTGACACCACTAATATTTTAGAATTGACCAGACTTGGCTGCTTAAAAATAAAGAGGAATGCATCGCTTTCATTAAAGGAAATCCGTCGGCCTTTCAGGGTTATTTCTTTCATTCCCGCCTGGGTCAATGAACTAATGTTAATATACCTCTTCCCCTTAGCGCCATGTTCAAAATAATCAATGTATATCTTACCACCGGAGGATATTTTCACACTAGGCTGAAAAAATTTACCGGTCAATGAGGTATTTACACTAACCCCCAAAAACACTGAATGATTTTTACCGATTTCGTCAGGTACGGTAAAGTGCCCGTCTTGGATGTTTACTTTCAAGGAATCTGTAGTATGGAATTCATAATGGTAACTTTTTTCTACTGAGTATGGATACATGGCCCACCTTTCGTTTATTATTTTTACAAAAACAATAGTGAGAAGTGTAGTTCCCCCCAAAATTAGGACCAGAACATATTTATTCTTCAATAAATTGAAAATTGTTTTCATAAAGTATTTTTATTTAAGTTGTAACTATTCAGCACGCTTGCGTGCTGGTTAATTGAAAAACGATAGAATTATCCA
>CAZJQS010000084.1:0-21459 GCA_964548175.1 uncultured Saprospiraceae bacterium
CAGCCGCTCAGCGGCGACACACACTAACATCGAGGCGCAAGCCCGATGGCAGTACAGGGCGCAAGCCCGATGAAACACAATAAAATGAAACTCTACAACGTATACGCCAGATACAACATAGAACCCATCAAAGGAAACGGCTCCTGGGTATGGGACAGTCAGGGCCAGCAATACCTGGACTTCTACGGAGGCCATGCAGTGATCTCCATCGGTCACTCTCATCCCCATTATGTAGAAACGCTCCAACGGCAACTCCATAAGCTGGCCTTCTATTCCAATGCTGTGCCCAACGCCCTGCAAGACGAACTAGCCGAAAAACTAGGGCGCCTATCCGGCCATGAAGATTACCAGCTATTTCTCTGCAATTCCGGAGCCGAGGCCAATGAAAACGCCCTTAAGCTCGCCTCCTTTCAGAACCATCGCAAAAAGATCATCGCCTTTAGGCACGGCTTCCACGGCCGCACCTCTGCAGCAGTGAACACCACCGATAATACAAGCATTAAGGCGCCGATCAACCAAGGCTTCGAAGTCGAATTTCACGACTGGAACCAGCCCGAGTACGTCTGGAAAAGCTTGCAAAAGGGCGACGTCTGCGCCGCCATCATAGAAGGCGTTCAGGGGATCGGAGGCATCCATATCCCACCGGCCCATTTTCTCGAAGACCTGGAAAAGCAATGCCGAAAAAACAGCGCCCTGCTGATCCTCGATGAAGTGCAATCCGGCTATGGCCGCACCGGCCGTTTTTTCGGCTTTCAAACCGCCGATATCCGACCTGACCTGATCACGGTAGCTAAAGGTATGGGTAACGGCTTCCCCATCGGCGGAGTACTCATTCATCCCGGGATCGAAAGTAAATATGGCCTGCTGGGCTCTACTTTTGGCGGTAGCCACCTGGCCTGTGCAGCCGGTATCGCAGTTTTGGATGTTATCGAATCCGAAAACTTAATGCAGCAAGCCGCCAAAAACGGACAGTTGCTTATGGATGGTCTGAAAACAATAGAAGGCATCAAAGAAATCCGCGGACTTGGCCTAATGATCGGCATAGAACTGCCTTTTGACTCGAAAGAACTCAGGAATAAACTGTTATTTGAGGAAAAGATCTTCGCCGGTTCCTCCTCCGATCCCAATGTAATCCGCCTATTACCGCCTTTGACCATCGATGGTGACGAGATCGATCTTTTTCTCTATAAATTTAAAAAAGCACTAGCACCGATAATCCAAACAACGAATTCATGAATCATTTTACCGAACTGGCCGATGTGCCCGATCCAGGCCGGCTTTTAAAGCAGGCGCTGGAACTGAAAAAAGATCCGCTGGCTCATCGCCAATTAGGAAAAGACAAAACCATACTGCTCCTTTTTTTTAACCCCAGTCTGCGCACCCGGGTGAGCACCGAAAAGGCCGCCATTAACCTGGATATGTCGTGTATTGTTTACGATGCTGCTCAAGGCTGGCAGATCGAGTTTGAGACCGGCGCCGTCATGGACACTGACAAGGCGGAACACATTAAAGAAGCAGCAGCTGTCATTAGCCAATATGCCGATATCATCGGTATTCGGACATTTCCTTCTCTGACGGATCGGGAAAAAGATTACGCCGACCACGTTCTGCACGAGTTTCAAAAATATGCTGCTGTGCCCATAATTAGCCTGGAATCGGCGATCCGCCACCCGCTTCAATCTTTAACTGATTGGATGACCATTGAGGAATTCAAATCCAAAGAACGGCCCAAAGTCGTGTTGAGCTGGGCGCCCCATCCAAAAGCTTTGCCACAGGCAGTATCGAATTCTTTTGTAGAATGGATGAAAGCCGCCGATGTAGAGCTGATGATTACGCATCCCCACGGCTATGAACTGGCGGAAGAATTTGTGTCAGGAGTTCCTGTAGAATACAGCCAACGCAAAGCATTCGAAGGCGCCGATTTTATTTACACCAAAAACTGGTCGTCCTACCAGCATTACGGGCAAGTCCTTGGAGTAGGCGAAGACTGGACGATCACCAAAGAAAAAATGCAACTGACCAATAATGCTTACTTTATGCACTGCCTGCCCGTGAGAAGGAACGTAGTAGTAGCGGACGAAGTCATCGATAGCGACCGATCGCTGGTCATCCATCAGGCGAACAACCGGACATATGCGGCTCAGGCTGTCATTCAGGAGATCCTCAAACAACGCTAAGGTATGGAACAATTACATCTGCTGAAAATCGGCGGCCGGCTTATTGAACAGGAAAATCAGTTGAAAATCGTTCTGGCCCATTTTTTACGAAAAAAAGGCCATAAAATACTGGTGCACGGCGGAGGAAATCGCGCCTCCGAACTGGGTAAAAACCTGGCCATTCCGGTAAAAATGATCGAAGGCCGCCGCATAACCGACGGCGCCACGCTGGAAATCGTGACCATGGTCTACGCCGGCTTGATTAACAAACGTATCGTCAGCCTGCTACAATCTATGAATGGCAATGCCATCGGTCTCAGTGGAGCCGACGGCAACGTCATCCGAGCCTGTAAAAGAATGGTCAAAGACGTCGATTACGGTTTTGTCGGCGACATCGATAAGGTCAATATCGGTTTCATCAAAGTGCTACTGGAAAGCGAGACCCTCCCCGTTTTTTGCGCCCTCACTCATGACGGCAAAGGACAACTCCTGAACACCAATGCAGACACCATCGCCGCTACCTTATCCCGCGCCCTGTCGGATACGTATGCGGTACATTGTTATTTTTGTCTGGAAAAAAACGGCGTCTTATCTAACCCGAAAGACGACGCCAGTGTCCTTAACCTTTTATCCAGATCCAATTTCCATACCCTAAAAATCAAGGGCATCATTACCAACGGCATGATCCCCAAACTCGATAACGGTTTCGAGGCCCTGGAAAAAGGAGTGAGCAAGGTCGTCGTCTGTGGCCCCGATACCTTCCTCAGCAACCATGGCACCCAACTAACCCTCTAGCCCCCCTCAAGCCGCCCCACGGCGACACATGAGACCATCGGGCGCAAGCTCGATGCTCTAGCGGGCGCGAGCCCCCTCAAGCCGCTCTGCGGCGACACACAATACCATCGGGCGCGAGCCCGATGCTTTAAGCGGGCGCGAGCCCGATGCCTAAGCGGGCGCGAGCCCGATGCCTAAGCGGGCGCGAGCCCGATGCTCTAAGCGGGCGCGAGCCCGATGCTCTAAGCGGGCGCGAGCCCGATGCAAAAAAAACAACCATGATCAAAAACGAACACTACAACCAAGCCATCCACCTCCTCAAGCAACTCATCCAAACCCCCTCCTTCTCCCGAGAAGAGAACCAAACTGCCGACCTCATTGCGCAATTCCTGCAAAAACACCACATACCTTATCACCGACAAGGCAACAACCTATGGGCCAGTCATCCTCATTATGAGGATCAAAAACCCACCATACTACTCAACTCCCACCACGACACTGTCCGACCCAATAAAGGCTGGAAACGCGACCCCTTCAAGGCCACCCTGGAAGACGATGTGCTCTACGGTTTAGGCAGCAACGACGCCGGAGGTCCGCTTGTCAGTCTTCTGGCCACTTTTATCCATTTTTTCGAAAAAAAGGAATTACCCTTTAACCTCATCATGGCCGCCACTGCCGAGGAAGAGATCAGCGGCAAGAACGGCATTGCCTCCATACTCGATCGACTAGGAAAGATCGACGTTGCCATCGTAGGAGAACCCACCAGTCTGGACATGGCTATAGCCGAAAAAGGCTTAATGGTCATCGATGCGGAAGCCAGGGGGCAATCCGGCCACTCGGCACGGGAAGAGGGGGTGAACGCCATTTACATCGCCCTGCAGGACATCGAATGGATGCGAAACTACCGGTTTGAAAAAGTGTCGCCGCTCCTTGGCCCCGTCAAAATGAGCGTTACCCAGATCGAAGCAGGCTATCAGCACAATGTGGTGCCCGACTTCTGCAAGTTTGTAATAGACGTCCGCTCCAATGAATGTTATTCCAACGAGGAAATATTTGATATTTTACAGCAACATACGCAATCGGAGCTCGAAGCCCGTTCATTTAGACTAAATTCATCAGGCATTGCATCGGATCACCCTTTGGTCAAGGCCGGGGAAAAGCTAGGTCTGAGGACGTATGGCTCGCCGACTTTGTCTGATCAGGCCTTGATGCCCTTTCCGTCCCTGAAATTAGGACCAGGCGACTCCGCTCGCTCCCATACGGCGGATGAGTACATCATGCTGTCGGAAATTCGCAAGGGGGTGGAGGTGTATATTGGTGTGTTAATGGGCGTAAGAGATTTAATGTAAAAAAGGCGCCTGTTCTCTAAAGAAACGTACATTGAAAATTAAACGAACGACCATGAAACTCTGGAAAAAAAAAGCCACCCTCGATCAATTCGTCGAATCTTTCACCACCGGTGAGGACAGGGTGCTGGATCTCCGGCTAGCCTCCTTTGATATCCTTGGCTCCATCGCCCACAGTCAGATGCTGGCCAGAATAGGCTTGCTGACCGAGGAAGAACAACAAAAATTGCAAAAAGTCCTCCTTCGATTGTACAGGCAGGCCGAAAAGGGCGAGCTGATCATTGAAGAAGGCATCGAAGACATCCACTCACAAGTGGAGCATCTGCTTACGCAGGAATTAGGGGATATCGGAAAAAAGATACATGCCGGCCGCTCCCGGAACGATCAGGTCTTGCTGGACCTCCGTTTGTTTTTCAGGGCCGAGATCAAAACCATCGTGGAAGAAACGAAAGCCCTTTTTGATCTTTTGCAAGGACTTTCCGAAAAACACAAGGCTGAGCTTATGCCCGGCTATACGCATATGCAATTAGCCATGGTCTCTTCCTTCGGCCTCTGGTTTGGCGCCTATGCTGAATCCCTGGTTGATGATCTGCGCATGATGGAGAGCGTCTACCGCATCATCAACCAAAATCCGCTGGGGTCGGCCGCCGGTTATGGTAATTCCTTTCCGCTGGATAGGACCATGACTACCCAATTGCTTGGTTTCGATGATCTGAGTTACAATGTGGTGCATGCGCAGATGGGCAGAGGAAAAACAGAGCTGCAACTGGCCTTTGCCCTCGCTTCTATTGCTCAGACACTGGGCAAGTTCAGCATGGATATTGTACTATATTTGAATCAGAATTTCGATTTTATCCGTTTTCCTGATGAGATCACCACCGGATCCAGCATCATGCCCCACAAGAAGAATCCGGACCTGTTTGAGCTGGTCAGAGCCCGCTGCAATTACATCCAGAGCGTACCTGCACAGATCAGTTCCACTTTGATCAACTTGCCGATGGGCTACCACCGCGACTTTCAGTTGCTGAAAGAAATGATCTTTCCTGCTATTGATCATCTAAAAAGCTGTCTGGGCATTTTACAATATGCTTTGGAAAAAGTGGAGGTACGACAGGAACTGCTAAAGGAAGACAAGTACAAATATCTGTTCAGTGTAGAAGAAGTCAACAAGGAAGTATTGAAAGGTCTGCCTTTCCGGGATGCTTATCATCAATTGTCGGCGGCCATCGAGTCTGGCGCCTTCGATCCGGAGCGGAAGATCACGCATATGCATGAGGGGAGTATCGGTAATTTGTGTACGGAGGAGATTCAAGCGAAGATGGGAAAAGTAATGGAAGCCTTTGGGTTTGAAAAAGTAGAGGAAGCAATAATTCAGTTGATCAGAGAGAAAAAGGAATAGTTATGGTTAGAGGTTTATTTTTGGCATTTGTTTTCTATTCGCCCAAAAAAAGAAAAAGCCTATTGCCAGGACAGCAACGCCAATTATTCTAAGCCAATGATTTGATCGATTTCCGAATAAAGGAGTATTCTGTCCGATAATAACCAGATGAGCCCAATAGGCTGGAGATTGGTAGGTAGGGCTGGCTTGTTCAAGAAAATCTACTTTTGCCTTTTGGAAAGCTGCACTTTTCGACATTCCCATCTTTAGATTTTTATAAAAGTTTACGGTAATCTCTTTTGTGGATTGATCCGGTGCGCTCCAAAGACTGGCTACAACACTATGGGCCCCGGCGTGCATGAAAGCCCTCGAAAGGCTGCGAATGCCCTCCCCTATGTACACTTTGCCGTATCCCGTATTGCATGCGCTCAGGACGACCATTCTATTATCAGGAAGATCAAGGTTATAGATCTCCCTTGCATATAAAAGATAGTCCTCACTCTGATCTTTCTGAGGAGCAAACACCAGGGCAGAGCGCAGAGGATCGTCAAGATCAAGTAAGCCATGCATGGCCAAATGAAGAATGTCTCCTTTTTGGGAATTTTTTAAAAAGTTGCTTTTCGTTGCCTCGGCGTTGACGAAAGCCTGGCCTTTTAGCAGTTCATTGACTTCTAGAACCTCATCATCGGAATAGATGAGTTCACCGATTTTTCGCAGCTTCAAGGAAAGGCTTCTTTGATTGCCGGTGGTATCCAGTTGCTTAAAACTATCTAATAACCGTCCGTCGTATTCCAGTCCAAAGCCTAAAAATCGCTTTTTTTGTGCCCAGGTTATGCGTTGTTGTTCGATAGGCTGGCTGAGCAAGTAATTAGCGTAAACATAACTGACCTGATAGCGATATAACAGATAGTCCTGGGATGTTGGACCTGTTTTTAAAGCCTCAAAAGAAAGCCCCAGCAGAATACCGTCTGGCACCAGCAATAGATGTTCATAAGAGTTCCCAAACTGCTCCAGGCCTTTTTGGAGTAGTAGAGTGTACAATTTTTGGCTTAACAGCATAAAGGTATCCTGTTCCTCAGGAGAGAGTCCGAATTTGCTGCTCAATTTTCTGTAAGAGATGCAGTCGGCTTCCAATTCAGCCGGTTTTTCCATCACCATTACTTCCAGGACGTTGGAACTCAGAAAGAAGACGAGTATATTATCAGAACCTATGAAATATTCAATCAGCAAGGTCTTATCATCGAGTTTTTTTTGGAGAGCAGCCGGATCAACTGATTTTACGGGCTGGTATTTTAATTCGTAATAGCGGGGATATTCATTTTCCAATTTTCTGATTAGTCGGTCATAAGCGATTCGAGTATCCAATAACTTGTTCTTTTTGTCTTTGACTTGTTCTTCTTTTTCTTTTACGATGGCCTTATAAACTTCATCTTCTAATTGATAATAATCGGATAGGAGTTCCCTTTCCCATGTCAGGAGGCTATCGGGGATCCGGGCAAGTTTTTTGGCATCGAGATTTTTTATGCCTTCCAGCAAAACAACAGCTTTATTTTTTGAAGCCATTTGGAAAGCTTTATTCAGAAAAGCAGGATTGGTAGTGGCATTATAGAGTTCCAGGCTGACCAAGGCGGCTTCTTCGTATGCTTTGATCCATAATTTCTGAAAATAGAATTTGGAGGAGGCCACCTTGAAATTTTGTCGACTCTGGCTAATGAGCAAATCAAGGGATTCGAAAACCCGCAGTGCCTGCTCAAGCTTTTCAATTCTGTCAGGAGAGGAGGAGTCTTGGGCTTGAGTGAATAAGAAGTGAGCTTTCAGGAACATAGGAGAAAGCAGGTCTGTCTGATTGGCTATTATTCCGCCTTTTACATCCGGAATGTCCTGCCAGTTTTCTCCAGAACAAGAAGGGGCGAGCAAATGGAGTGCTTGCTGTAAATGATTGGGCAATGATTCCTGTCTTTCTTCTTTTTCTAACCAGGCCTCCGCCAGGTAATAGTGCATTTTGGCTGCTGTAGGATGATAGGGGGTTCCATACACTTCACTTACCAGTGACAAACCTGCTGCCAGTGTGGCCTTGGCTTTTTCCGGTTGATCGTTCTGTGCCTGAGCCTTCAATAGATTTGGATAAACGCTGAGCATACCGGAACGTTCTTTTTGTTTATCAAATAAACCAAAAGCCTTTTCGAACAGAGTAAGCGCTTTTTTGTATTGTCTTTCCTGCTGATAAGTCAATCCAAGATTGTTGTAAAGGGAAGCAAGAGCCATAGGAGAGGGGGGCTGTTGTCTTTCCTGCCATTCCAGAGCGTATTCAAAGGCCTCGATCGCATCATCGTATTGGCCAATATCATGAAAAATGGTGCCTCTTAACTCGGATAAATAAGCCAATCTTGTTTTTAAGTAAGATGAGGAAGCATGCTGGCGTTCATATCTTTCTGCCTGGTCCCAGCAAAACAAAGCTTGATAGTAATCTCCTTGGGTAGCTAAAAGGACACCCCACTCAGCATAATATGAGGCCAGGCGAGAGGCGCTTTCGATTTTAGTAATCCTTGAATTGGATTCGATGTGCCGGACGGCAGCCTCCAGGTCAGCTATACCCGCTGAAGATTTTCCGGCATACCTAAAGATCAGCGACCTCAGATAAAGGCTATTAGCAATGTCTATATGGCCAAAAGGGAGTGCTTGCGTTCTTAATTCGACCGCCTTCGTTACTGCGGATATGGCTTGTGGGAAGGAATCCGTATAAAAAAAATGCACAGCCAGTTTATGGCTGATGATTGCCTTCAAACTGTCAGACGCATTCCGAGCCATTTTTTCCCCTCGCCTCAGTTTCGCTATTGACCGCTCTAGGGCTCCGGCAGCACGATGGGCGTCCGCACTGTCAACGAGTTGCTCTATCTTTTGGGATAATGAAAGCTCCTGAGCCTTTAATGGAAAATAGAATAAAGTAAAGACAATTACTGCTGTAAAATGCTGGTAAAGCCTGATCATAAAAGTGAGCTTAGTGTGGAGCTCCAGGGGAATGTCAGTTGGAGGAGGAAAACCCCTGATATGGCTTTCCCCTCCACTAATCTCCTATTGCCGGACTATCTTAATGTGATCCACATTGTTCCCAGAAAGATAATAAATTCCCGGACGAAGGTCTGCTAATTCAAACAATATTTCGTTTCGCCCTTTTGTCAAAGGAGTCCTGATGCTTCGTACTGCCCTGCCGGTTACGTCAAAAATATAAAATAAGGCGTCTTGTTTTTTTGGAGAATACAGGTTGAGAATAGCTGATCCATGGGTAGGGTTCGGAAAAAAAGTCACATTAGCGCTGGTCGGGGCTGTTATAGTCTCTCCTGGAGCACTATTTATGAGGGTATTGGGGGAAGACGTTGTGCAGGCGTCGGATAAATACAGTTCTAATGCTCCGGGAGCATGTATGACACCCTCAGAAAGGAGTAGTCCGGAAAGAGAAGGAAGCTGAAGAACTCCTCCCGCAAGGCTGCAACGCACCTGATCGGCAGCGGCGTAAGGGCCTATCCCGTAAAGTGCCGCAGCTATAGAAGAGACAATAGCTGCTGAATAAGAGGAGCCATTGGCCAGGACCCAATATCCCTGGAGGGTCGGACAGAGGATGTCTGTCCCGGGAGCAGCTAGTTCTACGGTGGATGCTCCAAAATTACTGAATTCTGCGAGACTGTCTATACAGTCAGAGGCGGCGACCACCACCTTTTTGCCATGCTGTGCAGAAGCCGGATAAAAAGTGACCTCGTCTAAAGACAAGGCATCATTGCCGGCAGCTATTACTGCCAGAATATCTGCCTGTTCTAAAGCAAGCATAGCCTTTTCTATTAATTCACCCGAATTTAAGTCATTAGGATGAGGATAAAATCCGATGCTCATGTTAAGGAGGTCCACCTGCTGATCAATAGCCGCGTAAATGGCCTGCAGCAGCCCGAATAAGGTCCCCTGTCCATTATGATCAATAATCTTATAAGGAAAAAATTCTGCAGCTGGCAATCCCCACGAAGTCAGCGTACCCATCATCAATCCAGTTAGCTGCGTACCATGTCCATGCCGGTCAATAGGAGGAAGGGCTATCGAATCCACAAAGTTATTAGCGAAGGGCATATGGATGGTATATGCTTCAAAGAGGTTATTCAGGACCGGAGCGTCGACACCACTATCGATAATACCGATTTTTGGCGTAGTAGCCCACTGAACATAGGGAACAGAAAGAATGGACCGTGGGCAGTTAACGGCTGGTGTGTAGGCTTCCAGTTCAAAAAAGTCAAGAATGTCAGAAAGATCTGCGGGGACGTCCATGATATAGTTGAGCGAGATGTTATTTACGCTGGGTTTCTCGCCGTAAGTGTGGTTCAATATGTCTATAATATTAAAAAGGGTTTGACTTTCATTTTCATCTTCTATAACTATGGGAAAACTACTGATCTTCCATAATTCCATCCCCGTATTTTTATTTTCACTAATAATGGTAGCTCCTATACTTTTCTGAAAATCCCTGGTAGAGGCCAGTGATTCCGGGTTGCTGATATCTACAAGGAGCTGATCTTGAATATAGGTAGGTTTTTGACCAAAACTTAAGGCTGAAAAACATACGAAGTAAAAAAACAATAGTAACGAACAGTTTGTAATTGTTGCTTTCATGATATGCTCTAATTTTGGTGAAAAGATTTTTGAGTATAAGGAGGTGGATCCAAAGATGTGACGGATAAGGATCATTTTTTTTAAAAAAAAAGCATAACTCTTGCAGAGTTATGCCCAAAGCAACAATTTGCACTGTTCAAGTGCACGTTGATAGTCCAGGGTCTCTACTGTCGAGATATAGCCCGGAATATCTCTTGAGACGACAAGACTATTTTTTAAAAAGCTTTACCGTATGATATAAGATCATATAGAATGAAGTGTGACTTTTTTTCTTCAAAAAAATGATACCTCAATGTCACACTTTCCAGAGTACTGCCTTATAGTGATATAAATTCTTAAATTATGGCAGCACCTCAACTAGAATCCAATAGAATATGGTCCATTGTTGTTAATATTGCTGAGGAAGAAAATCTTAAACTTCGGGCAGCAATGAATAAAAATTTCGGCCTTACGGAATCAGACTTCCTCGAAATGTCGGAAAAACTCAAACAAGGAGATCGCTTCCTGTTTGAGCAAACTTTTCTGGCACATTTTGACGATTGCATGAATTTTCTCAAACAAACCTATCGGGCTTCTCATGAGGACGCATACGATGCTTCCATGGATGCACTTCTGGAGTTTTGTAAACGACTGGAGGCGGGAAAGATCAATTATGGCAATCTTCGTTTTCTTTTTACTCGAATGGCTGGGCAGATTTATTTCCGACGAAAAAAAAAGCAAATGCCGGCCATAGAGCCGGATGTCCAGATAGCCATAGAGGAGGAGGAAGTTTCGGAAGAAGAACTGCAAGTTCTTCAGAAAGTATTGGGAGACCTTTGCGAGGATTGCACGGAGATCATTAAAGCATTTTATTATTACGACATATCTCTGAAAGATCTGGCCTTGAAATACGATAAAACACCAGCTGCTCTGCGCAAGCAAAAACAGCGTTGTATGGAGAAATTGAAAAACTTATTCAAAAAACACCTTTAATCTTTCAAATCCCAGATCATGAGTAAATGGAATAAATACATTAACGGTGAAATGTCAGATAAGGAATCGGATGAATTTCTCAAACAAAAAATGACCAAAGCATTCGATGAAGACCAGAAGAAAAAATGGTCAGCCCAATTGGCTGAAGAACACGGCATATATCGGCAACCTCCTCGAAGAAAACTTAAAATACTGGTTTATGTAGGGGGAATAGCCGCCGCTTTGTTATTGTCATTGCTGGCCTATCCGGCCTTTATCTCCAGTACTTCTTCGACTTTACAGGCGCGATTGGATCAGGCACTAGACACCCCTTTTCCAAATTACCTGGTCAGAAAAGGGGAAACAGAAGAAGCTGAAATTAGAATCCAAATGGCGGAAGCTTATAACAAAAAAGACTTTCAACAAGCCATCGCATCAGGCGAACAGCTTCTTCGTTCGGATAGCACCTCTACAGAGGATCTTTTTTTTCTTGGCTTGAGTTATTTGTATCACGGAGATCATGCAAGGTCCATCCAGGTATTATCAGATGCACAGGAATTCAGCCGGTCCGATCACCGCTTTCAGGAAGAGATCGACTGGTATCTGGCACTGGCTTATCTGAAACAGGAATCGTTCTCAAAAGCTCGCCAGGTTTTAAACAAAATCGCTGAAAAACAGCAATGGAATAGCGATAAAGCAAATGAATTGCTACTGCTATTGAATGAATAAATATAATCAATATTAAACAAGGCACTTCACTTCCTATACAGGGAGGCTGTGTTAAAAGACATTTCGTCAGGTTGCCTGCTGTCGACTGGCAAACTTATAGTGTAATGAACGGTAAACTTTATTTTTTCCAATTGTTGATTTCTAAGCCTTCGATATTTTTATAATGTTTCTCGTTATTCGTTATCAGTTTTTCTCTAAGGCAATCCCAGCAATCAACAGATCTGACGGACCTACAGTTATCCCTTTTCTTCTCAACACGCCATAAGCTCTTGCTGAAATCCGGATGGATTTTTCCGATAAGTTGATTACTTCGCACTTATCCAGGAAGGTGTCAAATTGTTCGAGTTGTTTGATTGCATTTTTATACTATAATCCACCTATTACCTCATATTTTGTTATGATGGAGATGTTTAATTTCGGATGGTCTTTCAAGTATTCCCTTATCTTCTTGATTATTTCAATATCTCCCTTAAAGAAATAAGAAAGAATGTCCATATCTATTAGAGTTTCTTTCATTCTACATCAATTTCCCGGTCTGAGAGCATTCGATTCCTATGGAGATCTATGGTTAAATCGTCCAATACTTCCTGGTCTGATTCTTTCCATGTGCCGGCGAAAGAGAGAATTTTCAGAACATGCTGCTCTTCTTCTTCAATTTTGAGCAGAAATTCAAGCACATCGGCCAACCTTTCCGCCGGAAGATGCTCAATTTTTTCTTTGATCTGTTCCTTTATTCCTTGATTTACGGTCATAATCCTAATTTTTTCTAAGGATACGTACTTTGTCGGTATAGCGCTACTGCCCTTTTCACTCTTGGCAGTTGCTGAGTTAGAATATTGTCTGTGATGGGGCAATTGGGCCAAGTGTATGCGTAGTGGCGAAGTTACGAGCCATTATCGCATAAACAATGTGTGTGCCTTGTATGCTAAATACAGTTCTTTTCAAAAGAATGTCCCAAAGGGTGCAAGTCCCTGATGCACGAGGGTGCCTTTAGGTTACCGTCCTAAATTCGATAAAGAGCGTTACAAACGGTACAGGTAGTCTCCTAGTCTGAGCGTAGCCTTATTTTAAGAGGGACTAGTAAGCCGGGTGAAAAGAACCAGTTATGATGGATGACGAACCGCCGAGTAAGAGAGCCGTACGCTTGGTGGTGTGAGAGGCGCACCTTGGCTGGTTCACCTGCAAGGTATAGTACTAACTATTGCATGTTAAGAGTCTTTTGAGACAGCTTCCTTGTTTTTTCTTTTCCAATTAATCTTGCCTGCTTATAAAGGCCTACCCAGACCCCCTGTCGGTTTTTTTGTAGGTGAATAAAAAAGCCCCCGGGCTCGATGCCTGAGGGCTACTACTATTCAAAATTAGAGCTTTTCTTTTACATCATATTGACTATTATTTGATCACTATTGTGGTACTGATGGGAGGATGCACGCCGTCTTGTATTATGCCCAGATACATACCTGGCGCCAATCCACTTACGCTGAGTTGATGTACAGGCAGGTCAGCAGGAAGTAGAAAAGACTTTAGTTTTTGTCCTTGCAAATTCAAGAGATCGAATTGTACATTCCCTTTTTTTGCCAAACCAGAAAACTCAAGTGTGAAGTCGCCAGAAGTTGGATTAGGGTAGAGATGAACGTTATGATTAGCTGTCCTTATGCGTTCAATATCAGGCTTTAGCGTGGGCTGGTGATTAAGTCCCGGCTCTCCGTCCGATCTGCCGCTGTCGGGAATATTGATCGGTGTACTGACGGTCTTAGTTCGACACCCATTGTTAATCCGTTGTCTGACGAAATAGCTCATGCCTGCATAGACATTGAATTCAAATTCGTACTCACACAGGCCGGTTTCAACAGGGATCATGAATAAAAAATAGGGTGTTTGCGTGGACAGGTCAATAGCGAAAAACTCGATGATATGATCACTTTCGCTAGGACAATCCAGTATCTGCACCGTACCTTTAACCTTATTGCAACTATAGCTCGGGCCAGTTGGTCCCGGTACAAAACGACTGAGCACAGGTTCCTCTTCTTCTACTACGATAATGCCTCCTTCTACGCACTCAATTTCAATATTAAGGCCGTGATTAAAGTCTGGTCCCTGGCAGCAGTCGTTTTCACGGAAAAGAGACTTTTGCTGATCCGTCAGTAGAATGCCACCTGTGTTGGCGGTGATCTCCTCTCCTGTAAAGAGATCCGTCCAGGGTCCTTGAAAGGTAACGGCTTGCCTCCCAATGAAGGCCGCTGCAATGCTGAGCATACTTTCCAGAGTATGATCGGCAATGCCATTTTCCTGTTCAACGCCGGAGGGCGTCTCGTCAATGAAAGAGTGCGTATAGTATTCTGCAAAGTCGTTGAAGCAGCAGAACAGATCATCCGTAGGGTCCGGATCCTCCCCCCCCTTGTCCATAAGGAAAGCATAAGAATAGGCTGATTGTAGTGACGCGTTGAGCCAAAATTCCCCAAAGGGACATACATCTTTCTTTCCCCAAACTTCTTTATATTCCAAGTTGGATACGGACCTCAATAAAAATCGCTTGGACTGATTAGGCTCTAGCATAAGCGTGCCGAACCAGGTCTTTTCATTAGTCTCCAGATTTCCACCTTCTTCATCGATCAGCCTGATGAAGTTATTGCCCGTCAGGATATTGAAAACACCTACCAGTATATTCTGAGCATTTCCTAAGATGGTATCCGCAACAATGGTCAGGTCAAAAGAGTCGAGTGTTACACTTAATCCCGAAGTGTCTTGTGAAACGGTTGCAAAAACAGTATCCGGAAGGATCGAGGTGATGATCCCAAAAGCATCTTCTATGGCATCCTCCCAATTATAAAGTACCTGAGTGGAATCGGAATAATATGCGCCGAGGATCATGGGTTCGCCTAATATTTCTACTTCATTTTCATCATGAATGAGGAAGGCCGAAGCCATGTCGTATCCCTGAATATGCATATTGCCCTTGCTTTCATAATCACCTGTCAAATCCAACTTAGAGCCATAAAATAAATTATAGTCAACCTCAGTACCACAACAATCGTTGGTCTCACATACAAGTTCAACATACAAGTCTGATGTTCTGATTAATGTATCCAGACTATAAGATCTTCTGTTACTTTCAGAAAGACGGCCACTGAAATTGATGAACAGATCCTTAGCTATACCGGTGGCATATCGCTCAACATTCCGATCCCAGTGGTTACACCATAATGGATCATTGGCATTGCAACCGTTACAAGCAAGAGTGTCGATGATCGGCGTTCCGGGATCGGCAGGGTTATTGGCGGAGCTGTAAGCCGTAACCAACTCGCACAAGCAATCACTGTCGTTGTTATCGTCTTCATTTCTGGTAGTAACCCGCTTTGAAGGAGGATTGCCATTATAAAACTCCTGAATGAATTTCTCTATTTCTTCAGCTGAAACTTTGCCTCTTGCATTGTTTCTAATATAATCCTCCAGGGTGGAATTATGGAAATCCTTTCCTTTCCAGCCATCGATCACTTGAAATAATTCAGTTGATACCCGGATCCCCCCATCAAAATAGCCGGTTTTAAATTGACGGGGCTGGCCAAAAACAAGCCTGTCGTACTCTATTCCTTCGGGAATGACGGTCCATTCATAAGTGGCCGGTTCATCTATTGCAAATATCTTAATACCAGTTAGACTCGTTTGGTAACTTTGAGAAGTTTTCCCTTCCAAATTGTATAAAGTAATATTGTAGACTGCCTTCTCCGATGCCGCAGGCCAGCTCAATTCTATATAAGTGCCTTCTGCAGAGCGTTTTACCTGGGCATTAAAGCCGTTGTCGTTACTTTTTGTCTCCTGGGCTGCCACTGATCCACTCATAACCAATAGAACTCCCAGGAAAAAGAAGGTTACTATCTTTTTCATTGCAAATTAAGTTTAATGTTGTTAGTGAATTGTTGTTGAAGCTCTAATCCGGATTGGTCGCTAGACGAGGTGCTCATCTGCTTCTATAAGTGGAAGATTAAAAGACTGTGACAGGTGAGAAGGTAAAAAGATAAAAAAACAGGCATCCGTCGGGGGGGGACGGACACCTGCCATAGATAGTACATTCTTTGGTAGAGAACCCCTTTTCAATGTACTACCGTCATTCAAGTTATTGAAATTGGCTGTTTATTTCGGAACAATTGATCGTTAAACCTTGATCCTTGTAAGAGGGAACGGTTGCATCAGCCTGATTTCATTACTTGACGACTTGAAAGCGTTGCACAAATTTTCTCTTTCCGGTTTGTAGGTTCAAAATGTACGACCCAGACCGGAGGGCGGAAATATCCAGTCCCTCCAGGTTAAGGCCGTTCACGGTGGAAATAGTTTTTCTGCTTATTAATTGACCTGTCGGTGCGTAGATTTCAAGCATCGCTTGTTCATCAGTATCATTTTGAAAGCGTAGGTTGAGCCTGCTGCCGGCTGGGTTTGGGAATAGTTCGATCTCTCCCGGCGAAGTTGGCTCGCCGCGTTGGGGTTTGGGAGGTATGACGCCTGACGGCTGTCCGCCTGGTAAATTGCCGCTGAAATTACTGCAGTCGTTGCCTTCGTGTATACGTACATTGCGGAAATAGGCATTACCATTCTGGCTACCGCTGTCGTGATCACCCATAAAGAATAATTTGGAAAACTGCCCGGTGTAGAACTGCCCGACCGGAATGGAATAGGATTTCCACTCGCCATTGCCAGGATAATCGTCATAGTCGATGAAGCCCCAGTTTTGTGTGCCGTATACTTTGAACGCATAAGAGGACGAAATCCCATTGTCATTATCAAAACCTATGCCCATGATCTCCCCTTCGATCGTCGACTTAAAGTCGAAAGCAATAACCGTATTAGCTGTCACCTGATAGTCGAGATCGACTGCTTTCCAGGCATTGTCTTTGATGAAAACGGTAGCGCCGCCGTCCTGAATTTCAAAATCTCCCTTATCCTGGGCGCCTCCAAAGGAAATCACCTGGTAGGTATTGAAGTCGATGTTGGTGCAATTGCCGTTTCCGCCACCGCCGCCGCCGCCGTCGGTGTCGATACAAATTTCTTTTTCGAGTTTGTCCTCAAACTTCGCCCCGTTGAGCAGGGTTTCGCCCTCTGCACTGGTCAGTTGAATAGCACCGCTGCTGAATTCGCAGCAGATACCGTCTCCGTACTCATCGTAAATTGTGAACAGGTTACAACCTTTAGGCAGGCAGAAGGTGTCGCGCACCACACTACCACCAGTTTTGTTTTGATAGGGACCGCCTGAATACAGCACCTCGCCGGATTCATTTTTTACATCCCAGCTGGTTTCACTACCAAAATTATCCAGTGTGAGTGCCATGATGACATACTCGCCGTCACAGTCGCTCGGGTTGGGGCCTTCGGTAAGGCAAAAATCATTGGCGTCCTGGCGACCGTACTGATTGCCGGAGGCAAGTACCTTGCCGGTTTTGTCGGTCAGTTCGTATTTTCCATTGCCATAAGCACAGCACAGCCCATCGCCGTAGGCATCTTTCATGGTGAGGGTATAACAGCCATTTTCCACACAAATGCTTTCGCGGATCACGGTGCCGTTAGCGCCGTCTGCGTAAGGGCCGCCGCTGGCTACGACATTACCGCCGGCGTCCTTGACGTCCCAGGTCACTTCAGAGCCGTAATTGTCAAGGGTTATTGCAAGGGTGAGTTCCTCTTTGTCACAACCGGTTGGGCCGCCGTCTCCGCCGCCGCCGTCAGGCGTACAAGCCTGTAAGCACGAAGAGGCCGAGACTCTGTTGCGGATCACATTGCCTGGCTGCTGACCGAAACCTTTGCTGAAGTTAATCCCCACCCGGTTCAGATGACAGTAAGACATAATGGTCCCCCCGTCAGAGGGAACGCCGGGTACGGCGCAGCTACCTTCCGTGAAGCCCGGACATCCGTCCAAAGCCGTATTATTGCCGTTCCAGGCACAGGAGTGTGTGTGGTAGGAACCCATAAGATGCCCGAATTCATGCGCCACCACCATCACAGTAAAGGAATAATTGGGAAATGTGCGGTAAGAGGAGCCGATACTTGAAAAACTTAGCTTCAGAGAAGTACTGGTGCGACAAAGACCATTGACGACCGCGATTCCCCCGGAAGCCTGATAAGAAAGCAACTGCCCCAGGTCTCCATTAATGCTGGTGCGGGTGCGCTGGAATTGGTTAAGCAATTGTGAAGAAGACGTTCCGCTGTAAGGGCTGGTCGTGTCCCAGATCAAAAGCTCCGATATTTTTACCGTGACCCCCTCATTAGCATAGAGCGTGGCCACTTGATTGAACAGCCCTGAGATATAATTGACTACACCGTCGGTCCCACCTTTGTCCCGGTAAATGTCATTGTCGATTTCGAAAAAAATGCGCACGCATTTATCAGAAGAACTTAGCGCAGCTGCCTGGAGTTCTGCCTGTGTATAACGCGGTCCGTCATCGGAAGTCTCGCAGGAAAAGGAGAGGTCATCCTTGAGGTCAGCCTGCTGATACATAATGTGGTAGCCCCTGCTGTCCTCTTCCAACTTGTCGATCTGGAAGTTGCCCAACTCAGGACTGCTCATCAAAGCAGAAACGCGATCCTCATAAACGCTTAAAGCTGCAATAGACCCCTGTTGTCCCTTCACCGTACCTCGATAGTGTATTCCAGGATCGACTTCCTGCAGAACGCCGGAACTGGCCAGGCGAACGGCAAAGTCCTCGGTAACGATATCGGCTTTGACGAGCTGCAATTCATAACTGGCGCCACTGGACGAAGGAATGGTAATGGAAAAGCTTTTCGGGGCATCGTTTTTTAACTGTCGGATACTATTTTTAGCTACATTGAGCAGGTCATAGTCAGAAAGGCTGGCATTGAGTTGCCCGGATTTCTGGGGATTTTTTTCCAGGGAAAACACCTGGTAGGTGGGGAATGCCTTCCCAACCATCTCATTCTTGATCTTTGAATGGCTAATCGGTTGTTTTTGGGCAGTCAGGCTAAAACCAACTGCAAAGATTAGTAAAGTTAGCAGTAAAGAGGTTCTCATGGTACGAAAGAGATTTAATGTTTTATGAAATACACAGTCGAATCAATACATAGATTTCCAGCCTTTGCCTGGTGCAATAGGACAAAGTAAGTCAACCTGGAAAAAGCCTGCCGTCGGCTGAATGCCGGTTGTTCTGGAGTAACCTTAATGCTGAGGAACAGCATTAATTTACAGCCCTTGCAGCAGTTACCACATAGAAAAATATGTTCATGTTGAAGGTTAAGGGATACCTATCAAAAATTAAGGATTGCTTTTTCCCAAATGAATAAGCAATCTGAATGGGATAGACGTGTAAACGATGTCTAAATACTATAAAATGATAAAAACTTGGAGAGATTACGATTATGAAGCGTGATGTTTCATTCAGGGACATAACGCCCCCTGCTTTGTTATTAGTGCAAAGATGGTGAAAAAAAACCGGCACAGGTTTGATTTTTTTTGGAACGGCAGGTTTGTAATAAGGAAAGGCGATTTTATTTATTTGATCGGTAAATAAATGGAAAGGACCTTGACAAAACCTATATTTATCGGCGGCAAACTTCCCTTTGATACCTTTTATTTGTGGAGTTGTTTTATTAAAAATAAAAAGACATCAATATGAAACATATCTTTCAATGGCTCCTCTTTCTTGTCGTTTTGGCCTTGTCCTGTAATACCGAAGAACTTTCAGAAAAAAAAGAATCTTACCGAGGCAGGATAAAGTCTCTGGAAGTTCAGTCTTTTCATCTGCGCTATAATAATGGACAACTAGCCCAACAAGAAATTACTGATTCTCTTCCGGCCTGGTTGCCGGTAGAGGAATACGCAAAGCAATGGAATGAGAAAGGGGTATTGCAGAAACACTTGTTGGGGAAAGTGTACAGCGCCGAAGCACCGGATACTTTGATCTTTTCCTATAACGAAAAAGGACAGTTGAGCCTGAAAAGTCTGCATTCGGTTCGGCCTTCCGAAAACCGATCGTCGAAATTCATGTACAATGGGGACGGACAATACAATGCCATTAACGTACTCACGCCTGATCAGGAACTGGATAGCGTTTTTATGTACAACTACGACAGCCAGGGAGTACTCCACTCAATTAATGAATTTCATAATCAGGAAGACTACCAGGAGTTTGTTCCTTCACTGGTCCGTAAATATTTTTATCCCGTAAAAAACCTGGTCCGGGAAGATTTTTACCCCAAAAATCCCTATACGGGTAAACATTACTATGCTAAGAAGATCACCAATAAGTATAAAAAAGACGGCCGTTTGTTTGAAAAGATCATCGAGTCCGGTGGGAAAACGACCTACCGCTACGAATACGACCGGGCCGGCCAACTGCTGACCGTTCAGACCTATGATAATTACGACCAGTTGATCGAACAGACCAAACTGGAATACGATGATTTCGGAAATATAGTGTTGAAATCATTCCAAGCAGATGTTGGATCGTATTCCTATCAATGTGCTTATACTTATGACGAACAACAAAACTGGATTACCAAAAAAATCACATTGGCGGATGATGAGGAGGCTTCTTTCCTGGTTACCAGGACGTTTTCTTATTGGGAGTGATTTCGCAGCTACGGTGCTGAGAGTTGGATTGTTTTTTTGTGCTACCAACATGGGGCTCCTCTGGAGCCCATATGTTGCTAGCTTATGAAAGGTGTTTCGGAGAAATCTGTCAGAGTACTCCTCTGGAGCCCATAAGTTGTTAGCTTATGAAAGGTGTTCCGGAGAAACCTGTCGGAGGACTCCGAAGGAGTCTCATGTTGTTAGTTTTATGGAAAAGGGATTGTTGGAGCTCCATAGGAGCGAAATGTCTTACCAAGATTTTATCTCCAAAAAATCAAATAAATATTGATCCTTAAAATCGACTTCAAATTTCGTTAAAAATTCAAGGTATTCTTCACGAAACGTCTTTTTTTTATGATGCTCCTCTTGCAGATCAATATATTTTATGACTGCATCTCTTTGGGAGCGACCGTAAGAAAAAGCGCCATATCCATTTTGCCATTGAAAATTTAATTTGGTGAATCCTTTCTTTTTTATAAATGCATTTGAGGAGGATTTGACCTCTCTCACGAGATCAGGAATGCGTTGATTAGGGTTATACCCAATAAAAATGTGGATATGGTCGGGCATGCCGTTGATGCGTAAGACTTTGTGTCGATGGTTTTGAATTATACCGGTTATGTACCGATACAATTCTTCTTTCCATGAAGCATGTATGAGGCTATGCCTGCCTTGTACTGCAAAAACTATTTGTAAATCTATTTTTGTAAAAGTATTGGCCATTTTATTGTAATGTTCTTATTTGCTGAGAGTTACAAGATAATTTAAGAAAAATATAACAATGTGTTTTCGTTTTGAGGCGGTTTTTTGTCAATTAATTTGAGATCGAACTTGGATTTTTGCAAGTGAGATAATTCGCAGCTCCGGTGCTGAGTTGGGTTGATTTTTTTGTGCTACCAACATGGGGCT
>CAZJQS010000085.1:0-20885 GCA_964548175.1 uncultured Saprospiraceae bacterium
CCAACCCAAATTATTACTTCCCAAAGCCTTGCTTTTTGCAGGGCTTTTTTTATTTGAGCAGCAGTATTCCCTTTGTCGATCGGTATAATACCCGTCGATAGCATAAAAAAGATTTTATGAAACAAAAACATTACCTGGAATTAATATGGTGGATCATAACCATCATCAGTACCGTGATCGTTTTGTTTCCAATTTATACTACCCTCGATACCTATCGCTTCGGCTGGATCAACATCATCTATATCATTACCTTCATCACCGTCACGCGATATATTTTTCTTTTACAACATACCTTCCTCGCCCATATCGAATACCTGAAGGTTATCATTATTTTTCTGTGTATCCCAGCCGTTTTTCTCCTCGTACAGGAGTTAAACCTTTTTCAAACTTATATCGATAAACAAGGCGTGGACGCCTTAGTCGGCGATCTTGCCTACGGCCGAAGAGAACCTATGCTGGCCTATATCCGCAACCAAATGTTTTTCTTCGGCATGGGAGCCATCATAAGCTGTATATTGTTACCGTTCCGATTGATTTTGTCCATTTGGAGAGGCAGAAACAGAGGGACTGTATAAACCTATTACTCCTCGCTTTCTCGTCTTTCAATACTCATTTGCTCAAGCCTGTCCAAAAAAGTCTGAGATTGCTGGTAAAAATCCTTAACATAAGGTTGCATCTTTTTTCCCAGATCCCACACATATTCCGGATATTCTTCAAGGTATTCGTAAGTAATAGAATTCTCTTTGGAATCTTCCAATGCTCCAGTCTGATCCGTAAACCAAAGCACAACAGAAAAAAGCATTATGAATATGGCCGCCAAAAGCATTCCCCCGGCAATCTGATTGATCACATTGATATTTGCCGTTTTTAAAAAACCTTCAACTCCCCTGGCAATCAAACGAATGAGAAGCATGGTCAAAACAAAAGTCAGCAAAAATCCCGCAATGAACATCAAAGGGTTGGAAGTGGCAAAGGCATTCTCAAGAAAGTCGGTCATCGGCTTGGCAAAACGCATCGCCGCCATCAATCCGAACATCAAGGATAAAATGGTGAAAATCGTACGGATTATCCCCCGCGAAAAACCAAGGTAAAATCCATATCCCGCCACGATCACAAAAATAATGTCTATCGCCATAAACTCACATGTGTTTATACAAAAGTAGATAATAAAACCTTCACATACCACTACATTTAGATGTTCTGGCGTTTTCATTAGATGAAATAGCAAGGGATTTTATATTTTTGGAATAAAAATTATGAAGGCAATTGTATTTATGCTGTTGGGATTAAGCACTGCCTTGTCCCTGGCGCACGGACAGAAGTCCCAGAAGGTAACCGTTTTCATCATGGGGGAAAATGAAAAAACCTATGAAGAACTTAAAGAGTCTTACCGCTACTCGCTGCTGGAAGCTTGCAATAGTAACATGGAAAAGGCTTTTGAGAACTGGATCGGCATGGTGAGCGCCATTGAAGCGTTTGCCGAACAGGAGCACGTAGATATCAATGGCGTGAAACTCTGGATGCATACCTTTTTCTCCGAAAATGGAAAAATCGATCACATCGGATTTTTACTCAAACCACAATCCAAAAACACCGATATCGACGAGTTGAAAATTCTCTTAAAAGAGTTCGCTAAAAATTATACCTTCCCGGTGGAATACGACCACAAATTTTACCATTATACAGGAGTTACTTTCCCGACGTTTTCACAGCCGTCGAACAAAGATTAAGAACACCAAAATAAAAAGGAAATGATTAAAATTCTTGCAAACGACGGCATTCATCCTGATGCCGTTACCTTATTAGGAGAAGCTGGTTATATGGTGGAGATTAAAAAGGTGCCCCAGAAGGAATTAGCCGCCGTTTTGCCTCAGTACGATGTTGTTATTGTTCGAAGTGCGACCACTATAAAAAAGGACTTAATCGATTTATGTCCCAACCTGAAGATCATCGCCCGGGCAGGTGTTGGACTGGAGAACATAGATGTTGAATACGCCACTGAAAAAGGCATCACCATCATGAATACACCGGCAGCTTCTTCGCGGTCCGTGGCCGAGCTGGCATTTTCGCATATGTTCACCCTCGCACGTTCCCTGCATAAAGCGAACAGAGAAATGGCGAAGCAGGGCCACAATAGATTTAAAGAACTGAAAATGGAATATTCCAGCGGCATCGAACTTCGGGGGAAAACCCTGGGCGTGATCGGCTTCGGCCGGGTAGGCCAGGCCGTGGCTCGCATCGGTATAGCTTTGGGGATGAATGTACTACCGGTCGACCTGAAAGTCCAGGAAGTAGATATTAGCATCAACGTCTTTAACAACGAAAATGTCCGGCTTTCCGTCAATGTAGAAACGGCTGAATTTGAAGAGGCGCTTAGAAAAAGCGACTTCCTTACCTTACATGTGCCTTTTGCAGGAGGAAAACCGATTATCGGACGGGAAGAGTTGGCTATGATGAAACCCGGCGCCTTTATCATCAATACGGCAAGGGGTGGGGCAATAGGCGAAGATGAATTGCTGGAAGCACTGGAAAACGGTCATCTGGCCGGCGCTGCCCTCGACGTATTCGCAGATGAGCCCCGGCCAAGAGAAGATCTGCTCAACCATCCCAGGATATCCGTGACACCTCATATCGGAGCGTCTACCCTGGAAGCCCAGGCTCGAATAGGCCTGGATCTGGCTGATCTCATCATTGCTTTCTTTGGGGACGATAAGTAGGTGGACGTTTGGATGTCCCTTAGAGCCTTACCACATAAGTTGAACAACGGTATCTACCTTATCGTCTGTTCTTTTTTCAGCAGGCAAAGGTAGACGGACGTCAAAAGGGGCATGAAACACATTGCAATTTTGATTGCCTAAGAAGTGATCAATCCAGCGAAAGCAGCTTCGTAGAGATCTTTTGATGATGCATACCTGGTGCTGGCGACATCTTAAGGATCTTACCCTTGATCAACTCAATGGTCTCCTCATTCCTCCATTGGAGGTAATCGGCGTAGGTGTATCGTTTGGAAAGGTCGAGATCCTTGAATTTCATAGCCCTATAGGTTGTAATTCACTTGATCATCTTCATGAAAGTCCCCACAAACCAATTAGAATCCGCCTTGATCAGGGTGTCAAGGGTAGAATCGGCTTTGCTGGAGAACAACTTGATGTCTTTGATGACATCCGTGAAAATTTCCGTTTCTTCATCATCCCCCTCTACACTGGATAATTCATCCAACACCTTGAGCATGGGCTCTAGTTCTCTTTTTTTGCGCTCGGTAATGATGTTTTTGACAACTTCCCACATGTCCTTCTCTGCAACGAAAAACTCGCGACGCTCCCCTGGTTTTAATTCTTTATGCACGAGGCCCCAGTCGATCAATGCCCGAATGTTCATATTGGCATTACCTCTTGAGATTTTCAACTCTCCGATGATATCGTCGGCACTGAGTGCTTTAGGAGATATTAACAACAACGCATGTATCTGGGCCATCGTTCGGTTAATGCCCCAGTTTGATCCCAGAGTGCCCCAGGATTGTATGAACTTCTCTTTTCCTTCTTCCAGTGTCATCTATCGGATCCTTTTCTTTCAAAAAATATTGAAATTTAAATCTATCCAAATATAAATAAATAAACAGCGCTATTGTTTAGTTTTCTTGCCCTGAAGGGGCAAAAAGATTACAGCCCAGCGTGTAGCTCTGGGCGGAGCTTTCAGTGCATTTTAGTAAATTTCAATGTCCAGACCTATCGGTCTTTAACCGATAGGTGAATGTGAGTGGAAGCGCCGTCATTTTAAGAGCTGCTAACATAGCAATCCTAATCCTTCAAGAAAGGAGGGTGGACCACTTTTGCAGGTATTTGCTTTTTCCCTGCCACAATAAAAATGGAGGTATCTGGCGCGGCAAACTCTTTCTTTACATATCCCATTCCAATAGGTATGCCCAGAGAGGGGGACTGGGTGCCGGAAGTGACGCGTCCGATTTCAACACCTCCTTCATCCAGGATCTTGTAGTCTTTTCTCGGCACTCTTCGCTCAAGCACCTCAAAGCCCACAAGTTTTTTATCTACACCCTCTTCTTTTTGTGCTAAGAATAATTCTCTGGAGTTAAATGGACCTTTTTGCAGCTTGGTGATCCACCCCAGACCTGCCTCCAGCGGTGAGGTCTGGTCGTCAATATCGTTGCCATACAGGCAATATCCCATTTCGAGCCTCAGCGTATCTCTGGCTCCCAGGCCTACGGGTACGATACCTATATCTTTCCCTGCTTCGAAGATGGCGTTCCACAGCTCCACCATTTGATCTGCCCTGGCATACAATTCGAACCCGCCGGCGCCAGTGTAGCCCGTAGCAGAAATGATCACATCTGGCAAACCTGCCAATTCCCCTATAGTAAAGTGGTAAAATTTGATCTCGCTCAGGTCCACGTCCGTTAATTGCTGCAAAACTTTTGCAGCATTAGGCCCTTGAACGGCCAGCAATCCCATCTCATCGGAGCGATCCGTCATTTTGACTTCGTATCCTTCATGCCGGGTAATCCAGTCCCAGTCTTTTTGAATATTGGCCGCATTGACAACCAGCATGTAAGCATGGCCGCCAGATTGACTTCTTTCATCAGGCAGCCGATAGATGATCAGATCATCGACAATACCGCCTTCTTTGTTGGGCATACAGCTGTACTGCGCCCGGCCGGGAAACAACTTGGAAACGTCGTTGGAACTGACCCGTTGAAGCAAGTCCAAAGCGCGAGGGCCTTCTACAAAAAACTCTCCCATATGGGAAACATCAAAAACCCCTGCATTTTCTCGCACGGCTTTATGCTCCTCATTAATTCCCGCGTAGGAAATAGGCATATGATAACCGGCGAATTCAGCCATTCTGGCCCCGAGCTTAATGTGTACATTCGTTAAAGGTGTCGATTTCATGGTAAGGGCTGTATTTTTTATTGAACAATACGTAATTCTTCTATGCGATCGCCTGTTTCTATCCGACTGACAACCGGCATCCCGTCAATGACGCGGGCAAAGATAGTATATCTTCCGTCTAAAGTGGGCGCAGGAGAGTGGGTAATAAAAAATTGCGTCGATTCCGTATGCCTTCCGGCGGAGGCCATACCCACGAGACCTCCCTGATCAAAGTGCAAAGGCGTTAGCTCTGACCGGATGGTGTAATCCAGGCTCCCGTATCCGTCGCCACGCGTACAGCCGCTTTGAACGACAAAATTCGGAACCACCCGGTGGAAAGTTTTATCATTGTAAAAACCACGACCGGCCAGCTGTATGAAGTTTGCCACGCTGCCGGGCGCAATATTCGGCAACAGACGGAGTTTGATGACCCCTTTGCTTGTCCTGATCAGTACCTGTGGCTCTATTGTAAGGGTACTGAGTAACTCCCAATCGATGGGATGATTGTAAGGGGCAGGGCGTGGCGTGTAGGTTTGTCCGCTGAGCGCCGCTTTAGTTAATTGCAACTCGTTATAGGTCTCGATGTGCATAGGAAGGTCCAGCTTCATAAGGGCGGTATCCAGGAAATCAAGGCTATCCAGATAGGTCAGGTAATTGTGCTGCGGCTGTCTTAGCGCTATAGCCGCCGGAGTAGCTTTACCCGGATCCCCCGAACGGATGGCTTCCTGAAAATAGGCGCATAATTCTCTTTCGGCCCTTCGGCTGCCTAATCCGAAAAAGCGGCTAAAGCCTTCCTGGCTGCTGATTTTTTGCAGAGCCTCCATAGCTGCAGTAGATACTACGGGGTCTTCTGCAGCCAGCCCCTCTTCGTAAATCCTTTTGTAATTCCATCCGAATTCTGAAAGGGCATCCAAAATGGCCGCCTTTTCATAAACATTGGCCGATTTTTGAAAACGCGACCACAACTCCGCATTGATGCTGCCCCTGTATTCTGCATAGAAAGCTGGAAGGTGCCTTTGCGTGGCCTTGTACAATAAGATCTGTGACTGCCAGGGTAGCGTGTCCTTGGCCAACCGCCAGTAAAAAGTAGCATCGCGGCTGTCGCCGAAATCTACAAAAAACTGGGCGGCTCTTTGGGAGACTTGCAGCTGCGCGTCCTCCAGGGCTTCCACTACAGCGTCCCTGCAGTCCTGGTATTCAAAATTGCCTAACGCCCTGAGAATATTCGTCTTTACCCGGTAATCGGTGGCCAGCTTAAGCTGATTGATCAGCACACTGAGCGCAGTCGGGGCTTTGGCTTTTCCAAGGGCAACGGCCAAAGCCATGCGTATACGGACATCTTCTTCCCTGAAAAAAGTACGCGAAATCGAAGAGGGGAAACTGTCTAAGGCAATATCAGGGGCATTAGCCAGATAAGAAGCTGCAATAAAGCGAACATCGGACGGATAAGCAGATTGCGTGGCTATGTCCACCATCCTCTGCGTTCCTTCAGGTAAAGTCATTTCCCGAAGCGCATAACGGTAAATACCCCAGCATTGTCCCTGTAGCAAGGCCGTATCCTGAGGCTGATAGGTTTGAATGGTGCTTAATAGCTGCAACGTGTTCAAGTCTCCACATTTGCCGACAGCTTCGAGTATGGCCCTGTTGGCTTTTTTATACCGGCCAAGGCTGTCTTCCTGACTAAAGCCCTGTATCAGTAAGGGGGCCGCTTTAGGATGGCCGATCTGTCCAAGTGCAAAGGCTGCCGCCGCTCTTACTTCATCAATCTCGTCCTCCAACAAAAATGAAAGCGGTTCAATGGCTGTGGTGTCCTGAATGGAGCCCATCGCCAGAGCGGCGCTGTAGCGGTAATTGGGATTGTTGTGCCGAAAATAACCGATCAGACTGTCGGTCTGCTGCCGGTCCTGGAAGTTGTAGATTCGCTGGAACTCCGGGTCGGCAAGGTCTATACTGATTTCTGAAAACTCTTCTTCCTGATAGGGAATACAGGCTTGAAAAAAAAACAGGATGACGCCCAAAAATATGGGAATTCGATTCATTTCGATGAGTGTTGGTTTGAAATGCACAATTTCCTTTTCCAAAGTTTAGCAGCTGAGACAGTTTAAGGGAAAACTGTCTCAGCATAACCACTATGCTTTTTTTCGGGCCGCCAAAAAACTGCGTACATAAATGACCAGCGCAATAATAGAAGTCAGCACCATAAGCCCCACGCGGACGATGGCCAGCGTATCTTCCCGGTTAATGGCCCCTCTCAAAGGCATAAACAACGCTATGATAAGCAGAAAGGTTAGCACTACCACAATGTGCGCAACTACGCGATTACCTTTTTGGAACGGAGGCGTGGCCAGCGCAAATATAACGCCGAAGCCAACGGGAATTAAAGCAGTCGGCGAAGGGTCTTCAGCTCCTAAATAGCCCCATAGTCCCATTACGATCAGTACAATAGCGTTGATTAAGTTTATCTGAAACGGCTTCATAATTGATTGCTTGATTATTAAATAATGAAGTTAATTTTGTCCAGGCACTTACTGATTCCCAGTATCGTTAATGATGACCTCATCCCCAAACTGGTTCTCTGAGAATGGGTCTTCTTCAAAAATTTCTTCATTGGGGCCCAGGCCATCATATTCATACTTGGAACAATCTAACTCAATGCCCAGGTCACCGGCCGGCCTGTAAAAGCGTTTGGTTTTGTCGTAATCGACTCCTCTGGTGCTTTCAAGGCGCTGCAAGAAGTTTCTGAAAAAAGGTTTAGCCATATACGAACCCTGGCCCAGATTAGGATACCGGAAACGCACCCAGCGATCATCCCCTCCAACCCAGGTGCCGACGACCAGATCCGGTGTAATGCCCATGAACCAACCATCCACAAAGTCATTGGTAGTACCTGTTTTACCGCCTACATCGCTGGTCACTCCATATACGCCGGCTGACCCTCTCAATAAATCCACCATGACATAGTTGGCATTCTCAGGTAAAGCCCTGCGATCTTCAGGAACATGGCGGTAGATGACCTGTCCGTTCTTGTCTTCGATGCTTAAAATATGAACAGGTTTAACGTAAATGCCATTATTGGCGAAAGTCGAATATGCGCCGGCCATTTCCATTACGGTAAGGTCAGATACGCCCAGACAAATAGAAGGGGCCTTGGGCACCCGGAAGATGCCGTTGGGATAGCGGGCGCTGCTGTCAATACCCATGTTGTGCACCAGGCCGCGCACCGGATCGGTATCGCCCAGCTGTTTCATCAGGTAAACGGAAACCGTGTTTTTAGACTTCGCCAGCCCTTGCCGGAGCGTAAACATTTCGCCGGTGAACGTTCCGCTGAAGTTGTCCGGTGTCCAGGGCTCCCGCAGATAAAAGGTCCCGTCTCCCGGCGCTATAGTCTGCCGAACATCAGGCACCTTAAAGCAGGGGGAAATGCCTTGTAAGGCGATCGCAGTGGCGTAAATGAAAGGCTTGAAAGTCGACCCCACCTGCCGGTTGATCCGAACGTGATCGTATTGGAAATATTTGTGGTTAATACCACCCACCCAGGCTTTGATGTGGCCGCTCCTGGGATCAACGGCCATGATGCCTGTCTGCAGGAACATGCGATGGTACTTGATGGAATCCAGCGGAGACAGGATGGTGTCCGTTTCCAGTTTGTCATTATAAGCAAAGACTTTCATTTTTATCGGATTCTTGAATACTCGCTCGACTTCCTGTTGCAGGTTTTTCCATTGATTGATCACTTTTTGGAAGGTCTTGCTTTTCATGACGTCACGGTATTCTTTCACCTGGTTCGAAGAAAGTATGCCTTGCTCTTGCAGGCGGGCGAAATAATTTCTTTCCTCTCTGGAGTTCATCATGCGTACAAGCTCCCTGTCGTCAGTGTGGAAGACGAAATCAGGGAATTCTTTTTCCAGACGGGCAATGAGTTCATCCAGGTATTGGCTGCGAATGGATTTATAGCGAGGTGTTTCCCGTATGAGCCGCTCCAGGGTTTCCATGCGGTATTCAATGGGGATTTCTTTATCGCTTTCCCCCTTATAGGTCCAGGGGTCCATGTTTTTCCAGTGTTTGTCGAAGGTGTTTTGCAGCTGCTTCATATGTTTGAGCATCTCCTCCTCAGTTATTTTCTGGATTACCGGGTCAATGGTGGTTTGTATTTTCAGGCCGTCCCGGTAGATGTCGTAAGAGGCGCCATCAGGTTTTTTCCGGGTATCCGGCCTGTCGAGGATAGCTTTTACATCCTGAGCCGTTTCCATTCGGAAATAGGTGGCGATGCCGTCGATGTGGCTTTTGCGGGTATATTTGATCTCGATAGGGAGGTTGCGCAAAGAGTCGTATTCGATTTGAGAGAGCTCTCCGTATTTCTGTAATTGTTTAAGTACGACCTCTCTTCTTTGTTTGGCTTTTTCCGGGAACCTTATGGGGTTATAAAGAGTGGGGTTTTTCAACATTCCTATCAGCATGGCTGCTTCTTCGATGGCTAAAGAATCCTGGGAAGCGTTGAAATACGTTTCCGCTGCTGCTTTGATTCCATAGCTTTGGTAGAGGAAGTCAAATTTGTTCAGGTACATCGCGATGATCTCCTGCTTGGTGTATCTGCGTTCGAGGCGGACGGCGATGATCCACTCTTTAAATTTTTGTACTACACGCCCCAGGCCCGAATCCGGCTTGCCGGTGAACAGGAGTTTCGCCAATTGTTGGGTAATGGTGCTGGCGCCGCCTGAGCTGCGCTGTCCGAGCAGGATCGTTTTCACGGCCACCCGGCCGAGTGCATGAAAGTCTATCCCACTGTGTTGGTAATATCGAATATCTTCAGTAGCGATCAAGGCATCTACGAGGTTGGGAGATAGGTCCTCATAGCTGACAGGAACCCTGTTCTCTACATAATAACGGCCGATTACAGAACCGTCAGCGCCGTAAACCAAGGTTGCTTCCTGGCTTTTGGGGTTTTCCAACTGCTTTACAGAGGGCAGGTCGGAAAAAGACAGGATCAGAAACAGCAGAACGATGCCTGCCATCCCGGCGAATGTAAACCTCCACAACCATCTGACGATGTTTTTGTGCGCAGGGTGATCCGCATTATTAAGCATTTGATCAATGACATTTCGTATGTAACTCATACAGCAGGATATTTAGATAGCCATGTTTGCTTCGAAAGACTTGTTCTTCATTGAAATGAGGTTGTCCGTAACGGTGTAAGGTAAATGGTAAAAAGACCAATGCTTTAAAATGGTGCTTTTTGTTGTATATCCATAGCTAGGAGTCTTTCTTCCTGTTGCCTTACAGATCACCTCATCAGTAATTAATGTTACTTTCTCTTTGGGGTAAAAATACGAAATCCCCCATTCAATGTAACATATTTAACAGGCTTTAAGGTTGACTTCACACATCAACGGTTGCCAGATCGTTATAGTATTGCAGGCTTTGCAATATCCAGGCCGGCGAACAGTTTTGGTCGACCTTAACCGAACCGGCAGATGAAAGTAAGGAGAAATTGACCTCCATACCTATATTTTTCTTGTCATTCTTCATTAAAGCCAGGTATTGATCAAAATGTTGCAGATCAATAAGCTGATGACCGAATATTTCGAGTATATAGCGGCTGATCTGGGCGACCTGCTCCTGAGGCAACTGAAATTGAAGGAAGGACAGGAAGGTTTCACAAATCATCCCTATCGCGATGGCTTCCCCATGAAGTAAGGGGTAGTCGGTACCCAGGGCATAACCTTCGATGGCATGCCCGATGGTATGTCCGAAATTCAGCGCCTTACGCAGGCCTTTCTCCAGGGGGTCTTTTTCTACGAAGTGTTTTTTGATCAGGAGCGAAGGAATGATCAGCGATGGCCAGTTGATGTCATCCAGCTTTTTATTTTGGCGGAGTTGCTCCCACTGCTGTTGATCTGCAATAAGGCTGTGTTTGATAACCTCGGCAAAGCCAGAGCGGAGTTCTCTTTCGGGAAGTGTATCAAAAAAACGGGGATCTATAAAAACGGCCTGCGGGTTATTGAAGACACCCACTCCGTTTTTGACCTGCATAAAATCTATGCCCAGTTTGCCTCCGATAGAGGCATCAACCTGGGAAAGTAGGGTGGTTGGTACTTGAATGAAAGGGATCCCTCTTTTGAAAGTGCTGGCACAAAAGCCCCCCATATCGCCAATTACCCCTCCTCCGAGGTTGATCATCAAAGAATGGCGCCCGGCGCCCAGTTGAAACAAGGAAGTCCATATTTGTTGACAGCTGTCCAGGTTTTTGTGCTGTTCTCCGGCGGGCACGCAGATAATATCCGGTGCATATCCGGGCAGGCCCTGTTGCAACAGCGGCAGGCAATGGACTTTTGTGTGATCATCCACCAAAACGATCAGCCGGTCAAAATCCTTCTCCGCCAGAAAAGGTCGAAGCTCCGGCCAGATATCGCCTACGTAAATCGTATAATCCTCCAGATTTATTTTTTCCATTCGCATGACTTTGCGCGCAAAGCTACGTCAAAATGGTAAAAGGAAAAAACCGGACAAGAATGCTTTGTAAAACAGACTTTCCTTTTTTTGGCGGGAATAACCAGGCATTAACAAAGAGTCTTTTGAATATTTGAAAAAATTACTATTTTTGTTAATCAACGCTTCATTATACCCACCGCAACACCAATTTTCATGAAGCTGCCTGATCCGCCTCCGGCGGGCTCGCAGGCTGTCGGCATGATGCTGATGCGGCTTTTTTGAAAAAATGAAAATCTTACTCAAAAAAGTCCGCTAAGCGTTTAATCAAAGTTTCATATAGTCCTTTTCAGTCGTATAGGTAACAAACTCAAATAAACATTTACAATTTTCAATGTCTATAAACACATACGGCATGAGTGAGAAAAATTTCTGCCTGGATGGGCCGTTCCTTTCAAAGGAGAAGGCGCAAACACTGGAATTTAAGGCTACTTTTAAGAAAAAAGGAATGCTGGTTATTGATGTGCTGGACGAATTAGGAAGATCCCGGCACCAGAAAAAGCTGACGGTAAACCCCGGCGCAACCATCTATTCCCTGGATGTCTCCAAATACAAGGCCGGCAAATACAATGCCTGGTTAAGCTTTGGAGATCAAACTGTTATCAAACCGATTACTATAGCTCCAAAACCGAGATCATTAACATGGAAGATGCTATTCTCTTGATTATTTTATGCGTGGGCACTATAGCCCTAAACTGGGAAACCTTCAAAGGCAAAGAACAACCTTAAAACTATTCCACCGGGGTCACACTCCATGCTTGCGGTTTATCTGAAAAAAGCTTCTTAGTGCGGCTCCAGGTGGATTTAAAGAGGTCGGATGTTCGATAAGCCTCCAAATGTTCAGCACTGTCCCAAAAACTGTAGGTGAAAAATACGTTTCCTGTGGTCACATCTCTGAGCAACTCCAGGTGTTTACAGCCCGGGAATTGCCGGATCTGGTCTTTGCTTTCTTCAAAGATGGCCAGAAACCGTTCCGTTTCTTCTTCCCGAAAGCTTAGCTTTACTATTCTTTTGATCATAAAAATAGTTGATGAAAATATATATGTATCGAATCTTCTACCTTTAACCCCAGCAAGCTGCCCGCTTTTCCCATATTAATGGCGATTTCCAGGTACCCTGAAGAATTAAACAAACACAGCGGTTCGCCAACAGGCGCCTCATGGTAATGCCGGCAAATCCTAGTGATGGGGTCATGTCTTTTAAAAAAAATGGAAAATTCCCTTCCTTCCGCCATTTGCTCGAATAACACCTGCGATATGTTGACGATGACGTTCTCGTAGCGGTCGATGTGAATTACAGAACCCCGGATCTCTCCTTTTGTAATGACCGGCTGAAAAGTGATCCGCTGAACGACCTCCCCGCCTTCCGGCCCGAGGCCTGCCAGCTCCTTTTTGTCGATTATATGCTTTACTGCTTTGGCAAAAACCGCCTTCAATGGGAAACTGCTCTCCTCCTCCGGTTCCAGCACAAAAACGGGTTCGTCAGGCCATTCTTCAAAAACCAGGGAGAACAAGCCGTTGTCAGGCCCGACAAAGTAATGCTCGTTTTTTTTGAAGACTAAAAATCGCTTTTTTTTACCAAAAAAATTCTTGACACTGATCAGATGGATACTTTCAGGCGGGAAATGCTTCCAGGCATTCTTGAAAATGAAAGCTGCCTGAACTATATCATGGCTTTCAATGTTATGCGTGATATCAACAAGAGGATACTGAAGGGTCTCACATAACAGAGCGCCTTTTATAGAGGCAAGGTAATAATCTTGCAACCCAAAGTCTGAAGTAATTGTTATAACTGACATACGGTCCGGTATAAATTATGCATCGATTGCTTTTGGTATCAATGCGAATATCTTAATTTTGGTATAGAAAAAGTATCATTTTTGTTTTTAACTACATAACCGGATTTTTCTGGTATGGAACTTGCCGGTTAAAAAAAAACAGCTGTATTGAGCGAAATCATTTTGACAGTAGAGGGGGTAGATCCTGTAGAGCTTTTTGGCCAGAACAACAACAAACTAAATCTTCTTAGAAAAGCTTTCCCCGAAGTAACGATCACTTCTCGTGGCAACAGCCTCAAGCTTGCCGGTGAAAAGAAATTCACCCAGAAGGCTAAGTCTAGATTTGAGTTAATGGTGAGAATCCTAAAAGAACACAAAGAACTTTCTGTTCAGATGGTCGAAGATTTGCTTGAGGGCAACAACCCTTTTGAACACCGCCTGAGTAATGGTGAGGGAAATAAGATCATCCTCCATGGACAGGGAGGAAAGCCCATACGGGCCAAAACGCACAATCAGAAAATACTGGTCGAAGCCATCGACAATAATGACGTGGTCTTTGCCGTAGGCCCTGCCGGCACGGGAAAAACCTATACCGCCGTGGCTATGGCCGTCAAAGCACTCAAAAACCGGGCAGTCAAAAAGATCATTATGACTCGGCCGGCAGTGGAGGCGGGAGAAAACCTGGGCTTTCTCCCCGGCGACCTTAAGGAGAAGATCGATCCTTATCTGCGCCCCTTGTATGATGCCCTCGATGACATGATACCCGCCGAAAAGCTGGATTATTTTATGCAGAACAGGACCATAGAAATTGCTCCCCTGGCATTTATGCGGGGCAGAACACTGGATAACGCCTTCATTATCCTGGATGAAGCCCAAAACTGTTCCACCATGCAATTGAAAATGTTCCTGACCCGCCTGGGACCCAGTGCCAAATGCGTGATCACTGGGGATCTCTCACAAGTGGACTTGCCTTATCACCATAAGTCGGGTTTGCGCCGGGCCATAAACATTCTCGGCCAGCTTAAAGGAATCGCTACCGTTAACCTGAGCGCAGACGATGTCGTCCGCCACCGGCTGGTCAAAGAAATCATCAATGCTTATGAAAAATCAGACCAGCTATTGAAGGACAAAAGAGAAAAGGAGCAGCAGGACAAGAAAAAAGAAGAAAAAAAGGAAGAAAGCCCGGAATAAAAATGAATCCAAAAGCGATATTCAGAGTATATATACTAGAACTTTTTTTAGATAGCCCCTTAAACAGCTGAAAAGGGGCTGATTGATACCATCAACGCAAATGTTATGATTTATAAGATCAAAGTAAAAAAAGACAAAACTGCCGCTTTCCATCAACTGCTCCAGGCATTAAGGAGTATGGATGTTATCGATGTGATCGAAGTAATAGATGGAGACAAGGAGGTGTTCCGTACAGGAGACAACTGGTCAGGAGAGAGAAGCAAAGAGGTCAGTACCGAAGAGATGATCAAAAAATACCGGGACCTGGTGGACCTGGATTAATTCCGTCACGAAGGTTTTTTTATCTTTGCCGGGCTGCCGGCAAAAAGATAACCTTCAAACCTTCGTCATGGAAAAGCTGACTGTAAACAAAGCCAATCGCAATATCACCGGCCTCGTCGACCTGGCCGGGTCTAAGAGTATCGCCAATAGAGCTCTTGTTATCAGGGCATTGTGTAAAGCCCCCTTTCCCATCCACCGCCTGGCGAACGCCCAGGATACACAATTAATGGATACCTTACTCCGTTCAGATAGCGAAATCCGCGATGCCGGCCCGGCCGGAACAACCTTTCGTTTTCTTACCGCTTATTTAAGCTTGCAGATGGGATCGCAGGTTTTGACCGGTACGGCTCGAATGAAGCAACGCCCCGTAGGCTTGCTGGTGGATGCTTTGCGTACCCTTGGTGCAGATATCCAATACCTGGAAAAGGAAGGCTATCCTCCCTTGCGTATCGGAGCTCCGAACAAGGAGATGGGCCGTAACAACAAGGTCAGCATCCCTGCCAATACCAGCAGCCAGTACCTCTCCGCTCTGCTCATGATCGCACCTACGCTCCCTGATGGACTGGAACTGACCCTGATCGGGGAGATCGTCTCCCGCCCTTATCTGGAAATGACACTATCCCTCATGCAGTACTTCGGGATCGAATATCAGTGGCAAGACCAAACCATCATCATTCGACCGCAGGAATATCAGCCCCGTCCCTTTACCGTGGAAGCCGACTGGTCGGCAGCATCCTATCACTATGCGATGGCGGCCTTTGCGGATGAACTGGACCTGCAACTCAACGGCTTATTCGAACACAGCATCCAGGGCGATGCCGTGCTGGCCGACATGATGACGCATTTCGGCGTCCAAACAACGTTTAACGAACAGGGCGTAAGGTTAACAAAAACAAGCTCCGGCAATCGGCCTTTTGAAAAAGATTTTCTGTACTGTCCCGACCTGGCTCAAACCATGGCCGTCATTTGTGCCGGAACGGGCGTCGAAGGACACTTTACCGGCCTTCAAACCTTAAGGATCAAAGAGACCGACCGGATCGCCGCTCTGCATAATGAACTGAAAAAAATAGGTGTGGACTTTTCTGAAGATCCTGACAAAAAAGACTGGTTTGTAGTCAAAGGCAAAGCACAATTCTCCTGGCTTCCTTCTTTTTCCACTTATGAGGATCATCGCATGGCCATGGCTTTTGCTCCCTTAGCTATGTTTCATTCGATTGAAATAGAAGAGCCTGAAGTGGTAAGAAAGTCCTATCCCGATTATTGGAAAGACCTGAAGCATTTAGGGTTTGATTTTTGAGATAGCCAATAAAATATTTTTGTCCTGTTACCCTCCAAAGGCTTTCGGGCTACCGGGACAAAAAGAAGTACATCAAACTCCTTTTGGGATGGTGTGAAAAGTCAGTTGCTCCTCCCGCCTATCGGCCAGCAGTTTTGCTCAGCCTTAATAACTCAAAAAAGAATTTTATTAGCTGTGTAAACGAATACAATGACTTTTTACACAACCCCAAGGAGCAGGATGTTCTTGAAGCAACCCGTTTAACAATCAATTTCTTACCCGTTGATAGATAAAATCTTTATCTCCACTCTTTGATTTTTCTTCCGGCCATCTTCCGTTTCATTGGAAGCGATGGGCTGTCTTTTTCCGTACCCTTTGAACTGAAGGCGGTTTCTGGAGATTCCTTTATCCACGAGAAAATCGACGACTGCCTTGGCTCTTTCTTCCGACAGGCGGTCACAGTACCAATCCGGCGGAAGGCCATTGGTATGGCCGCCGATCTCTACGACCAGGTCTTTGTTGGTATTCAGGAATTCGTAGATCTCGATCAGGATCTTATCGGATTCATCTCTTATGACGGATTTATCGGCTTCGAAGTAGAGGTTGTCTACCTGTAATTTTTGTCCTTTTTTGAGGTCGGAACGTTTGATTTCCTTAGAAAACTTAATGGGCTCGTCAGCAATCACGGGTTCCTCCTTTACCGGTTGTTCTATTTTGGCCGGCGTTTCTTCCTGTTTGGGCTGGAAGGGATCAGATTTTTGCTCTTCAGCAACAGGAGGCATAACGGGATCGGGAGGGGTAATGATTTCCTCCGGTTCCTCTTCCGGCTCTTCTAATACAGGCTCCTCTTCACAGGGTATAGGTTCGATTGCCGATGCTTTATCGAGGAGAAGGTTTCCGTTGTAGGGGAAGAGGGTTGGTGTTTTATAGAAAGCCTCAAAGATGATGTGGGAATAATCGTCGAGGGGTTCTAATTTAAAATTGAATTCTATCCAGCGGTCGTTGATGACCAGGTTGGTTTCAGCCAGCATATACTGCTTGTCACAATAGTCGAAGCCTCCGTAGATTCTCAGTTTGGCGGGGGTAATGTAATTGGCTTCTTTATTGCTGTTGCTCGGTAGCCGGCTGTAGCTGATGTAAAGCTGTGAGCGCGCCAGATAAATAGAAAAGCTGTAGCATTGCCCCTTTTTCATCGGTGTGCTCAGGCGTTGCGATACTGCTTCCCAGGTGTCGTTATCACGAACGACCATCCCCAGGTAGGACTGACCGTCGAGGGCGGGTTTGATCACGCCAAATTCGCCGCTGGGCTGCACGTCCGGAGGGGTTTCTCCGGCAAAACCGCAGTCGTACCATCCTCTGGGCGGCTTGCTGTGTTGCGGCAGGTCTTCAAAGGAAGGGTTAGTTAAAAAAATACTTCCTTCGTCCTGTGTAAAAATATTACCGATAGCGAAGAAGGAGGCTAAAAATAAAGATGCAAAGAGGCGCCGTCTCATAGGTGCTGCATTTTTCAATGTTAGGAGTTTTTTGTGCAGGAACTCCTTAAAATGTTTTCCCATTATGTTAAAATAAACCAATTGGTGATAAAAATAAAGGATTAGCTCCAAATTAACGCTTCTTTAATCAAAACTTTGGACTAATCCAGGTTTTCTGAAGATATCTTCCTGGGAATTATGAATAGGGGAAAATACAAAAAAATAGGATTGTTGCTTTTAGGTGGTTCAAAATTAGCATTTGAACGGAAAACAATACGTGAAAATTGTTTTGGTAAAATGTAAAAAGGCCTCAAGGCCTTTTTACATTATTTTTTACTTAAACGCATTCAATCCCGTAACATCCATTCCTGTAATCAGTAAGTGAATGTCATGGGTGCCTTCATAAGTCAGCACGGTTTCCAGGTTCATCATGTGGCGCATGATGGGATACTCATTGGTAATCCCCATGCCACCGTGGATTTGGCGAGCTTCCCGGGCTACTTCCAGCGCCATCAGGACATTGTTCCGCTTAGCCATGGAAATCTGGGCAGGAGTCGCCTTGCCCTTGTTGGCTAAAGTCCCCAGTCGCCAGGCCAGCAGTTGCGCTTTGGTGATCTCCGTGATCATCTCCGCCAGTTTTTTCTGCGTCAGTTGAAAACCGCCGATGGGCTTGCCGAACTGCTCTCTTTCCAGGGAGTACCGCAGCGCTGAGTCATAGCAATCCATAGCCGCGCCGATCGCCCCCCAGGCGATGCCGTAACGTGCTTTGGACAGACAGGACAGTGGCCCCTTCAAGCCTTTGACGTTGGGCAACAGGTTGGATTTAGGCACCCGTACATCTTCAAATACGAGCTCTCCCGTTATGGAGGCCCGTAATGACCACTTTCCGTGAATCTCCGGCGCAGAGAAACCCGGCATATCCTTCTCGACAATTAACCCGCGGATTTTACCTTCTTCATCCTTGGCCCAAACGACTGCAATATCCGCTACCGGTGAATTCGTGATCCACATCTTGGCGCCGTTGAGGATATAAGCATCACCGTCATCTTTGATATTAGTTACCATCCCGCCGGGGTTGGACCCATGATCGGGCTCCGTCAGACCAAAGCAGCCAATGAGCTCTCCACTACCTAATTTGGGTAGGTATTTTTGCTTTTGTTCCTCGGATCCATATCTGAAAATCGGATACATGACCAGCGACCCCTGTACAGAGGCCATAGAGCGGATGCCGGAATCGCCGCGCTCCAACTCCTGCATGATCACGCCGTAAGCGATCTCATCCATCCCGCCGCCGCCATATTCCACCGGCAAACTAGGGCCATATGCGCCAATCTCAGCCAGCCCTTTGTACAAGTGCATAGGGCATTTCGCCTGTTCAGCATACGATTCGATGATCGGGCTGACCTCCTGCTTGACCCACGTGCGCACCGCATCGCGGGCCAATAAATGATCCTCGCTTAACAACTCATCCAGGTTGTAATAGTCGGGAGCCTGAAAGCGATCTTCTTTGGCTTTTTTTTCTATCTGAATGTCTACTCCGTTGTTATCCATCTTCTACGTTTTTTTGGATTTGGTTAGGTAAAAAAACGATCCAGTAACAGGTATTCGAGCCTAAGACAGGATAGCTGTTCTAAATCTTATCCATTGATGCCGTAAAAATAACTAATTTATCAACGAAATGATGTGCTGAAATTGTAATAGTTATTTAATAGATTTAAGTGCTTACACAAAAATATTTAAAGATAATTTGCCGCCAGGGGGCGGCAAATTATCTTTAAATATAGTTTTTGTGGGCGCCTTAGGCGCCAACAAAAACTATATTTGGAATGGTTTGCTTATTATGTCAAGCCACTTATCACGAAAAGATACCAACAACCAACAACCACATGACCACTATCGCACTCGAAGGCATGCACTTCTATGCCGCTCACGGTTTTTATGAAGAAGAAAGAGAAATCGGCAATCAATTCATCGTTGATGTATACGTTAACATCGTCGCCAATATGGGCGGGACTTCTGACGACCTAGGGCAAACGGTCAATTATGAGACCATATACCTCATCTGCCAGGCAGAGATGAAAAAAAGCCGGCAATTGCTGGAAAAACTGGCTCAGTCGATAGGAGAGCGCATTAAGGGCTTTTTTGACCAGGTACAGTCCGTACGCGTGAGGGTGCGCAAGTTAAATCCTCCTCTCGGCGGCCGAGTCGACAGCGCATACGTCGAGATCGAAATAAAAGGCGGTTTCGGTGGCGAAGGCGGCGGCCTGGGAAGACTGGAAGATTTGTTTGGCTAAAATCATAGGTTGAAGCTGATGAAGATCATTTGATATTGATTTTTTTTTCATGACCATTGAGGTATAAGTCGGTATGGATGTTGTCCCTTCATCGGCAATATCCGTGCCGACCAAACAATTAGCTATAAAAATATCTGTCATGATCGCATTCGGACCCATTCCCTCCAGAAGGTTAGGGCAAAGCCTGGGGATTAACCATATACCGCCCAAGATTTGTTCTTATGATTGTATTTATTGCCAGGTAGGGCCGACTTCTCGCACCGCTACCGAAAGACAGCAGTTTTTTGAAGTCGAAAAAGTCGTGAAGGCCGTCACGAAAAAGGTGGAAGAAAAAAGGGCGGCCGGAAAACGAATTGATTATCTGACCTTTGTTCCTGATGGCGAACCTACCCTGGATATAAACCTGGGTGCAATGATCGACGGGCTTAAGCCATTAGGTATTAAAATTGGGGTGATCACAAACGGGTCTTTGCTATGGAGAAAAGATGTACAGGAAGAGCTTTGCAAAGCGGACCTGGTTTCCATTAAAGTAGATTCAGCAGAGGAGTCCAACTGGTCAAAAGTAAACCGCCCACAGGCAGGATTATCCCTGAAAAAGATGCTGGAAGGTCAATTGGCCTTTGCTGAAAAGTTCAAAGGAACGCTCATCACCGAAACCATGCTGGTTAAAGGCGCCAACGATAAAGAGCCATCCCTGGAAGCTACGGCGCAATTTCTGAAAAAACTCAATCCTGATACGGCTTACATAGCCGTCCCCACCCGGCCGCCTTCCGAATCCTGGGCGGGTACGCCGGACGAAGAGCGCATCAATCGCGCCTATCAGATTTTTTTAAAACACCTCGACAAAGTAGAGTGCCTGCTTGGTTTTTCTCCGGACGCATTCGGAGTGACCGGAGATGTGGTGCAAGGTATTCTGGACATTACCGCTGTACATCCCATGCGGGAAAGTGAATTACTCAAGGTTTTGGAAGAAGGAGGCCTGGGCCGGTCCAGCCTGGATGAACTGCTCGGGCAAGAAAAGTTAGTAAGGATCGAGCACGAGGGACAGCCGTTTTATTTGAGGAAAATGAAGATGGTAAGCAGTGAAACTTAATAAAAGGACTGTGAGGTCGTGCAAAAAAACAATTGCTCCTACCGGCCGGTAGGCGGGAGGAGCAATTGTTTTTTTGCACAATCCCACGGCCT
>CAZJQS010000086.1:0-20760 GCA_964548175.1 uncultured Saprospiraceae bacterium
AACTGGACATAAAATCCTGTTTTTTCGCTTCCAGCAGGAAACTTTAAACAACTTCGTAAAATAAAATTATGAGGGTATTTAGAAAAAAAAAGTTAATTTAATAATCGGCTGATGGCAAAAAAGGTCGTTCACCGTTTTGTCGCATCCAACCATTTAGTTAATGTGACTTCAATGAAAATAGTTCGTCTTAAAGACGAGATAATATTTTACCCAAAACAAGCTTATTCAGTTGGTTATTGAAATTAAATGCAATATATTATGAAAAACCTGATATTCCTTTTTGTCCTGCTCTTTGCCCTGAGCATTAGCCTGCCGGCGCAGAGCAGCAAAACTAAAAAAGAAGAAGAGAAAGCAGAAAAGACCCAATGGGTGATCAAAGGAGCAAAGGTATTCAACAGCCGGGCACAAGTACAGCCTCAGACGCAAACACAGGCACAACAGCCTCAACCACAGCCACAAACCCGCCCTACCGCCAGAATTATCAGCAACAGCCCGCAAAGCAACCGAAATGTAAGGAACTATGATAATAGCTATGAAATGTATCAGCCGGAGATGAAATCTATGGCCGTCATGGAAGCACAGGAATTCATGAGCCTCGGCACACGCAACGCATTAGTCGTTGAAATAGAAGGCGCCGATGCCAAAACAGCCGAAAAAGTCTGGAAATCTTTCGTTAAAGACCAGTACGACACCCGGGTTTCTAAAGTAAAAAAGGAGGATGATTATATAGCTGAAGGCGTGAACGTGGGCATCGTCGGTAACGGTGGCGGAGTTAACCTGTATTCCAGAGCAGAAGACCGCGGCCGCGCCGCAAAGTTCATGGTCTGGATGGACGTAGGTAATGACTTCCTCTCTTCCGCCGACTATCCTTCCTGGTACCATACGGCTGAGAACATGATGTATGAATACAAGCTGGAAGTGAAAAGAGAACTTGTTCGCGAAGAACTGGAAGAGGAGGAGAAAAACCTCAAAAAGATCGAGCGCATGCTTAAAAAACTGAAAAACGACAAAGATCGTTACCACCGGATCATCGAGTCTGCCCAGGAAAGAATTAAAAAAGCAGAATCCGATATTCTGCAGAATGAGGCCGCACAAGCCGACGCTGTCCGGTTGATAGAAGAACAAATGCAGCTGATCCAACAAGTTAATCAAAAACTCAATTCGATCCACTAAGCCAAGGAGGTTGTTGGTTATCGTTGGGGCTGTCTCAAAAGACCTACGGCCTTTTTTAGGCTGCGAAAACCTACAGGATGCTTTTGAGACAGCCTCCTTATGTCCTTCCCGAATTAGGGATGGTTCTTATTATTATTTTTCCACAGCTTTTCCTCCAGGATCCGGTTCAACATTTTTCACCAATAAAAAAAGGGTGGGCGCCCTGCCAGGCTTCGATAGCAATGAGTTTTCCGCTATACCTGAGGCCAGTCTGTTTGCCAGACAGGGATACCATGATCACATTGGGTTAACATTCAAAAGCCGAAGGGTGTCCCCCTTACAATCTTTTGACCTCTTCTTAACACTGAATTCACACTAAAGTGCTTTTTCCACATTTCCTTTTCGGCTTTTCCACAAATGTTCACAGCCTGCGTTTATAAATTTGATCGCATTTCTGATGATTATACTTTAGTTTTGTTAGAAATAAGGGCTATCTTCAAAAGCTGATAACACAAAAACATTCACCATGGCGGATCAAAAAACTATAACAGGGCAACTACCAAAGTTCTCAACCGGCAAAGGGAAAAAGAGAGGAGAAGACTTGTCGGATTTTGTCTTTGGCAAGATTCCTCCCCAGGCGATCCAGCTGGAGGAAGTCGTTCTCGGCGCCATTATGCTGGAGAAGGATGCCCTGACTGTGGTGCTTGACATTCTGCGTCCGGAAAGTTTTTATACCGATGCCCATCAGCTGATCTTCAAAGCCATGATGCGCCTGTTCGAAAAGTCCCACCCCATCGATATGCTGACCGTCACAGAAGAGCTAAAAAAAGAAGGCGCCCTGGAAGCCGCCGGCGGCCCGTACTATCTGGTTGAACTGACCAACAAGGTCGCTTCGGCCGCCAACATTGAATATCATGCCCGCATCATTGCGCAAAAGTTCATTCAACGAGAACTCATACAGGTTTCTTCCAAGATCATCAAAAATGCGTTTGAGGACACCACGGACGTCTTCCAGTTGCTCGACGATGCCGAACAGGGGTTGTTTGCCATTGCCCAGCAGAACATGTCGCGAACGATCGAAAGCATGAGCAGTCTGGCCAGTAAGGCCATTAAGCAGCTCGAGGAGCTCAAAAACCGTGAAGACGGGCTCACGGGAGTACCGACAGGCTTTTCCGATCTCGACCGCCTCACTTCCGGCTGGCAGCCTTCCGACCTGGTCATCATCGCCGCTCGTCCGGGTATGGGTAAAACGAGTTTTGTACTTTCTCTGGCTAAAAATGCGGCGATGGACTTCAAAAAGCCGGTAGCCATTTTCTCCCTGGAAATGTCCAGTCTTCAGCTTGCCCAGCGGATCATTTCCATGGATGCCGAGATTTCCGGCCATAAGATGCGGAACGGCCAGTTGGAAGACTACGAGTGGCAACAACTGCACACCTCCATCGAAAAAATATCGGAGGCCAAGATCTTCATCGACGATACGCCTGGCATCAACATCTTCGAACTGCGCGCCAAGGCTCGCCGCCTCAAGATGCAACACGACATCCAACTGGTCATCATCGACTACCTCCAGCTGATGAGCGGCGGTTCTGACAATCAGCGCGGCAATCGGGAGCAGGAGGTCAGCGCTATCTCCCGCGCTTTGAAAGGGCTCGCAAAAGAACTTGAAGTGCCGGTGCTGGCCCTTTCGCAGCTTAGTCGTGCCGTGGAGATCAGAGGGGGAAGTAAGCGGCCGCAGTTGTCGGATTTACGTGAGAGTGGCTCGATCGAACAAGATGCCGACCAAGTGGCTTTTATTTACAGACCAGAATACTACGACATCCTGGAAGACGAAGAAGGGCTGTCTCTGAAAGGCATTGCCGAAGTCATCATGGCCAAAAACCGCCATGGCAAGCTGGATACCGTCAAAATGAAATTTACCGCCGAATTTGCCCGATTCTCCGATCTTGAGGATCGTGCCTTTGACGATCTGCCGGATGATACTTTTACCAATACAACCATTACCATGCCTTCGAAAATTAACGAAGATGAGGATATTCCATTTTAAAAATAAAGTATGACCAAACCGAAAAATAAAAACCCACGCAAAAAGTCACAACCTTCACCTAAACGCCCAGCCAAACCTCCTTTTTTTTACTCCAAAAAAGAAGAAGACTCAAAAGAGGAGCAGCCAAAAAATATGCGCCTCAACCAATACCTCGCTCACTGCGGTATTGCCAACCGCCGCCAGGCCGGGACATTAGTCAAAGCGGGTGAAGTACAGGTCAACGGTAAAGTAGAAAAAAATCCGGCTTACCTAGTGCAACCACAGGACGAAATCTGCTATAAAGAGGAAATAATCAGCCCAGAGATCAAAAAGGTCTACTACCTTTTTAATAAACCTAAAAACACAACTACCCTGCACAGCCTTGCTCGAAAAGGCCACAAAGCAGTAGCCGACCTTATCAAAAACAAGGTCCACCAAAAGGTTTTTCCGGTCGAACAACTAGAACTGAACACCATGGGGTTGCTCCTGCTGACCAACGACGAAAAGGTGCAGGAGAAATTCCGCCACCCTAGCCATCAGCTTAAGGTTGTTTATCACCTGTCTTTGGATCAGGAAGTGGAAGAAACCGAGCTGGAATTGCTCATGCAAGCGGCAAAGGAAAATGAAAACCTGATCATCAAAGGCATATCCTTCCTCGAAGATCGACCGAAGAGCGAATTAGGCATCGACCTCCGCAAAGGCGCCGATACCGAACTTCGCAAGCTGTTCGAACAGCAGGGCTACCAGCTCAAGCGACTCGACCGGGTTACCCTCGGGGGCCTCACCAAAAAAGACCTGCCTCGTGGTTTTGTTCGCCCGCTAAAAGAAAAAGAAGTCATCTGGCTGAAGCATTTTTTGTAAAAAAACAGCTCGCCCCTTGCTTTTTTGCTTTTTATAACGTATTTTTACATTAAATAACGAAAAAATGCGAGAATTAACGAAAGCGCAAGAAGAGATTATGCAATTCATATGGGACCTGGGGCGTTGCACGGTAGGCGACATACGGGATGAGATCAGGAAGCGAAGTGGTAAGAAACCGCCGCACAGCACTGTTTCGGCCGTAGTGCTGGCTTTGGACAAGCTGGGGTTTTTAAAACATGAGACTTATGGGCGCACTTTTGTATATGAGCCCACTTTGACGCGCGAGCAGTATGGGCAGCAAACGCTTAGCAAGGTTGTTCGCAACTACTTTGGCAACTCCCCTAAGCAATTGGTAGCTCAACTGATCAAAAAGGAAGATCTGAGCCTGGAGGAAATAAATGAATTGATGAAAAAACTGGAAGATCATGAAAGCGGAGATGATTGAGTTTTTAATCCGGCTGAGCCTGATCTGGAGCGCACTGTTGCTTTTTTACCAGCGGATCTTTGCCAAAAATGACAATTGGCGGCTGCAAAGAGCCTTTCTCATTGGGGCCTACCTGATGGGATGGATCATCCCGCTGCTTCCCACCTTATTATATTCGAGTTCGACCATACCGGTTTTTACCCCAACTATTGGAGGCATAGTGACAATATCGGTTGCTTCGCCGGAAACCGCTTCCCCACAGGAAGGGCTCCAATACTGGAACTTTTATGCAGCGATCCCAGCCCTTTATCTGTTGGGCGTATTCTGGCAGGTACTCAGCTTACTCGTTCAATATTTTCGTCTTTTGTATTGGAAACAAAGCGGAAGACGGTCGAGCTACAGAGGTTTTCCCGTAATCTATCATGAAAAGATAAACGCTCCTTTTGCGGGGCTGGGTATTATTTTTTTACCCAATAAAACAGCTCCTGCAATGATTGATATGATCTGTCTGCACGAATCCATTCATCTGAAAAACAAACACCTGCAGGAGCGAATGCCTCTTGTATTGGGAAATATCTTTCTTTGGTTTCATCCGCTGCAGTGGTTATTTCTTCGCCGGCAGGAGATGGTCCAGGAGTACGAAGTGGATGAAGAGGTTATTCGAGCGTTTTCTCCCACTTCTTATGGAAAATTATTGATCCAATCATCTATGGCGCCTTCAGGCTGGCATCCAAAATTGTATTCTTCACCTTTAAAAAAACGAATTGATATGATGTGCAAAAAGAAAAACCACCGGGGCTGGCGTAAGGGACATAGCTTTTTTCTTATTCTACTTCTAGGCTTCCTTTTGGTGAATTGCAGCGACCTTGTTAAATCAATAGAATTTAGTGATCCCGTCACTTTAGACATTAATGCAGTGGATCAAAAACCGGTATTAGATGTAGGGGAGGAAAGATACAAGGAAATGCCAGACCCAGACCGTATATTCCTGGAAGAAGTATACCGCACTGTTTTATATCCGGCTGTTGCGCGAAATAATGGTGTTACCGGAACGTACAAAGCCTCTTTCAACATTAACGAATCAGGCCATATGGAAGAGTTGGTGGTCAAACCGGTAGATCTCGAAGAAACAGATCGCCGACTAAGGATTGTTGTTATCGGGTATGGAAATAATAGGGCAGAAAAAAATGTTGACGATAAAAAGGAAGGCAATGAGGCGCTTTTAAAAGAGGTGGAACGAACGCTGAGCGACTTACCTAACTGGCTTCCGGCCAGGCATGAAGGAAAGGCGGTTCCTGTGAGAATGGAACTGTATTTTCAATACAGATTGGAATAAAAAGGACTGTCTCAAAAGGCATTTTGCAGGTTTGTGTGGCCTAATATCATTTTATTTCCTTCATTTTCTCCGAAGAAAATGAAGGAGAAGAATTTTATTAGCTGCGTAAGCTAACGAAATATAAAATGTCTTTTGAGACAGCTTTTTTTTATTTACTTCTTTTCTTTTTCCTACCTGCCGCCAGGTAATTAAATTCCGGATGGCGGTTCATCCAGCTTTTTGTATACGGAGCGGATGTTTTCACCAGATAACCATTTTTATCGGCATGCTTGATGGCATACATGGTCAGTTCATCAGCGATTTTGGTTGGCTCCAGATGTTTCGGAATGTTCATCTTTGTCAATTCGATCACATTACGTCTTTCATCGGTATGCAGGTCGTACAACAACTCTGCGTCAGTAGTGCCCAACACCTGAAAGTAAAAGCGTTGTGCGGAAGTATCTACTCTAATGTCTAAATCTTTAGCTTCAATCTCTTGATACATGTTTTTTTATATTTTTTTATTTATAATTTTTTATTTATTCATTCAGAAATACTGCAATGAACAAATAAGCGAATGATTAATTAATTCAAGTTGCGAAGCAACTTTAGTAGAAGGTAGAAGGTATTAGGTAGAAAGAAATACAATCAAAAAAGGTATCTATTTGTCCATTTCAGGCAGAAATCTTTCTACTTTCTACCATTTACCATCTACACCTAAGTTGCATCGCAACTTAGGTTAATTAGTCTTTGAGGCATCCATTGTTTTCAGTGGTTTCATCTGATCCAGGCGTTCTCCGCCTTTGATGCCGAAATCCAATGTCCGGATGGGGAATGGGATGGTGATATCATTTTCGTCAAAGGCCTTTTTCAAGGCGATGATGGCCTCGTGGCGGGCTTTTAGGAAGTCTGGTTGAGTGGCGCGATTCATCCAAAAACGAAGCATGAAGTTAATGGAACTGCTGCCGTATTCTGTGTAGAAGAAATCTACGGGGCGGCTGTCGTCAAAATTGACCCCTTCCTGGATAGCTTTTCGGGAAACGCGTTCGACTTTTTCCAGGTCATCGCCATAGGAAATGCCACAGTTTAATTCTACGCGTCTTTCCTGGGTATTGGTGAAATTAGTCAGGGGATTTTGGATGACCATTTTATTGGGAAGAATGACTTCCAGTCCGAGCGGCGTAACCACGACGGTATTTCTCATGCTGATCTCTTTGATTTGGCCGAAAAAGCCGTTGGTTTCCACCCAATCACCGATCCGGTAAAACCCCCGGGTGGACATCATGATGCCCGACAACAGATTGATGATCGGATCCTGCACGGCCAAACCAATGGCCAGACCTGCTACTCCGGCACCTGCCAGCAATGAGGTCAGTGCGGTATCGAGGTTTAGTATATTCAGTACAACAAATAAAATGAGTACGATAAACAACACGGAAGCACCGTTAGAAAGCAAGTTAATCACGGAAGAACTGGTCAAAACCTTTTTCAATACCCGCTTAGCAGCTCGACGAACATATCTCGACAAAAACAAGCCTAGAGAGAAAACGATAACCGCCAGCAGGAAATTCGGCAGGGAGGTGACGATGGAATCCATCCAGTTTCCCAGCTTTTCCGTCAGTTTCTCAAAAGAAGTGGAAAATCGTTCTAAAAAATTCATTCAACTCGGTTTTTTGTCTTAGCCAACATATTTGTAACAGGAGATTTTGGCGCAGTGTTCGTTTTGGCTATTAACTGCCTAGTATCTGGCATAGACCTCAAAGGTCTTAAAGACCTTTGAGGTCTGGGGTAGTTTTCCACAGGACAAATGCGGACACCTATTACGAGGTCTGTGATTTTTTTAACACTATGTAATAAATTGACTATCTATTGCTTACAGGCGAAAATTTAAGAAAATGTGGAAAACTTTCATTTACCAACCTCAGAGGTCTTAAAGACCTCTGAGGTTGGTAATGTTTTCCACAGGACAAACCCGGACACCCATTACGAGGTCTGTGATTTTTTTAACATTATGTAAATCACTAAAAAACAGGCTAGAGTAAAAACAGAGTGGAACTAAAACTTAATGACCCTAAAAGTGGATCAAAAAAAGATCTTGATCCACTTCCGGGCTTCCTTGTGCTTTTCATGTTGAGGAGACACCTCCTTTAAAACCTCCCGAGCCTCCTCCTGACGATCCAGTTGTAATAGAGCTAAGGCCATGTACCACCGACTGTCCTCATAGAGAGGATGGTCAGCAGGGAGATAGTCGAAGGTATCGATGGCTTTTTCTAACTGCCCTTGCGCCAGCTGAGCATTACCTTTGTAGAACAGCCAGGTGTAACGCTCTTCTACCCGGCTTTCAGTCTGAATCAGCTCATCAAATAAGACAATAGCCTGATCATATCGCTTTTGCTCATACAAACGCAACGCCTGGTCCTCCAGCGTAGTGGCGGCAACGGAAGAATCGATAGCTAGCACTTTGTTGGGATAAGGCTGGAAGTAGTCTTCCAGTACAGCAGAAGTATCTGCCTGAGGAGATTGGCAGTGAGTGAGGAGTAGAAGGAAGAAGGTAGAAAGTAAAAGGTAGAAGGTAGAATCGTGGAGTACTATAATTTTATCAAGATGTCGGATCATTATTTAAAAATTTTCATGCTCCTCAGCTTAATATTTTTCCAAAACTCCGGGAACCTTAAGTAAGCAACCCATTCCTAATATTTTAGTGTAAACACTTTCTACCTTATACTTTCTGCCTTATACCACTAGCCATTAGCCGGCCAACTCCTCGCGGATCTTGTTCAGCGCCGAACCTGCTCTCACCCAGTCGATCTGAGCTTGATTATAGGTATGAGCCACTGCGAAAGATTCGGATGTTCCGTCAGAATGCTTTAGCGTAACCGTAAGGTTTTTGCCGGGGGTCATCTGACTGAAATCGGGAATATCGATGAAATCATCCTGGCGGATTTTGTCGTAATCAGCAGGATTAAGGAACGTTAACGCCAGCATGCCTTGCTTCTTCAGATTAGTCTCGTGAATGCGCGCGAAGGATTTCACGATCACTGCTTTTACACCCAAAAAGCGTGGCTCCATAGCTGCATGTTCGCGAGAAGAACCCTCACCGTAGTTATCTTCACCAAAAACAACCGTTCCAATACCGGCCGCTTTGTATTTTTTCGCAGACTCCGGTACGGCCATAAACTCAGCATTAGAGGCATCATCTACATAATTGGCGACCAGGTCCGTTTTATCGTTGAAATAGTTCACCGCGCCGATCAGGCAGTTGTTGGAAATGTTCTCCAGGTGACCGCGGAACTTCAACCATGGGCCGGCCATAGAGATGTGATCTGTTGTACACTTACCTTTCGTTTTGATCAAAATGCGCATATCGGTCACTTCTTTTTGAGTGATCGGCTGGAAAGGCTCCAGCAACTGCAAGCGATCAGAATTTGGATCGACGACAACTTCGACGCCTGAGCCGTCTTCCATTGGCGGAATAAATCCGGCATCTTCTACGTCAAATCCTTTAGATGGCAATTCTACGCCTGTAGGAGCCTCCAATTTAACCTCTTCCCCCTTTTCATTGGTCAAAGTATCTGTCAGCGGATTGAAGGTCAGGTCGCCGGCGATGGCCATGGCGGTAACGATCTCTGGAGAAGCCACAAAGGAGCGGGTTTGTGGATTACCATCGTTACGCTTGGAGAAGTTGCGGTTAAAAGAAGTAATGATGGAGTTGGCACGATTAGGATCATCAGTGTGTCGAGCCCACTGTCCGATACAAGGACCGCAGGCATTGGCCAACACTACGCCGCCCATTTGCTCAAAAGCATCCAGCTGCCCGTCACGCTCCACAGTATATCTGATCTGTTCAGAACCCGGTGTAACAGTAAATTCAGACTTGACTTTCAAATTCTTAGCCACTGCCTGTTTGGCCAGGGAAGCGGCGCGGTCCAGGTCTTCATAAGAAGAGTTGGTACAAGAGCCGATCAGTCCCACCTCCAGTTTCTGAGGATAATTGTTCTCCTTTACAGCTGCTGCAAATTTAGAGATCGGCCACGCCAGGTCGGGTGTATAAGGACCATTGATATGAGGTTCTAAGGTAGACAAGTCGATCTCGATGACCTGATCGAAATATTTTTCAGGATGGTCATAGCACTCCTGATCACCGGTCAGGTGCTCGGCGATCTGGTCGGCCAGTTCTGCTACCTCTGTACGGTCGGTCGCTCTCAGGTACCTGCTCATGGACTCATCGTAGCCGAATGTAGAAGTCGTGGCGCCGATCTCTGCACCCATATTACAGATGGTTCCCTTACCGGTGCAAGAAAGCGATTCGGCGCCTGGGCCGAAGTATTCCACGATAGCACCCGTACCGCCTTTTACGGTCAGGATACCGGCCACCTTCAGGATGACATCTTTAGAAGAGGTCCAGCCGCTCATTTTTCCGGTCAGCTTAACTCCGATCAACTTGGGCATTTTCAGCTCCCAGGGCATACCCGCCATCACATCCACTGCGTCGGCGCCGCCTACGCCGATGGCTACCATACCCAATCCTCCTGCGTTAGGCGTGTGCGAGTCCGTTCCGATCATCATACCGCCCGGGAAAGCGTAGTTTTCCAGAACGATCTGGTGAATGATGCCGGCGCCGGGCTTCCAAAAGCCAATGCCATATTTATTAGACACAGAAGCCAGGAAGTCGTATACTTCAGAGTTGGTATTCAATGCCGTTTTCAAGTCCTTCTCGGCGCCTACTTCTGCCTGTATCAGGTGATCACAGTGGACGGTAGAAGGTACGGCCACCTTATCTCTTCCGGCCATCATAAACTGCAGCAACGCCATTTGGGCAGTAGCATCCTGCATCGCCACACGGTCGGGTGCAAAGAAAACATAATCTTTGCCTCTTTGGTAAGTTTGCAATGGTGATTCAGGATGCAGGTGGGTGTAAAGGATCTTCTCAGCGAGCGTGAGCGGACGGCCCAGGGCCTTTCTGGCCTCCTCCACGCGTTTAGGCAAGGCCTCATACACGGCCTTAATCATTTCTATGTCAAATGGCATAACGATATTGTTGTTTTTGTTTGCTAAAAAAATTTTTGAGGTCAACAAATGTACAATTTTTCGGTCATTTTCTGTTGACCTCTTCTTAATAAGAGGCTTTGATTCTGATAATTGTTCATTGCAAAACCTCAATTTATTCCTGATGCTTTAATGCTATTTCCTTCAGCTGTCCATCCAGCCATGCCCGGCTCAACCATCGCCCTCTGACCATCACTCCTTCATGCCGGCGAAGGACGGCGGGGTCATCCAAGGGATTAGCCCCCACCAATAAAAGGTCTGCATCTGCACCTTCCTCTATAGTCCCAAATACGCCTTGCTGATTAAAAAAGCGAGCAGGATTGATGGTGCCGCTCTCCAAAATAGTAAACGGCGATAAACCAACATCCAACAATGCATCGATCTCATAATGGATCGAAAATCCCGGTACATTGCCGATCTGTGGCGCATCTGAACCTAACAACAAATTTACACCTTGTTTTTCCATCTCCCTGAGCAAAGCTTGTCTAAGCTCAATGTACCTGACATTGCGCTCCGCATGTTCCCGGTTGCCTTCCAGTATCTGATCCTTTGACAACCGCCATTGATAGCGTATTTGAGGTGGAAGGTATTGGGTTCCTTCTTCATTGACCAATTCTGTTCCGGTAGTGCTGTCCGTCCAGCGCACTAACAGCACTTGCGTAGGTACGATCCATACGCCCGCTTCTTTTGTGCGGTTCACGATATCGGGAATAATACTTTCATCCGCCTGATCGGTAAATGCAATGCCGAATAAACCGCCGCTGGCAGGATCAAAATCAGCTGTCTCAGGCACAAGTCCGTCGATGTAGCCGTCCAGGTGATCAATGGATGCATATTTAAATTCAATAGCCCTATCGATGCCCACTGCAACCGGCACATGACCGGAATAAGTAATGCCCACTTCATTGGCTGTTTCCACTAATTTTTCGAATACGTCCAATTCTATTCCCGGGTGGATTTTCAGAAAATCGTACCCGTCTTTATGATATTAAGTCGTTCTTTCAATCGCTTCCCCTATTGTCTGAACAGTATTTCCGTTCATAGAAGGACTGGAAGTGAAGACCCGAGGACCAAGAATGTCGCCCTTCGCAACAGCTTTTCTGAGTTCAAGATGGTAAGGGTTGCCGAGCATTCCCCGGATCATAGTGATACCGCCCGAAAGATAGAGCAGTAACGTTTCTCTAACCAGGCTGTCGTTATCTTCCTGAGCGACAGGAATATGAGCATGCATTTCTGATAGCCCAGGCAGCAAGTACTTGCCTTTACTTTCTATAATGGTGACGTCGTCTCCTATTTCCAGACTTCCGGAAGGGACGACGCGGTCGATCTTCCCATTGCGGACGATTACAGTTTGATTATCGAGTACTTCATTTCCGGTCATTGGCAGCACATTGACTTCTGTGAACGCGATAATCCCATCTCCGGAAATGCTTTCTACGGAGGGCGTGTTACAGTTCGGCAGGGAAAAAAGAACTAAAATAAGCCACAATAGTTGGTGTTTGATTACCATCTTTTATCTGGTAAGATACAGATTTTAGTTGTAGCGCTCATCAAAATAAAAAATGCCCGGTAAATGGAACCAATACGAGTTGGAGCTCGTTAAATAATAAAAGAAAACACCCTCATCGTTTGAAGCATTTCTAAAAACCAACTAACACTCATATTCTATTGCCGGCTTGAGAGGCATGTATATACCTAACCTTTTGTTGAACGCAAAGGGAAAAAATTGCTTTGTCAGGGCAGAACAACCTGCGGTATTTTCCAACTCAGGAAAAGCTGACGGGAGCTGCCTGAATGATCTTAAAGCGCTTTAAAAATCATTAAAGTTGCGTTAAGAAAAGTTACTTCGGCTTTGTCCGTGAGTCCAAACAACAGAGCGAACAAAATTGAAAGTTCAATAAATTTTTAGGTCCCATGCAACATACAAATAAAAACAATCGCTCCGGCTTGTTCGAGCGCCTGCGTGCTAAGGTGTTCGACTTGAAGGAAAACTTCATTGGGTTCCAGCGTATGGCCCGTCAAAAGTACCCCTGGGCTTTCTGGGGGGTTGTCGCAGCATCAATGCTGGTTTGCGCCCTTTCTATCTTCATCGCTGTCCTGGTGCTCAGCATATCCATGGGCGCCTACGGGAAGCTTCCGAACAAAGAAGATCTGGTAACGGTAACCCATTATCAAGCGTCAGAGGTATTGGCCTCCGACAGTTCTGTGCTTGGGCGTTATTATATTGAAAACAGGAGTAATGTAGCCTATAAAAAAATCTCCCCTGCGTTCATCCAAGCATTGATCGCTACGGAAGATGCCCGTTTTTTCAAACATAAGGGCGTCGATTTCCGGTCCTGGTTCAGAGTTTTCATCAAAAACATTCTGCTAAAGGATCGTTCAGCAGGAGGAGGCAGTACGATCACGCAACAACTGGCCAAAAACCTTTACCCGAGAGAAAATTACGGCTTCGGCAGTCTGATGATCAACAAGCTAAAAGAAGTGCTTATTGCTCATCGACTGGAAAAGCTCTACAGCAAGGAAGAGATACTGGAATTGTATCTGAATACGGTGCCTTTCAGTGAAAACACCTACGGGATCAAAGTCGCCGCCCATCGTTTTTTCAATACTACTCCCGACCGGCTGACCATCAGGCAGTCGGCGGTATTGGTAGGTATGCTAAAGGCTACAACGCTCTACAATCCTATGCGCTTCCCGGAGCGATCTATCGAACGGCGTAATCTGGTCCTCCATCAAATGAAAAAATATGGCTATCTGTCTAAAAAAGAGGTGGATTCGTTACAAAAGAGCGAGCTTGGATTGGAGTATGCGCCATTAGACAATAACGAGGGGCTGGCTACTCACTTCAGGGAGCACCTGAGGCTGGAGTTGAGGGAAAAGCTCAAAGACCTGAGAAAGGAAAACGGAATGGGCTACAACCTTTATACCGATGGGTTGAAAATTTACACCACCCTGGATCCAACCATGCAGACTTATGCAGAGAAAGCATTAAAAAGCAGAATGGAAGGACTACAGCAGGATTTTATCGAACATCTCCAGGGAAAAACGCCCTGGGAAAACGATACCATTCTCCTGATCTCAAAACGCTCATCCGATCGTTACCATATGCTAAGAGAAAGCGGCTTTTCCGAGCCGGAGATCGACTCTATTTTCGATCATCCGATCAAAATGACAGTTTTTGACTGGAAAAAGGGAGAAAAAGAGGTCGAGATGAGCCCTATGGACTCCATTAAATACTACCTCTCCTTCCTCAACGCCGGCTTTTTGGCTATGGAGCCACAAACCGGCATGATCAGAGCCTGGGTGGGCGGTATAGAACACAAGTACTTTCAATACGATCACGTCACCTCAAAACGGCAAGTTGGATCAACTTTCAAACCGATCGTTTACGCCAATGCAATCAAAAGGGGCATTCCACCGTGCACCTACACCGGTAACTATCTGCGTACTTACTGGCAATATGAAGGATGGCGTCCGAAAAATGCCGACAATAAATATGGCGGCGCTTACTCTATGGAAGGGGGCCTGATCAAGTCCATCAATACGGTCACCGTAAGTATGGCCATGCGTTCCGGACCGGGTTACGTAGCGGAACTGGCCGAACAACTGGGGGTGGCTGACACCGTTCCCGGCGTGCCGGCCATCGCACTGGGCGCCGTAGAGACTTCCCTGGCTAACATGATCAAAGTATATGGCACTTTCGTGAACCGGGGAAAAAGACCCGAGCCTTATTATATTGAAAAAGTGGTCACCCGTGACGGAAAGATACTGATCAACAATACGCAACCTTTAGATACCTCTGGTTGGGTGCAGGTCATGACGCCCGAACAAGCCGATATTATCCGCGAAATGTTACGTTCAGCGGTAGATCGCGGCACAGGTGTTCGTCTGAGGTACAGATATAAATTTGAAAATGAACTGGGTGGCAAGACCGGCACCAGTCAGAATCATTCCGACGGTTGGTTTATGGGTTTTACCCCTACCCTTGTCGCGGGCGCCTGGGTGGGCGCCGAGTCTCCGGCAGTCCGTTTCCGCTCACTCACACTCGGTCAGGGCGCCAATACAGCATTGCCTATTTTTGCAGCGTTCTTACAACAATTGAATGAAAATGAACGATATGCACATTATACGCAGAGCCGGTTCCCGGAAGTGTCCCCCGATACCCGGAATGCGCTCAATTGCCCTCATGCCGTCTGGCCACAGGAAAAAGAGGACGCCGAGCAATCCGGAGAAGAGAAAAAAGCCGAGATCGTAGCAGCGGCGGAAGAGAAATAATAAAAGAATAAAACCGGCGCTGCCGGTTTTATTCTTTTTCCTCTAACCGTTCGATCAACCTGGAAGAGATCCTTACAAAGTCCATTTCCGTGATGACCCCTACTAACTCCTCTCCCTGAACGACAGGAAGACACCCTATTCTATTATTCCGCATAATAGTAATGGCTTCGAGGATGTTTGCCCATGGGGCAATGGTAAGCGGGTCCTTGATCATGATGTCTTTGATGGTCATCTGTTCCTGTCCGGGACCACGCCGATCTTTTTTCGAAAAATAACGAAGCAGCAACCTCGAGGTCACCAGCCCGATCAGTTTGCCTTTGGCGTCCTCTACCGGCATATAGCGGATCTTACGCCAATCCATCAGCTCGGTGACCAGTTCGATAATATCGTCTTTTTGAACGGTAAAAAGGTCGGTTTCCATGAATTCCTCAACTTTGAGCTTGGAAGGATGGTAATCATCCAGGTCCTGAGCTTTGGGCATTTTCCAGCTGTGCACCGGTTTTGATTTCAACTGATTTTGGATGATGCAGGAGGTAAGTACGCTCAGGGCTTCATCCCTATCCACCTCTTTTTTCAATTTGCTGAAAGCCCGAAGCTGCCATCTGGCGCCGTTCATATGTTCCCGAGCACGAGCTTCTATGATGCCCAGGTATTTGTCGATATCTTCTTTTATTATGCCTTTACTCTCCAGTCCTTTTCTGGAAAGCGGCAATAGCTCTCCAAGGACCAGATCGCAGGCAGCTATTTTTTTATCATTGAACCAGGTAAATTTAGAATCTATGCCGAACTGAGCCGCTTTGGCGAAATTGTCCAGCGCGTCATCCCAACTCATTTTATCCCTTACATCCTGGCACTCCATAGCCATGCCTTCTACAGCTCCAAGCCAGAAAGCCGCATTGGCAATTTCATCAACGACGGTGGGCCCTGAAGGAAGCACGCGATTTTCAATTCTCAGATGTGGTTTTCCATTATCACTGATGCCATAGCAGGGGCGATTCCAGCGATAAACAGTAGAGTTATGCACCTGTAAAGCTCTCAGTTTAGGCGTTTTTCCTGAGGTAATCATTTCGAGAGAGTCTTCCTCCACGTCGGCGCTCAGCAGCACCCGGAAACGGGCGATGTCTTCTTTGTAGATTTCCAGGATCGAATGCTCCAGCCAGTCGCTGCCGAAATTCACCCGGGGGCTGCGCTCCCGCATGTGATCGTGGGTTGTCCGGGTATCCAAGGCTTGTTGAAACAGGGCGATCCGGCTTTCGTGCCACAGTCTTTTTCCAAAAACAATAGGCGAATTAGCAGAAATGGCCAGGACGGGCGCGGTTAAGGCCTGGGCGATGTTGTAGAATTTAACAAAATTATCCGGAGTAACCTGCAGGTGAACCTGGAAGCTTGTATTACAAGCTTCCAGTAGGGGCGACTGGTGCTTCAGCAACAATTCATCGATCCCGCTCAGCCGAAGTTCATAAGCACTGCCGATGAGCTGGCTGTTGATGGCTTCCATCAGCGCCCGGTACCTTTTTTTAGGGGTCAGGTTTTTCATTTCCAGATCAAACTTCCTCAACGTAGGCAGGATACCGGTCAGGATAATTTCCGCATTGAAAGGTTCGAGAGCTTTTCTGATGATGTCTAAATGGGTCCGGGTTTCTGTTTCCATCTCGCCGAAGCAACTTCCGGAGAATACCCTCGGCATCAGATTGACTTCCAGGTTAAAACTGGCCAGTTCGGTTTCTACCCAGGGGTGTTCCGTCAGATGTTCCAGCACTTCCATAGCAATAGTAGCCGGCTTAAAGGTCTTTTTATTGACCAGGCAAAGCTCTTGTTCGGCTCCTATTCTCATGGTGTCGGTTTCAAACCAACCATTGTTCAGCATATATTCCAGAGCTTCTACATCCTGAAGCAGGTTTTTAACAAACCGCTGCATTTGTGCCCCATTGGAAGCTAAAGAAACTTTTTGTTCGCCCATATTGTCTGTTTTATAATAAAAAAAGTACTACATACCCGAAATTGACGTTCGGAAGAAAGATACAAGGAAAGAATTAAATATCGGAAAAAACGAATGGAATCAAATTTATTGAACATTTATCACACCACCATGAAAAGGTATACTTTTATTATGTTGCCCCTGCTTTTTTTAGCGATGGCTTGCCGGAACGACTCCGGGCAGCGCCTCTTTGAAATGGTGTATCCCAATACCCGTTTTGTCATTCCCGCCGGCCTGAGCGCTACCCTGCCGAGGGTTTTTGAAGACCGGATATCCACCAATATTGACTTTTACCTCAGTGAAAACATGGTGGACACCGCCAGCATCAGAGCCATCAATCCCTTTGCCGCTACACTACGGTCTCTGGGTAACGAGGACTTCGACTACATCAGGGAAATCTCCGTCCGTGCTTGTCCGGATGGGCCTGAGCCCTGCACCGTCGCTGATGAGATTTTCTACATCGACAATATCGTCAATCGGGCAGGTAGAGAAGTGCGTTTGCTGCCTACTTTAAGAAATGTTCGGAAGACTATGCTGGAACCGCAGTTCAAGCTGGAGATCTTGTTCTTTTTTGCCTTCACAACCCCTTATTCGGTGGAAAGTCAGTTTGATATGGTGTTCGAAGTCGTGGAGTAATGAAAATGATAGTTTTGGGTTTTGAGTTTTGGGTTTTGAGTTTTGGGTTTTGAGTTTTGAGTTTTGAGTTTTGGGTTTTGAGTTTTGGGTTTTGGGTTTTGGGTTTTGGGTTTTTACTATGAACCCTGAACCCTAAACCCTGAACCCTAAACTATGAACCCTAAACCCTAAACCCTGAACCCTAAACCCTGAACCCTAAACCCTAAACCCTAAACCTCTTTTTACAAGAACCGCTGCAAATCTCTTCCTACCAGCGCCTCCAGCGTCGCCAGAGCCAGGCCGGCAGCCTCTTCATATTTAAAACCTTTATCCATGTAGAAATCTTCCAGGCGCACCTGCGACTGAAAGTAAGTCACTTTAAGGGCATTAATCAGTTTTTGATGGAGCGGATCGGCCATAGCCCAATTGTTAAGTCCGGTCCAGAGGTCGCGATTCCATTTCTCATAGGTGGCCTGGTTGGCATTCTCCAGAGAGGCAGTCGTCGTGTACAGCTGAGCCCTCAAAGAGGCATCGGCAGCTGCTTCCTGCGGATTAGCTTGCCGGCCCCCGTTCATATCTTCTGCTATAGCTGTCAGCATCTGAATCTCTTCCCATTTCATAAAATTATCGCAGTTTTCCATGAGGAAGGTATTCAGACCGGTATTGGCAAATGCCGTTTGGGCCTGAACAACAGGCTGTGGATGGGCCTCTATCAGCCAGCAGGGTGCAGCATAAGCATTGCCGGGTGCAGCATGGAGGAAAAGGATATGTAAGACCAACTGGTTCCAGTTATTGTAAAGATAGCTTGCTGAATAGTCGAAAGGAGCCGGCCCCTGCGTAAGACCATAAGCCTCCTTAATGGCGGAGTTCATTAAGGTGTTGATTTCATTTGAGGGTCCCAGGGCGTTAAACAGGGTGTATGCCCGATAAGCTTTAGCAATAGGGACACTGGAGCCGTCTATGACGTTCTGGGCGCTGGGATCGCTAGGCAGTTCATTAATGGCCTGTTGCAACGGACGAGCATCAATGCCTGAGCCCGTTGCTGCATACTGGGACAAGAGCGCGTATTTTTGCAGCTCTTTGCTTTGATTCTTTATCCGCTCATAGCCGGCGGAGGTACCCGGACCGTAATAGCCATCCAGCTCGCCCTGATAGGTATCCTCCTGCTTAAGAACCTTCTGCAACTCCAGTACGGAACGGCGTTTGATCTGCGAGCGAATATCAGGCTGCGCGGGAATACCTTTCACACCCTCATACTGGGAGGCATAATTATCATATTCCTGTGGATTCTTTGGTTGTACCTGAGGCTGATTCTGCATAGGGATAAAAGATTCATATCCTCTTGGGTTAGGCTGTTGAACGACAGCCGGTTCTTCTTCTCTGGGGGCGCCCTTTTTAGTACCCGGACGCTTAACGGTAGTTTGTTGATTATCCTGGCTGACAGCCACCGGCCTTTCTTCCAGCTGGAAAGGGATGACCGGTTTTTTTAATCCGGTTTCAAATTCAGATAAGCGTTTCAGCAACACTCCGTTCACATTTTTGATAAAAGCGTCGTCGAAGCCCATGTTGCGAATGGCGTCCAAATCGCGTCGAGCTGCTTCAAAAGAAGGATAGATGCCGGTGGCGACCTTGATCTTATCCCCGTCGATCATCGCATAAATATTCTCAAGGGGCTCAAATGCCTCCCACTCAATATCCTGATTAAAAAGCCGGGTGGCGACCTGGATAACCGTCACCTCATTTTTGGGGTCGAATTTTTGCTCCACCACCTGAGCCTCCGTATACAGTGGTTTGATGTTATTCATCAATTCTGCCGCTTCTTTTTTATTGTCAAAACCGCCGATGTATACCTTGGAAATATTTTGCTGAAGGTCTTCCTTGTAAAGAAAGCCATACCGGCGCAAGAGCGAAAACTGCTCGGCCTGCGGATCGGGATAATTGCCTACAAAAACCGTGTAAAAAACGTTGCTTTGGCTAAAGGCGAAGGCTGGCAAAAGAAACAGAAGCCCTGTCAATATCAGTAGGTAGGATTTCACATTCATAACTCACATTTTTTCATCTTAACGAAGAAAAATTGAAATATGATGCACTAAAGGGGCTTTTTTGACAAAAAAGCAGAAAAAAAGGATGATTTCAAAGCTGTCTCAAAAGAATTCTACACCATTGCCTCGCCTGCCGACAGTCGGATTTCGCCGTTGGTCGAAGCCTTTGCCGTAAAACTGAGGTCTTTTGAGACAGCCTCGAAATTATTTAAGCAGGTGCTACAGTAAAAGGAACGGCTACTTTTTCCCATTCGAAGACTACGGTATTACCGTTGATCATAAAATCCATAGCCTCTTTGGTTTCATCCATCATTTGCGGAGTAGCTTTGATCCGAATGACGTCCTTTCCTTCGGTATAGCTGCCGCTTCCCCATTGCTGGGAGTCTTCATTAAAAATGATGGTCCATTCTTTTTCACCAGGAATAGTAAATAGCCCGTAAGTGCCGGCAGGAAGCTTCTGGCCGTTGATCATGACGTCCTGGGATACTGTAAAGCTCGTAGCCTTATTAGCACCTGTGCGCCAAACTTCATCATAAGGAACCAGCTCTCCCCAGATGGCCCTGTTGTTGACAGAAGGACTACCGTAGTTGATCGTAATGTCAACCCCCTCGATCGTTCCCTTCATTTCTTTGCGCGGACTAGGAATACCGGACTCGATGGTGGTAATGGTAAAGTTTTCACCGGAAACCGTAGATGAAGCAGTTTCCGCAGCAGGCTCATCCTGCCCCTGTTCAGTGTCCTCTTTTTGTTGTTCGCCTCCCTCTGTACCAGAAGTGCAGGCTACAAGACCGGTCAGCGCCAGGCCGAAAAACAATTGGATCCAATTGATACTTTTCATAGTTAATTTTTTTGGTGCGTATTTATGTATGTAAAAATCGTGAAATAAGTGATCGAATAAAAACAAGAACTATCCCGGAATTGTGAAGACTGAGAGGGTTTTGAGTTTTGAGTTTTGAGTTTTGAGTTTTGGGTTTTGAGTTTTGAGTTTTGAGTTTTGAGTTTTGAGTTTTGAGTTTTGAGTTTTGAGTT